>JAEOTZ010000020.1 GCA_016839585.1 Promethearchaeota archaeon
CTTGGATTCTTTATTATTTATAGACAAGTAGCACTAGTTAAAAAAGGAGAATTTAGAAATAAAGACCGAATCCAATGTATTATTTATGGAATTATTTTTGGTTTATCAATCATGGTAGTTTTTACAGTCGCTGTTATTTTTACTGTAAGAACGCCGGAATTTTGGGACCCAGAAACTACTCCCCCTGATGTACATCCTTTAGTATTATTAGTCCCTTTTATGTTCTGTTTAGGTTATATTTCATTTTATCCATTAATAGACTTTCTATTTATTGCTTTAAGTAAAGAATCAGATGAAGGATTGACTCCTTTTCATAAATTTTTAAGTACTAAGATTATAAATCTGTCAGGAAATCGACTTGTAAATGTATTAATTGCTTTAGTTTTTTATCTAATTGTATTCATTATCCCTCCCATTTTACTATCGATAACGGGATTGCCTTTTATCATGATATGGATAACTTGGATGCTTGTTTATCCTCTTATGATATTAACTTTTTATGGATCCAAGGGTTATATAGCAGGTATTTCAAATGTTTATTATCATATACCAGATCTAAGGAGATCTATTTTTCTTAATTTTGAAGATAGTAAAAGAGGAATGAAACAATTCATATCGGATCCAGGGTCTTACATAATACTAGGTTTGATGTTGTTTGTTTTTGTCTGGGCTTGGATTTCGTTAGTCCAAACGATCATGTTCTTTTTTACTCGAACAATAGCAATTTCAACTATGACATCAGTCTTCGTTTTTGTAACCCTTCTATTTGGAATATTAGGATATTTTACACGTTTTTGGGGAAGAAAAATAAAATACAGAGGAATTGATATTTATTTTGCAGCTTATCTAATGGCATCGATAGGAATTAATGTAATAGTTAATTTCTTAATCGTTAATCCTGATAAATTACAATATACTTTTAATCTATGGGCTATTACAAACCAAATTTACTCTAATTTCTATATGTTTGCTTGGGCAGCCGTTATTGAAGAAATTGTTTTAGTTATTTTTACTTCTTATTTTATTATATCAAAAAATAATGAATTTGGTTTAAATATTAGGTACTCAAAAATTACTGAATGTGGCCAAACATTTGATCCAATTCCTTTATTTAATTTTATTAAACACCGTAATCCTAAAATAAGAAAACACGCGGAAGAAACTTTAATTTTAATGTTTGAAAGAATTCCTCTAAAGAATGAAATAAATCTTAATGAATGGAAATTTAAAAACCCAATAATAGACGGTATTTGTGATTATGATCCAAATGTGAGAAAAATAAGCAATAAAATTTTGATTCAATTAGAAAACGAGGTTCCAGAATTATTATTACCCTGGATAATAGAAGCATTAGAGTCCCCAAATTATGATAAAAGTATCCCTATTACAAAAATTTTATTAAGAGCAAACATAGATTCTGTAGAAAAGATCCCTAAAAATATAATTTTTAATATTATTGAAGATTCAGAATGGAGAATGAAGATATTGGGACTTAAAATATTAAGCAGATTGATAAAGAATAACCGTGACTTAATATTAAATGTAAATGTTAAAAAATTAATTAATAACCCCAACAGTCTTATTCAGGTTGAAATTCTTAATCTTTTAGCAGCTTCATCTTATACTCTTCCTATTGATATCATTATTGATAAAATTTTTCATATTAATAATGAAATCAGCTCAGCAGCGGTTAAAAACCTAAAAAATCTTAATACAAAACAAATAAATAAAAAATTGATTTCTAAAATATTACCTCTTATGAAAGATCCTTCTAGTTCAGTTAGAACATCTATTTATGAGGTTCTAGCACAAATCGGCAACTTCAAAAAAAATAATATTCCGATTTTTCCCGTCCTTGACAGTTTAACAGATTCAAGTAAAGGAACAAGGCAAGCTGCGATAAAAGTCCTCCTAATATATTTCGAAGAAGAACCAGATTTGTTAGATATTGACAATATAATTAATAAAATAGATTCAAATAATTTTGAGATATTACTGAGTATCACTTCTTTACTAGGAAAACTATGGAAACATAATCCTCAAAAGATATTGGAGACTTTTTTAATATTTATAAAATTTGAAAATAATCCATTAAAGGAAAATGTTTCGGAGATTTTAATAGAAAATTATAAAAGCACACCAGATTTAATAGTTCAAAATTTAATAAAAATACCAGATGATTCGAAATATATTACAAAGGGAATTATATCACAAACATTAATAGAGATAGGTAAAAGAGATCCAAAATATATAATTCCATTTTTATTAAATTATTTAACCAATGAAAATGATGATATAAGATTAAATGCTCTTAATTCAATAGATGGTTTAATAGAAGAATTCATTGAATACGTTGATTTAAAACCTATCCTAATATTATTACAAAGGGATAAAAACAAACAAGCAAAGAAAACAGCATCAAATATCCTTTCAAAAATAGCACAAAAAGATGCCTCTTTAATGAAACCTTTTATGTCCGAATTTTTACAAATAATAATTAAACAAGAATTATCTACGAAGATTGTTTTTTCTAAATCTTTATTAGAAATTGCAAAAGAATCACCTGATATTATCCCAGTTCAAGAAATTCTAAATTTTCTAAATGATCAAGATTCATTTATTCGTGAAACAAGTGTAAAAATTCTAGGTTTTATTGGATATAATCTTCCATTATCAACCGTTGATATTTTGATAAATAGAGCATTAACCGATGATGAATGGATAGTTAGAGAAGCAGCAGTTTCAAGTTTGGGTAAAATTATAAATCATGTCGAAGATAAGGAAAAAATTATTGAAAAACTTATTTCTTTATTAAATGACGAGCAAAATTGGGTTCGTAGGTCTGTTTTGAATATGCTCTCTAATATTAGAGAGGTGAACGATTCTCATATTCCATTTGATAATCTTATAAATAACTTAAAAAGTACTGATTCTAAAGTTAGAGAAGCGTCAGCGGGATTAATCCATATTTATAGCAATCAAATCGAACAGATTTTTGATGATATTGCAATTCTCTTGGAAGATGAAACAAAAGAAGTAAGAGCAAGATGTATCAACAGTTTTGTAGCGATAATACAAAAAATAGGATTTGAAAAGATATTAAATAAATTATTACAAAATCTAAGTGGTGAAGGTTCTTTAGAAATTCAACGTTCAATAGCATTAATTTTGGGTCGAACAGTGAAGTATGAAGATGAAAAAATAAAGAAAAGAGTAATATCCCTACTGAAAATAAGATGTGAAATGAGTCAAGATCCTATTATTTGTGCAACTCTACAACAACTTAAAGAAAGTTAAGCTATTAATTAGATCAACGACAATTCAGTAAATCCCGCGTCATATTGTTCTTTTAATAAATATTTATTTACCTAATAATAAAAGTCAAATCGTTAATAGGATAGATTAAAAATCTATAATTATAATTAGGTATATTGAAAAAATTTGATATGATTTCCTATGACAATACCTTTATCAAACCCTAGCCAACCGATTAATAAAGTTCAGCGTTTTGAGGATTTTTATCGATCATTTCAAGAAACACCTGGGGTGTATAAGTATAAAGATCAAATTAATGAAATTTACGCTAAAGGTGAGAATACTTTAGTTGTTTTATTTGAAGATTTATTAGCGAGTGATCCTGATATTGCAGAAATGCTAAAAAAAGATCCTGAAGATTTACTAGAAGACGCTGTGGAGGCATTTAAGAATTTATTAAAATTTCAGGGAACACAATTGAATCACCCAGATTATTTTGTGAGAATAACTACAAAGGATAAAATGAGTCCATTACTAATCCCTTTAAGAGGTTTAAGAGCAAAGCATATTAGTTCACTAGTTTGGTCGAAAGGTATTTTAGTCAGATGTTCTACTATTAGACCAAAATTGGAAAAAGCAACTTTCATATGTCATTTATGTGGAGCTCAGATTGATATACCTCAATTAACTTCAAGCATAAGATGGCCTAAATTCTGTACAAATAAACGCTGTAAAGCGAAAGCTCAAACTGATTTTATACTTATATCAAAACATTCAGAATTTATTGATTGGCAGAATATTATGATTCAGGAAATTCCGGAAGATTTACCTCCTGGAAGAATTCCTAGATCCGTCCAAGGAATTTTGACATATAATCTAGTTGATACTGTAAAACCAGGAGATAGAGTAAAGTTTACAGGAATTTTTAAATCTGTATTAGCACAATCAATTAAAAGTAATAATTCTACGTTGTTCAAGACTTATTTTGACACCAATTTTATAGATCCTGAAGATAAGACAGAAGATGCAATTGATTTAACTAAAGAAGATAAGAAAAAAATTGAAGATCTATCAAAAGAACCATTTATTCAAAAAAAAATCGCACGATCAATCGCTCCAGATATATACGGGAGAGAAGATCTAAAACTGGCATCAGCTTTAAGCTTATTCGCAGGAACAAGGAAGAAAAAACCCGGGGGAGGCTATAAAAGGGGTGATATCCATGTCCTTTTTGTAGGAGATCCTGGAACTGGGAAATCAGAAATCTTGAAAAGTGCTATAGAAGTATCACCACGAGGATTATACACTTCTGGAAAAGGTTCAACAGCGGTAGGTTTAACCGCTGCAGTAATTAAAGATACTGATACAGGTCAAATGAACCTTGAAGCAGGAGTTGTTGTTTTAGCAAATGGAGGAGTTGCAGCAATTGATGAATTTGATAAAATGGATACTGCTGATAGATCTGCACTTCATGAAGCTATGGAACAACAAACTGTAAGTATAGCTAAAGCGGGAATTGTTGCTACATTGAAAGCACAAACTGCGATCATTGCAGCAGCCAATCCTTATTCTGGAAGATATGATAGGTATAAAACACCAACTCAAAATATTCGACTACCACCTTCTCTGTTATCTCGTTTTGACTTAATTTTTATAGTCGTTGATAAACCTAATCCCGCAGATGATGCTCAAATGGCCGAATTTATTTTAAAAAATTCTATGATAACATCAGAAGCATCACTTGAAGAAAGTAATAGTTCAGTGGCACCAATCTCAAGAGATCTTTTAAAAAAATATATTAAGCACGCTAGAAGAACATGTAATCCTGTATTATCTGATGAAGCTAAAGAAAGAATAAAAGAATTCTACCTTGAATTAAGAGGTCAATATGATAGTGAAGACGCCATTATATCAATTTTAGCTAGAAATTTAGATGCTTTAGTCAGACTTAGTGAAGCTTATGCTAAAATGGCGTTAAGAAATAAAGTTCTTATGGAAGACGTAGAAGATATTATTAAAATATTCAAGAGATATCTTAAAGATACAGGCTATGATGAAACAACTGGTAAAATTGATATGGATAGAATTTTTGTTGGACAATCTAGAACTAATCTGAATAAATTAGAAACTATTCTGGACAAATTAAAAGAAATCTTTGAAGAAAATAGTTGGAGAGCGCTTGAAAAATCCAACATAATCCAGATTTTAGAGTTAGAAGAAAACTTAGATAAAAAATTCATAGAGAACGCGTTAGATGAGTTGATTAAAGAAGGAACCCTCTACGAACCAAAAAGTAACCAAATTAAGTTTACAAATAAAATAGATTAATAAATTCCTATAAATTTAGTTTGAAATAAATTTTTTTTTAATAGAACACTTTTAATGCTTCTTTCGAAATATTCTTAAATGCTATTTCAACATTTTCTCCTGTTTTTGCAGATGTATGAATAATAGAAATAGCATTTGTTCTCTTTTCTAAAGAGTTAATCTCTGTTTCACTCAATTCAAATCCTAAATCATTCTTATTTGCGAACAAAATAATTGGAGCATATGTACAGTATTGTTTTACATCAGGGATCCAGAATTTTTCAATTTGATCAAATGTATTCCTGCGTGTTAAATCCCCTACAATAATAATCCCCTTAGCCCCTGCATAATAAGATGGTCTCATACTTATCCAACGTTCTTGCCCAGCGATATCCCAAAGCTGTATCTTTATATCGATATCATTTTCTAATTTTATATATTTAGTAAAAATATTTGTTCCTATACTTGAACGATAGTCTTTAGAAAATTGCCCTGTAATAAATTTTTTAACTAAACTGGTTTTACCGACAGCAGGTTCTCCAATTACAATGATTTTAAGCGTGTATTTAATGGTCTTGTTCATATATAATTAATTCTATGAAGTAACTTTTTTAAGTTTATATGTAAATAATAAACTAATTAAGTTCAAAATATTAAAAAAAGAAAGATAGAGAGAAATTGTCATGACTACAGGCATAGTATACGACGATATTTACTTAGAACATGATATTGGAACTCAACTACAGCATCAAGAGAGCCATGAACGATTGATAGCGATAATGGATTTTTTAAAACAACAACATTTACTTGAAGATCCAAACTTTAAAATCATTAAACCAAGAAAAGCAACATTAGACCAAATCAAATATGTCCACCAAGAAAGATTAATCAAAGAGATTCAAGAAATATGTGACTTAAGCGCTAAAACGCGCCGTCTTCAGGCAATTGATATGGATACAGTAGCTTCCCCTAAAACCTATGAAGCATCATTATTCTCAACTGGTGGAAATTTGCAGGCTATAGATGAGATATTAAATAATAACATAAAAAATGCTTTCGCATTGGTAAGACCTCCTGGACACCATTCTAATTCACATCGATTTGCTGGATTTTGCATCTTCAATAATATTGCTGTCGCTGCAGAATATCTTTTTAGAGAAAAAGGAATAAAAAAAATAGTTATTGTTGATTGGGATTGCCATCATGGTAATGGCACTCAAGATATATTTTATCAGGGTCCTAAATCAGATTCAGGCGAATTAGTAATATTTAATTCCCACCAAGATGGTAGAACACTCTACCCTGGAAGTGGGTTTATAGACGAAGTAGGTTCAGGGAAGGGTGAAGGTAGAATCATTAATTATCCAATGCCACCAGGCTCTGCTGATGATGTTATTCCTATCTATTTTAATGAAATAATAGCTCCTATTTGTGATGAATTTAAACCAGAATTTATTTTAATTTCTGCAGGTTTTGATACTCATTGGACTGATTACACAAATATGAATTGGACATACCAAGCACCTGCAAACTATCTAAAAAAAATAAAATCAATGGCACAAAAATATGCTAATGAAAGAATTCTTATAACTTTAGAGGGAGGTTACGAACTAGATAAACAAGCTCGGGGTGTTTATAATTGTCTAAAAGTACTTAATAATGAGGATGATAATCTAATACTTGAAGAATCAAGATCTTCTAGAACAGAGTTGCTAGAATATTTCAATTATAAATTAATTCCCGCACTGAAAGAAAAACTAAAACCATATTGGGAATGCTTTTAAGAAGTTACTTACAAAACACTTTTATATTTACATTTATGCTATTATTATAATTGCACTAATTATTGTATAATTAAATTAAAGATAAAAAAATCATAGAGAGATTATTATGTCAGACGAATATGAGAGAAATGATAAGGATAAGGATAATGAAAAAAAACCATTTTCAACACCTTCAATGCCACCACCATCAGTAACCCCTTTAACACCTCCTCCTTCAATGCCACCGCCCACGGCTACACCACCTACTACTCCACCACCTCTTACAACACCTCCTGCCCCTCCTACCCAACAAATACCTTCTCCACCCACACTTGAATCAACTCCACCACCTATTATGGATAATATACCACCTCCAATTTTAGATTCCACTCCTTCAATTTCAATAGGTCCTTCACAAGATGAATACGAATCAGTTAGAATACAACTCCAAGAAAAAGATTCTACTATAAATCAATTACAAACCCAAATAAATGAATTAAATACCCAAAACTCGCAATTCAATGCTATAGTTCGGGAAAAAGAGAGTCAAGTGAATCGGATAACAAACCAACTACAATCTCTTCAGAGTTCAACTGAAGCTTATCAACAACAAGTAAAACAATTGACTGATCAAAATGCTCAACTACAAGCTCATATTCCTGGATTACAACAGCAAGTTCAAGAGCTTCAACAACATAATTCAATGCTACAACAGCAAATTGGGCCATTACAGGCGCAAATTACTAAATTACAAGAAGAAGTTGCATATAAAGAAAAACGTATTGAAGAATTAAAAGAACCTAAAGCAGTTATGCCATCTAGTTTAGCTCAAGGAATAACCTCTCAAACCCTGACTCCCAGTTATGGAACAACACCTTCTATTTCTCCCTCTACAACACCAACTCCTAGTCCATCTATGCCAGTGGGAACAGGAAGAAGAGTATGTCCTAGCTGTGGTGCTTCAGGTTTTGCTGTGAAGGAGGTGGAAGATAAAACAAGAATCATAAGTTACATTCCTAAACCAACTTACGCAAAGAAGTATGTCTGTACTAAGTGTGGTTTTGAATTCTAGGAAAGAGATTAGACTAATATTTAATGTTTAATCATCTGAATTAGTATATTATTTTACATTTTTTAGGATATTTTTTACAAGGATATTTTTATCAAATCTTTTTAACAAAGAGAAAAATATCTTAATATAATTTGTTAAAGAGCCAAGTTTAATTTTCTAAATACTATTGTTTAATAAATTCAGCACACTAAATTCAATAAGATTATTATAGTTTACAATCTAATTTTAAAAGCTTAGCTCTCATTCATTTATTATAAAAAAGTTCTAGAATTTTTCTACTTTGATTCAAATACAATTTTGTGTTTTATCTAATAATTTAAATTATTATGTGAAAAATTATATATATAATAATTTTGATTAATATTTTAACTCTGTTTAGTTAATGATAAGACTTATTTTGATTTAATATGTCAATAATAGGAGAGGATATCTTAGGCAAGAAGATCAACAAGAAAAGAGCATTGGGTATTGTTATAATTGCCATTTTGTTGATCTCCATGTTTGCCTTCTCGACAGTTTTATTAAATTTACTATTTGGTACTCAACGACACGATTTTAACGATTCAATAGAAGATAAAGAAGATGAAGTTGCTCCACCATTAACACCTTACTTTCCTTGGGAAGATTTTAATGTTTCAGATATACCCCCAGTAGATTTGGAAGATTTACTTGATATGATATCTGATCTTTTAGATGGTGATTCAGATGATCTAGATTTAAGTCAATTTTCAGAGGGACTTATGGCGCTTTTAGCCTCTGCTGCTGCTGAATTGGAAGTATTTAGAGTATTTGGTTATTCTGATTTTAATGAAATGGATGAAAAATTATGGAAATATGAATGTTATGATCAATATACTGGAACTGATTGGTCAACTTCAGTTCCTATGCAAATTGATGATTTTTATACTTATAATAATTATTCTTCACAATATTGGTATTTAGACCTATTAAAAATAAAAATGGCATTATCTCCTAATGCTAGCGAGAGAAATTCGCTTGCTGTTCCTTCCCTGTTTCCTATTCCGTTTATAATAAAAGAAAGTTTTGACGCTTTAAATAATTTAAGCGTTTCAACGTTAATGTCTACAGAATTATACAAAAATTTGTTTAATTCTACAAAAGCAGATCTCTTCTTTTCATCTAACGATGATGTAAATATGACATATAACTTATTTGGTTTAGATTTACGTTCAAATGATGAGATTAATAGTCGCGCAGATACAGTTACAAACCCCACTCAAGAATATTTAGATTTGTTGACAATGTTTACACAAATTCCACCAAATTTACAGACATATCTAGCAAACAATCTTTTTTTTGAATATCATTACAATATTTTAAATAATACTATAATAAACGAAAATGATAATGCATTTGTAATTGCTAACAAAATTAGGAATTATCTTCAAACTAATTTTTATTTGTACTATACTCCTTCACCAGATCCAGGTCGAGATGCAGTAGATTGGTTCTGTGAACAACAACAAGGTTTATGGCCAGATTTTGCTTCAGCGTTTAGCATATTTTCTCGCGCTTTTGGTGTAGCAAGTCGATTTGTAACTGGCTTTAACAGCAGATGGATTGAACCTTTTACTGATTATGGCGAAGAAACTTTTGCTATTAAATATAAAAATTTATACAATTGGGCTGAAATCTTTGTGCCATTTGATATATTTGGAAATGGTGAATGGGTTCAGATGGATATCCTCTTTGATAGTTATGGACCTGGTGGAAATCCAATGACTGGAGATCGATTTAATATCACTGTTACTTCTGATAAATTACTCTATAATAGAACCACTGATGAAATGAAACTAACTGCTACCTTAATACCCCTTGGGCCATATTCAGTGGCCAACAGAACAATTATTTTTACTGATAGAACATCTGACGAAATCCTAGGTGTAAATGACACAGATGATTTTGGTATAACAAAAATATCAGTACAATTAAATGATTCTTATGTGGTAGGTCCCCACATTATAGAAGCTAGATATGACGCCTTCAGCTATAATTATACCATCCCTGCAATAAATGGTACAATAGGAATTAATCTACAAAGTGTATATCCCGCTGAAATTAATCGAACTGATCTTATTCCTGATGAAACTAACGTCGGGGGTTATGTATTTGATCCAGTAAATAGAAAACGAGTGAAGAATGCAAGGGTTAATTTCATATTATTGCATAAAGGCCCTTCAATTGAAGAACCGTCTGCATTTACGCCTTCATCACAAATTACTGGGAATAATGGTGAATTTAATACAACTTTAACTATTAATTCCCCTGTTCCATCAGGTCAATATGAAATACGAGTTGATTTTAATGGAACTTGGATTTTATATGGAATACCATATCCAAAATTGGATATAACTAATTCAAGTAATAAAATGGATCTTAACATTACTAAAGCTTTGTCTGTGTGGTTTTATATCAATAATACATCAGCAGATAATCCAAATATCCCTGTAGTTTCAAGAAATTCAACTCTTAATCTCACTGCTAAAGTTATGCTCGGGTTTAGTCCAAAACCAGGTAAAGAAGTGTTCTTTTATGATTATTCTCGAGGTGGTATTGAAATCGGTAGCGTAAATTCTGATCCAAATGGTATTGCTTCTATAACTTACGATGTACTTGATTATTGTATATCAGGTCCTAATTTAGTATTTGTAAGAGTTGGAATTCAAGAAAATTATTCTTACTTTATTGTGGATGAATCTCCTACAATTCACATTTCTTCTGGTCCAACGCCTCGAGTGATCAATCGTACTGGAGGTGGTAGTAATACCACATTTAATATCATAGGAAATATTACTGATGCTATTGATAGTTCTAGACCATTAGGCTACTCAGAAGTTTCTCTGAGACTAATAAGTAATGGCTTTGATGACTCTTCATATTTACTTCCATTTGAAAGTTATCCTTATCAAACTGGTCCAACTGGTACTTTTGATTTAACATTTGCAGTGAATAGTTCTACACCAACTGGTAACTACACATTAAGAATGGATTTCTATGGAACAATTGATCTAACAATTGCTCCGAGTCATCCATATCCATATACATTTAATTTAGTTTCCTTAAGTTCTTCCACAGTTTTGGATGATCAATTGAAAGTAGAAGCGCCAGCTATCTTATATTTTGATTTTTGGATAAATGGGTATCCTTCTTATGACATTAATAATCCAATAATAAATCGTGGTGTGGCTCTTAATCTTTCTGTACTTATTCAGTATGATAGTACACCGATACCTAATGGGGAATGGGTAGATTTCTATGATGTTACTCAAGAAAAACCAATTGATTCTGTACAGACAATATCAGGCTATGCTAATGCTTCATACCCAATAGGCGATTCTTTAGCAGGACCTCATTTGATTTATGCTAAATGGAGAAATAATTATCATTATTCGTACTTCATATTAGATGCACCAATCAATATATTCCTAGATCCGTGTCCTCAACCTCCTGCAATTTATAGGAGTGGACTAACTAATAGAAATTTTACAATCCATGGATTTTTAAATGATTCCAAGGGAAATCCAATTAAATATGGTGAAATAACAGTTCACTTATTTGACGGAACAACTGATGTCTCATACTTACTTAATTTAACGTCTGGATCTTTAGTGCTCGATGAATCAGGAGAAATCGATCTTACTTATCAGGTTTTAGAATCTACTCCTGCGAAGAATTACACATTAGAAGTATGGTTTGATGGATGGTTTGATTATTCAAGCAGTAATTATCCAAATTATTTTAATCTGGATTTCATTACTAATTTTACCAGTACTGCTGCTTGCATTAATAATTTAACAGTTATTGATCCAGATGCTTTAAGTATATTGTTCTTTATAGATGGAAACCCAACACGATCCTTTTATGATGATTTTAACCTTCCTGAACGTTACAGCCGTCCAGATTCGATTAATTTTTCAGTTTATATTACAATAGATGGTAATCCCGTTAGTACAGGTAATGTATCATTTACTGATTATTATACAGGGGACCCATTAGGGACACAATCTGTGAGTAATGGATATGCTTCTATAATAGCAAATATTTTCAGTTGGCATGCTGGACTACATCAGGTAAGGGCACAATGGTCAGGATCGAGTACATTTAATTCAACTTACGTAATTATAAATGGAACGGTCAATATTTTAACCTCCTTAGATAAGAATTCTGTTATAAGAAATCTTGACAGCTTCAGTGTTAATGGTACAGTGCAAGAAAGTGGAGAAGATCTAAGAGGTTTAGTTCTTGAAATTACATTATTTAATAGTACTGATAGTGATGTTACTTCAGATTATCTAATTGGATCTCAAATACAAATAACTGATGACCTTGGTTATTATCAATTCTTCAACTTTATTGATATTTCGTGTCCTCGGGGAGATTATTATGTAAGAATTGAATTTAATGGAGGCATACAAGAAGCAGGAATTTCTCTGTCAGATTATATGGTTCATACTACTAGCTTAAATATATCATTAGAAGTTATAGCAGGCACTTATATTATTGGGTTTTATGACACACAATTAGAGGGCTGGTATTATAATGATGAATTATGGGTATATGGCAATTTATATTGGGATAATGGGACTCCTATAAGTGGAATGGAGATAAATGCAACTGTTAGAGATGGTAATGGGGATATTATAGATTCTAAACTAGGGCTAACAGAGGGATTTGGGTTCTTCAATATTACATTTACAGTTGGTGATTGGGAGGATGATACTGAAATTTGGGTTTATTTTGGATCTGCAGGTGTTTATGTACAAATGATTGAACAACGAGTTTTTAGACCACCTTAATATCAATAAACAATTGGTGAATCTTAAAAATATGAATAAATTAAATTCAAGAATAAAAAAGAAATACAGAATTTCTTACACAAGAAAAATTTTATTTCTAATATTATTTTTGATTAACATTACTTTTATTACTGTCTTTATTTATAATGATGATAAAAGTTTTCAATTAAATGATAACAACCTAAAACTATCTTGGACATGGGCTTCACTAGATTTAACAAACCCATTGGAAGTCAATAACTCACGATTTACACATAATACTGATATTTCTATTGAAGGTAGAATTTATAGTAAATCTGATGGCACTAATAAATCAGATATAGAAGTGATAATACAAGTAGATGGTATTAATTATCCAAGTTATAATTATTTTACCGATTCTAATGGAAGATTTTTTATTGTTTATACAATTGATCCATCTCTGGATATATATAGTTCTCATGAACTTAAAGCTATTCCAATAAATTATGTGACAGATCCTCCTGGCGGCATTATTGAAAACCCTGAGTATTATACTATATATGTAAATACCAGTTCATATTTTGATATTATATCATATGATGATCCGACTATCCCAAAACTCACTGAAGAATATTTTGCTGTAAATGGATTTTTAAGAGATGGTGGTGATTCAGGATTATCATTTGAGGAAGTTTATTATTTCTGGCTTGATGGTTTTAATATAATTGATCAAGGTTCATTTTGGACTGGTTCTTCTGGAGATCTTTCAGATATTCAAGTACCTAATACTTTACAAAGTCAACTCACTTTAAAGTTGAATTTTTCAAATTTTCCTTTTATAGGTTACTCCGAAATTTCAAGTCCTCCAATTAAAATATTTTCAGATGTTTATTGGGATTTAAATATCGATCTTAGTACCTATGTAGGAGCAAGATATACAATTACAGGGCAATTATCCTCATTAACTAACAGTTCACTTAAAATAAATGATAGAGATATCATTATTATTTATGATGGTATTCCAATTCCTGAAAGTAGAGATACAACTGATAATAATGGGGGATTTAGCTCTAGTTTTACAATACCAGGCAGTAATGGGACATTTTCTATACAAGTTCAATTAATTAATGATGCGGGAAAAGATATTAGCTCTACCCCAACATATATATTTGTAGATGTTGCTTTACCTTCAAATGGAGGTGCACCTGAACTACCCCCCTTTTTAATTTTTTCAGTAATATTTTTTCCGATTTTAGGTATTATTATAGCAGGTCTTATTGTCTATGCATTACGCTATTATAGAAAACAAGAAGAAGAATCCCGGGTGGTAAATGTTCCTCTAATCTCAAGAATTAAAAACCTTAAAATTCTTAAAGATACAGGAAGATTGGAAGAATCATTATCTTACTTGTTTAATGCAATTTATATGGATTTAGTGAATGCGAAATATGGAAGAACAAGAATGGATAATGAAACAATTAGAGATTTTGCTATTGTGTCTGTTAAAGAATTAAAATTAACTCCTGCTACTGTATATCCATTTATCCAGAAAATTGAAGAAGTAATCTATGCAAAACCTTTTAAAATAACAGAAAAAGATTTTTATAAAACGTGTGAATTATTTTCTCCGATTTATTTCCAACTAACTGGTTATAATTTTGTATTAAATTTTTAAATAAAATCTACAAATTCAAATCTACAATAAAAATATTAAAAAAAAAAATTAAAATGAACTACAAAAAATTATAAACTCAAAATAAATTATTAAATAAATTATTTAAAAAAAGACAATGGTAAGAAAAAATGGCAAAGAAGAAAAAGAAGCAACCAGAACCAGAAATAAATGTAAAACAAAGATTCGATAACGTGAAGGTCTTGGTTGAAACTAATAGGCCTAAAGAAGCAATTGCTTATATTTATCTTGTCTACGATGATATTATCAATATCAAATTTAAAAAGCCTAGATTAGCCCATCAAACTATCCGTGAATTCGCAATTGCGTGTGTAAATGAATTAGAAAAGAAATTGAAACCAGAATCCGTTTACCCCTTTATTAAGAAGATTGAAGATATTATCTATGGAGGCATTGAACCAACTAATAAAGAATTAAATTATGCAATCGAATTATTCTCGAATTTATACAATGAAATTACTGGAAAATCATTCTCTTATAAGTTGTAATTATGTAAACTATCGTTTTTATTGACATTAATAATAAATAATAAACAAAATCAAAATGGTTAAAGCAGGTAAAGCTTCTGAGAAAAGCATTAATATATCAAAAGCAATAATTTTTGGGTTTTTCACTATATATTTAATTGTATTTGGAGTTATAATTAGTGAATTTATTGTCTCTTTTCAGAAGCATAATCCCGGAGATCTACCTGTTTTGTTTAGTTATATCCCTTTGTTATGTTATATTGGGGCAGTTTTTTTAGGTATTGCCTTTATTATATTCATTAGAAATGTTTCTGTGTATAAAACTCGCCAAAGCCAATCCCGGAAACAAGTTAAAACAGGATCAATGTACAAACAAGCCCTCTTTTTAATAATATTTATTTTTGCATTTGTTCCATTGCTTGCTCCAATAATTGATCAAGGCAAAAATAACCAACATTTCTCGATATATAACACAGATTGGAATGGTTGTTCAGATTTTAGAGACACTGTAGAAGGTCAAGGTTATGAAATAATGGCGGTACAATCAAGCCTTAGTGCTACTGAACGGTTAGATAAAAGAATTTTATTAATTTTAATGGGACCTAATCAATATTATGATCCTATATTTGAAATCCCTTATTTCATAGATTTTTTCAAAAGCGGCAATTCATTACTTATATGCCATGATCATGGTTCTACAAGCACTTTATTGTGGGAAATACTTATAGCAAGTTTATTAACTCAAGAGATAGATATTCCTCTTACTATATTTCCCAATGGAGTATTACGTGATCATCTATACTATGAGCCAACTGCAACTGCAGAATATCCTATAATACAAACTTTCAATCCTCATCCAACGGTTTTTCCCGGTATGCAAGTTATTTTGGGGCAAGCAACTTCTGCAGCTGGTGGGCCTTTTATAAGTTTTTTTGGGTGGGATGATATAGGATATTCAAGTGAACAAAGTTTTATCGATAAGAATGATAATGATCAATTTGATAATGAAACTGATGTTCTTACTTTAGGTTTTATGAGTGGTATGATCCCTGGTTTTCCTCTTGATGATTTACCTCTAGGAATTTATCCTCAACCAGTATTCATGGCAAAAGAAACTTTAAATGGAACACGAGTTTTTGTTACAGCAGATGCTAGCTTATTTAATAATGAATTAATTGAATTATATGATAATCGTCAATTCGGCATTAATGTTGTTGAGTGGTTAACGTATATAGATTTAGGAGGAAATAAAGACGATTGGATTATTGTATTTGATGAGGCTCATATCCGTCCAGAATATTCAAGAGATCTAACCTCTGCGGGGATTTTTGGGTATATAATGCAATATATAGTACATCTATCGACTAACCCTATTACAGCATGGATTTACCCAATCTTAGCATATTATACCTTAAGAAGATATCTACCAAAAAAAGATGAGAAAGAACAGAAAAAGAAAGCAGAAGAAGCAGAAAAGGAAGAAGATATAGCGAAATTTAGAACCTCTTCTTTCTTTGCCCAAAAAATTGAA
>JAEOTZ010000003.1 GCA_016839585.1 Promethearchaeota archaeon
ATCCCAACTGTCGATAGGTTGGTTGAATGAAGAAGCCCCACTGAACATACTCCTCATGCCTGTCACGCTCGAGACATCCCAGCTACCGATGGGCTGGTTGAATGATGACGCCTCCCTGAACATATACCCCATGTATATCACGTTCGAGACATCCCAGCTACCGATGGGCTGGTTGAATGAAGACGCCTCTCCGAACATATCATACATGACTGTGACGCTCGAAATGTTCCAGCTGCCGATGGGCTGGTTGAATGAAGAAGCCCCATAGAACATACTCTCCATGTCTGTCACGCTCGAGACATCCCAGCTGCCGATGGACTGGTTGAATGAAGAAGCACTACTGAACATACTCACCATGCTTGTTACGCTCGAGACATCCCAGCTGCCGATGGACTGGTTGAATGAAGAAGCACTATTGAACACACTCCTCATGTCTGTCACGCTCGAGACATCCCAGCTGTCGATGGGCTGGTTGAATGAAGAAGCCCCATAGAACATATCCCTCATGTATATCACGTTCGAGACATCCCAGCTGCCGATGGGCTGGTTGAATGAAGAAGCATAGTAGAACACACTTCTCATGTCTGTGACGTTTGAGACATTCCAGCTGCCGATGGGCTGGTTGAATGAAGAAGCCCCTCTGAACATATCCCTCATGTCTATCACGCTCGAGACATCCCAGCTACCGATGGGTTGGTTGAATGAAGAAGCCCCATAGAACATACGCCCCATGTCTGTGACGCTCGAGACATCCCAGCTACCGATGGGTTGGTTGAATGAAGAAGCCCCATAGAACATATCCCTCATGTCTGTGACGCTCGAGACATCCCAGCTGTCGAGCGACTGGTTGAATGAAGAAGCCCCCGCGAACATACTCCCCATGTCTGTCACGCTCGAGACATCCCAGCTGTCGATGAGCTGGTTGAATGAAGACGCCCCCCCGAATGTACTCCCCATGTTTGTGACGCTCGAGACATTCCAGCTGTCGAGCGGCTGGTTGAATGAAGAAGCATAGTAGAACATATACCCCATGTTTGTGACGCTGGAGACATTCCAACTGTCGATGGGCTGGTTGAATGAAGTAGCATAGTAGAACATATACCCCATGTTTGTGACGCTGGAGACATCCCAACTGTCGATGGGCTGGTTGAATGAAGACGCCTCTAGGAACATAGCAATCATGGATGTGACGCTTGAGACATCCCAGCTGCCGATGGGCTGGTTGAATGAAGTAGCATAGTAGAACATATACCTCATGTCTGTCACGCTCGAGACATTCCAGCCGTCCATATTACCGCTATTACCAAGATTATAGCAATCTCTAAAAGCCATATATAACGTGGTCGTTCCCGTTAAATTCAAATTATCAATAGCCGTGAGTTCTAAATTTTCGCACCCATAAAAATATCTCCCCCCCATCACTCCACCACCCCCTCCTAATTGTAAGCAGCCCCATTGCTGGATTTCAGTGATCTTCAATTTATCTCCCCCATTATTAAAATACCAGCCAATAATCTTTCCTGTGATATTAATGGTGTATACTCCCTCGAAAGTAAAGGTGTGTGTTTTCTCAAGTTGATCCCCGTCCGTGATAGTGTCATTGCTCCCATCGCCCCAATCCACAATGAAATTATAATCTCCACCCGATTGCAGTGGTAAGGTCACTTGATTACTAAGACTGGAACCAGAGCTTGTCTTGGTCGTGTCCCAGACTGAGAGAAACTCGTCTGTACTTTGTGCGTTACGTACAGTAAATTCCACGCTGGTGGGCGTTTGGTTTTGATCATGAACTGGAGGCATAAAGGTTGAAATGTTTAGCAACACCAAAGAAGATAATAATACAAATGTTATACTTAACTTTAGTAATTTATTTTTCATCAATCTAATCACATTAACTTTTTACATTTAAGGAAATTTTATAATATTGGTTTTATTTTTTTATTTTTTGCTATTACATTTCACCCAAAATTTATTGGATTATGTAGAAATCTGATGATTAAATATTTAACATTTTTGGATATAATAATATTTTATCCTAAAATAATCAAAATCAAAACCTCTGAAGAGTTATTGTATACTTAACTTTTTATGGAATTTTTCTTTCTGTTCATAATACCAATTAATATAATCATGCTGTCTCCACTCTTCTTCGCTTCCATGTGATGGAACTTTAGATTAGTAAAATTATATAACAAGAATTAAACTTAATAAGGAAGATATTGATCTTTTTTATTAACATATCAAAAACAAAATAGGATTTTACATGGAAAAAAAAAGATTCAAAAAGAGTTTTTTATTTTTAGTTCTTTTTATTATTTTCTTCAATAATACACTATACTTATTACATGATCAATCTATTAAATATCAAAAAAACAGAGGATATTTTAATAATGTATTCCCCTTTCTATCAGGGTCAAATTCTTCATGGTGCTATGATACTGGATGTGCTATTATATATTCGGTTGACATATCATCAAATGGTGATTATATTGCATTAGGTACTTATTGTAAAGATATATTTTTATGGCATAGAAATGATTCCACTCCTATATGGCGTTACAACTCAGAAAGCATAATATATTCCTTAGCAATCTCTGCAGATGGAAATTATATTGTAGCTGGTGGGGGATATTATAGTGATAAAATTTATTTTTTCCACAGATCGAGCCCGATTCCTCTATGGATTTATGATGCATCAGATAGTATAAAGTCAGTTGCGATCTCTTCAAACGGTAATTATATCGTTGCTGGTAGTTGGGATGATAAATTATATTTATTTGAAAAATCTAATTCCTACCCGTTATGGGTTTACAATTTAGATGGATACATTGGAGAAGTAGCTATTTCTGAAGATGGAAATTATATAGTAGCGGGGGGTGGTTATATGGATGAAAAGGTTTATCTATTCAATAAATCTAGTTCTATACCTATATGGAGTTATGAAACTGGTAAGGATTTACTCTCAGTTGACATCTCTACTAACGGTAATTATATCGTAGCAGGAAATTTATATGGGAGAGTATTCCTATTTCATAAATCTAGCTCAATTCCTCTTTGGAGTCGTAGCTTAACATCCTTTGCCGAATCGGTATCAATCTCAGCTAATGGTGATTATATTGTAGCAGGTAGCAGCAATTTATGTTCAGTATTTCATAGGTCAAGTTCCATGCCTTTATGGAATTATTCAACGAGTAATGCTGTTTTAGCTGTAGATATCTCATCAGACGGAGAATATCTTACTGTAGGTACATCGGATGGATTTTTTTATCTTTTCAATAGATCTAATGCAACTCCTCTATTGAGCTTCTCGACTCCGTGTTGTGTAGAGTCTGTAGCGATATCCTCCAGCGGTGATTATTTCGTTGCAACCGGTACTAAAAAGGTTTATTTTATTAATCGTCAGAATCCTGATCTTCCTAATTGTTTTAAAGAAGATGACGACCCGAAGATTCCAATGGGAAATTTATTTCTTATCTTTATTTTTATTATTATAGGATTTCTCATTGTGAAGCAAAAGAAATTATCTACGCCCGTTTAATAGAGAAAAAGATTTCTTCTTCACTTCCATGTGAGGGATGCTAAATAAGATCTTTTTCTTTATATCCATTCAACGAGAGATGAACATCCGAGTCATTCTTTGTCTTCAATTCTGCCGTGAACCATAAAAGTATCACCTTTATAATTACAATCATAACACTTATTTTTTGATACTAATTCTACTAAATCATCGACTAAAACCCCATGATTTACAGAGGCAGCTACTCCAAACGGGGTAAGAACTTCCAAAAAACCTTTATCACCTACATTTCTTAGAGGATCTAAAGTATTTATGTCTCTGATTATAAAATTCATTGTCTCTTTCTTAACTTTTTAGTTAGAGGTACTGCCACTATCACACTCATTATTCCAATTATCGCTCCAATTAACAATATAGGATATCCTGGTATATTCTGGGAAGGTTTATGGAATTCTTGTATTGGATATACAGTTCTTAAAACAAAATCTTGTATACTATGATTATTAGAATCGCAAACCACTAGATAGTAATCTCCATCAAGTGGATGACCGACAGGCATAATCCATTCATATGTGCCAAGATTTGTAGTATTCTCTATAATAATATATTCTATTGTTGTCATAGATAAATTATAGAAATAGATAGATACATTAGGTATATTGCCTGTATAAGTCCAACTAACGAAATAATTATTCTCTTCAACATTACACATAGTACATCCATGACTCATAATTGTTATGCTTTCATCTTGTGCCACAGAATCATTTATAGTTGAAAAGGAATACAATAATATAACTGCAAATGTCAATAAGATTGATTTTGTCTTTATTTTCTTTTTCATTATTTTACACTTTTATATGTATTTTTTTAAAAAGATTGGATATACTAATATATATTAGCTAAATATTTAACACTTTTGTAGATTTCTATCAAACTTGGGGAATCTTTAAATTATAATTATTTATAAATAATTATTTGGTATAGCAAAATTTATTGCTAATTGTTCGCAAATAGAAAAAGATATAATAATTTATTTTTTTCTTAATATGCTTTAGAAAGATTATTGAATTCATAATGACGACCTTTGGGAAATCCCTTAACTTTCGTTTTGTCAATATATATAGAATCAAAATCAGGATCTCTGGCAAAGGAATATAGTGCAGCTAGCCTATTCTTAAGATGACTAAGAACAGGTGTTACATTTTCATACCCCGCATATGAGAGAAGTGATGCTACAAAGGTCGGTCCAAAACAGATAAGGGTGCTGAATGGTCATTATAATCAGATAACCATGTTCTGAATGGAAGAGTCTTATTATCAAAAGGTTGGAGCCCTGCACGCATCCCCAGTTGGACAAGTTTCCCCATCACATTCTCATGGGCATCGGGATTAATAGAATGTAATTGCTTTAAATCAACGGTTGGTTTTAGACGAGATAACCAATATTTTACAAGGGGACTAGCAAACAGGTCTTTTAGTACTACCCCAACAATTCCTACGTTTTGTTCATCACGTACGTCAACAATAGTACGATATTTGATTACAGGACCGGCGTTTCTAATGAGCCAGTCAATTAAATCTACAAAATCCATATCAAAACATTTTTTTTGATACTCAGGTTAAAGAATTAAATTTCTTCTAAATTATAATCCTTAGACCCAACTCCATAATCTAAAGCATATTTTATATATTTTATCTGTAGTGGATTATCAATATTTTTCAATTTTATCGAAATTGGACGCAATAAATCATAACCGTAAAAATCTAAGGCAACAGGATCTGTTCCTGCAAAAAGATAACCCAAATTCTTTTCTTTTCCCCCATGCCTAAATTCTTGCGCTTTTACTAAAACTTTCAAGGCATCACATATAATTAAATTAGATTTAAGTACAATATTTAATTCAGCAATTCCTTTGTTAATATTTTTGATTTTGGTGTGCATTTTTAATCGTTCGGTCTTTGATAAATATCCAAATTTATCTTTCAGAGCATTAGTAAGGTTTACAGTAAAATGGTCCTTTAAAATTGGAAGAGAAATTATAAAATCTTGCTGAAATGGGATTTCAGAGACATTCAATGTAAACCTTCGAGGACTTTTTACTTTTTTAAAGGAATGATCATAAAAATTAATGAAAGAAATACCTAATTCTTTACATTTTTCTATAATTGGATGATTTTCTATTTTTTTAGTAGGTACATCCATACCATGACCATCCCCACAGATAATTTCCGAAGCGTTCGATTTAATTTGATCGTACACTGCTTCAATCATTTCAGGGTGCGTTGTCGTAGGGTATAGGTTATATGAAACAAGATTTACTTTTATAAGTACCTTTCCTTCGATATTTTTTGTAAACCCTGATATTAATGACTCTACAAATCTTTTTCTATCTGGATTCTTGGTAAAATAAATTGTTGACATGGGTTTGTTTGAATAATTTAGTCGTATTAATTTTCATAGGCCTATATAATCATGTTATCTTCTTCACTTCCTTATTTTCATTTTTTTGTATATTGGATTAATCGTGATAATATAATCAAATTTTTTATATAAATTTTACATTGATGGATAATCTACAATGACTATCACTTATGAGCAAATCGTAAGTCTAGAATGGATGGCAGAAAATCCCATAAGGTTTGAAAATGTCGATAACAAGCTGGTCTTGAGGCCATATAATGAATCTGCTCGATCTTTCCTTTATAGAGAACAGGATAGATTACCACGACAAATGTTTTAAAAAAAAAAAAAAAGTAATTTAAAATTAGGATATTTTATCATGCTTTTTCTTTATTATTAGAGATACAAACAAGATAATAAATATCAACTGTAAGCACACAGGATATCCTGGAATAATACCACCTCCGTTTCCATCTTCTTGAGGTGGAATTTCAACTACAATTTCAATACAGTTGGAAAGTGTATCTCCATATTCATTATGCGCAACCACGATAAAGTAGTACGTTCCATTTGAATATTCGCTTACCATTAATGATAATTCGGTGATTTCATACGCTAAAAGGGTTAGGTCCCCATTGATCTCCGTAATATAGCTAGAATGACGATAGACGTAGTAATTATCTGCGCTAGCGGAATTAGTCCAAGTGAGAGTAAATGCTCCGTCGGTATCTGGAGTTTCTGCATCGGAAGAAAGGGTAAATGGTCTTGGGCTTGCAAGACCCCCATCAATAATAGTCCAACCAAAAGTATTTATGATAAACTGTCTTTCATCGGCGGCACCCGAGCTGTATTTTGAATAACCTGCATGAAAGGGTACACCGGTTTGCAAGGTTAATTGCGACCAACCTAATAACAAATTATCATAATTAGGCGTTGATAATGTAACACCATAGAACATACGCCACATGTCTGTGACGCTCGAGACATCCCAGCTGCCGATGGGCTGGTTGAATGAAGTCGCCCCATAGAACATACGATCCATGTCTGTGACGCTCGAGACATCCCAGCTGCCGATGGGCTGGTTGAACGAAGTCGCCCCCCAGAACATATGACCCATGATTGTAACGCTCGAGACATCCCAGCTGCCGATGGGCTGGTTGAACGAAGACGCCCCCCAGAACATATGATCCATGTCTGTGACGCTCGAGACATCCCAGCTGCCGATGGGCTGGTTGAATGAAGACGCCTCATAGAACATAGACCTCATGTCTGTGACGCTTGAGACGTCCCAGCTGCCAATGGGCTGGTTAAATGAAGAAGCCCCCCACCACATAGTCCTCATGTTTGTAACGCTCGAGACATCCCAGCCGCCGATGGGCTGGTTGAATGAAGACGCATCACAGAACATATACCCCATGTTTGTAACGCTCGAGACATCCCAGCTACCGATGGGCTGGTTGAATGAAGACGCATCACAGAACATAACATACATGTTTGTCACGCTTGAGACATCCCAGCTGTCGATGGGCTGGTTGAATGAAGACGCCTCTAGGAACATAGCAATCATGGATGTGACGCTTGAGACATCCCAGCTGCCGATGGACTGGTTGAATGAAGTAGCATAGTAGAACATACTACTCATGTTCCAGACGTTCGAGACATTCCAGCTGCCGATGGGCTGGTTGAATGAAGACGCCTCACAGAACATAGACTTCATGTCTGTGACGCTCGAGACATCCCAGCCGTCCATGTTACCGCTATTACCAAGATTATAGCAATTTCTAAAAGTCATATATAAAGTAGTCGTTCCCGTTAAATTCAGATTATCAGTAGCCGTAAGTTCTAAATTTTCGCACCCAAAAAAATAACTCCCCGAATTTCCTAATTGCAGGCAACCCCATTGTTGGATTTCAAGGATTTTCAATCGATCTCCCCCATTATCAAAACACCAACCGATAATCTTTCCTGTGATATTAATGGTGTACACTCCTTCGGAAGCATAATCGTGTGTAACCTCACCTTGATTCCAGATCGTGATCGTGTCACTGTTCCCATCACCCCAATCCACAAAGAAATTGTAATCTCCAATCGATTGTAGTGGTAAGGTCACTTGATTACTAAGACTGGAACCAGAACTTGTCTTGGTCGTGTCCCAGACTGAAAGAAACTCGTCTGGATTTTGTGAATTACGGATAGTAAACTCCACGCTGGTGGACGTTTGTTTTTGATCATGAAGTGGAGGCATAGAGGTTGAAATGTTTAGCAACACCAAAGAAGATAATAGTACAAGTGTTATACTTAACTTTAGTAATTTATTTTTCATCAATCCAATCACTTCACCTTATTAACTTTTTACATTTAAGGAAATATGTCTTATTTTTAATTTGTCTCGCCAAAATATTTTTATTAAAACTATGTACTAATTAACAATATAGTCAAGAGCTTTTTTAAATTTTATTCCAATTTTCTGTGGAAATGGAAAGGTAAATCATTCTTTTTGAGTGAAAATATAGTGAGAATTGATGTAGAAATAGTTAGTTGCTTAAAAAAATCAAATATTTTACATTTTCAATTTAATGGCTTACATTTTTATTGTAGTAAAATATAAAAGCATGTTAAGAAAATTATTCCTTGATGAAGCATAAATTTATCCTTATCATTTCATTAATTGGATTTTCTCTATTTTTGCCGTGGATATTTATTCTGAGTCTTGAAGTAAATGCTATATCTATTGAAACAGTATCAAAAGGTTATTATTGTGGTCATCCTGATAGAAAAGATTATGTAATAAATTCTCAAGATGAATGGGAAGAATTGTGGGATATTACATTTTCTAACACTTATCCTCATCCTGATGTACCCACCATCGATTTCACAAGAAACACAATAATTGCAGTTTATTTAGGACAACGCGGTTCAGGGGGTTATAGCATCGAAATAAAAGATATCGTAGAATACAATTCTCGTATTGTTGTTTATGTTAAAGAAAGAAGTCCTGAACCTGGTTCAATGGTTACAATGGCTCTTACACAACCATATCATATAGTCAAAACTATAAAATTGTTCAAATTAATTGTATTCTTACGAGTTTAAAATTTTGGATTTAAAAATTAAGGATAAAGTATAAAAAAAACCAATTAGAATAGGTTTTAATTTTTATTTCTTTTTTTTATCGTAGTTGCTCGGATCTCCACCTTCTTCAAGATACTCTGCGTATCTTTTTAAACTCTCTAAATAAATTTCACCTGCTCTCACGAGCATCTTCTCATTCTCTTCTTTTTCAAATTCTGCCCATAAGGTAACACTAGTTGTATCCCCTTTCGGCTCTAAAATACTTCCATAGGCAGTCATTGGACTTTCTTCCTGAGTAGATGAGATCTTTTTGTTTGGAACACGTTCCTTAATAGTGGTTGTAATGTCTCCAATATTAGTTTTTGAAAAATATTTATCTGGTCCGATTTCTTTGATTTCATTTACGACAATGTTCCATATAGGGTAACTTAACGAATCTTCTAAAATGCTATAAACTCTTTCTGGAGGGGCATTAATTTCTATTTTTGTTTAATTTTAAATATTAGTGTTTTGAATTATAAAATTTCTAAAAATGTTAATTACTCTCTTATTCAAAGAATTATTTTCATGAGTTTGATTTCAATAAAAATAGCTCATAGCGTTTAGCATTCTCAATTAATACTTATTTGGAAATTCTTTCTATTTGATAAAATCCTGATCTTTTATTTTTTATTACTACTCTTGTCTTTCATTGATTTTTTCACCAAATTTGATTGCATTTTTTGTCCCGATCCAAAATACTTTTCTGAATTTAGCTTGTTCAATTACTTGGGCACCTGCTTCCTCAACTTTTTCTTTCATATAATCAATTGATTTTCCCCCTGTAAAACGAGCTGTATTGAATACAATTGCTCTTTTCCCACTAAAATTTCTCATTCTAGCTAAGATTTCATCAAAAACTTTTGGCGGAAAATTACCATATGTGGGCATACCAATAAAAATTAAATCATAGGGTAGAGCATCAAGATTATTAAGTTCAGTATCGATCATAGAAAAATCTTTATTTTCATATTTATCTAGCATTTTTATCTTTTCAATAAATTTCCCAGTTAATTCTATTGGAAAGTAACTCACTTCATAATTGCTTAGAGCACTTGCAATAGCTTCTGCCGTTTTTTTCGTTCTTCCTCCCATTGTGAAATATATAATTAATGCTTTCATAGTTCTCAAATAGTTATACTTAATTAAAAACCTTTTTTCTATTTGTTTATTGAAAGTTGTTAATTCTAACAGAATAAAACCAAAAAACCTAAGTTTTTTACTTTCTTTATAAAATAATTTTATAAAGAATAATTTATATTAAAAGAAATTTAATATAATCATGTTATTAATTAGGTGATACATAAAATGGGAGATACAGAAAAAACAAAAAATATAATTGGAACTATTTGGGTTATAATTTTAGTATTTTTGTGGATTACCTACCCTTTCTATCCTGGAGATATCTTTTTTTGGATGTGGTTGGCAATAATTTGGAGCATAATAGGTGCTGTCATGGGTACAATATTTTTCATGATCGAGAGTGAAAAAAACGAAAAATTAGTTGGAACGATTTGGACAGTTATTTTGGTAATTCTATGGATTTTTTATCCTTTCTTCCCTGGTGATATATTAATCTGGATGTGGATTGCTATAATCTGGAGCATAGTTGGTGGTATCATGGCTATAGGCCTTTTGATATTCAAAAGAAAATAATAAGTGAAAAATTGCTTTTTTTTTAACTTATTCTTTCATTAAATTACCTTTTTTTTAGGATTTTTTTTTTCAAATATAAAACATATATTGAGAATTAATGATTTTTAAAATCATAATGTAACAAATCCTTTTTCTTTCTATTTTATAATTTTGTTTTAAAGTCTTATTTTGTCCACAATGAAACATAAATTATATAATTCTTAGTATAATATATTTTACAAAATAAAATAAAGAAAATATATTTTTATTAGATTTTATCGTTAATTTAATCTTTCTGATTGCAGTTAATAATGTCTGAAGAAAACGAGAGGAAAGGAAAATATTGTGTCTTTTGTGGTGCAAATATAGAAGAAGGAAGACCATATTGCCCTTATTGTGGTAAGTTAGTTTTAAAAATAAAACCTGAAGAAAAACAAGTTAACCAACCACTTATAAGAGGACCAATTGAGGAAAAAGTCTTGGTAGAAAAAGAATTAGTGGCAGAAGAGCCAATTGAGGAAGAAATTTTACCAGAAGAAGAATTAGCGGTTGAAGAGCCAGTTGAGGAAACTTTCTTTTTCTGTAAATTTTGTGGGATAAAGTTAGAAAAAGAAGCAAGTTTTTGTCTACAATGTGGGACATCAGTAAAAAATAAGTAAATTTTTTTCAATTAAATCTTTATTAATTTTCCAAATAATCCAATAGAGTTCTATTTATTAAGAATCAATTACTTTTTTTATCGCAAAAAAATAAATTAGTGAAATGTTTTTAAATACTTAAAGAGAAATTTTTAGCAGAGAATTAAAATAAATAAATTAAGTAATCTCTTATGAGTGAAGAGGAAAAGTTAAAAACTACGATTCAAGAGATAAAAGATATTTATCTACTCTTAACTGAGCAAGAGCCAACTCCGGATGATGAAATTGAAGCCCGGAATAAATTAATTGGGAAGATAAAATCTTTAAAAACTATTAATACATTTGATATAGGAGCTAACATGCGTCTTTTTGAGGATGCTCTCATCAAATTAGAAGAATGGGATACACTGGAATTTTGGTTCGTTGAATCTGAATTACCTGAATATATACAAAAAATTATTAATATAACCGATAACACAGTTAAATTTGAGAAAAAAGAAATCAAAGAAACATCAACAACTCAAGCTGAATTTAATTCTGCTTCTTCTCAAATATATATTACAGAAATAGTGGATAAGGTTTCTGAACAATTTAAAGGAGAAATTGAAGGTCTTAAAGAAAAAATTGAAACATTAAAACAAGATTTAGAAAAAAAAGATGAAACACTTAAGCAAGTTTCTCAGGCACGAGTAGTAAAAACGATAAAACCAAAAAAAGAATCAAAACTACCCCCTCCAAAAATAAAAATTCCAGCTATTAAGACTCCAAAAGATGTACCTCCAGTTAGAGTTAAGAGTAAACCCATTGAACAAAAGGTTAAAAATAAAATAGATATCACAGTTAGAGAAATTGAAAAGCCCAAAAAAAAGGAAGAAAAGGCAAAACCAAAGATAACTACATCAGTAACTGAAATGCCCTCTTTGGAGTCTAGCGAAATTGAGATTAATAAAGCAGAGTTCGCCATTAATTTAAAACCAACAATTACTGCTGTTAGTGTAGAAGAAGTAGAAGCAGAAACCGTAAAATCTAGCGGTGAAGATCTGTTTAATGTATTCTCCTCTGTCGGAGAAAAGACTAATAATTCAGGGCAAGTTATTGGTCGTGTTGGTGGAATGCTAGTGAAAGAAAAGAAAAAAAAAGAGGAGAAAAAGAAAAAGAAAGAAGGGTTACAGGAGAAAACAAGTACAATGCCTTTTGTAGAATTTGGCGCTACTAAAGTTGAAGACAGTATTTCAACTACTGATGAATTACCTGCTGATAAAGATGCATTATATCAAGAATTAATTGCTCTGGAAGGAAGGAGATATTCATTAGAAAAAAGCTTTAAAGATTTAGAAAAGCGATATCATAAAGGTAATATTGACGATTTTGAATATAAAAATCAAAGTGATGACCTTAAATTCAAGCTAAATGAAATTTCTTCGCGAATTAATAAGATTAGAAGAGTAATTGCAGGTTTATAACCATTACTACTAATTTTTGTTTATTTTAAAAGTGGGAGGCATTTTCAATTTATGTTGTGCTAATTTTATCATGTTTTTAACTTTGATGATATCTTTTTCGTTAAGATCATCTAGATCTAAGTTATAATCTAATCTATAGAGGATTTCATCTATTGTATCATAACTTAAGCCAATTTCACCCTCATCAGTTTGACCTTTCCATAAACCTGCTGAAGGTGGTTTTTTAATAATATTTTCAGGGATTCCTAGAAGCTTTCCAATTTCCCTTACTTCACATTTATAAAGTCCTCCAATAGGTTCAAAATCTACCCCTCCATCACCATATTTAGTAAAGTAACCAATTGCTAATTCTGTCCTATTCCCGGTTCCACCTACTAGATATCTGCCCATGGATTGACCTACAAAATAAACCGTCATCATTCTTAATCGAGGCTTTAAATTTGCCATTGCTATTTTATTGGATTTAATTAGAGGAGAAACGTGCTCCATAAATTCATTATAAACACTCGTTAAATCTATCATAAGAAATTGTATTCCTAAAATTTTAGCAATCTTTTTAGCATCTTCTATATCTTGAGGTATTGATGAGCAAGGTAAACCTAATCCTATAACTTTATCCTTACCTATTGATTTTACACATAATGCAGCAGTTACAGCACTATCAATACCTCCGCTAATTCCAATTACAATTCCATCGGCGTTTGCTGAGTTCACATAATCTTTAATCCTAGATTGAATATCAGAACTAACTTTTTTATAATCCAATTTACGCATACTATATTTCAATTCTTCTTTTTATTTAAAATTCTTTTTAAACTTTAGAAAAGATAAGATTAAAATAAGAAATTTAAAATTACTTAATTATAAAAGTATCTGAAATTATAGTAGGAAAAAATTTATTAAAAATCTACAAAATAGAATTAGTATGAGTAAGGATGATTTTATAAATTTAGTCAACTCGTCTTTCGATAAAGGTACTCCTTTATGGATTCATACAAAGGATTATATTTATGGAATGGTTCCAGCAGAGAATGACCGTTGGGTGGAAATCTCATATACTTTTGAAGATCCAGAAGAACCATTATTCACAACAGAGAGAAATGCTGACTTATCTTTCCAATTTTTATTTGAAGAGTTATCAAAGGGACTATCCTTCTATGTAGAAGATTTTAATGTTCAAAAGATCAAGGATTTTGCAAAAGGACTTGAAGGTAAACCAGGATCTGAAAAAATTAATGACGTAATAACCGAATTAATTAATAATTCCATAAATTATTCAAGCAGTCTTCCAATTATAAAGAATAAAAACGATTTAAACTCGTTAAAAAATAAAGTGTAAGAGTTCCCTTTTTTTAAATATATAAACCGCGTCGCTGCGGATGTTTTTTTGAAAATTCCTTATCAATCCGCCTTCCTAATACGTGCCCGATATTAGGATCTCTTTCACGTATTAAATCTTTTAAATAATTACCATGTTCTTGAGAATACTTTTCAATACCAGTAGCTATAACATTCTGATCTTTCTTTATAGGAACAATCATCCCAAAAAAGCGAAGCATATCGTCTGGGGACATTTTTTTCCCAATCTTTTCATCGATATCTTTATCTAAATTTCTAATAGCTGTACCCATGCTCAAAGCAGAATAAGGGCTCAATTGTTTTGACTTTAACCAGTAAGCATTGGGTTTCTTTGTAATAAATGTATCAGAATTACCTTTATCATCTTTTGAACCTATAACTCTCCAATCCTTAGAGTCTTTGTCATACTCCTTTTTCATTTGTTTTACAACTGTACTTATTGGAGAAATCCCGTGATAGTCTTTTTTCTTTTCCTTATCCGTCATTATCCCAATAATAATAAGTATATTTAACTATAAAAATTTAGAGAATATTCTTTAAAATTATAAGACAAACTGCCTTATTGATATTAATTTTTAGATTTATACAACAAAAAGAGAAACCTTTATTTACATTTTTGTCGTAATTAATACTTAGATATTATATTATTCCAAATATTAGTATCTAGGTCTTTCATACGTGGAAATAAGCACATATCTTAACATTGAGGATGTTTTTCTAAGTATTAAGCAGGAATTTAAAAAAATTATTATAGATGATAAAAAATTAATAGAACAACTTTTTGAACTTAAATCCGATAAATCTAGAAAATCATTATCCTCAAATCATATAAAACCTTTATCGCACACTAAAGGAGCTAAACCTGAAGCTGTTACTACCCATTTTATAAAAAAATTATTTAATATAATAGGCATTTCAGACGATTTAATTGTTCCTGAAGTAAGATTAAACTCTATTAATGGATTCAAAGGTAAAACAATAAACAAATATCCCGATCTAGCAATTATTAATAAATCTTTTAAAAAGGATGTAAATAAGTCTTTATTATTTGAAATTGAATCATTAAATAAAGACTTGACTAAAGAAAATGATGGAGAAGGAATAGAACAAGCCTTAGAATGGTTTCATCAATCAATTGGATTGTATAGAGAATATAATGCAATAATTACTAATTTCAATGAATGGTATTTTCTTAAGTTTGATAAAAGGGGAAAAAGAGTCATAACCAAGAAGACGCCCAATGAAATTTTGGAAATTATTAGATTTGTTGCTATAGGTCAAGAACGACCATATTTAGAAGATGAGAGGGGTGAAGCAATTTCAAAACAATTTTTTGAAGAATTTAGTAAAAGATTAAAGATGCTTATTGATCCGCAAAATAATAAAATAAGAATTCTTGGATCTTATGGAAGGCCCCTCTTAGAAAATAAGAAATATGATTATAATAAAATAAATTTTTATCGTACAAATTTCCATCGATTATTATTTATTAAAATCTTATTAGATTGGAAACTATTAAAAATAGATCCTGTTGAAGAGATTTTCATTCATGAGGAAAAAAGAAATTATTATAATACCTTAAGAGATCTGTTTTTCAAAGTCCTTAATAATGATAAAGAAAGGGTGGATGTTTTTGAACAGTTCAAAAACTTACCATTTTTGAATGGAGGTTTATTTCGTTTAACAAACCTTGAACAAGAATATCCTAATATAGCCCTTAATTCAGATGCGATTAATGATATTTGGAATCTATTAAAGAGGTATAATTTTACGTCTAATATTGAATCTCCAAAAAAAAGAAAATCTAATAATATCAATCCTAATATTTTAGGATATATTTTTGAGAAATCTATTGGGGATTTTCGAAAAGCAACTGGTGCCTATTATACAAGATCAGAAATAGCTAACTATATATCCAAAAGTATTCTTCATCGTTATTTATTAGATAAAATAAATGAAAAATTTTATAAATATAAAATTCATGCATTAAATCAGATTTTTATGTATGAAAATCAAATACAACAAAAAATCGCCGATTTTCTTTTAGCTCTTCTAAGGGATTTGAAAATATGTGACCCTTTTGTAGGTTCTGGTGCTTTTTTAGTCAGTATAGGAGAAGAAATCGTCAATATTTATAAATTTGTCTATAAAAATATTAAAAAATGGGATTTAAAATATAATGACATAAGAGTGATTGAAAATGATGTTCGACCCTTTAAAGATCTCTATACAATGAAAGTATTTATTATTCAAAATAATTTATATGGAATTGATATAAATCCTTCTGCTATTGATATCTGTAAATTGAGGTTATGGTTATGGATTACTCAACCCCCTAGTGCTCTTGATATTATTAATTTAGTTCTAAATCCATTACCTAATATTGAATATAATATAAGAGAGGGAAATAGTTTTATTGGCTATACTGAGGCTGTTCTGAAGATTGATCAAATTGATAAAAAAACTAGAGAAAAGATAACATTTGTTTCTATCAGTGAATGGGCTGATAAAAAGGAGTTTTCATTATCTCAGATGTTAGAAGACAGAAATCACAAGATAAAAGAATATTATAATGAAAGAAACAGTGATAGGCGAAACCTTTTAAAAGAAGAAATTAAGGATATAACTCTCCAATATAATTATAACTTTGATAATTTACTCTTAAATAATTTTAAAGAACAAGATATTATTGGAAAAATAATTATAATAAAACCTAGTGAAATTGATAGACAAAATTTCACCAATATACATTCAATGGTTCTAAAAGCTAAAGGGAAAATCGAATTTAATATATCGGATGAAATAAAAAAGAAAATTTTGATGGATGATAAAGGGCAACTTATTAAAGGTCTAATATTCAGAAAAAAATCAATTACAATTCAGAATCGAGTATTTATACCTAATCGAGAAGATAATTTTATATCTCAAATCCCTTTAGAAATAATCACAAAAATTGCTGATTTTATTGATATAAATGGAATTAGGGAAATAGAAATTAAATATTTTATAACTAATGAGGATCTGAAAGATATAAAGCGATTTCATTGGTCTATGGAGTTTTCAGACTTTTTTAATTCAAAAGGCTTCGATATAATAATTACTAATCCCCCATATGGAAACATTTTAGCGCCGATTGAAAAAAAAATTCTTACACTAAAAGATAATATAACTGAAGATATATATCTTAATTTTTTAATGAAAATGTCAAGGAAAGAAATATCTTTTAAATATGCTGGAATTCTATGTCCAAAATCATATCTCCTAAGACAAAAATATTTAGGATTTAGAAATCAATTTCTAAAAAGCAATGGAATTTATGAGATCATGGATATTGGATCTAAACAATTTCAGGGGGCAACAAATGAGGTTCAGATAATATTTTTCAACACCAATAAAAATTATTCTGAAAAAATTGAAGTTAAAGATTTCTTGCAAAATGATATAATTATATCCTATAATAGAAAAAAAGAAACCAAAGATACACCTGTTTTGGATAAATTAAGAATTTGTAAAAATAAAAACTGCCAATACTATGATACTACTTCGAGTTATTACTATTATACATTTGAGAAAAAATGTCCTATTTGTAATGAACAAACGATAGCATTAAATCGGATCAGAATAAAAACAACCATAGATTTTTATAAACTATTAGATAAAATTGAAAAAATCGGAGATTTTAACTATTTAAACTCTATAGACTTTCCAAAAATGAAAAGAGGGGAAGAAGACAAAGGTTTGAAAGCAGTTAAGAAATATCTTAGAAATGATGTAGATGGATCTTGTTATTTTATAAAAGCTAGAACGGATTTCAATTATTACTTTATAAAACATAATAAGTCTTTTAATCTTAAAGATATAAGCTCTAAAATATTGAAGGGTGAAAACTATGAGTACTATGTCAAACCAAAATTATTAATTAAGCATAATAGCATTATACCAGAAGCCATATATACTGAAGATCCTGTATGTTTTACTTCTTCGATATATTCATTACTTCATAAAGAAAAAAAGGAACTAAAATATTTATGTGCCCTTATTAATTCTGCGCTAATCCAATTTTATTGCATTTATGGAATTAATAACCAAAAAGATACTACAATAAATTTAAATCAATATATGATCCGTCATTTACCGTTAAAAAATTCTAATGAAAATACTAAATCTGAAATAGATTTTAAAGTAAACAAAATTATCGAAAATCTAAGGATGACTAACGGAAAATATAATGCCTTAACAAATCAATTATTAAGAGAAATTGATGATTTCATCTTTTCACTCTATTCAATTACAGATGATGAGAAAAACATAATTCTTCTAAACTTAAAAGAGCAAGTTAAATATTTCGAGAATATTTATGGCGAATAAATTATTAAATTAATTAATGTCTCAACTTATAAGTTATTCAAAACTAACAAAATCGGATTTTTTCACCTTTTTTAATCTTAATGAGATAACAAGTGAAAGAAACTCTCCTACCGTAAAAATACTCAAACCAGGTGGATTTCAAGAGTATATAGATATTGAATTTCACCTTAATAAAAAAAGTGAAATAATAATGGCTAAATTAATATTAGATCGTCAATGGATTGGAAATGTTGAGACAATTAATCCCTTTGGTAAAGATATTGCTAAAAGTTTTATTGAAGCGGTTATTCCACTTGAAGAAAAAGAGGGAGAAGATAATATAGTTGTTCTACTGGTTCATTTTCTTTTTAATATGGTTGGTACAAAAGATAAAATAATACCCTGTACAGAACCATTGTACAATTTTGAAAATTCATCTGTAGAGGTAAAATCCTTCTTAGATGTCTATAGAAATTTAAAAAATTCAAATAAAATTCCTCTTAAAACGTCGATATTGAAAATTAAAAATATAATCCAGAAAAATAAACCTCGTATTATTATTAAATGGATGATTAAAAACAACCAAAATTGATTAGGTTCTGATATTATTATTTCTTAAAAATTTTAAAATGAAAATCACAAATATGATCCCCTAATCCCATAAACTTCTTTCTTTCAATTTTTATTTCATGATTAAAATCCTCAAAAGCAGCCTTATAAAACGGTTCACACATATTTTTACATATTAAGGGAATTTTCTCTCGCCGATTCTCACTTCTTTCCATAATAGACTTATATGGACATTTTATTATATTTATAATTATATCTGACTCGTTATTTTTTTTAATTTCATAATCCCATCCTTCTATGGACCACCGAAATGTAATTATTTCAATTAAATCTTCTAAAGAATTTGTATCAATGTTTAAATAACGTTTAATCCGTCGGATAAAAATTTTTAAAAGTCTTGTCCAAACCGAAGTATCAATCTTTAAGGCAAGATCCCACCCTACTTCCTTCTCAGTCTCCAGCATCCATACACCATCTACAGAGAAAAAATTATTTTCAAAATAAAACAACTTGTCTGTATCACTTATTTTTCTCATAATATCTTCTAATCATTATTTCATAAAATTAATTAAGAAGAGGGATTCATATTATATATAACCTAAATTTTTAAAAGATGTTTTAATTTACCTTTCCATATATGCTTTATCTTATATTTCTCTAACTTAATATAATAAATCTTAAAAAAATTTTCTAATTTTTATTAAATCATACCCTGTTTCTAGTTAAATATCTCATAATCTTTCTCTATGAAAATAATATTTTAAAAAACTATCATTTATTACACCCGAATAATTATTTGCTAATAATATTAAATAATAGTCTTAAATATGGAAACTGTTATACTTGCTCTATTATTAAGTTTATTAGCGGGGCTTTCAACTTCCATTGGCAGTTTTATTGCTTTTTTTATGAAAAGACCTAGCCCAAAATTTATTTCTTTCATTATGGGATTTTCTGCAGGAGTCATGATTTTAATTTCATTTTTGGAATTGTTGCCAAAGAGTATAGAAGCACTTGGGTTTCTCATGGCAATTTCTTTTTTTTTTTTAGGAATGCTAGTAATGTTTATTATTGATGTATTAATTTCTCATGAATATGAATTTGAGGATTCTATTGAGATTTTAATGAATAATAAAGGTCAACGCAAACCACATCTTCATTATGGTCATCGTCATCGGCAACGTCCTCACCACCGTGGTGAAAAGGTTAATGATTCCTTAGTAAAAACGTCTATTTTTATATTCTTTGGAGTATTTATTCATAACTTCCCCGAAGGTATGGCCACTTTTATAGGAACTCTAACACAAGTTCACCTTGGAGTATTATTGACTATAGCTATAGCATTACATAATATACCAGAAGGAATTGCTGTGGCAGTACCAATTTATGCTTATACATTAGATAAGAAAAAAGCTTTTAAATGGTCTTTTATTTCAGGAATGAGTGAACCTTTAGGAGCAGTATTAACATGGTTGATTCTTTTCCCATTTATAAATGATAATGTATTAAATGCAATGTTGGGTGCCGTTGGTGGAATTATGGTATATATTTCTTTAGATGAATTATTACCTGTATCTCGATCATTAGCTAAGGAACATTATTCAATAATTGGAATTATAACTGGCATGTTTATAATGTCAGTAAGTTTAGCATTATTGTAATTGATTTTATGTTTAAGAATACGCTAAATTAAGATGATTTAACACAAAATAATTAAAAAAAAGTATAATTAATGAAATTAAAAACATCAATAATATTAGATTAAAATTTGAATTAATTATGTGAAAATTATGGTCGAAGCAGAAGTATGGCAACTTTATCGAGACATGTTGCGTAGTCGCCTTTTTGAGGAGGCTGTAACGGATTTATGGGAAAAAGGAAAGATTTCAGGTGAGTTGCATCTTGGAACAGGAGAAGAAGCGATTATAGCAGGAGTAGTTTCACAATTAGAAGAGGGTGATGCTATGGCAGTTGACCATCGTGGAACCCCTCCATTTATTATGCGAGGGATAGATCCGGTTTTAATTTTACTAGAATTTTTAGGTCATTCTAAAGGTCTATGCGCTGGAAAGGGTGGTCACATGCATCTCTTTTCAAAAGAACATTTGGCTGCCTCTTCAGGTATAGTAGGCTCATCAGGTCCAGCAGCTACTGGTTTTGCATTAGCTTTGAAATATCAAAAACAAAAAAAGATTGCTGTTGCCTTCTTTGGAGAAGGAGCAATGAATCAGGGAATGATGCTTGAATCAATGAATTTAGCGTCTGTCTGGAACTTACCTGTACTTTTCGTTTGTAAAGATAACGATTGGGCGGTTTCAACAGTTACGAATAATGTTACAGGAGGAAAATTAATAGATAGAGCGAAAGGTTTCGGTATAGAAGGATATGAAGTTGATGGAACTGATGTAGAAGCAGTTTGGAAAGTTGTAAATGAAGCAATCTCCAAATTGCGTAATAATGATGGACCTCAGTTTATCCACGCACATTGCGTGCACATGGAAGGACATTTTCTTGGAGATCCACTACTTAGATATCATCGAAATCCTACCATGTTAGTCGAAGCTGCTGATTCTCTCAAACAATATGCTGGTGAAAGTTTAGATGAGGTTTTTTTGCTTTTACGTAAAATTGGAGGACAACTTAAGAAAAAATTTGATCCTTTAGTCGTTACTCAGAAAAAATTAAAGGACAACGCAGAGCGCCTTAAACAGATAGAAGAAGAAGTAACTAAAGAAATTGAACAAGTAGTTTATAAAACATTAGAAATTTTTAAGGGAGGGGTGAAAGATGACTAAGATGGGATTTGCTCAGGCCATCGTAAGTGCGATCGAACAAGCTATGGCAGAGGATGAAAATGTAATTATTATGGGAGAAGATGTGCACGTTTTACGGATACCTAAACTCTTACCAAAACCAAACCTTTTCATTAGATTCGGTAAAGAACGAGTGAAATACACACCTATAAGTGAAAGTGGTTTTGTTGGTGCTGCAGTTACTGCCGCTATGGCTGGCTTACGACCTATTGTGGAAGTTTTATTTGCGGATTTCCTTGGTGTTACAATGGACGCTATTCTTAATCATGCAGCGAAAATTTCATTCTTTTCAGGGAATAAATGGAATGTTCCTCTTGTTATCAGAACTGCTTGTGGTGGTGGTTATGGTGATGCTGGGCAACATGAACAAAGCCTATGGGGTTGGTTGGCTCATATTCCGGGACTTTCAATTGTTGTTCCGTCAAATCCTGCCGATGCAGGGGGACTGATGCTCTCCTCTATCTATGAAGATAATCCTGTAATTTATTTCGAACATAAAATGTTAGCTGATTACTGGCTGGATTACATGGGAAGTGGTGGAAGAACTACAGTCTCCTTTGATGTTCCGGAGAAAGGGTTAGAAGGAGAAGTACCTGACAAATGGGAGTCAATTCCTTTGGGTAAACTAAATAAAATAAAAGGAGGAAATGATATCACATTGATTAGTGTCGGTGTTGGTGTTCATAGATCCATTGAGGCTGCTAATATCTTAGAAGAAAAAGGTATTTCAGCTGAAGTTTTAGATTTAAGGTGTGTAGCTCCGCTAGACATAGAAGGGCTAAAAAAGTCTGTTAGTAAAACAGAAGCAGTGCTAATTGTTGACGAAGATTATAAGAATTTTGGACTTTCTGGTGAGATATGTGCAATTCTTTTAGAAGAAGGATTGTCATTTAAATATGGTCGTGTTTGTACTGAAAATACCATACCATATTCAAGAGAATTAGAAGATCAAGCGCTCCCAAATACTAAAAGGATCATTGATAAAGCTGTTAATATAGTAAAAAAGTAATTAAATTTTCTTTGTTTTCAATTTTATTCTTTTTAAACTAAGGCAGTTTGAAAATCCTTTTTGCGTTATTATAAAATATATTTTCATAAAATTTTTTAGGTAAATCTAACTCTAATAATCCTTTTGTGGAAAATTCGTAATCATAGGGAATATTTGGAAAATCACTTCCATAGAATATTCGATCCTCATATGATAAAAGCAATTCTGGTGTTGGAAGTTCAACATTTTTTTTCCATTTTTGAAATAAGTCCAAATCTATATATACCATAGCTGTATCTAAGTAAATATTGTCATATTTATCTAATAATCTAAAAAATTTTTCAAACTCATATGTTCCTAAATGTGCGATAATCACATTCATGTTTGGATATTTCTCAATGAACCTTGTAAAATTTTTATATCCTACATACCGATTACTGTAAGGAGTTGTACCTACATGAAAATTAATCCATTTTCCACGATCTAAAATTACATCATAGACTTCAAACATTCTCTCATCATATGGATAAAAATTCTGTACAAGAAGCTGTAATTTGATGCCATAGAAATTATAAACATCAAAAATTTTAAGGATATAATCTACTCGATCTTTATCTTCAGGTGAAACACACCCAAAAGCAAGTGCCTTCTTATTCTCCTTGACTAATTGATTGGTCCATTCATTAATAAAATCCGCCACTCCCGCTTTATGAGCATAGTTAAGTGTAGAAAACCTCTCAACGTTTTTACTTTCTAATATTTCTACTAACTTTTCGGCTGAATATTTATATTTTATTAACCATCCTCTTGGTTTACCATTTTTATCTGGCAGTTCAAAGAAATTCCAAATTGCTTTGAAAATATCTGGAGGAAAAAAATGAGTATGTAAATCAATGTATCTAAAATCAAAATGAGAAAAAGTCATTAGTTATGAAAAGAATTTACGCCTTATAAAATTATAATTAACTCGTTCTGATGTACTGTAAAATGTCAGAACTTAAAAAAGAAAAGAAGAAAAATTTTTTGAAATTATTCCTTTTTCCTTAGAATTGAGCTCAATTCGGTTTTAAGTAAATCACGTATCGCTACGCGGATTACCTCCGAACGATTAGGATATAAGTTCATATTTACTAATTCTTCTATCCCTGATAGATAGGCTTCGGGAATATGGCAGGTTATTAATTTCATATTTTTTTCTAAAACCCCTTTTTGATATTAAACTTGTTTTATTTAATATTTTAAGGCTAAAATGCAGTAATATATTTATATAATACACGGATAATACAGACAAAAATGGTATGTATAGTAGTAAAAGTTGGGGGTAATCAAATTCATTTCATTATAAGTAACTGTGAAAATATCACTGAATCCCATGCATGATGCCATAATCTCAGGAGCGGGACCTTCTGGATCTAAATGTGCTGAAATCTTAGCTAAGCATGGTCTTAAAGTTGTGTTGATTGAGAAAAACACTAATTGTTCTTGAAAAATCACGTATTGGACTCCTACAATATAATATTATAAATATAAAATATATAAAACAAATTAAAAATTAAAGAACATATACAAAAAAAACAAAAATAATGTCAAGCATAGTAATTAAACTCGAAAATTTAACTAAAAAATTTAGAAATTTAACTGCTGTTAATAATGTGAACCTAGAAGTTCATAAAGGCGAAACTGTTGGATTAGTTGGACCTAATGGGGCAGGTAAAACAACTACAATTAAGTTGATTGCTAAACTTTTAAGGCCAACATCTGGTAGAATCTTAATCAATACTAACCATGGGGTATTACAAGATTTAAGTGAAATCTCAAGAACTATAACTCAAATGGGATTTCTAATAGATATCCCTGCTTTCTATGATATGACCGCCTACCAATTATTAAAATTTTATGCTAAACTTCAAAATTATCCTAAAGATAAAATTGATAATCGGATAAATGAGTTATTAGATTTATTCAAACTTTTAGAGTGGAAAAATGAGAAGGTAAAGACATTTTCTAAAGGGATGAGACAGAAATTAGGAATTATTCAGGCAATTATTCATGAACCAGAAATTATTATTTTAGATGAACCACAGACGGGATTAGATCCAAAAGCACGAATAAATATTCGAAAATATATTCGAGAACTTCAAAAACAAGGAAAGACCATCTTTGTTGCTTCACATATGTTATATGAAATCTCTGAGGTATGTGATAAAATAGCATTGATAAATTATGGATCAATTATCGCCTTTGATACTATTGATAATCTTGAGATAGGACTAAAAACTAAAGAATTGAATTGTCAATTACTTGATCCAATTCCTCTGGGAAATCTTGGATTTTTAGTAGATAAGTTAATAGAAAAACTTGAACCATTCTTAGATCAAAATTTAGATCCTAACATCTCAAAAATTCCAGTGATATATAATGCTAAAAATCAAGGTATTAAAATTTTTTATGATGGAACGAAAAATTCAAGAGGGCAAATCTTAAAAACATTGGTTAAGGAATTTGAATCAGATTTTACAGTAATATCATTTACACAACCAAAAACATCTCAATTAGAAAGAATTTATTCGCAATTGATTACAGAAAATAATACTCAAATAAAAACTAATAAAAGGAGGTAAAAATTACAAGATGGAAATATTAGATTCTATAAATTTGATGATAAAACCGATTTTACATACTATTAATTTTGAACTAAAAAAACAGCGGAAGAAATTTGTAATTTTCTTAATTATTTCTATTGTAATTCTACTGCTTATAAGCTTACTACCCTATGCCTTAATTCCTGATACTCCTTTACCTGACACACAAATTGAATATTTTAATGGTGGAGTAAGTTTTTTACCTTTAACCATTTTATTCGCAGCATGTTTCTTTTTCTCAGGAATTATCTGTTCAGAATTTAGTGAAAAGACTGGTTATATTATCTTTCCTAAAATCAATAAATACAAATTAATAGTAGGGAAATACTTTGGAAATTTAATTTTGATTACCACAATTATTGCAATAAATTATTTAGTACTAGGGCTTTTAGGCGTTTTTTCATATGGGGAATTAGTAGATATTCGTTTATATATTTCTTTTGGAATCACATTATTCTATATACTTGCAATTAGTAGTTTTGTAACAGTTTTCAGTTCTATGTTGAAAAGTGTTAATATGACAATTGTTGCTACAATATTAATCCTTCTCATAGGTTTTAATATAGTAAGTAGTCTTACTACTCTAGCTAATCCTCATCTTGAACCTATTTATTCATTAACTTACATTAGCAATCTTATAGCATCAGTTTTAAATGAGGTTTTCCCCAAAATTAGATATACAGAAATAACCCAAGAAGATTTCACTTTTAGAACATGGCTAACCCCAACTATAGGAACTGGAATTATAGTGTTGGCAATTTATACACTTTCATGCTTTATTTTAGCAGCATTACTTTTCAAAAGAAAGCAAATATAAACTATTTATTTTTTTATTATTTACAGTTAAGGAAAGGAAAATTAAATTATCATAGATAATTTGAAGATATAAGTGAATACTATGTTTGATGTAATTATTTCAGGAGCAGGACCCTCAGGATCAAAATGCGCTGAAATCTTAGCCAAAGCGGGGTATAAAATTGCTTTAATAGAAAAAGATACGAGTTGGCGTAAGCCATGTGGAGGGGGTGTGCATCATAGAGTTTTTAATTTATATCCACAGCTAAAAAAATTAAACATTCCTAAAATTCGTGGAATTGTAATGCATTCAGCAGATTATCATAAATTGGAATATACTTTACCAGGTGATAGATATGGAACTGTTATGGATCGACTAGAATTGGATAACTTAATGAGAAATATTGCAATTGACTCAGGAGCAAACCTCTTTGATAACAATTTCTCTTTTGATTTTATCATAAAAGATCAGAAAAAAATTGGTATCAAAACAAGATCTCCCTCTGGTATCAAGGAGTATCATGGAAATATAATTATTGTTGCTGATGGTATGAGTTCCAAGTTAGCCCTAAGATCAGGATTAAGATCAAAGTGGAAATCTGAAGAACTTGGAATTGGCAAATGTGCCATAATGGAAGGTGGGAATAATTTAGACGAGGAATTTATATATACATACTTTAAAAGTTATAAAGGATATGGATGGATATTTCCATTAGGTAATAAAAGGTTTAATATTGGTATAACTACTTTTTATGAAGATAATCTAAAATACAATTTAAATGAACTTTATAATCAGTTTCTTAGAGATCCAAATATTAAAAATTACGTGCCAAGTTCAGATTATAAGACCATATGGTCTGGTTCTTTCCCATATCCCGCAATAGGTGTACTAGAAAAAAATCTTTATTCAGATAATTTAATGCTTATAGGAGATGTAGGAGGATTTGTAGCTCCTATAAGCGGAGAAGGAATTCATGCCTCCATAATCTCTGGTCAAGCTGCAGCGGAAATAGCTATTAAAGCTTTGCAGGAGGAAGATTACTCGAAAAATATATTAAAAAAATATAAATCACACCCCGACATCAAGAGGATCATTAGAAATTTTAAGTTAAGACGTTCAATGATTCAATTCTTTTACGAGAATAAGGGAGAAAATTTTAACAAACTATTAAAATTAGCAGAAAAAGATTCAGATTTTAAAATCCATGTTAAAAATATGTTTTTATCTAAATCTTTGCCTTCAAAAGATTTTTTTGCAAAAATAAAAAATCTTAGATAAGCTATTTAAATAGAAAAAAAAAATTTTTATTAAAATATTTTAAATTACTGATTATTTTCAGCTTTCTCTAGTTTATCTGATTGATCTTTTTTGGCAGAAGGAAAACCTGAAGGATAAATATTCGTAATATCGCGTGGACTAGTATCATATCCATTCTTTTCCATGATATTATAAAACTTTTGTATGTTTTCTTCGGCACATATTTCCATGACTTCTCCAGCAAGGAGGACATAGGAGAATGCTGTTAAAAATGGAATACCTCCAAACATAACCACTATAATTAGTACTCCAAAGATCATCATGAAAGCGTCTCCTTCTCCAAAGAATCCAGAAAAATCAACAGTGCTAAGAAATGTACTAAAAGTAAGTATAGCAGAAAGTCCAGCAATACCTTTAACAATAGATTGAGACCAAATACTTAAAGGTTCAATGTCTCCAGGCTGACGATATTTCTTATTTTCACGATAGTATACAACTCCAGCATCATCAAGTAAGTAATTGCCTGAAATGAAAAATGAAAAGATAACGAAAGATAAGATCATTGGTAATACACAACATAACATATACCCCATCATAAAACTAAAGAATTCAGTGCCTCCAAATACACCAAAAGTTTGAGGGTATCCAAGTAAAGTAGTTAAAGTATCATAAGAGTAAAATCCAACGGAAATTGAAAGAAGTAATGGTAAAATTAGTCTTTTAAGTTGAATTATAATCCCAATATCTTTCCTTCCTTTCATATCCAAGACAATGATATCATTTTTATACCCTTTAGAAATTTTAAAGAATAAATCTCTCAATTTAACAAAGATATAAGCAAACTGAGGAGCAAATCGATTGTAGAGAGCAGCGGTTAACGGCAACGTACCATACCATGTAATAATAACAACTAGGAATGCTATAACAATATTAGTATTATTAGTACCCATTATTAGTGTATTATTGAAGATATTCATCATAATTAAAAATAGAATGAATGTTAAAGTCATTAAGCCAATCGCTAATCCATTTACAGCTACAGTGAGTTTATGTTCTTTAACACTTTTACGCTGATAATTTAATCTTCTTCCGAATAAGATAATAATTATTATTCCAGCAACTAATAATATTACAAGTAAGATAAACAACGGTAATCCGAGAGGAAATGCTGGTGATAACCATAATCCCACTGGTTTCTGGGTAGAAAGAGCTATAACTCTATCATCTCCTGAAATAGCAAAATCTTTTTTACCATCACCATCAAAATCGCTTATGGTGATTATTGATTGTGCATAATATTCAGTATTTAAAATAGCATATTTTTTTCCGGAAATAGGATTCAAAATTGTATAGCGCCGTACTTCACTAAATGATAACATAGGTTCATATCTTTCATGATAAATTATCTCATCAATTGAGTCACCATTAAGATCTTCATTTAATACATAAATTTCAAATTCATCACTATATCCATGACTTATTTTTTCCCGTATCAGATGTTCAGTAATTAAATCAAAACTATATAATCGGAAATATGTATTTTGGTCTTCAGGACCAGACGAATATTTAACATCTAATAAAAAGTAGAATTCACCATCTCCTTCAAGGCTATGAATTTCTTCTAAATAAATATCATTATAATTTGGATCTATTGTAAATTGTCCTAAAATAGCACCATTTAAACTTCTTCTTACAGTTAATAATCCATCACCAGAAGATAATAATATGTCTGCAAAATTGTCTAAATCTACGTCTTCAATAATTTCATAGCCTCCAAGATAGTCAGGTAAAGTTATATTATATATTGGATCAAGAAAATTAGATTTACTCGTGTTAAACAAAATAAGAGATAAATCGTCAATATATAATACATAAGACTGACCATTATATTCTAATAATTCAAGTGCTGGGAATGGGGATTCTCGCCAAATTGTCTCATTGAATACAGGAAAACTATTAGTTTTAGTTCCATTGATAAAATAACTAGTAAGATTACAGTCATAATAAATATCAGTATGATTCTCTGAAGGATTATACACTTCAAGTTCTTCACACTCTATTATAATTAGATCTTCATAGTTATCATCAGGCACTTCATCAATGCTAACTAAATCTTTTATATAATAATTTGTGAAACTGAACTCGTATCCAGATAAATCATCTCCGGTATTTCCATCAATGATATGATTAGTATACTGATTCAGAAGAACTTCTGGTTCAGCATAACCGTCTCGATATGTCCAATTAGGAGATATTGAAGCTTTACTTATAAAATAATCCACAACTCCATCACCATCACCATCCATTATTGGAAATACATTTTTCACAGGTCCATTATACTCTCTTTCCCATAATAGATTCCCATTTGATCCTTCCAAGCAGAAAATACCACCATATTGATGTGTCGAATATTGCTCTGGACGATCAGTTCCGCGAATATCAGCATAACTGATGATATCATAATGACCATTTCCATTTACATCTTCTGTTTCGAAAGAGTTTAACTCTATTGGATATTGGTCCCTAATTTCTTCCCAGGCCCATCCTGGGTGTAATTCCATTTGGGTAAGAAATACAATACCTAAAACTCCGAATATTATGAAAGAAACTGCTAAAAGTACTAAATTTATTGGGCGCGAGTCATTTTCTTTTCCTTTATTTCTTTGAAACTTCATGTAAATCAAATATTTTTTATTTATATTCTTATAACATAAAATTAAATTTTAAGCTATAAAATCTTTAAGAAAAAGGTATTATTTATAATTTTATTATTACTGAAAAATTAATCTAAAAACAATTAAAAAAGAAAAAAAATATTATTAAATGGGGTGCTTTAGAGTTAATATTATGCATTTAAGCTCTCGTTGAAATGAGTAATACTTAAATCTAAGCGCTCCACATTTAATTCCTTAGTTTATACTTAATTTTCATTAACATCTATTTTTTTAGCTGTTTTCTTTCCCATGGTTATCTTTAAGAGACCATTTGCCATTTTTGAAACGATTGTATCTGGATCTGCTCCAACTGGCAAGGGGATATCCATATTCACTTCAATGAATGTAAAACCCTTCCCAAAAAATGGAAGACAACAAACATCACTGGAAGCTTCTTCTTCTGGCTTTTCTTTCACTTTCTCCGATTCAGAAATCTGAGGTTTTGCTGCTTTAATATTTAAGTGCTTGTTGATTAGAGAAACTGTAACATCCTCTTTTATGCGCCCAGCTAATGGTACTGTAATTAAATAACTATTACCGAGATCTTCGATATTGTAAGGAATATATCTCCCCAAAAAACCTCTCATAAAATTTCCAGCCATCTTTTTCATTTTTGCAACATCTTGATGTCCAAATGGGAAACACCATGCTTTAGTTCTTAGTCCATGATGGGAACTTTCATGACACATAGATTTTTTTCCTCCTTTATTTAATTTTTTATTAGATAATTAGTTCAAGTTAAAATTAGTTAGATTACGTAATCGTCGTCATCATATATCTCTAAAGGTTGTTTTCTCAGTTTTCTTTCCTCTTTGACTTTTTTTAGTAATGAATTGTATCTCTCTAAATTATTATTTATTCGTTCAAGTCGTTTTTCATGTTTTTCCTGACTGATTTTTAAACGATTTATGATACTTTTTATTCTTTCGATGTTCATTTTTGAGATATCATCTATATCGATTTTCTCATCCATAGGAGAATCATGAAAGGGAAAACAGCAAAACGCATTACTAACATTTTCTTCAAACCGGGGTATAGCCTTAATAATTGTCTGTAAGAAATCTCCTAAAGAATTAATACTGAGTTTAAAGTTATTTTTTAAAGCAATCCTTAATTCGTTGACCCCATTCTCTGTAATATAGTAAATCTTTTTAAGACGATTAGTTTCAGTGATTTCTTCAATCTTAACAAATTCATGTTTTGCAAGTTTATTCAATAGAGGATAAATGGTTCCAGCAGAGCCTCTCCAGAGCCCTCTGAAATTTCTATTAATTCTCTGAATAATATCATATCCAGTAATACCAGGGCTACTTTTAATTATTGACAGTACTAATATATCTAAACCTGACAATGTATCAGTATGATATCCACTAAAACGTTTTCCAAAAAAAATTCTAACTTCACCAATTTTTTTAGTTTTTTTTTGATATATATCTTAAATCGAATACCAATAGAATATAAAAAGAACACCTATTTAAATATATCGGAAATCGAATACTAAAAAGTAATCTAAAATAAATATAACTTGGGAATGTTCCTACCTATAATGATGGAGAAGAGATTAAAAATAATTTGGATTTTATTAAAATAAATTTAAAAAGAATGATTATATGAATTAAATAATTTTAAAAATCAAAGGTTTAAATAAAATGGCAGTAGAATTAACAGAATTAGAAATTTTTCAAGGAGGTTTGACTTTAGCTTCAGTAATTATCTCTACAATTTTAGGCCTAATTATAGCACTTAAATATAAAAAGTATAAAAAAGTTGAATTATTATTAGTTGGAATTACTTGGATATTATTAGCAAGTCCTTACTGGTCTGATGCTACACAATTTATAATTATTATGATTTTTGGAAAAGAATTGAATTCACCTTTATATTTCTTTTTAGCTAATGCTTTTATTGCTCCAATACATATAACTTGGACTTTAGCGTTCACAAATTTTCTCTATAAAAGGCAGCAAAAAAAACTTATGACCTTTTTTGGATGTGAAGCAGCTTTATTTGAAATTGCATTTTTAGCAGTCTTTTTTCTCGATCCCTATTTAATTGGTGATCAAAAAAGTGCTTTTGTGGTAGAATGGGCGATTTGGGTCCAGATTTATCTATTATTTTCAATAGCTCTATTCTTAGTAACTGGATTCTTATTTGCGAGAGCAAGTCTTAAATCAGAAGGTCCTGAACTTAAATTAAAAGGTAAATTTTTGTTAATTGCCTTCATAACTTTCACATTTGGCACAGTAATTGATGTCATTGGAGCAGAAAATCCTACAGAACTTACAATACTTTTCGCTAGAACATTTGTGATCATTAGTTCTCTCTGTTTCTATATTGGATTTACACTGCCTAGATTCATAAAGGATCTATTTATAAGATAAATGTTAGGTTTAAAATTAAAGAGGTGCTTCTGCTTTTTCTAAAAGTAATTGGAGTATTGCGGGATAAAACTCTGTAAGAAGCTCAAGATCTAATACGAAACTGCTGCCACGATTGAACATCACTATTATTCCATAAGTACCTTGTTCACTTTCCTCCATATACATACTGGAAAGGAACCCTGGTGTTGCTCCATCATGTCCTTGAATTCCATCGATAACGAACCACCCTAATCCATAACCAGCTGGCTCAGCTCCAGGGATTAATACATGTTTTTCATGCATTAATTCAACTTTTTCAGGAGTAAGTAATTGAAATCCCTTATATTCACCTTGGTTCATGTGAGCAATCAAATACTTTGCTAAATCTGGCACTGTACTTCTTAATGAACCTGCTCCATTTAGGCTTAAATTATAAAAGGGTATAGCAAAATTAATCTCATTTATCCTTTCATAAGGAATTGCGTTCATTCCACCAAAATCTAGGTAATTGTATCCACTATTTGTCATATTTAATGGATCAAGGATGTTTTCTTGAACATATTCTACTATTGATTGATTTGTAACTTGCTCAACTAAGTAGCCAAGCAACTCAAAACCCGCATTAGAGTAAAAAAACTCTGTTCCTGGTTCTAAAGCCCAATTGGTTGGATGATAATACAATCCAGATGGATTTAGACTACCATTTAGAAACTCTTCTAAGGAGGGTTTAGGATCCCAATAAATGTAACTTGTACCAAAAAATGTATTTATCCATTGAATCAATTCTTTATCAAAATAATAACTCATAGCGTAATAGAAATCCTTTGTTAAACCTGTTGTATGAGTTAAAAGCATGTTAATCGTTATCGGAGTGCTTGGATAATCCGGATGCCTTACATCAAATGGTAGATAATCATTTATATCGCCATTCAAATTTATTAAATTACTTTCATTGAGTTGAAGTAAACTAGTTGCGGTGAATGTTTTAGTGATAGATCCAATCATATAAACAGTATCTAAATCAGATTGATCACCAAATCCATTAGCCCAAATAAGGCTTTCATTAATAGCAATCCCAGCGGCTAGTGATGGGATATCATATTTTACCATCAAATCTCGAATCTTTGACTCAAAAGACTTTTTAGAAGGAAGGAAAATTATAAAAGAAGCAATTCCCGCTCCAACAACAGTAATTACCAAAATTAAAGCAATTATATACTTTTTGTTAACTTTCATTATACTCTATTTTTCTAAATTTTTTATTGAATTTGAATCCTTTTCAAGAAGTTCAATATATTAAAGATTCATTTAATAAATAAAATTTTTTTTATTGAATATCTGCTATAAGTTTTTTTTACAGCAATAAATATTCAATAATTTCAAGAATAATTTTTATATTATAATGAATTTAACCAATCTATTAATTTTAAAAAACCTGTACTTTAAGATTATAAGTAATTTAAAAGAGGACTATTCAAATTTTAGTACATAAGTTAAAGAAATAAAATCATATCTATAGATTATTATGGTTAATGAAGCACGAATTAAAAAAAATCTCAAAAATCTTGCTTTTCCTCGATTATCTGGAACGGAATTTGAACTTAAAGCTTTTAATAAGGTAATGGAAGAAGTAGAGAATTTGAATTTGGAATTTGAAATCCAGCCTTTTACTTTTAGTTCGTTTTATTCGAGGATATATCCAAAAATAGCATTTTTATCTGGGTCGTTAATTTTATTATTATTTTACTTGAACATAATTATGATGATATCTTTTGTTTTGATACTTATCTTATTTTGTATAGTGATGGCCTCTCTAATATTGACGAGAAAACCCGAAAAAATTCAATTCATTAAAAAATTTAATTCACAAAACCTCTTAGTAAAGATTAACTCTAAATCAAATGAAAAGGATAATAATGACAGAATAGTAATGTTTATGAGTCATTTGGATTCCAAAGGACAAAGATTCACGATTAATACTCGGATAAGAATGATTAAACTTTGGATCTCCTCATCAACTTTTTTGGCTGTTGTTATAATCTATAAATTATTTATCTCTATGGAATTTGAAATAATCTTTTATGTTATCGGGCTGTTTCCTTTAATAATAAATATGTATGCCACCATAATAATACTTCTTAACACCACAGATAATAGTTCTGTTGGTGCTGTTGATAATGCTTCAGGTATAGTGTGTAATTTAGAACTTTTAAACTATTTTAGTATTCCTAAAAACAGATTAACAAATTATAACATGTGGTTTCTTTTTACTGGAGCTGAAGAATGCGGAACAATGGGTATTAGGCATTTTTATAATAATTTGGAAAACTTAGATTTTAATAAATCGATAATATTTAATTTTGAATCTATAGCTAATCATGTATATCTATTTCCGGGAGAAAATGATGTGGATCACATCAAGGAGGTAGATCATTTGCTATTGAATAATAACAGAAATCTTCAGATCAGCCATTATATTACAAGTAGAGTTCTCGGCACTCATTCCGATGGGGGTTTTTTGGGAGACAAGGGTCTACAAGGGTGGGGGGTGGGGGAGGTTGAAGCATATGCTTATATGCATACTCCCAATGATACAATCGATAAAATTGATACTAAGGTTTTAAAGAATCTGTGTTTGGTTCTTATTGATACTTTAAAAGAGCATGATTCTAATTTTACTAAAAATAAAAAATAAGATTTTAAAATCAATGCGTTTTAGTTAAACTTCGCCAAAATAAGAATATAGAATATATATTAGAAAAGCTATTATCGAGATAAAAAATATCCATAGGCTAAATACAGAGAAGAATTCAAATAATAGATTATTGGTTAAGTTTGGTTCTCCGAACATCAAGACAATTATAATGGACGCTATTGCAGAGATTAAGAATTGAGTTATCAGAGATTTTATAAGCTTAGGATATTCATCTAATTTTTTATTTTTAATTATATCGCTTAAAGAAACATAAAGTTGTAATGTCGGAAAAAACATTAAGGCAAACGGAACAAGAGACAAAAGATTTGAGAAGTATACAATCCATATGAATTCCGCATTTAAATTAATAATGCTGAATATTAAAGCAGAAATTCCGTAAATGATCGCAATCATCCAGACTGCCAACAAAATATAAGATATTTGATTTAAGGATATCATATTATTTTTATTCATGATCTATGAAATGAAAAAATAAATCAAATATATATAAATATCTATCGTAATTCTCAGATTATAAATATTTTACTAATCATTAAAATGAAGGAGTTTTGAATGAAAATGAATAAAAAATTAGATAATATTAAGGGAATATTATCCGATATTGATGGAACTCTCTACTTTAAAGGGGCTCCAATTTCAGGAGCCATAGCTGCCATTAATAATTTACGCGATCTAGGTATAAAATTGCTATTTTTCACAAATACAGATAGCAAATCTCCTAAAACAGTTTTAAAAATATTACAAGATTATGGATTTACCATATATGAAGAAGAGATTTATACGCCAATTATTGCTCTAAAAGAATTTTTATCTAATTATCCAAATAAAAAATCTTATTTTGTCACAACTCGAGAAGTTGAGCAGGAATTCCAAAACTTTCCTCAAGTTGAAGGTGTTAAAGTTCCTGATTTCGTAATTTTAGGAGATTTTCATGATAATTGGGATGTTCACAGAATTAATGAAGCATTTAAATATGTATTTAAGGGTGCTAGACTTCTTGGAACACAAGGTAATAAATATTATCTCGATCGCAATGGTGAACCAATTATCGATACTGGTTCATTTGTACAAATGATTGCAAGTGCTGCAAATATTACTCCTAAAATATTTGGAAAACCTTCAAAGGAATATTTTTTACAAGCTTTAGAAAAAATCAATCTTTCTGCAAATGAGGTTTTTGTCATTGGTGATGATATTGAATCTGACATCCAAGGAGCAATTAATGCCGGTATTAAAGGTATATTAGTAAAAACTGGAAAGGGACAATTCTATGACACAAATAAAACACAAATTAAGCCATTTATGATTATTGAATCATTTAATTCTATATTAGAACTCCTTTAAAATTAATTTATTTAAAAAAATTCAGCCTAATCTAGTAGAAACTATTTTTTAAGTGAAATTTTTACACTTTTCTTCAAATTCGAAATCATAATTGATTCCTTGTTATAATCAAAACATTTATATATTGTTTAATGCGTATGTCTCATAAATAATATAATTTAAAACAAAATGGGAAGTATTATCCATGGCTTTATCTGAAAAAGAATTTTATATAAGGGATCTAGTTATAGATGATGAATATGGTACAATTGATTCGAATGCAACAATTCAAGATGCCGCTAAAAAAATGAAGGAATTGGGGGTACCAGACTTAGTAGTAATAGAAGGAGAAAAGCGAAAGGTAATTGGAGTTATAGCTGATTTTGATATCGTACAAAATATTGTAGCAGAAGGATCAGACTCGAAAACTGAGAGAGTAGTGTCAACAATGTATACAATCACTCCAGTTTCATTAGATACTCCTGTCGAAAAAGCCTTTAAAAGAATGCGTGACTTGCATGTCAATGTTGTGCCAGTAGTTGAAAAAGAAAGGCTTATTGGCGTAGCTACTATTCAAGATTGTTGGAGTTATATTCCTGATAAAATTGTGGATGAAATAGGCTTAATTCCTGTAAGAAATACAAAAGTAGCCGAATTTTGGTTTGCTAGTGCATGTGCGATAATAGCATTTGTTTTAGGTATTTTATTGCCAACTCTTGGAGTTTTTAGTTATTTTACAGGCAATCAATCAGATCTTCAAAGTTTTTTAAACATGGGTCCTATTGGAGGAAAGGTTACGTTCCATGTTTTTGAAGCACGTGGTGTGAATTTTTTTGTACAGTTAACAGATTTAATTTCGACTAATGGTGAAATATGGTTAGTAGTTGTGATTATTGGTATTTTAATGCTAGTATTTGGAATAATTGGCTTAATATCAATAGTATATGCTAGTTTTTCTAATGTAAAAAATTATCAAACTGGACGTTTGATCCAATATCTAATTCCTGGTTTAATGCTTGTTTTCATGGTTCTTGAATGGATCTTTTATGCTATTGGGTTTGCAACCGCTGAACCCTCTGTCAAAATAAAAATTGATGGGGTTGGTTTAACACTTTCAATTATTTCAATGCTTTTAATTCTGGGAGCTATTTTTCGTGATTATATTTTCCGTGAAAAGGAATCGCCACAATCTAAAACAAGGGAGGTGAAGGAATAAGATGCCTCGTGGTGGAGGATTTAGGGGTGGTGGATTTCGAGGTGGAGGATTTCGAGGTGGAGGATTTCGAGGTGGACCAGCAGGATTTCGAATGGGAAGTGTTCGAACAAGTGGAAGACCATTCGGGCGAACTGGTGCAACAAGAATAGATTCTCGATCTCCAAGAGGTCCTTATTCACATACAATGTATAGACCACGTCGACATTATTATCGACCTTGGTGGTGGTATCATCGACCTTGGTATTATAGGTGGTGGTACTCACCATGGTGGGCTGGTCGCTATTATCGACCTTGGTATTATTCTCCTATGTATATTGGTGGAGGTATAATCTTTTTAATTGTGATGGCATTGATTTTATTGCCTGCTTTTGGTGTTGCTATTTTATTCCCTTTTAGTGACGCTGATGTCGATGGATCTGTGAATTACCGTTCAACAGAAACCTTATATTTTAATGAATTTTGGTATGAATATGAAAATATTGAAGCAGGTAATGATATAACTTATACTGTTGAATCATCAATTGATGATTGCATCAATTTCGCAATATGGGATCATTCATTTGAAAATTTTCCACTAAAAAACCTTCATGATACTGAAGTAGGATCAATTCCTCTCCCGAGTAATTACTATGAATATCGATGGATGTTCCTAAGACCAGACTCTATAATAAATTTTGATTTTAACGCAAGTGGTCAGATTGATTTTTTTATTGCTAATGGCTATGATCTTTATTTATGGAATCAAGGAGGTTCACCGACTTTTGAACTCAGTATAGATGATACAAATGGGGATTCTGGTTTTTTAGTGATAGATACTGCTGCTGATTATTATGTGGTATGGTATAACCCTCCGGATGGTGATCCTTCCGTAGATGTTGATTTTACTGTGGATTTTACTATTGCTAATGTAGTAGATTTCACAGCAGCAGATTATTATGTTAATAATACCGATTTTGTAACTGGTACATTCAATGTTAATCGTTCAGGCAACTGGTATTTCTTTATTTACTTTGATCCTATGAATTCAGAAGCAGAATCTACCACAATTAGGTTTGATGTGACTTATGATACTGGAATAACATCAATTGACAGATGGCTAGAAGTTAGCCCAATATTGATAATTGTCGCAGTTATAGTTGTCATATTAATAATAGCTGCTATTATTGCTAGAAAAGGTCAAAAAAAATTGAAAAGTAAAGCTCCTCCAAAACCTGCAGCGCCAACTGAACCTTCAACACCTACAGCACCTTCAACTCCAACAATTACTACTAAAAAAGCACCCCCCTCTATTCATAAGTGTGTTCGTTGTGGAGCAGCTCATTCACCAGACGCCCAATTCTGTCCAAATTGTGGGGGTAAAATACAAGGAAGGCAACTTGGCACTCCTTCAGTTACTACACCGGCAATGTCAAAAACATGTTCCTATTGCGGAAGCAAACTTCTGGAGAAAGATAAATTCTGTAAGTGGTGCGGTACTAAAATTGAGCAATAATTAAATAGAATTAGTAAAATTATAATTAAATTAAATCTTTTTTCTTTTTTATTACTTTTTAATAATTTAATTCATAATTTTGGTTTTTCTTCTCCATTATTTTTAAAAGGATCGTAGACTCCTTTTATTTCATTGAGATCTACTGTCATAATCGTATGACGTAAGTGTTTCTTTTCAAACTTTTTTATCTCAAGCTGGTTGATAGGACTATCTGGGTGGATAACGATATATTCTCTACATTTAATGCACGCACGAGCTCTCATTATCTAAATTATTAAAATTTTATATCGTGTTCTATTAAAAATAATTAAAATCTTTATAAAATTTTACGATCTTAGTTTCTTTTTGTTCAATTAATTAATAGAAATTCGATTTTTATTAATTTTTCTCTTCTTATAATGGGTTTTTACGACCATTATTATTAAATAACTTATATTCTTTTCTTATTTCAGTGAGATCAACAGTTACTAAAGTATGGTTTGAATGGTGCAAGTGAAAATGATTTAAGTTAGTTTGATTTAATAGATTATTCGGATGAATTATTACGTATTCTTTGCACCTAATACATGCTCGGGATTATTTTTCCTCTAATATTAATAAAAATTATTAAAAGTTGGAAATTTAAAAGGATATTTCAAATTTCTTATTTTAGTTTAAAAATGTAAGAATAGAACAAACAAAAAATTAAAATAAAAGTTATTAGAAGTTTTTAAATTGTAGTTCTTATTTGAGGTATAAACGAGAATTTATCTTTAATTTCTAAATTTCCATTAAGTTAGGGATGGTTGAGTCATATAAATTTTTCAATTGTTTAATGTTAAGATTTAACTCTTTTAACTTTAAACCCTTAATATTAATTTCTGGTTTAGGAATTAAAACACCAATTTTCTTTATATCTGCACCAAACTTTTCTGCTTTCTTAATTATGATCTTATAATCTTTAGGGTCGGTTTCGATAATAAATCTCCCAACAGATTCACTAAATAGAAATTCATCATCTCTTAAATTCTCATCATAACAACCTTTTAATTTCAGCTCAGCTCCCAAATTATTATTAAAGCACATTTCAGCAATTGTAATGATGAACCCGCCTTTATTTACATCATGATTAGCTTTTACAAGGTCATTTTCATATAAATCAAAAAGGAAATCCCAAGTTGCCTTTGCTTTTTTGTCATTTACCTTTGGAGGTATGCCCCCTTGTAGATTATAAATTAAAGAGTGATATTCAGATCCTCCTAATTCTGCTTTAGTTTCACCTATAAGAAACAAATCATTGCCCGCTTTTTTGAATGGAAGAGTTATAATCTTATCTTCTCCCTCTATTACTCCAACGATCATTATAATAGGTGTTGCTTTAATTGCGGTTTTCTTTACATCGTCCTCGTTATAGAAAGAAACATTTCCTCCTACTATTGGAATCCTCATTTCTCTACAAAAATTATTCATTCCTTCAACAGCTTGAGAAAAATACCAAAATGATTCAGGTATTTCTGGGTTTCCAAAGTTACAACAGTTTACCATTGCCATTGGCTTTGCTCCATTTGCAATTATATTTCCACATATCTCAACTAACCCTCCTTTGGCACCTTCATATGGATCCAAAAAGCAATGTTTTGAATTCACTCCTACACTTGCCGCAATGAATTTATTAGTACCGATAATTCTAAGAACACCTGAATCTCCTTCACCACACTTTACAACAGATCGAATTCCAACTTCATGATCATACTGACGGTAAACCCATTCTTTGCTACAGATGTTTTCTGAAGCAACTAATCTATAAATAATTTCATCCAAACCCAAAGAAGATTTAGGAGTTTTTTGAGTTAATAGGTCATCTAAATAATCTGGTTTTTTTTCTTCTCGTTTAAAAGTTGGGGATTCTGAAAGAGCTTTTGAAGGGATATTTACTACTAGATTTTTTTCATCAAATACTTTAAGAATCTTTGAATCATCTGTTCTTCCTATTACAGCAAAATTCATTTCAAATTTTCTAAATACATCAAGAACAGTTTCTAACCCTTCTGGTTTAACAATAAAAGTCATTCGTTCCTGTGATTCAGAGAGCATTATTTCATAAGAATTCATTCCTGGTTCTCTTGTAAATACTTTTCTTAAATCTACCTTTGCTCCTGTATTCCCATCACCAGTTAATTCACTTGTTGCGCATGTAAGTCCGCCCCCACCAAGATCTTTTAAGCCTCTTACATAACCTGTTTTTACCGCTTCTAAAGTTGCTTCAATAATCAATTTTTTGGTAAATGGATCACCAATTTGGACTGCTGGTCTATCTGCTTCAGACATCTCTGTTAAAGTGCGAGAAGCAAATGTTACCCCATGAATTCCGTCTCTACCTGTAGATCCTCCCATAAGGATTACATAATCACCAGGGTTATATGCTCTACTTGGAGCATGCTTAAAATCTTCAATAGACCCTAATCCAATACAGGCCACATTTACTAAACAATTACTTTCAAAACTCTCATCAAATTCTACTTCACCCCCAATAGTCGGGATTCCTGTACAGTTGCCATAATCTGCAATTCCTTTTACAACATATTTAAATAACCATTGTGAATGTGGATTATCTTTTAATGATCCAAATCTCAATGGATCTAACAATGCAATTGGTCGAACACCCATACATAGAATATCTCTTATTATCCCACCAATTCCCGTAGCAGCTCCATGATATGGTTCAATGGCAGAAGGATGATTATGAGACTCTATTCTGAATGCAAGGCAATATCCATCTCCAATATCAATAACACCGGCATCTTGACCAGGACCTGCTAAAACATAGTCATAATTTGCTTCAGCATCTTCAAACATCTTTAATTTCGGTCGTGATGACTTATAAGAGCAATGCTCACTCCACATGACTGATGCCATTCCAATCTCAGTAAGATTTGGTTCTCTGCCTAATAATTCTTTAACTTTCTCAAATTCCCATTTAGTTAATTCTACATCAACTTCTTCTCCATTAAGATTTACTCTTGTCATTAAGATATCCTCCGTTTTATAAATTCAACTATAGAATTGAAAAATAATATTCCATGAGTTGTTCTTTTTGGGCTTAATATTGCTTCTGATGCACGTTCTGGGTGAGGCATAAATCCAACACAATTTTGTTCTAAATTACAAACTCCTGCGATATTTTCTAAGGAACCATTAGGGTTTGCTTCTTTAGTTAGCTCTCCATTTTCGGTTGAGTATCTAAAAACAATCTGGTTATTTTCTTCTAATTCTTTTAAATTATCAGTATAATATCGACCTTCTGCATGAGCAATAGGTATGGCAAGAACATCTCTTATATTCATTTTATTGGACAATGCTGTTGTATTGTTTTCTACTTTTAGATTTACCCATTTGCAAATAAATTTTAAAGAATCATTTCTTAATAAAGCACCTGGAAGGAACTGAGCTTCTGTTAATATCTGAAATCCATTACAAAAACCTATTACAGGTCTTCCATCATCTAACATCACTCTTGCCTCATCAATTGCAGGACTATGGGCAGCAATAATTCCTGCTCTTAAATAATCTCCAAACGCAAACCCTCCAGGTAAGATTACACCATCATATTTAGATTCCTTAAAAAGATTATGCCAGACTAAATCTGCTTCTATACCATCAACAACATTATTTAAAACATGTATCGTATCTAAATCACAATTGCTTCCAGCGAACTGAATTACAGCTAATTTAACAGTCATGATTTCGATACTTTTAAAATTGTTAGATTTTGGGTAACTGGATTAAAAATTCGTAGATCATTGCACATTTTTTCTACTATCTTTTTAGCTTCATTCTCATCAGTAGCTTTAAGATTAATGCTTAAAAATTGCCCTGACCGAACGTTAAATACCATATCATACCCTTTTTTAGCCAAAAGGTCTTTTTGAATAGTTTCACCAACGGGATCTCTAGCTGCTGGTTTATTCATTAATGTTATTTCTACTTGAAATTCTTGTCGATTCATTTATGAAAAAAGAGGTTGTATATATTTTTATTAATTCTTATTAATTTAAAAATAATTCTTATCGACAAAAACGATAAACGCTTGTTCTTTTTCAATTTATTTTGAACCTATATATAAGAATATTAGACATAACCAAAACTAACTATTATCATTAATACTAAAGCTAAAAGACCACACAGTAAACTATATTTGCTAAACTTGGGAAATTTTTTCATATCTATCTCTTTTTTTTCATCTTTAGTATAAGATTTAATGTCAATTATAGCAAATATAAAACTTAGAATAAATAAGACAAAATCAATAAATAATAATATTAAATTAAACATTATAAGAAAAAATACTACTGGTTGTTATATAAATTTTTCTTAAATTCTATAAATAATTAGCTTTTTTCAAATTTTCATATATTCTTTTATTTACTTCGGAAATTTCGGCTTTAAATTTTATCCCAGTAATCTTTTCATAGCTTTTCATATACCTTTTTGCTAATTCTATTTTAATTTCATCTGATATAGGAGGAATATCCTCATTTGGTTTAATATCAGGGAAAATTTCTGGATATGTTTCCATTAACCATCCTCTAAATATTTCTTTATCTAGTATGTCTGGTTCTTCATCATTTTCAAATTTTTCTTCATAAGAATCGAGTATCCAAAATCGTGAAGAATCCTGGGTGTGAATTTCGTCTATTACAATTAAATCGTCATCCTTTACTCCGAATTCATATTTAGTATCAACTAGGATCAGTCCATTTCTCTTACAGTAATTTTGGCCAAATTTAAATAGTTTCATAGCAGCATCTTCCATTTGTTCATAGATTTCTTTACTAACTATTTTTTCTTTTATAATAAATTCTTTTGAGATGTAAATATCATGCCCAGTTTCTGCTTTTGTGGAAGGTGTGATTAAGATATCATCTAATTTTTGATTTTTTCTTATCCCCTTAGGAATTCGAATTCCCGAAGTAGGTTCTCCTTTTAAATAATTGCGCCATGCTGTACCAGTAAGATAGGCTCTAACAATTATTTCAATTGGGAGGGTTTGACATTGGTGGACAACTGAAACATTAGGATCTGGAACTTCAATGATATGATTTTTTACTAGATCTTTTGTTTTTTCAAACCAGAACGAAGAAACCTGATTTAACATCTGACCTTTAAAAGGGATAGTAGTAATAACTCGATCAAATGCACTCAGTCTATCAGTTGCAATAATTATCCTAATATTTTCCTTTATATAGTTGTCACGAACCTTTCCTCTATATAATTTTCCTAATGAAGGAAATTTTGTTTCTTTTAATGTAAATTCTAGTTGCTTCTTAATTATATTTTCAATATTTTCCTCTGGCATGATAATAAATAATAGAAAAAGCCATAAAAAATCTATTTATTAATTATAAAATAAATAATACGTCCCTTATTCTAATTTACTTTTTATAATACTTTCCGTTATTGAATTCTTTAACGGAATACTTACTTTTGTTTTTTTCCATTTTCCCTATAAACGCTTTAGTTAAATCTAAACCCAAAACATTAATAATACTAATTAAATAGATAAAAACATCTGCAATTTCGTCAGATATGTTAGCTAATAGAGTTTCATCTTTTAAGATATGTTCAATCTTATCCCCCTTGAATAATAAACATTGAGATAGTTCTGCTGCTTCAATCATTAAAGCTTGAATTAAATTCTTTGGTGTGTGGTACTTTTTCCAATTACGGCTATTCACAAAATTATTCACTTCTTTTTTAAAAAATGAAACTAGCGTATTTTGATCATGAATTTCATCCATTTTAAAATCAAACTCTTATTTATTAACCGAATTAATATTAATTAATCACTTAAAACTTCTAATAAAATTACATATTAATTCATTAACTACCTCTTTCCTTTGAGCAGGAGCGAAATGACCTGCCATATCAATAATTTCTAATTGAGAAATTTTAATTTTTTTATGAAGTTCTTCTGACATCGCTTCAGGAGCAAAGTTATCAAGTCTCCCTCCAATTATAAGAGTTGGGCATAAAATACTTGAGGGGTCATACTCATTTATTTCATTTATCATTCCAAAGATTTGCTCTTCAATTTTCATATATAACTCATCTTTAGTTAATTTTGAGCCAACTAAAGAATCTGATAATGCCATTATAATAAAAGGTATGGTTCTATCTAAAATTTTCTCAACTGAATTTGCTACTACATCCAAAAAACTCATACGAATAGAATAAGGGAGTAAATTATAAAAAATATTTCGGATTACGTTATCTATCATTATATAGCCAGAATTTAATAAAATAAGAAATTTGATATCATCAGGATATTTCATGCAAATCAATTGAGCTATCATCCCTCCTACGAGAGAATGCCCTATTATCCCATACTTTTCTTTAACTCCTAAATATTTTAGTAAATCTTGTAAATCTCTGATAATTTCATATCTTATATTTTTTGAAAGATACAACTTTTTTGGATGATCACTTCTCCCATGCCCTAATGCATCAAACGCAATTATACGATAATCTTCTTTTAAAATTTTTATTTGGGCTTTAAAAAAAGATGCTGAAGAGGCGAAACCATGAAGCATAATTATAGTACACATTTTTGATGAAGAGTTAATATCTTCATAATAAAGTCGGTATCCCTCTCTATTCACAAAATAAGGCATGTGAGCTACAAATCGTATAATATTCTATATTTTTTGAAATAAAAGATTCAAAAAATACTTTACTAAATTTTAAAATTAGTTTTTATTAACAGAAAATTATCCAAACACATTATTTAAAGGAAAAAAAAATATTACAAATTTTTTGTTACTCTCTTCTTTTCATAAACTTCGAGTAAAAAATAGTTATAAATTTTTTGTGACCCGTTTTTTCTCAAGAATTTCAAGACTGGTAGACATGAATATTCGACTTAATTTTTTATAAATTTTAGAATTTTCTTTAATTGGTTCTTTAATCGTTGGAAATCTAACCATACTTTCAATAGCTTTCTCTAGAGTATTAAATTTTTTGCTGCCATAAAATCCTAAAATAGCAGCTCCCATAGCAGCACCATCTTTGACCTCTGGAACTAATATTCGTTTTGCTATAACATCAGCAAAAATTTGAGCCCAAAAATTACTATTCATTGCTCCTCCATCAATTCTTAGCTCAGTACTTTTACCACCTACCATCCCTTCTATCAATTGGTAATACATTTGAGCACTTAGGGCAGCAGATTCCATAATAGCTCTTGCAAAATGAGCTCTACCGTGATGCCACCCCAATCCGTGAATTGTTCCTTTCCTAAATATATATAGAGGGATGAATAAAAGGCCATTACTTCCAGGAGGTGCTTGTTCTGCTTCTTTACTTAGAGTATCGTAGACATTAGTATTTAAAGCCTCAGCTTCATTTAGTTGTAACTGAGAAAAATTTCTTGCATAAGTCTGAAACATTGTTCCAGTACCAGGCATTATTCCTTCAAGTACCCATCTCCTTTCAAGAAGGTGTGGCCATGTGAATATAGGAAAGTCTCCTGCTGCTCGTATTGGTTCATCAATAACGAGATCTACAAAGGTCCCTGTTCCCATAGTTACTTTTGCTTGTCCTTTTTCAATTACACCAAGTCCTAGAGCTGCACATTGCTGATCTCCACCACCTAAAATAATCGGGATATTTGAATTTAACCCTAATTCCGTTGATGTATTGCTTGATAATTCTCCTATGATGCTGCCCGGCATATGTACGTCGGGCCACAAATCAACTGGTAAATCATAAGCTTCAGATAATTCATCATCCCATTTCCAAGTTTTTAGATTTAAAATGCCCATAATTGCATTTGTCGGATCAGTTACGAATTCCCCACAAAGTTTTAGGTATGTATAAGAAATAGGATCGATGATTTTGTTTGCTTTATTAAATAATTCAGGTTTGTTTTTTTTTAGCCATAATAATTTTGGAATTGAGTTTCTCCATGCTAATTCTTCATTAAATCCTTTGGCATCAGTTATTTCTCTGTCATCCATCCAAGTTAGCGCGGGATGAAGTATCTCGCCGTCCTTGGAAATAATAGTTACAGTACCCCTAGAAAATGCTGCTGAAATTCCAATAATGTCTTCAGAATTGAATTTCCCACTGTTTACTACCGAATTGCATGTTCTTTTTATAGCATTCCACCAGATTATTGGATCTTGTTCTGAAATACCTACAGGTTGTTTCACAATGGGATATTCCTCATAAGCACGAACAATTACTTTACCATTCATATCGAATATAATAGTCCTTGTTCCAGTAGTACCAACATCAAAGACACACATCAAATCGCTCATATAATCACATCAATAGTGTTAAATTGAATTTAATTTATAATTTATTATTTAGATAAGTTTCATTAATAATTCAGATATATCTAGTATTTTATATTTATCTTTTTCATTTTCTTCTATTCCATATCCTAAACCTAATTCGCAAAGAGGACATGCTGTTAAGAAAACGTTAGCACCTGTCTCTTTTAATTCTTTTACTCTGTTGTAAGCTTCTCTAATTGCAATCTCTTTATCCGCCCAATGAACTGTTCCGCTCCAACCACAACAATGAACGTACTCTTTGTTATAGATAGGCTCGACAATTTTAAGCCCTGAAATTTTATTTAAAATTTCCCTTATAGAAGTAGTATCATTAAGGTTCCTTGAGATTAAACAAGGATCATGAATCGTAATTTTTTTAAATTCCTCTGGAATTTCCTTTTCAAATTTTAATTTGTCATTGCTAATTAAATGGTTAATATATTCAACTATATGAACGACTTTTACTTCAATATCAATACCTGCTTTATTATATCTATCAGTTAATGTTAACACGCAGCCTGGGCAGTCTGAAACGACGATTTTAGCACCTGTTTCTTTAATTAATTCTTTATTTTTGCCTGCAAACTTTTTTCCAGTTTCAAAATCTCTTATATTAAAAGCCGGACCACCACAACATACTCTCTTTTTTAAATTAGTCGAGAATTTTATACCTGCTTTTTTTAGGATTTCAATATTTGCTTTAACAACCTCTGGAAATTTCATCATTTCACAGCCAATATAATAATAAACTTCATCATTTCCATCTGTTTCAATATTATCTATCCCCTTTTCCTTATAAGTTTCATAAATATTATAATCCTCTATTGTATTTGTCTTATTTAACTTATCTATCTGCTGTTTACAATAATCTGGCATTAATCCTTTATCATTTAGGTCATCCCTGACAGTTTCTAATAGAGATACTACTGAAAAATCAAAAGGGCACCAGACTTTACAACTCTCTTCATTAGTACATTTGTACATGAGGTCTATAAAATCCTTATTTTCTTCTTTGGTTGGATCTATTTTTCCAATACTAAGATAATAGCCAATTCTAGCTTTATAACCAGGACTCATTGTTTCGGATTGTGATGCTTGAAGGATTCCGCAATCAAATCTACACATATTTGGGCATAGCATACATTTAATTAAATTGTCTATATCAGCTTTATATTCACCCTCTGGATAGAAATTCTTTTTTTTAAGGCGAAAGTTTTTCAATAATGTAGATTTGGTAATCCTATCAGCTTTTTCAATAAGTGGAACCATCCATTTGTATTTCTTTAACGTTTCAAAGACACCCATTAATTTTCACCTCTTTTCCAAGTATTCACATAAATTTTACCTGGATTTAGAATATTATTTGGATCAAGTAAATTTTTAATATCTCTCATTACTTTCATTGATTTTCCCCATTCATCTTCCATCCAATGAGATCTATTAATTCCTATTCCATGATGATGAGCAATTGAGCCACCAGCATCCAATACAGCTTTAATTGTAGTATCCCAACATTCTTGATAAAATTCTAAATCTGATTTTTCTTTTGGGGGTACTCCGCCAAATGAAAAGTAAATCCCAACACCATTTGGATAAAAATGTGAAACGTGAGCAGTAATTATTAAATTTCCTTTTACTTTATCCATTGATTCTAAAACAGAATGATAAATAACAGGGGCATTTTCCCATAAAGAAGCTACTTCAAGAGTATCAAATACAATTTTATATGTAGGCAGCATAGACGTCTCTGTTACTCTAAATCTAGTTTCAAACCAATGTTCTACTGGATGTTCACCGCATTCTACGCCTAAATTATTTTCACATTTTTCCCTAGTAATCGATTCTTCTAAATCAACGAGTTTTGAATTTCCTTCACACACAAATATAACCATCACTTTATCCTTAGCTTGTTCAACATCTGGAAAATGCCTTTCAGTTTCAAATTGATCATAGATTCTTATAACACCGGGATAAATTTGAACTCTTAAGATTTGACTTATTGCTTCAAATGAATTTTCAATAGTGGGAAAAGCATATGATATTAAAGCACGTTTTTCAGGATAAGGCCAAATCTTTAATGTTGCTTTAGTAACAATTCCTAGCGTACCTTCTGCACCAATAAACAATTTATCAAGTTGAGGTCCTGTTGAGGCTCTAGGAATTGTTTTAAAATTAATGATTTCTCCTTGAGGTAAAATAATTTCCATTCCTAAAACGATATCTTCAATCTTTCCATATTTTGTACTGAATTGACCTGCTGCACGGTGTGCAATCCATCCTCCTAAAGAAGAGATATAAAGAGATTGTGGTATATGACCCGCAGTATATCCTTTAGCATTCAAATAGCGTTCTAAATTCATTCCATTAATACCAGTTTGTGCTGTTACCGTTAAATTCTTATCATTAATATCAAGAATTTTATTAAACTTTTTCATATCAACAATTATACCACCATGGATGGGTATTGCGCCTCCCACCACTCCAGATCCTTCAGCAAAAGGTATCACTGGGATTTTTTCTTTATTTGCTAACTTTAAAATTTCAGATATCTGATCAACAGTTTCTGGCCACGTTATAAAATCTGGTAATCCTGCTATTTTTCCTTCAATCACCCAATTGAATGCTAGAAGCGTAGTATCCTTAGTATAAGCCAATATATCAATATCTTTTGTTGAAACATTATTTTCTCCTATAATTTCCTTTAATTTTGATTCTATTGCTTGCTTATCTTTAATTTCATGTCTATTTTCTTTATAAATAAGTTCAAAATTTTTAAAATCCATGAGTAATCAATTGGTCTTATTATTATCTTACTTAAATGATTAGATTTAATTTAAAATTATTATTTTCTAAAAGAAGTTTACTATATTTTTTTCAAGAAGATTTCAAGTGTGATCTTTAATTAATAAATAGTCTCTCCTGTTATCTTATTTACTTTCAAATGTCTAAATCTTGCGGTAGTACTAATTATTTCTTCACTACTTGATATCTTATTAAAAATTTCTTCTGGAAATAGAAATTTAGCAAGATGAATTATCATTTGCTTAGTTTCTATACAATTAAATAATTTTAAACTCTCAACAGAATAAAATAATTCACTTACTAAATCATAATTTGTATCTACTGAGAAATCTATTAGTTCTAGATTTCTATAAATTCTTGAAACAATATTATTTAAAAGAGCATAATCTTTCAGTTTTTCAAGAGTGTTTCTCATGTAATTGCAAAACAAAACATAATAAGTAGCTTCAGAAGATACAAAACCATCTCTAAATTGTTTTACTCCTTCAGAAGTAACTCTTAATTCTATTTCATCAACTATAGCTTTAATTTCATGGTCTAATAATTTACCTGCCAAAAATTTATAAAGTTTTAAGATTACGACCAATTGTGAGGTTTCAAAATCTTTCAAATAATTAGACTGGAAATATTTTGGATCTATAGATATAATATTATTAATTTGATCTTCGTTTAACCATAGTTCCATTAAATCTGTGGATTTAAAATAATAATACGCTCCATCCGTAGCTTCAATAAGAGGGACCTCATATTCATCTACAGCTTCTTCATATAAATTTAACAAAAATTGATTTACTTTTTCCTTATCAAGATCAACATTGAGTTGTTTAGCTAAGTAAATACCACAGAAATAAATATCAGGATTTTTTAGAGTAATTAAAGGGAAATCAATTAACCATTCATCTACATTATTTTTAAGATATTCTTTAATGTGAGAAAAGTCAAATCTTTTTTGCAAATGAAAAAAATCGATTATTCTATAAATAAGATATAATAATTGAAGTTTATCTTGAGGGTTTTCTAAATCTTCAAGACTTTCAATTTTCTTTTTATTCTCCCTAAGTTTAGTAATTATTTTTTCTCGAATTTGAATGTATTTTCTTAAATTCTCTAATTTTTCTGGTGACTTTTCAAATAAATTTTTTAAATTCCTCAACTCCATAATAAACTCAATTGATAGAAATCCTTCCGATTTTGCTTTTAGCATAAGAGGTGTTACTTTTATATCTACGAGATAATCAACAATTTTTTCTAAAAAAGTCTCATATATTATAGGTTCTATTTTTTTTTTATAGAGTTCTATTATTGAGTTTATATTCTCTTTATCATCGTCCTTTAGTTCTAAAAAAGGATCTAAGAAATCGTTTTCAATTTCAATTTTTTCAAAACCTAATTCAATAAAATCTTTTATAAGAAATGAAGTGAGATCTTCGAGAGCTTGGTTTAAATTTCCTTCTACAATTTTGTAATCACTAAAAGAATTATCAATTTTATTAAAAAAATATTTATCAATATTATTGTAAAAAAGATCAATATCATTAAGGTATAAGTCTAAAATGTTAAATAAGCCTTGAAATATCATTTTATATTAGGAATAGTGTTGCGATAACTTTATTTTTTCTTATTTAAAGAGTATCTTTAAAAAAATTAATACTTTTCCTTTTCTAATCGAATATAAGCATTTTAAATTTAAAATTTATTTTATTGCTTATTTTATTTAACTAGCCTAATTAGATATTCTGATTATTGAAAAAAATTAGAAATTAACTATAAAAAACAATAATCCTTCTTTATCTTATATTTAATTGCTGTATATAAACTAAAATATCTTTATTAATTTAATTTTAATAGTAAATGAGGATTGATTTTATTGAGTCCAAAAATCGATTAGAATGAAACAAATAGATAGTCGATCTGGTGGTGTAAGATTAGCTTTACGGGATTTTATACATAAAGAAATTGAGAATTTGAGATAACTTTTAACGTTCGGTTGCATATTTCACTAATATGTAATAGCTCAAAAACGGGGAACCAAAATAATAACAGAACAAGAATTTCTTGATATGGTAAATAATCAAAAATCCTTTTTTTAAAATGGTATTAAGAAGATAAGGAAAATTAAAAAGGTTTTAAGTTTTTATTATCTTAAAGATAATGAATTTGGAAAATTAATAAAATCTTAGGAATATGTCGCTCAGATCTCTCTTTGGAACGTCTGGAATTAGACGGGTTTTTAGTAATTATGATAATACTGAAATTATGCTAACACCTCAAATAGCTTTAGATCTAGGATTAGCATTAGGGACATATCTAAAGTCGGGAGCCTCAGTAGTTATTGGTAAGGATATTAGGATGTCTGCTTTACCAATAGAATATGCGTTAATCTCCGGACTCGTTAGCACAGGTTGTAATGTTAAAACGGTTGGCATAGTTACCACGCCCACTTTAGCAACATCACTACGGTTTTTAAACGCAGATGCTGGAGTAATGATAACCGCCAGTCATAATGCCCCACGCTATATTGGATTAAAATTCTGGAACCCATCTGGAATGGGATATATTGAAGAACAAGAAGATGATATTGAGCGAATCTATAATGAGAAAGACTTTATAAAAATTGAATGGGATGGCGTTGGAAAGGTTACAACAATTGATGATATTAACGATATACATATAAAAGACGTAATTAATCGTGTAATGTTTGATGGAAGTTCATTAAATATTATTGTTGATCCTGGAAATGGGGCTAGCTGTGAGATAATTCCTAAATTACTTCATATTTACAATTGTTCAATGTTTATAATAAACGGAAATATGGATGGTTCATTCCCTGGAAGACTTAGTGAACCGAGTAAAGAAAATCTGACTCAATTATCTAAATACATAAATATTTCCGAAAAAGGGGAAATTGGAATTGCTCTTGATGGAGATGCGGATAGAGTTGTTTTTTTAGATGAAAGAGGAGATATAGTGGACCCAATCCGTCTTTTAGCATTAATGGCAGTTGATTATTTAAATCGAAATAAAGAAAAGATACCTAAAGAAAATAGAATAGTCACAACAGCAGTAAACTCATCCAGTTTATTAGCAGATGCCTTAAAACCTTTTGATTGTAAAGTGATTTATACTGAAGTTGGGGATATAAAAGTTGCCCAAGCACTAAAAGAACATAATGGATTTTTGGGGGGAGAAACGTCGGGAACGTATATATGGCCAAGTACACACTTAGGCCCAGATTCCATAGCGACTATTGCAAAAGTCTTAAGAATGAAAGCTGAAACTGGAAAAGAATTAAGAGAATTGTTGAAAGCTATCCCCGAATATCCTTATTACAGTAGCAACTTTAAATTAAAGAAGGATATTCCTTTTACTGATGAGATTAATCAAAAAATTATTGATGAAATACAGGAATTATTAGGCTCTCAAGGAAAAAAATTGGAGAATATTAATAAAATGGATGGTGTAAGATTTGATTTTAATGATGGATGGATTTTAATAAGACGCTCAGGTACAAGTCCATATCTAAGAATTTCGGGTGAATCAAGTGTTGATTTGGAATCCACAAAAAAAATTAATGAACTAGCTAAAGTAAGGATGGAAAAATTAAATTTAATTTAATTTTTCTTTAATCTAAATAAATTTATTCTAAGTTTTGAATTTCTATACCCTTTTCCTCTAGCAGTATTTTATTTGCAAGAAGTTTTTTACCAGCAATTTTATCAATTACATAAATTAAATTGCCACCCTTTTCTGAGTAGATTTGACCATAGGATATAGGTACTTCTGGAGTTGGGTCATTTAATAATGATTTAGTAATGGGATCCATTTTTCGTTCTCCATTAGCTAAAAGTAAAACTGTTTTTGCTCTATAAACTAATTCAGCACCCATACTGATTGCATACCATGGCGATTCTTCTTTTGAGGGAAAATGTCCATCAATTACTGCATTAGTCATAGTATTTTCATCAAGTTTTACTATTAAGACTTTACTACCTTCAAAAGGGATTCCAGATTCATGAAATGCTACATGTCCACGCCCTCCAACCCCTATAATCTGTAAATCTATACCTCCAGCATTCTCAATTTTTTGAATATAATCTTCTTGAACTGTCTTTCGAACCCATCGTAAGTATTCTGAAGCAGCATTATCTTTAATTACAATTGATTTACCCGCATCAACCCCCAGTTCACTCCAATCATCAGGATGAGCCTCAAGCTCTTTAATAAACTTTTCTTGATCAATTAAACAACCAAAAGGTACAGATGTTTCGATAAATTTCTTATTAAGAAGTCCAAATAATTCTTGTATCATAAAATAACAATAACTCTCTGGATGTATTGTGCGTTGTTGAGCATTTTCACCTGGAAGTCCCACATATTCATCAAGGTTAAAACTCCGTATTTTAGAGTTGTCAATCTCACCATTATTCATCATTTTTGCTAAATTTTTATACAATCCTGTAGGTGAATTTCCTGTAGCTAATCCCAAAACAAATTCCTTTTTATTTTTTAATACTTTTATAATTTCTTCTTTGACTATATTAGCTGCTACTTCACTCATATGGTTAAAATCCTTAGTGATTAATACCTTTTTAGTCATTATTATCTCACTTAAAACCTAAATTCGAATGTTTTTTTAAAACTAAAAAGAGTCATTTCTTTAAAAACTTAATTATATTAGTTATACCAATAAAAAGAATTAAATTATCTACTAGATATATTATCTACATTAATTATATTATTATATATTTAATAATGTTAATATAATTTTGATTCTTTTTTATTTTTAAACAAAAAAAATTATCTTTTTACTATGTGTGGAATATTTGGTGTAATAACAAATCAAAAAGATATATCGATTGGAAAAATTGCTTTTGAAGGTATTAAACGTTTAGAATATCGAGGTTATGATTCTTGTGGAATAGTTACTCAATTTAATTCCAAATTATATGTTAAGAAAGAATCTGGTAGAATTGATGAGATTCAGAAAAAAATAAATTTAACAGATTTTCCAAATGGTTCTAAACTTGCACTTGCTCATACAAGATGGGCAACTCATGGCGCACCTACGAAAAATAATAGTCATCCGCATTTAGATTGTTCGGGTGAAATAGCTATTGTTCATAATGGAATAATAGATAATTTTATAGAATTGAGAAAAGAATTAACTGACAAAGGCCATATCTTTAAATCTGACACAGATACCGAGATAATTCCACATTTAATTGAAGATTTTATAAAAGATGGACTAAATCTTAAAGATGCTGTTATTCGCGCTTTAAAACGATGCCGCGGAGCTTATGCAATAGCTATTTGTTATGCTAAAAGTCCGGATTTAATATTTGTTGCTCGAAAAGGATCTCCTTTAGTTATTGGAATTGATCAAGATCGAGCAACTTATTGTGCTTCAGATATTCCAGCTTTTCTACCCTTAACAAGGTATTGTTACATTATGGATGATGATGAATTGGCTAAATTAGAAGCTGGAAAGGTTTCATTCTTTAATATTAATGATGATACAAGAATTGAAAAGGAATTGCAAGAGATTGAATGGAGTATTGATGCTGCTGAAAAAGGAGGGTATGAACATTTTATGTTAAAAGAGATTTATGAAGAACCCATGGCACTAAGGCGCACTATGAAGATTCATAAAGATCAAATAATAAATTTCGCTAATGAGTTATGGTCAGCAAGTAATATTTATATCACAGCAGCCGGTACATCATTTTATGCTTCATTAGCTGGGAAATACATTATTACTAAATTTTTGGGAAAATATATTCACGCAGTTGAATGTTCTGAATTTAAGAACGAATTAGCAGAATGTCTAAGAGAAAATTCCGTAGTTATTGCACTCTCTCAATCTGGAGAAACTATAGATACAATTGATGCAATTCGGTGGGCAAAAAGAAAGAAAGGTGTAAAAGTATTATCAATAACGAATGTAGTAGGATCAACTATTACTAGATACTCAGATCACGTGATTGTTACTCGTGCCGGACCTGAAATCGGGGTTGCTGCTACAAAAACTTATTGTACTCAAGTATTAACTTTAGCATTGATTGCATTAGAAATAGCCAAATTACGAAAAATAGAATCATTTGAGGAGATAAAAAAATATTATGAAGCATTAAACTCAACTCCATCAATAATAGAAGAATTTCTGGAAACTAAAGTAGATTCTGTAAAAAAAATTATTAGATGTTTAGACAAAGAACACAACTTCTTTTTTTTGGCACGAGGTATATCTATTGCTACTGCTAAAGAAGGGGGACTAAAATTAAAAGAAATAGCATGTCGCTTCATAGAAGGCTATTCGGCGGCTCATGCAAAACATGGGCCCATATCTCTCGTTAGAGATGGTTTTCCAATAATATTTATTGCACCACCCGATGAAACTTATGAAAGATTAATAGGTAATGTTATGGAATTTAAGGCAAGGGGAGGTAAAATCATTTCATTAGTTGTAGAAAGTGATGAAAAAATAACAGAATTGAGTGATATTACAATTCGAATTCCACAACCAGGAGATAGATACCATAATCTCTTTAGCCCAATAACTTTTATCCCTGCTTTACAGTTATTGGCTTATTATACCGCTTTATCTCACGGACTAGATCCTGATAAACCATTGAACTTAAGTAAAACAGTAACTGTACATTAATAATAAGTATTACTCTCTTTTGATATCAAAGATATGACCATTCCAGGGGTTTAAATCTATATATAAACCAAATTCATCTAGGTCTTCTCCTTTATAACTATAAGTTTTCTGATAGAGCAAATCTGTAAAATTCCAATTCTCAATGTTAAATTCTATTTGCTTAAGTCTGATATGTGCTTTTACATGAAATGGACTATAGTTAACCACAATAAGTCGAAAAATATCGTTATACCAACAGAGATAAGAAATTATATTTTGATAAGAGGGGTCATCAATAATAACAGGTTCAACTTTACAGAGGGACCAATTTGCTTTTTCAAATTTTCTTCCAGGTATGATACTTAATAAATTTTGGTAAAATTCAAGAAGATTCTTATTCTCTTCTTCGAATGGCCTTCTGCCTAATTGAACAGGTAATTTTACTTTATAACCACGAGTTTGACCTTCATGTATTAATCTTGCTCCTGGTAAAGTTAATGCTATAACAGCTGCTGCTTTTGATCGTTCTACTCCAAACTGTTCTATAGCTCTTAGCTCATCATGATTTTCTATGAATCTAACTAACTTATTCTGATAGTCCCATTCTGCTTTGAGATGTTTCCTAACTGTTTCTGCGGTTTCATGAGCTAACCTGTCATAGAGTCTTTTATCATAGCAATAATCAAACCCTTGTTGTATAAGTTCCCATTCCATATCCCAATATACCTCTGCTATAAATAAGAAATTTGGAAACTTTTGTTTTACTGCTGGTATGACTTCTTTCCAAAATTCTTTTTCAAGTGGAATTCCTGCTTTTTCACCCCAAGTCTTTTTAAATACATTATTAGTCATAAGCATTGCCATATCACAACGAACACCATCACATAATTCAGCGATACTCAATAACGTATTGATTGCTTTTTTACGAGCTTCAAAAGAAAATGCATTAATCTGGACAGTATCTGTCCATGGGTCAAAATAAGGATCTCGACCATTAGCATACACAGTTTCCCCTACTGAAAAAAATCCATTCGGCTTAGTCATTAGATCCTCTAAAGTTCCAGTAATAAAAACATCTGATTTTTCTAAAATCCAGATATGATCAATAGAAACGTGATTAGGAACATAATCCAATATTAAACGGATGCCATGTTCTCGCAATTGCTTACGAAACTCAGTTAAACCATCAATCCCACCAAGGTTAGAATCAACATGATAATAATAAACAGAATAAGGTGAACCTACAACATCATTTTCACCGAAATCATGTAAAGCCATATGATATTCATTCTGTAAATCTTGGCGCTCAAGAGCAATCCTTCTTCCAGCAGGACTACGCTCCCATATACCCATTAGCCAAACGGCATCAAAATATGTTATCTCTTTATTAAATTCTTCATGAGGAATATTGTTCAAATTGATTGGACTATTGTAAGTTTCAGATAAATACGTAAGCCATGACCAAGTGTTTATTTCATAAATTTTAGGATTGCTGGGCCAATCAGATTCTTTAAATAGCATTATAATTTTTCGCCTAATTCAACTTGATTATCTCAATGAATATAAATTATCTTCTTTTCCTTATAAAATAAATATATATAAATTTTTATATAATCATAATTATAATATAGAAAAATTATAAGATTAAATTAAAAAAAATGAGCGAAGAAAAAGAAGCACTAAGAAAGTTAATAATGTTGATCTCGGATTTACGAGCAAAAGATGAAGAAAGATACGCTAGTCATGTTGATTTCATGAAATGAGTTGCGGCTTCCGTAATTCACGTGACTGAGACAATCAAAATGATTGGTGCCATCGAATCTCAAATGAATAAACATTGGAATACAGTCTTAGACTCCTTAAAGGAACTAAATGAAAGCATTAGTGCAAATTTGGATTCTTTACTTACAGGAATTAGTCCAAAGGGTTTAAGAGAAACATCAAAATCCTTAAAAGAAATTATGGATACTATGAATAAAAGTGTGCAATCAATGAATTTAGAAAAAGTATTAAGTGAATTGAAAGGATTAAAAGGTACCAATATAGCACCTCTAATACCCCAACAAATAAGTTTGAGTAAACAACCAGAACCAATAACTGCAGGTATAAGTATAACACCTCCAGTCGTAACGACAACTCCATCAATGCCACCAGCACCAGCACCTGAAACTGAGGTTTATGGATATGTACCTGGTAAGAAAAAAGAAAAAAAGAAGAAAGAAGAGGAAGACGAACCTCATCTTATCAGACCTTCTGATTTATTTAAGAAATAAGTTTTTTGATTTATTCTCTTTCTATATTTTGGGTAGTTTTTACTTGAATATTTCCATGTAGGTTCTAAGTTGTGCTTTCACAACATCAACATTTTCACCAATTTTTCTAAAATTAATAACAATTGCGGGGACCTCAAGTTCAGATTTAATTTTACTTTTTAGGATTTCATAGGAATTTGAAAGTGAAGGACATCCAAATAATTGGTTAATTATTATCCCATCAATTTCCAAATTTTTAACAAAATTTAAATAAGAATTAGTTAAAGCATCAGAATCACACCCTATGCCCTTTTTTGAGGCGTCTAGTAGAAAACGGGCATAATCTTCAACTGGATCTGAATTCTCTGATACAGAAATTTCATCAATTAATCCTAAAATTTCCCAATCAGCATATAATGCTCGACCCCCTAACTCATAGATTATTTCATGAGTTTCTGGTTCCCAACCTCCAAACATGGGAGCTATTAAGATACGTGGCATGTCTGATACATCCATTCCGATTCCTTTTTTTATTCTTTCTCGCATTTCAGTAACTAATTGACTCATATTTTCTAAATATCTTTGCGCATTAGAATTATAATCTTGGAATGAAATTGTTAACAATGCTAATATCTCAGCAAAAGTAGCGGGATTACAAGGATAAAAATCAGATGAACATATTTCATATAAAATTGTTTTATAAAACCTTTTAACTTGATTACCTATTCGAAATTGCTTTTTTAAACTATTATCAGTAATATAATTCCCTGTTATACCCTCTAATTCTGATATTGCTTTTTTGACATTATTTACCATAATTTCTAATGTTTTATCTTCATTTTCTGCTTCTCTTGGAGGAATATTAACCCAAATTTGATTAGGAACTATTGATTGTAATGATTCTGAGAATTTATTCCACTTACCGCAACGCATGGCAAAATTTAAGTTCGCATCTAAAACACTTCCCCTTGATTTATGCATTCCATAGAGAGCATTTACACCATAACATAAGTCAGAAGGTACTCCATTCTCTACTCCTAAATCATACATTTCATTATATTTATCATTAATTGAGTTAACAACATCATCTAATACTTTTTCAACTACCTTTAAAAAGTCTAATTGCCTTGCGATCCCTAAAATTTTTGTTGTAAGATCCCAACCAAATAAGCTTGTGGCAGAATTTAATGCCATCAAATATAAATTAATTTTGAATTTCTCCATTCTTATGGGAAATACTGGTATTGCATTAGCAGCAAAAACTAAATCTGGAAAGCCTAATGCAACAGAAATTAGTTTCTTTTTCTCTTTTTGTTTTCTCTTCGTTAAATAATCTCTACCCGTTAAAAAATTATAAGACATCTTTAAAACTGAAGTAAAGCTTATAACATCGTCGGCATAAATACTCGTTTCTAAATCATCTCCAAAGATCCATAAAAAAATTGTATGATTCTATATTTTAAATGTAATCATATTTTTCTAAAAAAATTTTGGAGAAATAATAAATAAAATACGAATTATATTAAGACTTTAAATAACAAGTTTAATTCAAAAGAAAATTCTCATTTAAACATCTCCATAAAGGCTCCCAAGCGTGTTTTAACTTGTTCTACATTCTCTCCAATCTTATTAAAAGTTAAAGCAATACTTGGAATTTCAAGGTCTCTACGAATTTTTTCTTTAAGCATTGCATAACAATTTGAAATTGAATGACAGCCAAATAATTGAATAAAAACAAGACCTTCAGCATTTAATTGTTTAGCTAATCTGATGTAGGAATCTGTAAGGGTGTCATTGTCACAACCGATTCCCGTCTTAGTAGCATTCAATAGAAATTGAGCATATGCTTCTACAGGATCCGAGAATTTTGAGATAGGTATTTCTTCCAAGAGTAATAGCATGTCCCAATCAGCATATAATGCTCGGCCCCCTAACTCATAGATTATTTCATGGCTTTTTGGTTCCCAACCTCCAAACATGGGTGTAACCAGAATTCGTGGCATTTTACTTACATCCATTCCAATTTTATTTCTAATTCTCTCTTTCATTTCATTTACTAATGATAACATATTATCTCTATATCGAATTGCATTGGAATTATAATCTTGAAAACTATTATTTAAAATTACTAATATTTCACTAAATGTGGCAGGATTACAGGGATAAAAATCAGATGTGCTTATTTCATATAGAATTGTTTTGTAATATTTCCTTATTTCATTGGCTACTTGAAAATGATTTCGTAAAATATTTTTATCATAATTATTTCCACTTATCTTTTCTAATTCTCTAATAGCATCATAAATATTTTCTGTTAATAATTCTAAGGCATTACCAATGTTTCTCGGGGGAATGTCAATCCAGACCTGTTTAGCAGGATTCTCAATCGTTTTCAAGGATTCTAAATACTTATTCCATGCACTGCATCGAATTGTGTAATTCAAAGTAGCTTCTACATTCTTTCCCTTACTCACATGCATACCATAGAGAGACTTTATTCCATAACAAAAATCATTCGGAATGCCACTTTCTATTCCAAGGTCATACATTTCATTATATTTATCATTAACAGTATCTATCACATCACCAATGATTTCTTCGATGATTCTACTTGCTTCACTAATTCCAAGATTTTTTACAAAGCTTAAAAATTTAGAAACACGCTTCCACCCAAAAATATCAGAGCCTAAAGAGAGATATGTGAGATATTTATGGATTTTAAAGGCATGCATCCTTATTGGAAAAACAGGGACTAAATCAGGAAATCCATAGATTAAATCTGAAAAGGGTAGAGCAACTGATATTAATTTTTTCTTTTCCCGGAACTTCTTTCTCTTTAAATAATCTCTTCCTGCTAATAGATTGTAAGCAATTCTTAATACAGATGAGAATTGAATGATATCATCAGCCATTAAACTCATTTTTACAACATCTCCATGAATGCTTCTATTCGAGTAGATAATTGACCTCGATTAGCTCTTGAATAATCTCTTTCTAAATTTAATACACGAATCCCTTTTTCTTGTAATTGATTTTTTAAATGAGCAGACATAATTGAAATGTGATCACAAAATTTTATAATATGATTTATAACTCCTAATTTCTTTCCAGTTTTCAGCTTGTAATCGTGATAAATTTTTTCAATTTGGGAAATTTTAAATTCTAAATAATTAGGAACGGAATGATCTCCATAAATATTATCATGAAATCTTTTAATAATCAAATTAAGAGGATCCTTTTTAGCATCAATCAGCTTATCATCTATAATTTGTGAAGAATAATGATTACCAATCCACGTATCTAAAAAGACAACATTTCCTCCTGCTTCTTCTATTAAATCAATCAGATAATCATTTATAAAAATTGAACATCCAGTAAGTACAAGATCTTTTGAATTAATTTGATTAATAGGTGACTTTTCTTTATATTCTTGAATTATTTGTTCCAAATCTTGAATAAAATCGGGACCAAATAATAATGCTTTTTGAATTATTTTTAATTTTTTAGATCCTTTCATATATAAATTATTTATTTCTAGAAGTCTTTTCTTAAACTTATTATATTTTAATATACTCTCCCTCAAATCTTTACTTGGTATTTCGCTTCCCCTTATTTTTTCAAGCTGTTGCTTCAAATCAATTAATTCTAATTTAAAATATTTTAGACTATTATCATTCTTAGTATATGAAATATAGAAGTTTAGTCGTGGGATATTAAAATATTTTGAGATTATTTCAGAAGCACATATATCAGAAACGCAATGGTTTGATACAATAAAGTAGTCTAATAAATCTAAAAAATTAAATTGACTTGGTTTTAATGAGAACAATCCAATGGAAGATTGGGCAAATGCACAAGTCGAAGGTGGTAGGTAATCATGACTAGCATTCATCAAATCATCATTTCCTGCAAATATCATTCTCAATGGAATAAATCCAGCAGCATCTATTAATTCTTCAGGTATATTATCATGAGCAATGAATCCAATTACTTTTTTTCCTTCTTCTTTTTTTTCTTTGAGATATAATGAATATTCTGATAATATTTCTAAATCATCCATTGTATTATTAAAAAATTATTGAATTATTTATCAAAAAAGAGGTAATTCTTCAAAAAAGTTACTGATTAAAAAAATAATGAGTATTATAATAATTTTAAAATCAAATAATGTTTAATTACTTTGATTTTCTTGAGCTATTAAAGCAGCTCCAATAGCTCCTGTTAATTGAGGGTATTTTGGACTAACTATCTCGAATCCTAGTTCTTCTTCTAAATATTTTTTAACCGCAGGATTTTTAGCGACTCCACCACAAAAAATTAGTTTAGGTCCAACCCCAATACGTTTTGCCATACCTGCAACTCTTCTTGCTATGGATTTATGAATTCCACTTGCTATGTCTTGCTTAGAGGCTCCTCTAGCAAAAAGACTGATAACTTCACTCTCTGCAAAAACAGTACATGTAGAACTAATAGCGGCAGGTTTAGTTGAATTCAAGGCTAAGTCTCCAAATTCACTAATTGGGACCTCTAATGCATGTGCCATGACTTCAAGAAACCTTCCAGTTCCTGCTGCGCATTTATCATTCATTTGAAAATCAATGACATTCCCAGTTTTCTGAGACATAACAATAGCCTTACTATCTTGACCTCCTATATCTATAACCGAGTGAGCATCTGGAAAGAAATATTGCCCTCCACGAGCATGAGCAGTAATCTCAGTAATTCGGTCATCCGCAATATCTATAGTATTTCTTCCATAGCCAGTACTCATTACAAAAACTTCATCTTTTTTTAAGTTATTCTTTTCTAAAAGCTCCTTAAATAAATTATGTCCTATTCTTTTGAAATCAAATGTAGATCGTTCTGTTCGATAGTCGATTAAATCACTATTATTCAATAAGACTATTTTTGTCGCCAATGATCCAATATCTATCCCAATAAATGCTTTCAAATTTGATCTGTTCCTTTGGTTTTTTTACATAGAAAAATGAAATCCAGAAAATAAAATTTTTGATGATAAAAAAACTTATCCGGCAATTTGACCTAGTAATATAGATACAATAAGTGTCACGACACCAGCAGTAACTAGATGTATTGCATATCTAACTCCTCCTCCCCTGGATATTTTTCCTAGGAAAACTCCTAGATATACAAGCAAGCCTACTAATACAATATATGAGATTATAAAATGCATAGGTGTTAATACTGTACCGAAGAAAAATGGAACTAATGGAAGAGAAGATCCTAGAACTGGTGCACCTCCATCAACCAAAGAAGCTACAATTGTAGCAAAATTTTCTGCTCTTTCAAGTAAATTAGGCTTTTTCTTCTTTTTTTTATTTTTTATTTTTTTAATATTATTCTTTGAATGATCTATTGTTTCTTCATCATCAGTCTTAATTATTGCCATCTCTTTTTTCATATCTGCAATTTTCTTTTTACGTTCAGCTTCTTCAGAAAGAAAAGCACCCCATAAACCACTTATTCCAATAGCTAGCGCTGTGGCAAATCCTGTAATAATTACTGTATTAGGAACATTTCTTGTTGGTTCACCCAAGAACATAATAAAAAAACCACTAACAATACCTGCACAAGTTAGAGCTCCGTCAAAACAATTGTTAAAAAATTTTCGGCGTGCGATTTCTCCCAAGTCAGACATTTCTGAATACTTTCGCCAATTTTTGAATGTATTTTTAAAATTCATTTAATTCAATCTTCTCCTTATAATAATTATTTAGTTAAAGTCGATAAATTCGAATATTATTAAAATCTATTTAATGTATCTAAAAGATTCAATACTTTATTTTATTTATCTTAAATGATTTAACCTAAGAAAATTATCACAACAATCATTGTAGCTATAAAGGCAAATAACATCTGTAGAATCTTTTTTATAATCGATTCATTTGAAATTCTTCCCAAAAATATTCCTAATAAAACAATACAAAAAAATATAACTATAAATGAATAAATAAATGTCATGAAATTTGCATTATTTACAAATATAAAGGGAATTAAAGGAATTAAACCTCCTAAAAGTGGTGCAAAACCATTTACTAAAGCAACAAATTTTCCTGCGAAATTCTGAGCTTTTTCATGAAGTGTTTTTTTTATTCTTCTTTTTTTACCTTCACTTTTATTAACTTTTATTTCTACTTGACTTAACATTACTTTTTTTAATTCCTCTTCTTGCTTTTTTATATCAAGATCTTCTTCTATAGTCTCACTTTCGATTATACCCATTGCCATATTTAAATCAGCACGCTTTTTTCTTAGTTCAGCTCTCTCAGAAAGATAAGATCCAGATACTCCTGAAATAAACATTGATATTGAGGTTCCAATTCCTGGTAATGCAATGTATAAAGAAGGAACAGTAGGCTGGTGAGGATTTTTAAGCACTACCACAAAGAATCCTAAGATGATTCCTAAAACTGTTAATGCCCCATCATAAAAATTATTAATAAAATATCTACGTGCAATTTCACTGAAATTTGTTATTTGGTTATAAGTATTAATTCTTTTTCTAATTTCAGACAGTATTTTTTTTTAACCTTTTATGAAAAAGTTATTAGATTGTATTATAACCTTTATAATAGAAGATTATAATATTATCTATATAAATTTAATATAATTCTGAAATAAAAACTATTTTTTTTAATGTTTCTTTTATATATTATATCTAAAAATAAAAAACATGATACTATAACAATATGAATAAAATTAAAGAAGAAATCATAACCAGGCTTATTGAGCATTCTAGAATAATTTATTCGGTCATTAGTGATATGGCAGTATATTTTACCACTTGGGCGGAAGGTTATGAGTCTAATAAAGATAATTTAGAAAAGAAGAAAAATAAAATGCAATTGTCTGAAGAAGATGGAGATTCAATTAAAATTCAATTAATTAAAGAGTTTTCAGAGGCAGAAGCTCAAGGGATGGGGGATTACATGACTCTAGTCTTAAGAATGGACAATATTATCAACTACCCTCTTGAATTTGTTGATATGCTTCCTAAAATCAAGTTAGAAGGCACAGGAGACAAGGAAATTAAAAAGAGATATAGTAAACTAATAAATAAAATAATAAAAATGACTGATGTTTTAAAATCAACAATTAAAAGTCTAAGGGACAATCCAGAAGTAGTATTTAGTAACACAACTACTATCCATGAAATGGAAAATGAAGTTGATATGATATATAGACAGTTTCTGGAATATCTATACTCTAATGAGGATTTAGATATTAGAATTCTCCTTAGAATTCGTGATAGTATCGTTTTACTTGAACAGCTATCAGATAGAATTCATGACCTGACAGATTTAATTAGAGTTTTGCTTTATCAATAAATTATTCAGCTTTTTATTAATTAAGTTAATAATAAAAAATCTCGAAATCTTTTTACGCAAGATTTCCTTTTTTCTCTATAAGGTATTTAATTTTGCTAAATAAATTAGTGAATGTGAAAAAAATGAATGGTAAAAAAAAATTTTACTTATTACTTGGTCTGTTTCAAATAATAATAGTATTAACTGTATTCTTTTCTGTTGATGGATTGATATCATACGCTTCTGCTCAAACTGAACCAATAGAATACTTTAACTCTCCGACTACTATCGCTTTAGCTCTTTCGGCAGCACTTTCTGTTGGCTGTTCAGTCTTAGGAAGTGCATGGGCAATAAAAACAGTAGGTACAGCAGCAATTTCTGCTCTTACTGAAAGAGAAGAGGCTTTTGGTAAGCTTTTAACATTAGTTGTATTAGCAGAAGCATTAGCAATTTATGGACTAATTGTAGCTATACTATTATGGACCAAAATTCCAAGCCCCGTTTAAAATAGAATTTTTTATCAATATCTGGGTGTTTTTTACGAGTATTATTGTTCCTCATTATGCATACACGTATATCAAGATAACATTATTAAAACAATTAATAATGGATGAAAGCACCTTAAAAAAATTAAGGGAAACCAATAATATTAAAGATTTTGTGGATTATATTAGACCTTATTACCCGGATATTAATATAACAAAAGAAACTATCTCAGAAATTGAAAAAGCTTTGTTTCATATTTATATCAAATTAATTGGGAGAATTTTATACTATTCACCTGAACATATGAGAAAGTTTTTAAAAACTTTTCTTTTAAAGTATGAGATTAAAAATATTTTAGAAATTATTATTGGTTCGATAATTGGAAAGAGTAGAAGAGATAAAGAAAAAAATATCAATTTTTTAGTTGAAGATTATTTAGAAAAAACTGATTTTATAAATGATTTGCTTGAAATGACCTCCTTAGATGAGATTCAATTTTTTTTAAAAAATACTAAATATTACACGGCAATACGAGAGGGAATACTCTATTTTAGAAATAACGATGAAATTTTTGTTTTAGAAACTTTTTTAGATCGGTTATACTATGAAAATTTAATAAAAAGCGAAGTGTTTTACAAAAAACAAGAAAAAGCGATGATAACTCTCTTTATTGATTATAAAACTGAAATTTATAATCTAAATATGATTTATAGGGGCATTAGAAATAAAATAGATAAAAACTTATTATCTCAATTTTTAATAAAGAATTATTTATTTCTTAATGAAGAGAAAATTAAAATTTTATTAAATTCAAAAAACGCTAATGAATTTTTTGTAAAGCTTGAAGAATATTTAAGAAAAATTGATGAATTAAAAATACTTTTTATACCAATAGTATTAAAAGAAAGGCACTTAAAATGGTCTCTTGAAGGATTGTACCAAAATTATTATTTTAAGAAGTTCCAAATAAAGATTGACGATATTAGTTATTTGACTATATATAGGATATTAGAATTAATATTAAAAAAAGAAAAAGAAATAATTTTTGATATAATGCCTAATGTTATTAAATTATTACACGACAAATATGAGATGTTAGAGGAAAAGCATGGAAATATTTAAATGGATAGAGGAAATAGAAAAAGTTTATAAAGATTTAATTGAAAAAGCTAAACAAGAAAGCTTAAAAGAGATTCAGATTTTAAGTGAAGAACAAGAGAAGCAGATTGAATTATCATTGAAAAGTAAAAGAGAAATTATCAATTCATCATTAAAAAATCTATCCGAAGCATTAAAAGAAGAAATTAAAAATCTCGAGGATGAATTGGGAAAAATTATCAATAATATTGAAATAAAATTTAAGAAGCATAATGAAAAATTATTAAATCTAATTAAAGATAAGATAGGATTTTGATGGTTGATCAGAAAATTCATATACTAGGTTATGATGAGATCGTATTAATGTTAGGTCTTTTAGGAATTGAAGGTACCACTGTAGAAAATGCTAATGATTTTATGCAAATTTTTAATGATTTAATAAAAAAGCCTACTATAGGGATGATCATTATAGCAATTGACTTACCAGATGATATTACTGAATTTTTAGTTGATTTTAAATTAAACAATCGAAGACCATTTATTTTTTTCCTTCCAGATTTATTTGAACCCAATATTGAAAAAGAAGATGTTCTCATTAATAAAATTCTTAAAATTATAGGAAAATTAATATCTTAAATAGATGATAAAAAATTTCAGAAGAAAAGGAACTAAAAGAACAATTTGGCAAATTAGGTTTATATTTAATTGATAAAGCTCAACAGGAAATTAAAGATATAAATCAGAAAATGCTTTTACAAAAGGCAGAGATTAAAAAAAGACATATTGAGAGAAATATTGAGAGTTCTAAAAGATTAAGGGATCAATTTATTGAAACCCATAATCAATTTTTAAATAATGCATTATCCCAAACACTTTTAAATATAAAAGAAAGTATTTTAAATCTAAAGAGAAGATTAATCAAAGAATTAAAAATTAGTTTGAAAAACTTAATAAAAGAAAAAATAGATAAAGAGTACTCTTATTATATTACTTCTTTAATTAATAGAATTAAAGAAGTTAGTCCTATTATCGATAAACCACCAAGAGTTACTATATTATTAAATAACACAGATTTTAATTATTTTAATGAAAATTTTGCTAAAATAGAGGACATATTTAAGAATGAAGTAGGGATTACAAAAACTGCTACTGATTTTATTGGAGGGTTCAAGGTAATCACTCCAAATGAAGATATTCTTTATGATTATTCAATTGATAATTTAATAAGTAAAAAATCTTCTCTAATTGAAATAGAATTTTCAAGAGTGTTCAGCGAATCTGAGGTTAAAACTTTAGAAAAAGATTTTGAGCAATTTATTCAAAAGAAAAAACTTGATATTGATGAATTTTTAAGAGAATATGACAGAATCTAACAAAAATTTAAAGAATAGTGATATAGGTTATATATCTGCGATCAATGGTTCATTAATTGAAATAAAAGGATTGGAGCATCAAATAAAACTTCATGACTTAATAAAAATTGTTTCGTATGGTATTATCGGTGAAGTGATACATATTCATTCAGATCATGTTGTTGCTCAATGTTTTGAAAATCTATATAATTTAAAGTTATTTGAAAAAGTTATAAATCTTCATGAACCACTATCTATGGAATTAGCTCCTGGCCTACTGTCAAACATTTTTGATGGAATTCAAAGACCACTAAAAGAAATATTCATAAATTCAAAGGGTCTAGGTTTTATGGAGAGAGGTATTGAAATTCCTTCCTTATCGAGGAAAAAAAAATGGCATTTTATACCAACAAGTAAATTAGATGAGAAATTATCTGGTGGAGATGTTGTTGGTACTGTACAAGAAACCCCATTAATTGAACATAAAATAATGATTCCTCCTCGACATTCTGGTACTCTATCATATATAGTAGAGGAGGGGGACTATACTATCATTGATGAGATTTACAGGTTAAAGAATAGGAAGAATGAAGTAGCATTAAACATGATGCAGAAATGGCCAGTAACTACAAATAGACCTTATTTGAATAGAATTTCTCCCAACCAACCATTATACACAGGAATAAGAACTATTGACTTAATGTTTCCTATAGCAATGGGTGGTACTGTTGCTGTGCCTGGAGGTTTTGGAACAGGAAAAACAGTAATTCAACAGTCTTTAGCTAAATGGTGTAATGCGGATGTAATAGTGTTTGTCGGATGTGGAGAAAGAGGTAATGAAATGGCTGACGTTTTAAAAGAATTTACTAAAATAATTGATCCAAAAAGTGGACGTCCTCTATTAGAACGAATAATACTTATAGCTAATACTTCTAATATGCCAGTATCCGCTCGTGAAGCAAGTATTTTTTCTGGAGTCACAATGGCTGAATATTACAGAGATATGGGATATAATGTTGCTGTTTTGGCAGATAGTACTTCAAGATGGGCAGAATCATTAAGAGAAATTTCAGGATTATTAGAAGAAATGCCAGCAGAAGAAGGTTATCCTGCATATTTGCCTTCTAAATTATCAAGTTTTTATGAAAGAGCAGGTGTTGTAAAAACTATTGGAAATAGTGCTTCGGGAAAAGACAATTTAGGCTCTTTAACAATAATCGGTTCTGTATCTCCTCCTGCAGGAGATTTTAGCGAACCAGTAACTGCAACTACTAAGCGTTTTGTCCAAGCATACTGGGCTTTAGATGCAAACTTAGCCTATTCAAAACATTATCCCGCAATAAACTGGCTTGATTCATATTCCAATTATCCTGATTACATCTCAGAATGGTATTATGAGCGAGATATTGATTGGCCTGAGATTGATATTGATTGGTTTGGATGTAGAAATCGTGTTAATGAAATATTGTCAAAAGAGAATGATTTAAAAAATATCACTCAATTAATTGGAGAAGAAAATTTACCAGAAGAACAGAGATTAATACTTTTTATATCAAGATTAATTAAAGAAGGCTTTCTTCTTCAAAACGCATTTGATAATATTGATAATTATACCGATATTAAAAAATTGTTAGGACAAATAAAATTAATTCTTTTGCTGAATGATGAAACAAAAGAACTTTTAAAACAAGGCTTTTTTATCGAGGATATAAAGAACTTTGAGGTTATAAATGATATTTTAAGAGTTAGTCATTCAGTCCCTAATAATGATTTTGATCAGATTCTAAATATTAAAGTTAAATTGCTTAAAGAAATTCAATCATTAAAATTGACATCAGGGGGTATTAAGAGGTAATGAGTGTCATTTATAGAAAAATACAGGAGATTATAGGACCTTTATTATTTTTGTCAAATAATCATGATGTAAAATATGGTGAGATTGTTAAAATCTATAGCGATGATGGAACAACCCGTAATGGGCAAGTCTTAAAAATGGATGAAGAGATAATTGTTATTGAAGTATTTGAAGATACAAAAGGTTTATCTTCAGAAAATTCCAATATTTTATTTACAGAAGATTCTTTCAAAATTAAAATATCTGATTTTGATATGTTTGGACGTGTCTTTGATTCATTAGGTAAACCAATTGATTTATCTCAAAAATCTCTAAAAGAATCTAATATAATAACAAATATTGAAAAAGATATATATGGAACTCCAATTAATCCATATGCAAGAGAATATCCTTCAGATGTAATACAGACAGGTATATCAGCAATAGATGGTTTATTCACACTTATAAGGGGACAAAAACTTCCTATATTTAGTGGTCAAGGATTACCACATAATAAATTAGTTGCTCAAATCGTATCTCAAGCTAAAGTATTAACAGAGGAACCGTTCTTAATAATTTTTTGTGGAATTGGAATTATTCAAGATGAAGCAATTTTTTTCTTAAATCGCTTTAAAGAGAGTGGAAATATTCAAAATATTATTTCATTTATTAATTTTGCTGACGATCCTGTTATTGAAAGATTAATAATTCCAAGGGTTGCTTTAACAACAGCTGAATATTTTGCTTTTGAAAAAGAAATGCATGTACTTGTTGTTCTAACTGATATAACCAATTACGCAGAAGCTTTAAGAGAGTTGAGTTCTGCTAAAGAAGAAATACCAAGTAGAAAAGGATATCCCGGGTATTTATATTCTGATCTCGCTTCAATTTACGAAAGAACTGGTAAAATAAAAGGGAAAAAAGGATCAATCACGCAAATTCCAGTTTTAACAATGCCGTCGGATTCGATAACTCACCCCGTACCTGATACTACGGGTTATATAACTGAGGGGCAGTTAGTTCTTAATCGTAATTTAAACAAGAAAGGGATTTACCCTCCAATTGAAGTTTTGGCTTCAATATCAAGGCTAATGAAGGATGGTATTGGTAAAAAAACAACAAGAGAGGATCACGCAGATGTAAGCTCTCAATTATTATCGTCATATTCTGATTATCTCGATGTAAAAGATCTTATATCAATCGTTGGTGAGGAAGGACTTAATTTTGAGCAAAAAGCTCTTTTGAAATTTGGAGATGATTTTGAGCAGAAATTTTTAAATCAACAAAGAAATGAGAATCGTAATTTTTCCCAAACTTTATCTATAGCATGGAAAATTTTATCTGATTTGCCAAAGAGTCAGTTATTTAGAATACATGACCATTTTATGAATAAATATTATATTGATTAGGTGTTAAATATCAGCTTTAGAAAAATTAGAATTACAAAAACAAATCTTATAAATTTGCAAAAAAAATTAAATTTTGCATTAAAAGGTGAGAATTTTTTAGAATATAAGAGAGAACAATTAATACAACAAATAAGGAAATTATGGCTTGATTATACACTAAGTAGAAATAATTTTTTAGCAATCTTTAGAAAATCTATGATTAAATTAAATCAAACATATAAAGAAATGGGTAAACGAGATTTTATTTTAATTAGTGGTATTAGTAAAATCCAAATGAAACCAGTCATTAATATTAAATACGTTAAAGAATTAGGAATTTTCAATCCTAAAATAGATTATAGTTTGATGCATAAACAACAGTTACCTGCATATTCATTTGAATACACAAGCCATTTTTTAGATGATTTAATTATTCTTTTAAAAGAGTTTTTCGAAAGGCTTTTTCTTTTAGCAGAAAAAGAAGATTATTTACTAAAAAATGCAATGAATTTTAAAAAAATAAACCGTCGATTAAATGGTTTAAAAAATATTATAATTCCTAAACTTGAATTTGATATCAAAGATATAAAAGGAAAATTAGAAGAAATAGATAGAGAAAGTTTCGTTCGGTTAAAAAAAACTAAGGATTTGATTTACAAGAAAGGATATAGTGAGAGTTAAAGGTTATTTATTATGAGGCAAAAAAGTCAGATGAGTCTGTTGAAGGTTACTATAAACAGTAGTTTAGAAGATCTTTTATTAAATCAACTTTCTAAAATTAATACTGTACATATAAAACCATTGTCTAAAACTAAAAAAAAGATAAAAGAAAAAGATCCGATATTAGAAAAAATAAAGCAACTAAGACAAAGTCTAGACAGTTTATTTAAAAAATTACAAATTAGTGCATATAATTTCCTAGAATTAAAAGTTAAAAAAGATGAGAGAACACATTTCGCTGTAAAAGATTTAAAAGAATTAATTAATCATACTACTGAAGAAATTAATTTCTACTTAAATCGTATTAACGAATTAGACAGATATATAGCGAGAGCTAAAATTGAATTAGAGAATGTAAATTTTCTAGAAAAAAGCTATCAAATTTTAGAGAAATTAAATATTACAAGAAATAGTTTAACAACCTTTAATCAACTCGAATTTAAAATATTTACAACTTTTACTAAGAATATAGAAAATCTAGAAACTCTTTTTGATTTTTCTTCAATTCCTAACATTTATAAAACTTATAATCTCTCAGAGGATAGATTAGTATTTTTTATTATTTATCCAAAAGATAAGGAACAAGATTTAATCGAACGAATAAATCTTATCCATGCAGAAGAAATCCCAATATTGAAAAAATATTTGACAAATGAGGGTGTAAATTTCACTAGAATTAATAAAGAACTAATTATGATCGAAAATACCTTAAGAAAATATGAAAAAGAAAAAAATCAGATAAGAGATGATAATTTACTTAAATTTGCTGCCATTGATGAGATTATTCAAAATATTGAAGAGTATAATTGGGCAGAACATCAATTTGAAGTTATATCATCTGATAGACTAAGTCTTAGATTTTTTATGCCAATTAATAAAAAAAAGGAAGTAGAACAAGAATTAATCAAAAAATTTAAAGATAAAATTATAATAGAATCAATAGATATACCAAAAGACCGTTCTATTAACGAAAAGAAAAAAATTTCACCTGAAGTAGAAAAGAAGATATTAAAAAGAGAACTTGAATTAACTGATCAAAAGGATCAGTTGAAAGAGAAGAAGAATGAAGAAGAGGATTTAAGAAATGAAGCACCAACTATTATGAAAAACTTTTTCTTGTTTAGACCCTTTGAAATCTTAACAAAAATGTATGGTACTCCTGCATATTCCGAAATTGATCCAACTCCTTTCTTATTTTTTACTTTTCCTCTCTTATTTGGCTTAATGTTCGGAGATATTGGACATGGTTTATGTTTAATTATAGCTGGGATTATAGGTGGAATTTTTATTAAAAAAAGCAATATTCGAAAAATGAGTTGGGTCATATTTTACTGTGGTTGGGGTGCTGTTATCGGTGGTTTTTTATATGGAGCATTTTTCGGATCAGAGGAAATTTTTGGGATGCCTCTTGAACCATATATTATTCCCTTCATAAATATCAGTTTAAACAACCCTATGCAGAATGTAATAATTATATTTAAGGTCGCCGTTATAATTGGGGTAATCCAATTGAATTTAGGTTGGTTTATTCAATTTTTAAATTATTGGAAGCACAGAAGAAAATATATTGCTATAGCAGATTCTTTAATGAAAATTTTTCTATTGACGGGAGGAACTTATTTAGTTTTTACTTGGGGATTTGATATCAATACTTGGATGGAACCCCCTTATCCAATACTCTGGACCTTGATTCCAGGTATTTTGCTAATTATATTAAAGCCAATGGGGAGACTAATAGGGATAACTTATTTAAGAGAGGAATCTTTTGGTGGTTTGATGGGCGAAGGTACAATTGAAGCATTTGAAACTGTATTGTCTGTTATGAGTAATGTCGCTTCTTATATTCGATTATTAGCATTAGCATTAGCGCATATTGCTTTATTGATCTCTATTCAAGCAATGGTAGACTTACTTCATGGAGAAGGAGTACTTATCGAAACATTTAGAGTTATAGGACTGATCCTCGGTAATGCTGTAGTAATTTTAATCGAAGGTTTACTGGTTTTCATAAACTCTATTAGATTAACTTTTTATGAGTTTTTCTCGAAATTTTTTCAAGGTTCAGGTACTGAATTCTTTCCATTCTATATGGATGCTAATTTTTCAGTAATAATTTTTCAAACTGAGGCTGAAAAAGATGTGATATTCGAAGAAATAGAAAAAGAAATAGAGACTAAGAAAACTAAAGAGGATTTAGAAGAAGCCATACAATATATCTCTGATAAATTTCTTTAATTTAAAATTATAATCATATCCCTCAAAGTTAATTAAATTTAAATATATGACAAATGTAAATAATAAAGAGAGAAAAATTTCTCAGAATGGAATGATTATTCGGTTTCTCATATTAATTTTTTATATTGTGATTCTTATCTATATTTATTTTCTACTAAAAAAAATCGGTATAAATCCATTAATTTCTATCTTAATCCTCTTTTTTGCATTCATCTTTGTACTTGGGCCATTAATTAGCACTACTAAGGCAAGTTTTTATTCCCGATTATTCCCTAAAAAAGATAAGAAACTTATATCTAGTTATGAAGAACATAAGAAATTTTATAAAACAGAATCTGAAAAAATTAAACCTCAAGAGAGAAAAATAAAACTAGTAAATCTAAACTTTAAATATCGAAAACCTATAATTCGTAAATGTGACAAATGTGGAATTATTGTCCCAAATTTTGTTAATAAATGTCCTGCATGTGGCAATGTAATCAAAGATTAAACTATTTATATGTTAGAAATAAGATTTATTTAAAATTTCATATTTTTAAACCAATTTACTACTTGTTTACTCCCGATAAGCCCTCCACATGTAATAGCATGATTTCTATGAATGGTTTCCCTTGCTAGAGGCTCAATATCTTCTATATTTTTAGTCTCATCAAGCTGAGTACCTTCACCAATTATTAAAAAGTCTCCTCCTAAACTTCTTGCAATAAACGCAAGAGGAACCCATTCATAATACAAACGTATCCTACTTTTAGGGGAAGGGAAATATGAATAAATTCCTCCATAATATAAAATAGCATGGAAATCACTGACAAAACTTCCGCTATATCTGTCTTTGAAATGGTTTTCAATAAGTAGTTGTTTATAATTCCTACACTTTCTAGACCAATGTGTATAATCGCCTCCCATTGCACGAATCCCTCCCTCTTCTCTGTCAGGCAATGATAACCATCCATGAAATACATAATGATAAAAAGTTGGACTATACGGAGTTAGATCTAAGATAAATTCTGAAACCTTTTTGTCTATAGCAAGAATGAGATTTGTGAAGATTCCATAAAGTATATAAAATGAAGAGAGTATTCTTCCTTCATAATATATGCCTACAATTGTTCCTACGGTTCTATTAACCGCAACATTTGAAGAACCATCTACAGGATCAATTGTTATTCCGAATTTTCCATTACCTAAAACAGGTTCAGCCTCCTCAGAAGCAATGAATGCAAAATCTGCATCTCCTTCTTGCAAAGCTTTTAAGATTATTGAGTGTGTGAGAACATCTTCATGAATTTGCTGCTCATCATATATATTTATTGAATCACCATTAGGTGTAGGAATTTCCATTCTATAACGAATTTCACGGGAGGTTATACCTCTCTCAAGTAATCCACGTATGGGGATAGTAGCTTCAACAATAACCTTCATTAATTCAATTAAATCATTTTTATGAGGAATATTTTGAGATACATATTTTTCTAAATATTTTGAGAGTTTAATTTTTCCAATCTTTTCATTCATTGTTATCAACAATAATTCATTATAAATTTTACTTCTAAAGATAGAGATTAAGAATTAGGGTTTAAACCACTCAAAAAAATAGTAGCTGCTTGTGAGAGGATTTGCGATTACAAACTTTTTTCTTACAGAAGTAGCTAATCTTCCAGCTCTCACCATATCTATGGCTGTGATTTTAGAATCATGCGGTAATACATGAACAATAAAAGGTGAATGTTCTAATCCTGGTCCCTTCTTATATACCACAAAATCTGCTCCAAATTTAAGTCCTGGTCGAGGAATATAGCCTTTTTTTCTAAGATCATTGTATATTGTATATTTTTCCTCAAATTTATGATGAATCTCTTTAGCAATTTCATGAAATTCATTAGGAGTTAAATTTTTATCTTCTTTAACATGATAAATAGTGATTTCACCCTTATTCAACAAATAGTAAGCCTCAATTAAAGACAATTCTGAAGGCTTAGAGAAATATTCTAATCGTGGTTTATTTATTCCTAAAGGACTTCCAAAGAAATTTTTTTTTACATAAAGATAAGAAGCAAATAAAGGATTGAAAACAATGACTCTTGAATTTAAAAATTTTGTAGGAATTTTTTTAGGGATATCTTCTTCTTTGATGTCATCAAGTGAAACTTGGGCTTCCTTTTCTTCATTCATCATTCTAGAGTTATTAAAAATAATTTATTAAATCTTTCAAATTTCTAATGATTAGGTGAAGTTATATAAATTTCAGTATTAATTATCTCATAGGTCATAATCAAAAAAATTGTGATTAAAAATGGAAGTTAGACGCGCAATACACGCAGGAAGTTGGTATCCTCGTTCTAAATCAGATTTAATTAAAGATTTAAGTAAATTTTTTTTAGATAAAAAATTTGGACCTGGAACAGAACTAAAATCGTTAAATCAAGAAACAAGAACCATAATGGGAGCTGTCTCACCTCATGCCGGTCATGCATATTCTGGAAGATGTGCGGCATTTTCATATCTAAATTTATTCAAAGAAAAGATCCCTGATACAATTATAATATTGGGCAATGATCATATCGGGTATGATAAAATAGCTTTAATGAAAGAAGGTGAATGGGAAACCCCTCTAGGAAATTTGAAAATAGATTCAGAATTAGCCCAAAAAATTTTAGATAATAGTGAAACAATTATTTTAGATAATTCAGCATTTATAGGATATCCCTTTGGAAGAGAACATAATATTGAAATTCAATTACCATTCATTAAATATTGCGCTAATGATAAGGATGTAAAAATAGTTCCCATAAAAATTGCTAGTAAATTCAGAGATAATTATGAAGTCTTGGAAAAAATTTCAAATGATATTGCTAAATCGATAAAATCTTTTAATAAAGATATAGTTATTATTGCATCCTCAGATATGTCTCATGAGGAAGTTTATAGCTCGAATGATGTAGAAAAATTCAAGAAAAGAGACCAAAGTTTAATAGATGCATTTGTAGAGATAAATCCCAAAAAAGCTTTTGAGGCTGCTTATAGAAGTGTATGTGGTAAACACACGATAACCACATTAATGTTAACTTATAAAAATTTAGATGCAAAAACAGGAAAATTTTTACAATATTATACTTCCTATGATATAACAGAGAATCTTGGCTATTGTGTTGGATATTTCTCTGGAATTATTATAAAATAAAGAAATAAATTATATAATTTAAAGTAAAATAATTGAAAAATGCCAGAAGATAATGAAAAAGTAGAAGATTTTATCAGTTTGTGGCGAAAAAAGATGGAAAATGAAATGAAAAAACCTAGTGTAATAGGAGATACCTTAGAGAGAATTAAAGATGTAGAAAAAGAAAACGAAGATTTAAGAAATAAAATCAAGCAAAACATTGATTTACTTAGTAGAACTGAAAAAATTATTAAAGAAACTATTGAAGAAAATGAAAGATTAAAAGAACAACTAAAACCAAGACAGATTGGAAGTGGAGCTGCGACTGAAATTATCAAACAAGAAAGCATCAAACTAAAGGAAAAAGTAAAAACCTTAGAAAGAATAATTCTAGAAAAAGATGAAGAATTAAATGAAAAAGAGAGAGAGATTGCTGAATTAAGAATAAAAAGTTATTCAACATCAAGGCAACCAGAGCCTAAGCCTAGTATTGAATCGGATTCAGAATCAACAGTAACTAACGCTTTAATTGAAGATTTACAGTCAGAATTATCAAAAAAGAAATTATTAATTGCAGAATATGAAGAATCAATCAAAACTAAAGATACAAAAATTGATGAATTGATGCAAGAAAATGAAGCTCTTAATGAACAATTGCTTGAAAAATTAAAAGCTCTACCAATAGATTATGTAGTTCCTGTCGAAATATCTAAAGAACCAGAAATAAAGCCACAATCAACTCAATCTCCATCAACCACTCTTGAGCTGCTTTGCCAAGATTTACAATCTGATTTAAATCGAGCTAAAGGAGTAATGAAGCAATTAGCCGAAGAAAAATCAGAATTAAAGCAGGCTTTAGAGAAAGGTGGTTTCCAACTAGAACCTAATGAGATTAAAGAGCTCAAGAAAGAAAATGAAGATCTTAGAAATGAAATTTCGATTTTGCAAAACTCTTTAAAATTAAAATCGGAAGAAACTAAACCAGCAACTTTAGTTAATAATATTGAAAATAAAGTAAAAGATCTTCAAAAACAAATAAAAGAGAAGGATACTTTAATAGCAAAATTACAAACGTTAAAACCTGCTCAGAAAACCATCCCTAGCGGTCCAATGGCTGATTTAATTGAAGATTTGCAGAATAGAATAAATAAGTTAAAGTTGACAATAGAAGAAAAGAATAAAATTATTGAAGAATTAAAATGATCATAGATGTCTTTTCAAAATAAAAAATCCTCCTCCATTATTTTCGCAGGACACTTTGCTATTGATACAATTATAAGATTTAAACGAAGAAGTAAGCCAAGCTTGGGAGGAAGTGTATCATATTGTTCTTTAGCCTTGAGTACTTATTCTCAAGATATTAATATTAGTATAATTTCACATTTAGGGAAATTAAATTTTGATTATTCTTTGCTAGATGGAATTAATCATAAAAATATTGATTTAAAAGGAATAAAATACTCAGAGGTAAACAATACTCAATTTGTATTAGACTATTATAACCATTCTAGAACCTTAACTCTCAAATTTCGGAGTCCTAATTTAAAATTTAATGATATTCCAGTAGAGTATCTTGACAACCCGCCTGAAATTATTGTTCTAGTGCCCTTATGTAATGAAATTTCAATTGATTATGTTTCACAAATATTGAAACAATTTCCTAATATATATTTAGGTGTCGATCTTCAGGGTTTTCTTAGAAAAATCAGAGAAGATGGTAAAGTTGCTTATATATATGATGAACAGATAATTTCAAACATGAGTGAAATAATAAATTTAATTGGAGATAAATTGATCCTTAAAGGTTCAGAAGAAGAAATGAAATTATTAGCAGGTGAGAATGAAGATTTAAATAAAGTTATGAATCATTTTCTTAAATATGATAATAATGCAATCTTCATTATGACCCTGGGTGAAAGAGGTTCAATGCTTATTAAAAAAGGAGAGAAAATTTTGAACATTCCGGCATTTAAAGCTAGAAAGGTTATTGATGAAACAGGAGCTGGCGACGTCTATTTTTCGATATTTTTATATGAATTTATATATTCCGATAAAACATGGAACGCAATTGAGAATTCTGCTCATTTAGCTTCTGCTGCTGCTTCCTTTTTAGTAGAAAAGAAAGGACCTTCTGGTTTTAAAAGTAAAGAAAAAGTTTTAAAAAGAATAGACAAAAGAAGATACATTATATAAAATTATGGTGAATTTTAATACATATTAATACTCATTTTGGAATAGGAGTAATCTTAGCATCCATTCTTAATTATTATTTTAACTTTAATTTATTTGAATTCTCTATGATAGTCTTTTTTGCATTTATTAGTGACTTTGATGTTTTTCTTTCCAAATATGCTAAAAATAAAAATCATCGAATGTTGATCACACATTCAATAATTCCTAGTTTAATTATTATAATTTTAGGGCATATAATGGATTGGCCAGCTTTATATCTAAGTGGTTACAGTTATTCAATCCATGTATTACTTGACACACTTGATTGGGGCACAAATTTTTTTTATTTTCAAAAAAAACAGATAGGTCCCAAATTTTTAATTTCAAAAGAAGAATTTGAGAACATATCTGAATATTTGAGTAAATATAAAAATCCTGCTTATTTTTTTGATGAAAGATATTATAACAATAAAATTTGTATGGTAATGGAGGTTCTAATTTTTATTCTAATGATTTTATCTATAACATTATTAGCATTTCCATATATCTTACTCATATTATTCTATTTTCCATTTATACTATTCCATTTATATCGCCACATTAACTTAAAAAAAAGTGAATCACAAGAAATATTGAAATAATGTTTTAAATAAATATAAAAGGTGAACTTTATTGACAGAAGGATTGAAAACTAAAGTAGGATTGACTTTAGAAGAAGAAATGATATTTAAATGCGATCTTGGAGAAATGAAAGTTAAAGATTGCTATATCGATGACACTCATAAAGATGAGGTGGATATGCTAGGGCCAAATCCAAGCAGAATGTTGGGGATGGCGATCTTAGGATGTTTGAGTGCAAGTTTTATTTTTTGCTTAAAGAAAAGAAATTTAACTATAAATGATTTAAAAGCAGAAGCTGAAGTCACGATTGCTCGAAATGAGAAAGGATTTTGGAGAGTAAGGAAAATTGATGTAAATATCTTTGCCAAAATTGATGATCCTGAAACACGTAAAAGAGCAGATCAATGTAGAAAAATGTTCGAACAATATTGTATTGTTACTCAAGCTGTAAGAGAAGGAATTGATGTTGAGGTAAATCTTAATTATTAGTATTTTAATCTGAAATTCCATTTTCAGTTATAGAAAAAACAGCATCTTGTTCAGGTATATGAGGAGCATCAACAACCTTAGCTATTCTCTGTTCTCCTTTTCCTTTTCTCAAAAAAATTCTTATAGTTGCCCCATGGGCAACGATATGCCCTCCTGTATGTATTAAAGGATTCCCATAAAACACATCAGGCCTAGCTGAAACTTGATTTGTAAAAACAACAGCTAATTCATCATAGGTTTCAGTCAATCTTAATAAATCATGAATATGAGTATTTAAAATTTGTTGACGTTCTGACAGAGCCCCCCTACCAATATATTCACTTCGAAAATGTCCTATTAATGAATCTACTACAATTAATTTTATTTTTTTTTCTGAAATTATTTTCGGAGCTTCTTTCACAAGGAGAATTTGATGATCGCTATTATAAGCTCGTCCGATAATGATGTTTTTTAAGAGACTATTATGATCTAAATCTTTAGCTAAGGCCATTTGGATTATTCTTTCTGGTCTAAAGGTTCCTTCAGAATCTATATATAAAGCCGCTCCTTCAAGACCCCCCTGTTCATAAGGTAATTGTACATTAACACAAAGTTGATGTGCTAATTGGGTTTTCCCAGTTCTGTATTCACCGAAAAGTTCTGTAACCGCACCTGGTTCAATACCTCCAATTAATAATTCATCTAAATTTGGGCTTCCTGTAGTCAATTTATTTAATGCTCTTCTCTTTTCCCAAATTAAATCTGCAGATTTAAAACCCATTTTTTCGATATCTTGAGCTACTTTAATTATTTTTTCAGCTGTCTTTTCCCCTATCCCTGCTTCATCCATTAATTTGTGTAATGGATACATTGCCAGAGTTCTAATAGACATAATTCCCGCATCTTTTAATTTCTTAATTGTTGCGTCTCCAACACCAGGAAGATCTTTAAGACTGTATGAAGTTTTTAAGTTTTTATCTTTTTCGTCACTATCTTCATCAGATTGGGTTACTTTTTTTGCCATAATATTCTCTTTTTATTGATTTTAATTTAGATTTTCTCTAAATTCGATATTCTATTATTATATAAATATAAAAATGATAATAAAAAATTAATAGAAGAATAAAAAATATTAATTTTTGTATTATACTTCTTTACTACTTCTTGTTATAATCATTGGTTGTCTTGTCATAGTCTTTGGTTATTTTACCTCTTTCCCGCTCCGAGTTATTATCAATAGTATAACAAACAAAATCACTGAAAATAGGAATGTTAAAACCCCTAATGTTTCAGGACCAGGAATCCAAATATAACTAATATAGAGAAACGGAAGGATAAAAATTGCGATGATGATTATGAACATAGGAAGTGGGATTTCCTCATCCTTTATATCTAGAATTAATGGTAAAACTATAAGTAATACCAATAAACTCGCCGCAAGTTTAAAGCCTAAAATGAGCGATTCTCCCTCAAAAACTGCTGAATGAATATTAGGCAACCAAAAAAACCATAATTGTTCTGTATTAACTTGTAAATCAGAATCTCCTTCAGGTAAAATCGCTGAAATGATTATTTGTATTAAAATACCAAGAACCAAGTATAATAATATCTCATTAATTTCTTTATCCTTTTTAAAATAGACCCCAAATGTATCTCGTAATAATGTAATATCCCATAAAATGAAGAGAATAAAATATGCTGCTATTACATAATCTGAGCTCATAGACCAGAGATAATTAATTGGAATAACTGCTACGATATATGCTAAATAGCCATAATTCTCGTTTCTTCCAAATAAATCAAACATTAAGAAGATCCCATAAATAATGAATAATGTTGCTAATATTATTATTTGATATGTGTCAACTGCCAAGGTTATATCATCCTATAATTTTTTTAAAATATTATATTATTATATAATTATTTGTATGTTTTTTAAATTTTTAATTCATTTAGAAAAGATATACACAAGAATAGTCATAAAAATTTTTAAACCTACATATTCTTTATTATCTCTTCCAAGGTTTGAATCATATTTTTTGCCGCATTAGTATCCTCGACGCAAGATTCTGCTGATAATAATATAGCGCTTCTATTAAGTGCAACTTTTATTGTAGTGAAAACATCATTATCAATAATTTTTAATTCATTAATTATATCAAGGTATTTGAAACCATGTTCTTCTGTTAATTTTATTAATTGATTGTGAAAGTTATCAAGCATGCTAGGTGAAATTGAAATTGATTTATTAATTTTTATCCCTTTGGGAAATCCTCTTGATAGAGAACCAAGTAAATCATTCTGATTAGTCATTATTTCAAGAATCTTAAGAAGAATGAAATTACCATCCGAAAACGGAGAGTACTCTGGGAGATAAAACTTTAAAGTATCAGATGCAGCAAAACACGCACGTTCTTCTCTAATCTGCCTAGAGATCTCTCCTGGAAGGTTTTCAACTTGCTTTACAGGAAAACCATTATCTTCAATAAATCTTTTTACTATAGGTGAAATGGAAGGTGTTGTAATAATTGTATTTCCTTTTGACTTCTGTATCCTTTCATCGTATGAGACAAAAAGCATTAATAATTCTTCAAAATTAACTTCTAAACCATTTTCATCAATTACTAAAATTCTTGACCCATCCACATCAAAACAGATACCTAAATAACTGTTTGATGCTTTGACTATATTTGCCGTATTTCTTATTGTGTTGATATTCGGTACTGGATTTTGTGATCTCTCACGATAATGTGTATTTAGAGCTATAACTTCTACTCCTATATCATTAAGCAAAAGTGGAGTAATTTTTCCAGTAGGTCCATAAGAACAATCAACAACAATCCTTAAATCAGCTTTTTTTATCCTTTTCTTATTAACAAATTGCTGTAGAGACTTAATATAAATATCATCAGTTTGCGGAATTGCTGTAATTTGACCAATTTCGTTTGGTTCAACTCTTCTTACCTTCTCTGGATAGTTATTATAAGATTTAACTATTTTTTGAATTTCTGTTTGTGCTAATTCAATTCCACCTGCATTTACAAATCTAATCCCAACATCTTCACTATATAGATGTCCCCCAGAAACGTAAACTCCTCCACTTGCACCAAAACGTCGAATAGTAAATTGTAGCATAGGAAATGTGCAATCCGATAAGTTTAAAAGATCAATACCTGTAGACATAATTCCTGAAGTATATGCTCTTTTTAACATTCTACTATCATTATGATAATCTCTCCCAATTACAATTGATTCATTTTGACCAAATAAGCTACCGTGTATAGAGCCAATAGAACTTGATATCTCAGGAGTAAAGACATAATTAGCTCTACCGACAATTCTACCGCCTTTGATCATGTCCTTGAGATTTTCAACCATTTTGATCAAATAATTTTTGAATCTCTTAATATGTGTTAAATAGAGAGTATGTATATGATACTAAATCTACTATATATATTTTTTGTGTTTTCAAGAATATTAGAATGATGATTAGTATTTAAGAGATGCATAATTAAATAATTTATAATTATAATTTAAAAATTTAATAAAAATGACTAAACCAATAGGTTCTTTTTCATTAGTGTTGCATAGCCATTTACCTTGGGTTTTAGGGCATGGTGTGTGGCCCCATGGTACAGACTGGGTAAACGAAGCAGCCGCTGAAACATATATTCCTTTTTTGATGGAATTATACAAATTGATTGATGATGGATATCACCCAAAATTAACTGTTGGTCTTACACCGGTGCTTTGTGAGATGCTACGCCATCCATCTTTTATTGGTGGGTTTTTAGGTTATTTAGATGAAAAATTTAATGCCGCATTACATGATTATGAAGATTTTACAGAAAATAGGTATGAAGAAGGAAGAATAAAGTTAGCTAAATGGTGGCAAGAGTTTTATGAGCGTGTAAGGGAGAATTTTATTCATAGATACAATAAGGATATTATAGGTGCGTTTAAAAATCTGCAAGATATGGGACTTTTAGATATAATTACCTGCGGAGCTACTCACGGATATGCACCTCTCCTCTCAAAGGATACTTCCCTTGATGCTCAATTTAAAACTGGTGTTGATAGTTATAAAAGGCATTTTGGAAGAGCCCCCACAGGTGCTTGGTTACCTGAGTGCGGTTATCGTCCGGGTTATCGGTGGAAAAATCCTATAACCGAAGAAGAATATGAAAGACCTGGTGTAGAATATTTTCTTGCTAAAAATGGATTAAAGTATTTTTTTATAGATACTGCATTACTTTTAGGTGGAAAATCACAAGGAGTTTATGCTGCTCGATTCCCCTTACTTGCTGAACTATGGAAGCAATTCTCTTCTCAATATGAAGAAATTCCTACCTCTTTTGAAAAATCTCAGTATGAACCATATTTAATATCTACAGATCCATCTACACCTGCTCCTGTGGGATTCTTTACAAGAGATGAGAAAACTGGAATTGTAGTTTGGAGCGGAGAACATGGGTATCCTGGATGTGCTGAATATTTAGATTTCCATAAGAAATCCTGGCCCTCGGGATTAAGATACTGGAAAGTGACCAGCCCTAAAATGGATTTAGGAGAAAAATGGTTATATTGGCCTGAAGATGTTCCTGGAAAACTAGATGAAAACGCCGGTCATTATGTGAATCTAATTAAAGATATCTTAAGAGATTTTAAAAATAAATTTGGGAGAGATGGAATTGTAATTGCACCGTATGACGCAGAATTATTTGGACACTGGTGGTTTGAGGGAAACTGGTGGTTAGCTAGAGTTCTTAGATGGGTAGAAGATGATCCCGAAATAAATCTAACGAATACAAGATTATATCTTGAGGCAAATCCTCCGAATAAGGTAGTCTCGGTGATTGAGGGGTCATGGGGACAGGCATCCTCTCACTGGGTGTGGCTTAATGAGTGGACGACTTGGACGTGGGAGAGAATATACGAATGCGAAGCTAAGAGCGAAGAAATTATTTCTAAATTTAAAAATTCAAATGATTCCCATCTAATCAAAATCTTAAAGCAAATGGCAAGGGAACTCCTATTATTAGAAAGTAGTGATTGGCAATTTCTCATAACAACTTGGAGCGCAAGAGACTATGCAGAAAATAGGGTAGCATTACATTATGAAAATTTTAAAAGACTTTACAATATGGCAGAGACATATGGTAAAGGGGAAAATGTAGAAGAAGGTGAGTGGCACTTTCTTGGAACTCTTGAAGCTAATGATGGAATATTTGAAGCTTTAGATCTTGAACCTTTCGCTAAAAAATAGTTATACTTGTTGACCAAGTTCAAGAGTTTTTTCTCTAATTTGGTAATTATCACTAATTTTGCAATTAGGAGCAATTATTGCTCTTTCTAAAACCACATTATCTCCTATTTCGCAATTATTACAAATTATACTTTCAGTGATAATACAACCAGCACCAATTTTCACCTCATCCCAGATAACACTTTTTTCAATTACAGTGTCTTCTCCAATAGTAACATTATTGCCTATTGATGTAAGTTCTTTAATTTTGACGCGATTTGCTAACTGAACAAATTCTCCGAAACAAGTTGGCTTTTCAATTGTAATATTTTGACCAGAATTTATAATTCCGATAACATAAATTCCATCATATTCTTTCCCATTGGGTGTGATTGGCCAGGCATAATGCCGCAATAAGTCCCAATTTGCCCACATATAGGTTTGATTATTACCACAATCAAGCCAATAATAATTTTTTACAAACCCATACAAATCATACTGGTTTTCGAGGAGATATGGAAATACTTCACTCCCAAAATCCATTAAACCAGTTTCATGGAGGATATCTCCAATTTTTTTATTAAAACAATAAATCCCTGTGTTAATTATGTTTGTATGTAAAAACAAATCAGTTCTTTGAGCCATACTACTCAAATATAATTCCATTGGAGCTGGTTTTTCCAAAAATAGATAAATTTTTCTATTTTTATCTAATAAAACAACGCCATATTGAGAAATATGACTTTCAACTGTTTTCATTGAAATTGTTGCCAATCCTTCTTTTTCAGAGTGGAAATCCATGAAATCTTTCATTGGAAGATTTGTAACTATATCTGCCATCGATACAACAACCTTTTCTGAGTCTATATGCTCATTTAAAAGTCTATAAGCATCAGCAGTACCCTTACTGTCTTGTATTTCAAATTCTAATTCTACATCTCCCAATTTATCTGTAGTCCATGTTTTTTTAATATAATCTTTTAAATCTTCGCCCATATAAGCCAACGCAAGCGTAATGTGTTTTATATCTGCAAATATTAAATGAGCGATTGCATAATCTACCATAGGAACATTGGTAACTTTTACAAGTGGTTTTGGAATCAAGGCAGTTAAGGGCATTAATCGTTTACCTTTTCCACCTGCTAAAACTATCGCAGACCATTCTCTCAATATGATTTCCTCAAAAAAATCCTCATAAATTATTAAACAATTAATAGATATAAATCTAAGTTTAATTGAAATTTAAAAGTTATTAAATCAATAAATAATAACAGAATTGAGTTAATTAAGATACTTGACTAATGATTCTCTAATTTCAGCTGCAGCAATATGGGGCAACTTTCTCGCAACTCGCATATCATCTGCCATCTCTGCTCCGCCAATTACTTCATGTGGAATAATATCACCAAATAAATGAAAATCATCATCATATCCAAAAGGACAGCAATTAAATAAAAGGTTTCTATTCTTATCTATTTCTATATCATCAAGTGCCTGAAAGATAATTCTTATAGATTTCGCTAAATCATTTAATTGATTAATTTTCAATTGAGAAAACCTTCTTAAGTGCTCATTTGGATGAAAACGAATGTGGTAATTTCTCACTGGACTTCCTGTTGTATAAAAAGTCCAAAATTCGGTATTTAAAATAATACGATCTGTATTTCCATGTGTAGTTTCACATAGATGACAATTATCACCCATCTCTTTAAACGCCCTTAAATATCCTTCCAATCGACTTCCATGACCATCACCACTCAAATCAATATATACCTGACTATGTATTCGGGGTTGTGACCCTCCTACTTTCATTCCTATATTAAAAAAAGGAGATATTGGAATATCGTAATAATCACGTTCTATAGCTTCTTGTACACAATAAAGGATTGCTGCTTTCATAGATAAAAAAATTCCAGCAATAATATCTTCAGGGATTAAATTAAAACATAAAGAAGGATAAAATTTTCTCGAAATGGTTATCAAATTTATCCCCCTCGCAAGTTTTAGATGAGGAGGTAATTTTTCAACAATATAATCCTCTATTTCAGGATCTATAATCCGAGCCATTGATGGATATCGATTTATTAAAGTAACTGCTTTACAAGATTCAGGAAGTCTTTCAATTTGATGAGGAATATCTGAAAAAGGATTGTCAAGCTTTTTTTCATCTTGATTTATAATGATAGTGAAACCATCACCGAGTTGATAACCCCAATCATCAAAAATAGGTTTTCCTTCTGTGACTGCCATAAAAACATCCTTTACTCTCGCAAAAATCTTTTTTGGGCAATGTTCAAGTTCACTTTTCTTTTCTACTGTATCATAAGCCTTTGGTCTTTTCCCTCTAATAGGACTTAAATAGGAATAATGCCCATAATACCTTTCACGCTTTTTTCCAAGACCAAAATCCTTAGATTTAATTTTTACTGTCGATAAAGGATCCCATCTCTTAATAGGTATATCATATGTAGTTTTGTCCTTAAAATTTTTTTTAGTAATTATGCCCCATTCCATGAATTTAGGCTCATATACTTCTTGCTTTTCATTTTCTGAAATTAATATAACCTCTTCTTATAATTCTATCTCTAATACCTCTAATATACCCGAAGTTCTATATATATTTCATTATGAATTACCTTAGATAATTAATTATTCAAATTGAAAATTTTTTAACTAAATCAATGAAAATTGAAAGAATATAACTAATTCATAAATTTAAAATATTCTTTTCTTAAAAAAAGAATAAAAAGAATAAGGAGAAAGTGATTTAATCCCTTTTTAACTAAAAGTTTTAACTAATATTTTTTTGTATCTAACAAATATTTTAATATTCTAAACGCCGCACGATTTTATAGGTCTTAAACTCACGCACAGGCTCGTCATTTTCATCGGTCGTCTTAATAGGTACTCTCACGTAATTTTTTTCATCAAAATCTTTAATTTCACTTTCTTTATACTTAGCCATCCTATTAGCTAAGGCTAGCTCTTTTAATAAAAATTCTCTAACTGCAACTCTAATTAATTCTGACCTAGAGGGATACAGACCATTCTCTCCTACTAATTTTTTAATTGAGTCTAAAAATGAATCCGGAATATTGACTGTGACAATCTTCAATTTGAATCGCCTTAATCCTTAACTTTTAAATTTTCTATATATAACATTTTATGATAATATAATATATAAAGATTTTTTTTTATCGGATTAATATAATAAACCCAAATGGCTTATTTAAGCATTACTTTTTTAAAAATGTTTTCTTCTGCTTAATTTTGAGGTTATTTTTGAGTGTAAAAAGTTTTAATTAATTTTATATTATATCAAATTTTTTTTCAGATTAATTGATTAGTATCGATGAACATTTTATATCTTTTAAAAGATATACTAAATATTGTTCATAATTATTAAAAATTATTATAACCTTAATATGATTTTTTCCTCAAAAGTTAAATATTTTTTTCTTTTATTCTCATGAGAAAAGGGAAAAATAAACCTTTTGTTTAACGGCTCTTATTAGTTGAGTATTTAATTTTAGCAGATATATTTTTAAATCTCTTTTTATTTCATTCATTTATGAAAAAAAAAAAAAGGTATAATTTCACTTATTATAGTTGCTGTTGTAATTATTGCAGGAATTTTTATTGTACCTCGAATAATTTAAAATTAGGGTACTTTATTATGCTTTTTCTTAATTATTAGAGATATAGACAAGATAATAAATATCATCAGTAAGGATACAAGATATCCTGGAATAATACCACCTCCATTTCCTTCTTCTGGAATTGCAACTACAATTTCAATACAGTTGGAAAGTGTATCTCCATATTCATTGTGCGCAACCACGATAAAGTAGTACGTTCCATTCACATAGTTGCTTAACATTAATGATAATTCGGTGATTTCATTCGCTAAAAGGGTTAGGCTCCCATTAATCTCCGTAATATAGCTAGAATGACGATAGACAGAGTAATTATCTGCGATAAGGGAACTAGTCCAAGTGAGAGTAAATATTCCGTCAGTATCTGGAGTTTCTGCATCGGAAGAAAGTGTGAAATCTCCTGGCATAAAGCTCACTAAAACAGTAATACAATTCGAAAGCCTATCTCCATATTCATTGTGCGCAACCACGATAAAGTAGTACGTTCCATCCGAGTTGCTTAACATTAATGATATTTCGGTGAAGACATTCGCTAAAAGGGTTAGGCTCCCATTAATCTCCGTAATATAGCTAGAATGACTATAGACAGAGTAATTATCTGCGCTAGCGGAACTAGTCCAAGTGAGAGTAAATACTCCGTCAGTATCTGGAGTTTCTGCATCGGAAGAAAGTGTGAAATCTCCTGGGATTGGACCCCCCCCATCTATAATAGTCCAAGAAAAGTCAGTAATGATG
>JAEOTZ010000021.1 GCA_016839585.1 Promethearchaeota archaeon
ATTAAATCATCTACAGATTGATGAATATGAGTAAAACGATTGATAATTTCACCAGTTAAATGTGAAGTCGCTGTCAACACATCTTTATATTCCTCTTTTTGAGCTAGTTCATAAATTTTCATAACTGTATTAATTGAAGGTTGGATAATTGGATGATTCCAAAATTCTTTGATTTTTTCTCCAAACATATATAAATTTACTGGTCTTTTTATGCTTTCCAAATATTCTTCTGGTGTTTTTAATGGCACTTTTCTTATTCACCAATTTAAAAATATGTGTCTTAATTTAATTTAAGCAGTTAATATTAATTAAAAGTAATCTTAATAAATTTAAGGTTAAAATCAGAAAATACAAAGATTAATTAAGAAGAAATTTAAAACTGTTAATTTTTTCGGGAATCAAGAGTTAAAATCGATTATTTTTCTTGACCAGATTCTTTATCAATGAATTCGTTAACATCTGGATTTTTTCTCAATACATTTGATTTTTGTTCAATAACACTTATTCTTTTTTCTAAAATTGTCATTGATTCAATGATATTGTCAATTTTTTTATTAATATTTTTCATTTCATTTTGGATTTCTCCTAATTGATTGAGGGTAAATTTCATCAATTCAGGTTCTTTTACGGGTTCAATTAACCATTTAAATATATTAGTTATTAACAACTGATTATCTAGTTGATTCAAACCAATATTAGAATCGTTTGTAAATATATCTATATCTCCCAGTGCGATTACTCTACCTTGACCATATTCAGTATATGCTCCTACAATTTTTTCTTCCTCTTCTTCCTCTCTAATCCATTTTTCATTAGAACTATTATATTTCTCTGACCACACATTTTTTTTATTTGTTAATAATAAAGGTTTAGCATCCCTACTCAAGAATAGGGAACAAGTTCCTCCAATTATAACTTCTCTTAACCCATTTCCTATCTGTTTATTATTAAATCTTTGAATTTGTACTATACTTGTACTATTGTGGTTCACACTATTTAGTTCTTTTATTAAATTTTTCTGGAAATATATTCCAAAATGCGTTCCTGATATATCATTAAGATTTGTTTTCTGTAAATAATCTGCTCCATATTCACTTAAAATTAGCAAGTTACCACCAATTCGGACAAAATCAACAATAGCTTTAATCTCAATATTCGAAAAATAATCATCTATAGGATTTCCTATAATTAAGATATCTATATCCTGTAATAATTCCTGAGATAAGTCTCTATTCTCATTTTTCGTAATTTTAGTATTAAATCTCTGGAGAAGCTTAAAAAATTCAGAAAATTCATCCTCTTCAATATGTAACATCTCATTATGACTCAAATCAATAAGTGTAGTAGTTTTTTTCAGAAAAGGCATTTTTGATAATAATTTTATTAAAATAAGTCTAAAATCTTAAAGAAAATTCTTATATAAAAATTATTACATATAAAGCTACTAACTAAAAACTTTTTAAATCTTAATGAATAATGATTTTTGGAACACACAACTGATTTAACAAGTCTTTAGGAGACTTGGAATTTATAATTTAGAATATCAAATCTTGAAGCAAATTGCTGGAATGAATGTTATGAGTGATATTAATAATACAATTGCTTTAATTGGACTTTCTTGGGGGGATGAAGGGAAGGGCAAGATGACGGATTATTTTGCACAGAAAGCAGATATCGTTGTAAGATATAATGGAGGAAGCAACGCAGGACATACAATTAATGCTAATGGTATTAAGTATAAATTTAAATTAATACCATCAGGAGCTCCATTAGAAAAGGAGGTCATCATTGCTAATGGATGCGTCATTGATCCTAAAATATTACTTGAAGAAATTGAAAATTTAAAAAACTTAAACAAAAAAGTTAATCTCAAGTTAAGTTCCACTGCCCATGTAATCTTTCCTTTCCATAAAACATTGGACGGACTTGAAGAAACTTCTAAAGGTGAATATAGAGCGGGAACCACTAAAAAAGGAATCGGTCCAACATATTCAGATAAAGTTGCACGTTGGGGAATTAGGGTTTTTGATTTAATTCATCCAGATGTATTAAAACCAAAATTAGAAAGACTATTTAAAATAAGGAAAGAGTTAATTAGAGTTTATGATCCTAATTGGGATGCTGATTTCGAATCAATATATAATGAATATAAATCTTATGGAGAACAATTAAAATCTTATGTTATCGATACAGCATATTATTTGAACAAAGCTATTGATTCTGGAAAAAAAGTCGTGTTTGAGGCTGCACAGGGGAACTTGTTAGGTATAGACCATGGGATGTATCCTTTTGGAACTAGTTCTAATGCTAATGCTTTAGGTATAAGTGCGGGGACAGGAATTCCCCCTAAAAAAATTAAAAATATGATTGGAATCATCAAAGCCTATACTTCTAGAGTTGGAGAGGGTAAATTTCCAACTGAATTAACTAATAGAACAGCTGAAAAAATACGAGAACAAGGTCATGAATATGGTACGGTTACCGGACGACCTAGAAGGGTTGGATGGATTGATCTTTTCAATATAAAATATGGAATAATGATAAACGGAATTGACAAGATTATTATAACACTTTTAGATGCCTTACAAGGTGTGAATCCCGTTAAAATATGCACTACCTATGAATTAGAAGGCAAAAATCTAGAAAGTTGGCCAATTCAACATGAAATTATTGAAAAATGTGTCCCAATCTATAAAGAATTCAAAGGTTGGGATGAAAGAACAAGAGAAGAATGGTCAGAAATAGCGCGAGAGGGATATGATGCCTTACCAGACAATTTAAAAATTTATATTGAAGCAATTCAAGAGGAATTGAAAACAGATGCTGCAATGATCTCTATTGGTCCAGATAGAGATGAAACTATAGTTTTAGATAATGTATTGTTTTAACTATTTCTTTTTTTCTTTAAAATCTTTTCCAATTCAATTTCATCTCGTATTTCTATATCATTTAATCCTCTTAATGCAATCTCTGGTTTTAATTTTCTTGATTCTTTTATAGCATCAGTATAAATTGTTTTTATTCTAAAACCTTTCATTTGGTAGAACCGTAATGCATCTGTGTTATCATTCGTTGTAATAACCCATAAACGTTTACACCCTTTTGAAGTCGCAAAATTTTCAAGTTCTTCCAATAGAGCTGTTCCAATTCCTAAATTTTCCTTTAAGCTGTTTAAAGTAATAATTTCACATTCATCCTTAGAGATACTAAATGTTATTAATCCTACCTTTTCACTTTCTTGTATAGCCACATATCCAGGTAACTTATCAATATAATGTACTTTTCCTCGAGTTACAACATTGATTGAAGCCCATTCACTAATTATTAATCTTTTTAACCACTCTTTATCATTATCATCCAAGGAACGTATTTTAATATCTCCCATCTTCTTTCATATAATGAATTCTTAATAAAATATCATAGGTAATTATGGATAATAAATCATAATATCATTTAAGGCAAATTAATCCAAATCTATATAAAAATTTGATTGGAGGCCATTCTAAATTAAAATTTAATAAACTTACAGATTTATTTACATCAATCCCTACAGCTTCCATTGAATACCTTATTTTATTAGGATAGCAACATGGTTTACCACTGTCGTAAGTACAACCTACACTTTTTTCATTATAACATAATCGGCAAAAACCATCCCATAAAATAAGTTTATCCTCATATTTTTCAGGATAATCCATAATAAATCGTAAAATTTCCTCCTCTAAATCATCCCGCAATAAATTTTTCATATAAAGAGCATTTCTTATACTTTTTTCGCTCTTTTTTGGATGTTTAACTTGAATTTCCTTCACATATTTCTCTAAATCAAATTTCACATATATAAGGAAGAATCTCTGGAATTTGGAAATCTTCTTTTCTAAATAAGGGGCTTCAGGAGGACATGCCCATGAATGTGCGTAGCTAGGACATTTAAAATTAGAGTTGACACAATATGAACGCACTTTTGTATCAAAAATTATATCTCTAAATTTTGTTTCTATAAAGGGCAAGGTTTAATCTCAAATTAGTGTATGAGTACTTATAACATATTTAAAAGGTTTAATTATAATGAGTTTACTTAGAACATACCAGTTATGAAATCTATTGTGTAATTCATAATTTTTAAAAACCTTTTATATAATTAAATCTTAATGGTTAGTATTATATACTTATAGCGAAAAAAAAATAATTAATTCTTGATGTGAAAAGGATGAAATTTATAAAAGATAAAAGAAGTGAATTACTAAATACCTCAAAAGATTTTTACAGAGAAGTCTTGAAAGGTTCGGACTTACTTCATGGTTGTATTAATGATCTTATTGATGGAAAACTAAATAAGAACAAATTAGAAGAAGTAATACAATGTGAACATAAAGCGGATCAAGCAAAAGAAAAATATATTAATATCCTTTATAAGGGTAAGCGATCTCTTCCATTTTTAGTTGAAGATCGTTATAGATTGATTAAGTATCTTGATATTGTCTCAGATAACTCAGAAGATCTTGCTCATGGTTTGATAGTGTATCCCTTTAAACTATTTGATGATATAAAAGCGGATATGAAAATAATTAACGATTTATATCAAGAATCAATTGAATCTTTAGTGGAAATGGTAAACTTAATGGAGATGGATTTTAAAACTGCTTATCAGAAAAGTTTCCATATTGAAACTCTAAAAAGAAGTGCTCGTGAAGCAAAATACAAAATTTTAGGGGTGCTGTATCAAAAACCAAAAGAAAAATCTCTAAGAGTATATCTAACATCAAAAATATGCATAAAGGTATATGATATGATTGTAAGAGCTGAGGAAATTAGTGATTATCTAAGAAGTTTGATTGTAAAATATCCTAGCAAATAATATAATTAAAGGGGGATCCAAATGGCTTTGTTAGGTATTCTAGTAGTTTTTTTAGTCATAGTAATTATAATTGCATTTGGAATAGGTGGGAATGACGAGACTTTTGCTGGAATATATGGTTCAAGAATTCTAAACATGAAACAAATTATGATCTTGGCTACAATATTCGCAATAACAGGAGCTCTTTTACTGGGTGAAGCTGTAAGTAAAACTGTGGGTAAAGGCATTTTGGTTAATCTTGATGATGCTATCGTCATAACAATTTTAATTTCTACTGCTATTTGGTTGATTTTATCATCTGCTTTGCGCTTACCGATATCTACTACCCACGCAACAATTGGAGCTGTTATAGGGCTTGGAATTGCTCTTAATGAAAAGCTTGACTGGATGAAAATTATCGAGTTAAGTATATGGTGGGTATTATCTCCGATTATAGGCTTTGTTGTTTCATTTATAGTTTTTAAGCTTATGCGTGCTTATAAAATTAAACATTTGAATGGATTTCAGAGTCTAGAAAAAACCGAAAAAAGTTTCACATATATAGTTCTAATAATTATCTGTATTACCGCATTCTCAAGAGCAGGAAATGATTGTTCAAATGCGGTAGGTATTGTAGTTGGTATAGGAGATATAAAAGTTAATCTTCTTCTTTTGATAACAGGTTTGAGTTTAGCGGGAGGATTGTTAGTTTTGGGACGAGGTGTTATTAAAAATGTCGGAAGAATAACAGAGTTATATCCAAGTACTGCTTTTGCTTCACAAATTCCTACAGCTGGGATATTATTTCTAGGTACCACACTAGGAATTCCTTTATCGGGCTCTCATATGTTAGTAGCGTCTCTAGTTGGATTATCTAAGGCAAGTCATACTCCTGCTAAGAAAGGATTATGGAAAATAGTATTGATATGGTTAGTAACCTTTCCAGCAGCGGCAATACTTTCTATAATTATATATTTACCAGTGAATTCATTCTTCTAATTTTAATCTCTTACTTTTTATTTGATTTAAATCCAAGTTTTTCTTTTTCTTTGCATAATTTGTAAAACCTTCTTAATTCTAATTATTTAACTTGAATACTTGAAAATTATTAAATTTGCTAAAAGTATTAACCCTCCTCCCACAATAGTAAAAATTGATAAATTTTTTAAAAAAATAGCAGTATTTATTGTTGCCATAACTGGTTCAAAATAACTCAAAATAACGATGCTACCTCCCGTATCATTTTTTAAACCTACATTGTATAATGTAAATGCTAATGCTGTCGGAAAAAATCCAAGAATTAAGCTAAAAATTATGTCTATTAATGACAATCTCAGCAATTCAGATCCTCCTATCGGTAGAAACATAAGTATAAGAAAAATCGTAGACCACCATGAAAGAAATGTATCAAAATTACCTTCGGATTTAAGATTGTGTTGATATTGAATCCTTTTATTATATATTTTCTTTTTAGAAAATACTAAAATTGTTAACGCTAATCCTGAAAAAACTCCAACTAAGATTCCTGGAGTAATTAAGTCACCATTCCAAAATTCCATTATGATAGCTACTCCTAGGATTGCTAAAGAGAAGCTTATTAAATTCACCTTTGAAACTTTCTCTTCTTTCGTAATAATTAACAGTAATAGGAGATATATCCCGCTTGTATATAATAAGAAAGCAGCAATTGAATAACCAGAAATCGTAATACTTATAAAATATAAGAGGATCACTATAGGATTAATTATCCCAATAATGATTAAAAATTTCCAGTGGAATTTAAAAGACTCCTTCAAGAATTCTTTTGAAAAAGATTTTTGAATTACCATAAATAAAGTTAAAAATAGAGTACCAAAAATTCCTCGTAATAAGGCAATAGTATAAACTGAATAACCCGATAAAAATGTTACTAATAGCCCCACATTCCCCATACAAATACCTGATATAAACATACTTATTTTTGAGACAAGTGGGTTAGTATTTGTTTTCTTAGATTTTATTGAAACCATTTGTTCTAAAAGTCTTATTATATAATATTTTAAATATTTATAAAAAAAAGGAAATTGTTATTAAAGTTTATATTTGAAGTTAATCAATGTATATTCACAATAATGGTGTCAGATAAAATTGAAATTATAGATTTTTCTGGAGAGAAATTTTCTCTCATTTCCATACCCTGTTCAGTTAGTTTGCCAATTATTTGTTTGTTAGTAATTTTGAATGGTATTTTTATGGTTGCTTTCCCTATTTATTCTTTTACAATTGTTTTAAGCTTAATTTTAATTATTTTATTTGTATTGTATTTTCTAAGTTGGGTAAAAAATCCTGCTAAATTAAGAAAGTTTGCTATTTCAGAAGAGATTATTGAAATTGTATTACCTCATGTTTCTCGATTTCATAAATCTTGGTCTCAATTTAATAAAATTGAAGTACGGTTAAAATATTTTGATATTAAGCCGTATAGAGCATATGAATTACATTTTATACGAAGTAATTCTGAAGATTGTTTTAATATCAGTTTATTTGATTTCCATAAAGAAAAAATAAAAGAAATTTTGGCACTTTTAAAGGAGTTTTCTCGGAGGAAGAATAAAACTTTTAGCGCAGTAAAGGAAAGAATGATTTCTGGAATTGTTGAGGTTGAAGATTTGAATATTTAAAATAATAAGCGTAATTTTGAATTCGAGTTAACTATTTTTTTATTACTTCTTATAAACATGTTAAGATTTTTAATAATAAGAAAGAGAATATTTATTCATATCAATCATAATTTAATATATCATAACTAATAGCTAAAAATAGTTATAAAAATATTTTCTGAGAAATTGATGGTGGATGGCTGAAATGAAAAAAGACGAAACACTATTAGAAAAAGCACAGTTAGAAGAAAATAATTACAATTGGAAAGAAGCTGCATTTTTGTATGAATCAGCTGTCAATTACTTCTTAGAAAAGGATATGATTGATAAGGTTGCATTTGCTTATAAAAAACTGGGCTTTACTAATGTAATGGTCTCAGAAACAGTAGATTCAGCTATTGATTTAAGGAATAATTGTAAAAATGCTATTAATGCCTATGATAAAGCAATAAAAATATATAATCAGATTGGTTCCAATGAAGAAGAATTGGAGTGTATGGGAGAAAAATTATATGCTCAAATATTTATCTCAAAATCTATTGAGGAAATAAAGAATTCGCTTAAAGATGCATTTAATATCTTCCTTGAAGCTAGTAAATTGTACTCTCAAAAAGGAGACAATGAAAGTAAAGCAAGAACTCTGAGTAGAGCTTTATTCTGCATAGGCTGGCTAGTAAATTATCTATCTGAAGAATCCGAATATGATCTTTTCTATGAAAATTATTTAGACTTAATAAATAAATCTTTGAAAATTGCTATAGAAGTTAAAAATATCAGATATATAAGTGAAAATATAAATGGTATAGTACTATTTTATTTCTTTCAAATCTTTTTTAAGAATTTTAAAAAAGATGATAATTTTAAAAACCTAATGATTAATCTAATGAAAAATGTTAGTGATATCCTAGATCTATTTAGAGATTTTGAAGATGATAGAGCATTTAGCATGATATATTTTACTTATGGGCAGATATATTGTGCTTATGCCAGTCATTTTATTAAAAAAGAGATAGAACAGAGGGATTGGTCAAATAAAGGAATCAATCTACTTGAAAAAGCTTTAGATTACGCAAGAAAAGCTAATAATAAGCCTTTAATAATCGCATCAATATTTTATATCGACTGGTGGGCTTTTTATTTTCGAAGAGTAAATTATGTTCAAAAAAGAATTTATAGTGATGTCAATGAAATGTTAAAACTAGGAAAGATTTTTTCTGAATTCTTTAATCACTTAGGTTTCTATGCATATTTTTTCCCAGTTTTCTATTATGGTAATATGTCTCAAAGAAGCTTCTTTACTATTCGCCAAAGAAAAACCTATGCTAAACAAGGTATAAAATATGCAAAAGAAGCATTAAGGTTAATCCCTGATTTACCTTACTCCGCATGGCCTTATCAGATGTTAACATACTGTTATTCAGAATTAACACATCTTTCCAGTTTAAAAGATGAACAGAAGAAATATTCTGATAAAATGTTTAGTTATGCTCAAAAAGCAGTGAAGATAGGTGAAAAATTTGAAGGTGGACTGGCTCGAGCAGCTGGTTATTCTTCGATGTATAGAGCATATAAAACTCAAGCAGACTTTGCTATTGATAAAGAAAATAAGATAAGCATGTTATCTTCAGCTGCTAAGGTGGCTAAACAATATTTAGAATATACACCAGAATCTTACACAATAGAGTTGATAGGACAAATACGATTAGGTTTACTGTTAGAAGAAATTGGAATAATTTCAGGAAACATAGAACCTTTAGAACAAGCAAAAGATATTTTTTTTAATTTGATTAATGAAAGCACTGCGAGTGGTCAATATTCTTATACAGCTGCTACATGTGAATATATTGCACGTATAGAAGATAGATTAGGTAATAATAAATCTTCTGCTGAATTATATAATAAAGCTCAAGATTTTTATTCTAAATCATTAAAAAATATCAAATACAAACCTCTTAAGGAACGAACTAAAGAAAAAATATCGTATGCGGAAGCTTGGGCTTTAATAGAGATCGCCAAGTTATATCATAAAGAAGAGAACCATATTAATGCCAAAGACAGTTATGAAAAAGCTTGTCAAATCCTAAAAAGTTTACCTAGTTATAATTTCGAGGCTTCATATTATTATGCTTGGATTTTTATAGAAGAAGCTGAATCCTTAAGTAAACAAGGAAAACATTCAGATGCTATAGAAAAATATACAGCTAGTAGCAAGTATTTTAATGATGCATTAAATGTATTGGATAATGTTACACAGAAATCCAAGGATAAAATGGAAATAGAACGTATTAAAAAACTGATTAATGTAGCTAAAATTAGAATTAATTATTGTAATGCTAGAGCAGATGTTGAAAATGCGAGAATTTTAGGGAAAAAGGGAGAGCATCTTGTAGCAGGAGAAAAATTTTCTATAGCGGCTTCGCAATTCAAATATATATGTACAAAGTTTGAAATAGAAAGGGAACGAAGAGAATTAGAAGCAATATATTACCTTTGCAAAGCTTGGGAAAATATGGAACTCGCAGAGAACTCTGAGGATTTTCAAAAGTACTCAAATGCCTCATCCTTATTTGATAAAGCCAGTAATCTATTCAGTGAAAATAAATTAAAAATGCTCTCTTTAGGTAATTCTGCTTTCTGCCTAGCTTTAGAACTTGGTTGTAAATTTGATGAAACTACAAAAACAGAAGTAAAAGCAGAATTATATCCAAGAATTAAAATAATGATTAGAAAAGCGGCTACTTCTTATAGAAAAGGTGGTTTTGAAAGTGGAGCCGAATGGGCATTAGCAACATCAACATATTTTGATGCAAGTTGGCATTTAATTAAAGCAGACCAAGAAGTAGAACTTGAGGAAAAAAATAAACATTTAGAAGTAGGATCTGGCTTTCTTAAGTCTGCTGCCGAACTTTTCGCTAAAGCAGGTTATAAAAATAAAGAAAAAGAGCTCTTAGAAATATTAGATATGGTATTGAAAGAGAAAAAAATAATTGTTTCAGCTTTAAATACGATAATACAACCATCTATAACAAAAAGTACTGTTGGTATAATAGCTCCAGCTTGCCCTGTTGAAACCAGTCAATCTCCAAAATTAAGTGATGTACGGAGTTATACACAAGAATATGATTTAGTAGAGACTAAAATAGTAATTAAAGAGAAATATAAATTAATTTATAAAGATTTATTAAAGGAGCAACCTGAAAAACAAATTGATAAATTTAGAGTGGGAATTGCTCAAATTGGTATTTCTAATACTGTAGATACATTAAATGAGTTTTATGATGAAAAATCTACAGGTCTATTAACTCTTAAAGAAGAGAAAGTTGACGAGATTAAATTAATAATAAAGGAAATGATTGATAAGGCTCACAAAGCGAGTGTAGACATTTTACTTTTTCCAGAAATGACAGTAGATCTCAAATATAAGCAATTTCTTGAAGATCTCTTAAATCTTGCTAAAATATATGAAATGTATATTATCCCTGGCTCATATCACAACATTGATACAAAAAGCAATGTGAGTTCAGTTATTGGTCCAGAAGGGATTCTCTGGCACCAAGAAAAGCATATCCCTGCCATTATAAGTCTTCAGAAAGGCAAATTTAAGGAGGGAATAGAAACAAGTAATCTTCCACGAAACACAATCATATGTAATACTAAATATGGAAGAATAGTAATTGCTATTTGTCGCGATTTTCTTGATATGGATTTAAGAGTAGAGTTAAAAAACTTCGAGCCTCCTGTTGATATTATATTAAATCCCGCTTTTACACCTGTTACAGCTGATTTCAAAGCTGTTCATTTTGATGCTCGTAGATCAATTTATGCTTACACTTTCTTTGCAAATGTTGCAGACTATGGGAATTCCCTCATATATACACCAGAAAAAGAACGTATTGAAAGAACAATATCACCTAAAGAAGAAGGATTAATTTATAAAGATGTTGATCTCTTTAAACTGCGTTCAGAAAGGAAAAAATGGCAGAAAATAAAAGAGACTGAAAAACGTTTCATTCAGAGTACGAGATAGAATAAATCTATTTTGCTTATAATTTTAAAAACTAATCGATTTTTGCACCACATATAGGACAATTTTTTGGATTATGAAGTTGGAGTGTTGCACCACAAATTTTACATAGTTTTACTGTTCCTCTTTTCTTTGGAGGATTTAACGTTGTAATGGAAATGTGTTCTTCAAATTCAACCGAAGGTGTTAATTTTTCATCTGAAATCTGAGTTACTGATTCTCTTATCTTATTATTGTTATTAACCTTTACTTCTATCTCCCTACCAAAAAACCCTCCTACTCGCACTTTTTTCGTCATGTCTTGTCGTGGAATAGAAGGAGGTTTTAAAGATTTTAACTCTATTTCCTCCACTTCTCCATATAGATCTTGCTCTATTTCTTCTTCTACAGCTTGCTCAATTATAGGTATTTCTTTTAATTCCTCTTCCAATTCTTCCTCATAGACCATTTTGACAAATTCTTCATCAAGTTTTAGCAATGTATGGCATTGAGGGCAATTAAAAATATGCATAAAACCAATATTTTTAGCAAGTGAGTACTTTGCTGCACAACAACTATGAAATTTAGTATTACAGTTAAAACATTTATGTATCTCATCAGAATGGGCTTCACAAATTGGACAAACTTCTTGTTCACAGATTGTACAAATTTCTTCATCATCAGGAGAGAGGGTGATTAAATCTACTGCCAATTTTTCATAAAAAATCTGATCTTCTACTAATATTTGATCTTCTTCATCGGTGTGAATTATTTTAAATTCTTTTTTGCTTTGAACTAATGATCCAAGAATATTGTGGAAGAGTTTTTCATCAGTGCAATAAAAAGTCCCACCATGTGTTTCACTTGAAATCACTTTCAGTTTGACATCATCATTATAGAATTTCTTGTCTCCAACTCGAATAATATCAATAAAAGCTGAAAATTTTTTTGCTTTAATCAACAAATCATAAAGAGCTAAATGATACTCCTCAGATAATTTACTAGGAGAATCTGAAATAATTATAACACGATAGTCTTTTTTAGCTTTTTGACTTCTTCTAAAAATGTAAGCAAGAATTTCATATAAGCCATTTTCTAAATAGCTATGTTCGACTTCGCGAGTGCCCCACGCGTCATTTATGGTATTTAAAACTGTTTCTGTTTCCTTTAAATCGTAAGCAGTAATAGGATTATCATCTTTCTGAAAAAATACTATACCATAAGAGCTTAAAGCGTTAAATTTATTCTTTTCTTTAATAAATGCTCCAATGGCTTTCAGTAGTGGCTTTTTCTTTAGAAAATTCGTCGTTAAATCTATGTAAAATATGAATTCCTCAGAATTTATGGTCGTTAACATTTTATCATCAAAATCAATTCTAATTTAAACGCATATTAAAAAGTTATACAAGAATAATAATTGAAATTGTATTTATTTTTATTTATATTATTAAAATCTGTATTTTTATATTAAACAAAAGTATTATTAATAAGAATTTAATAATTTCAAGTTATAATTTAGTTCCACAATTCGGACATTTGAATTGTTCATTCGATGTTATCTGTGTTCCACATTCCGGACAAATCCTAAAACGGGGTTCCTTTTTCTTATCATTTAATTGGTGATTTATTGGTTCTTTAGATTCACTGATTTCTGTTTTTAAAGCAGGTTCTAAAGAAGTTTTAATAGTTTTTTCATATACTATTTTATCTCCTACTTTCTTCACTGTATAAACCTTTCCAAAGAATCCACCGATCCGAACTTTTCTAGGTTTTTCATCAGATAGTTGGTCTTTTAACGGATACATTTTTTCCTCTTCTGCTTTTTCTAATTCAAATGAAGGTTCTTTCATCTCTTCGATCTCAAATATTTTCTCTGATTCGCCTATTTCTAGAAAATTTTTTACAGATTTTATTTTAGGGTCAGATGTAGAAGCTTCAACAATTAAATTTTGATCAATTTGAAGTAGAACATCACAATCTGGATTTGGACATCTAAATATATGGGGTATACCAACATTGTTATGAATTGTATAATTAGTAACACAACACTGATGAAAGCTAATGTTGCATGAATCACATAATAAAGGAATATCACTAAGTTCTCCACAGATTGGACAAATTTCTTCACGACAGAAATGACATTTTAAACCTGTTGCATTAACAGATTCTTTTAGTTTCCGAGCTAATTTATCATAAAAAGCAAAATCTTCTTTACTAATTTTTATATGATCTGGGCGATCTGCAAAAGTGCTTACTAGTTGTTTAGTTTTTACTAACTTTTTTATAACATCAGAAAACTCTTTTCTATCTTGTACATAAAAGATTCCTCCCTTAGTATCACTTGCCAATACATTTAATTTTACATCGTCACTAAAAAACCTAGTTCCCTTCTCAGAGATTCTTATTATGTCTATAAAAGTGGGAAAATATTTTATTTTTGATACTAAATTAAATAGTGCTTCTTGATATTCACTACCAAGATCACTAGGAGTATCTGTAATAATAATTACTCGGTTATATTTTGATTTTTTCCTTACGGTTTCAGCTATATAAGAGAAAATATAAAATAAACCATTTTCAAAAAAACTTGTCTTTTTGGGTCTAAACTTCCAATTTTCTTCAATAGCATTAGTAATTATACTAGCTTCTTTTTTATCAGTTATGAAAATAGGATTTCCTCTTTCTTGAAAAATAAGAAGAGAATAATGACCCTTTATATTAGCTTTATTCTTTTCCTCAATATAATATTTAATAGCTTTTATAAGTTCTTTCTTTCTCAACATCTCCTTAGTTAAATCTAAGTAAAAATAAATATCTTCAGTCATTATTCTCACATCACAATCCAAACTTCAGTTAAACTTCACTTAATAATTAATAATCATAAAAATAAAACTTCTTTAAAAACTTTTTATAAAAGATAAATAATTAAAAAAATAGTTATTAATAAAAAATCATATGGTTTATAAATTTATTAGTAGATCCCAAAAAAAATGTGTGATATTTCAATATGGATGAATTTTTAAAACAAATAGGGCTTTCAGATAATGCTATAGAAATATATATTAAATCATTAGGAAGAACCTCTCTTACGTATTATGAACTCTACTCAATAGTTCCAAAAATATCTGAAGAGGAATTTAAAAATTGTATTAATGAGCTTATAGATTCCGACTTAATAATTCAATTGATCCCTCAAAAACCGGAAATCCTTTTAAAATATTTAACTATTCCTCCTTTTGGACCAATAATTACTTATTACGAAAACATTGATGCGAATTTAACAAACATTAAAAATTCAATTCAGGAATTAATAGCTAATTCGTTAAAACAAATTTTTAAGAGTAATAGAATAGTTGATATGGATTCGGTTTTCACCGTTTTTCAAGAAATTAAAAAGGATATTGAAGAAGATACTATTATTCAAAAAAGAGAAATTGAAGATATTTTTGAGGGTATGGAGGATCTGAATAAGCTTAAAAAGGAACTTTCTGAAATTCATCAACAGATTAAAAGTATAACACAAACTCAATTTTCAGATCTATTAAAATTAATTTCAAATCTTAAAGATGATTTAACTAAAAAAATTAATTCATTAGAGTTTAAAAAATATAAGAAAGAAATTATAGAGATAATTGAAGAATTATTTAAAGCAAGATTAGATGAGATGTTAGGAAATTTTATTAATAAATTACATAATCAAATAGAAGATGAGTTTAGTAATACAAATAAATCTACTGATAATATTATGGAATCTGTTTTTCAATATCGTGAAGATTTTAAAATACTACTCTTAAACATGTTAAATAATTTTGAAACAAAAATGAATACTATTTTCGGAATGATTAAAGATAATAAAGAAAATCTTGTAAATGAAATTCAAGCCCTTGAAAGCAAAATCACAGAGAATTTAAATGCTATAGTTAGAAATTCCATAAATGAAGTCTCAAAATTAAACAAACCTATTGAAAGTGTGATGAAAAATAGTTTTGAGATGTTGATTTCTTCTGATAAGGCATTGATTAATGATATTTGGATGATAAGGAGTATAACTAATGTTAATGAAGAGATTCAAAAGTTAATAAATAACACAAATAAAACTCTAGTTATTATTATTCCTAATCTTGAAAATCACCTAGCAATTGAACATTTTGGAAAACAATTTGGAAATTTAAAAATAAAGATCGCCTCTTCAGAAGCACACACTAATAGTCTTGTTAAGAAATTAAAAAACATAAAAAATTTAGAGTATAAAACTCTGCAAAATGAAAATATAATTGCTTTGAAAGGGGATGATAATCATATCGTTATAGGTTTAATCCAAGATAATCAAAAAGAACCTCTAGAAGATTTTATTGGATTTGGGAGTAATTTTAAACCTTTAATAAAAATATTCGAGCCTATTATAGATACTACATGGGCAGCAGCCTATTCAGATACTTATTATGCGACTCAACAAACAAAAATTCAAACAACAGCCCCAAAGAAAGTTACTGCAATAAAGCCAGCAGTAATTAAGGAAGTAAAACCTATAACTCCTACAAAAACGAAGCCCATTAAAACTAATGTAGTATCCACTAAAAAAAAACTAGAAAAAGAAATTCCGAAACAGGTTAAAGAACCTATTAAAATTCAAGAGAAAACTACTCCAAAACCTCTAGAAGTCACTACTGAAAACTCAACACCTAAGGAGAAAATTACAGATTTAACTCAAAAACTAAAGAAAAATTTAACTATACTCCCGAAAGCTGGTGATGAAGCAGGTATGTTTATCAATGATGCTTTTAATAGTCTTATTTTGCAATTGAATAATTTAAAGGGAGAAGACTTTAGTATAGAATTGCAAAAAATAGCGGACTTAATTCTAGAGAAAAAGGGTTTCTCAGTTATTTTACACCAATTAAGAAGTACAATAAATGAATATAAAACACATTATAAATTGTTAAATAAAAATGAAAAAAATCAAATAGTCGAATTTATTAATAATTGGAAGCAGAAATTATTTCAATAATTTTATTATTGGGAAGTTTTTTCCTTATTTCTAATCGTTATCATATAAATAAGAAATCCTCTGATAAAAAAGATTAATATATATAGAAAACAACCAAGAAAAAATATTGAAACAATAAGTGAAATTAATTTCTCTGGATTCAGAATTCCAATAATCCCGAAAATTGGACAAAGGGGGGCAACAATCAAGAAGGTTATATAGACACTCTTATCTTTTTCAGCAAACCTTATATAAGTAGTTATATTAAACCATCCGATTAATATCATGAAAAAAGGAATCAAATAAGAAGAAAGTGGAAGAAATGGATAATCTATGCCTCCCATTGCAAATGCATAAAAGTAATTTGCATAAAAAAAAGTAATTAATGATAAAGCACTTAACGGAGTAGGCACCCCGGTATAACCTGGAATTTTGGAGATATTAAATCTTGCTAACCTGAGTATTGCTCCTAATGCGAAACAAATAGAACCAATTACTATGAAAATGTCTATATATCCACCTGTTTTAAAAGCTTGATAAGTTAAAACTGCGGGAGTTATCCCAAAAGTTAAAGAATCGCTTAAAGAATCCAATTCCTTACCCATTTCGTTTATTGTACCCGTTTTACGCGCAATATAACCATCAATTAGATCTGTCCCAAGTGTTATGGATATAAGAAAAAATCCTAAAGATAGAAATGGATGAGTTCCTATACATGCACATACTAATGCTATAAATCCAAGCGTAGTACCCATAAGCGTTATAAAATCTTTGAATTTCAATAGATTAGGGATACTTGGGGTTGACATTCTATTTTCCTAATTAATTTATTATGTATTAATTAAGCCTTATTGAATAAAAAGATTTTCTTAAGAAAAATCTAAGTCTCCTTCATTTCCTTAACTTTATAAAAGAGAGTTACCATTTTTAGCATAATAATTTATAAAAAAAATATGATACCAATGTATTGTAATATATGTGGAGTGGAAATAAAAGACCCTGATCAAAAATTTTGTGAAAGTTGTGGAAATAAGCTTCCACCTAAAGCTATTTCTGAACAAGGATCGGCACAAACAACGGTAACTCCGACTACAACGCCCCAACATCGCCCCAGTGGACTGTTTGACATTAACCGGAATTATTACATCCTTAAAGAAAAGTATTGGGACTGGGGAAGCGGTGAAATCTTAGATGAGAATAATCAAATAATCGGTAGAATGAAAAGAGTTATCTTAAGCATAAGACGTAGAGTTGAACTTCAAGAAGTTGATGGTACAATTTCAGCTACAATTCATGCTAAACTTGTATCTGCTCGTGGAGCTCAGGATTTGAAAACACCTGATGGACAATTGATAGCAAGAATTAAGAAGAAGATTTTATCGTTATTTCGACCAGTCTTTTATTTGGAGGCCCCTGATGGTACTCAATGGTATAGAGCACAAGGTAAATTGATGGGATGGTCCTATAAAGTATATGATGTCTCAACAGGAAAAACAATCGCTGAAATCGAGAAAGCTGATAAATGGAGAGACATCTTTCTTGGTGGAATGTTAGATTTTAAGGACACTTATGCTTTAAAAATACTAGATAATGAAACTGATCGAAGGATTTTACTTGGCTTTGTCTTATCAATAGATAATATATTACACGATTATTAATTCCTAATAATTTCATTAATTTTTTTTATTCTTTTTTCTAAAACAAGTTTATAATTAAAAAAATTTTTATTAATGTATTTCAATATTTTCTTTAAAAGAACTTTATTCCATAGACATAGATTTTTAATTTTTGTAGAATTTCTATAGATGAGAAATCAATATGACTATAACTTATGAAGAATTTCTAGTTTTTGATTTAGAGAATGATGGAGAAAAAACGAAGTTAGATATAAAACAAGAAGATCTCCAGAACTATTTGAATCCTGAGCAGGTCTTAGTTATCATCCGAGAAGATTTAAGAAGAATTTATATTTGGAAGGGAGCGAAATCCGCAGTAAGAAAGAGATTTATTAGTTCAAGAGTTGCACATGATTTACAAAAAGAATTGTTAGATGATCCTCGATATCATCGCTGTAAAATAGTATCTATAGATCAAGGTGATGAAATTCAAGAATTTTTAAACGCTTTTCAACTAGAATCAATGGAAGTTACTGAAAGATTACCTGATATGCGATACATACGAAATATCGAACGAGAAAGTATGAAAGAAGCAGAACAAATTGCTAAAGGAAAAACTGAAGTCGATTACTATTCACCAGCGCTTCAAGATATAAGTAGCGATGTTGTTATGTCCTCTATCGTTCAAAAACCAAAATTGACTATTGGATTATCTGAAGAAGAGCAACATCAGATTAAGAAAAAAATACTTAAAACTGAAGTTCCCCTTGATTATAAGAGACAAAATCTAATTCTTGGCCATACATTATTTGCTGCTGTAACCAAGATTTCAAAAGTTTTCGATGAAGATATAGAGGAAATTGTATGGGAGCCAGTCATGAAAGTTCCAAAAGAAATAATGAATTTAGATAATCATAAATTAAGAGTATATTTAAATAAAAATAAGGGTATTGTTGAGGCTGTAGAAGTATTAAAAAAAGAAGAAAAGCCAAATCAAAACGCTATACCTAAAAAGATAACTTCGAAACCATCACCCACTAAGAGTTCTCCTCCTAAGAAGAAGACTTCATTGACACCAATGCCACCAAAACCTGCATCGATGAAAGAAAATTCAAAAGAAACTGAAACTCAAGAAAAGCAAAACAAACAGGAACCATAATTTGGGTCATTAGCAAGTTGAAAATTACTAAAAATCCCTGCTAATAAGGAATAAGTAAAAATTAAAAATTCTCCATTAAATATAAATTTCAAATAAATACAAATTGGAAATCCTTACTCTCATTATATCATTAGATTCTTATTCATCCCTATTTTCAGGTTTTCCCTTATTCTCATCTTCAGGTTTGTTTTTCTTTTTAATCTTCTTTAACCCTTCAATAGCTTCTTTCCTTACAAGAGGATTTACATCTTTAAGAGCTTTTGTTAGAGCATCTAAACTATATGGATGGTGTAAATCACCTAGCTTGTCAGCGGCTTCCAATCGTACATTCTCATCTGGATCATGTAATAATACATATGTCAATACTCCTAATACTTTTGTCTCTCCAAAATCACCCAAAGTATCAACAGCTTCTCTCCTTACCCCAGCATCAGGATCTGTTGTTGCTGTTATTGCTAACTGTTTTGAAATTTCATCAGAATTCCCAATTGGCTCTATAGCGCTTAGATCAACACCACAATACTTGCAAAAATTATGATGAATTTTAATATCATTTCCACAAGCAGGGCATACCCTTCGTGTATTAAAATCTATGAATGATCTTGTTGGTGTTGCTATTACTCTTTTTACTTTATAAGGATTTACATTTGGATCCGGTCTAATATATTTATCTTTTCCCATAATAATCTTATATTAAATTTGATTCTAATAGGATGAATAATGTAATTTAGCCTTTTATTTTTATTTTTTATTTAATAAAAACAGTCTTATAAAAAAAAAGAAAAAAGGATAATTTTTATGCAATAGTAATATAATTACTTAAATAGACATCTTGTACAGCATTAAGAATTTTAACTCCTTCAGATTTTGATTTTTTAAACGCTTTTCTCCCAAGTATTAGACCCATTCCACCAGATCGCTTATTTATTACTGCGGCTTTAACAGCATCTTGAAGGTCATTACCACCAGATTCTCCACCCGAATTAATTAAGCCAATTCGCCCCATATAGCAGTTGGCAACCTGGTATCTATTCCATTCTATAGGGTGATCAGTAGCTAATTTTTCATAGACTAATTTATCCGTTTTTCCAAAATTTAAGTCTAGAAACCCCCTATTTAGAGTGGATATTTTTTGTTTTATGATATCAGCTTCAATAGTAACGCCTAAATGATTTGCCTGAGACTCCAGATCATTAGCAGTATGATAATCTTTTCCATCTTTAATGAATTCTTCTTTATTTCTTAAATAACACCATAGGACACAAACTAAGCCTAATTCATGAGCATATCTAAAAGATTCACTAATTTCTTGAATCTGGCGTCTAGATTCTTTAGAACCAAAGTAAATTGTTGCACCTACTGCAGCAGCTCCCATAGTCCATGCTTGATCCACATTCGCGAAGAGTGTTTGATCCGAAAGTTCTGGTTTTGTAAGTAATTCGTTATGATTTATTTTTACTATAAATGGAATTTTTCTAGCATACCGACGAGAAATTGATCCTAAAACTCCTAGAGTGGAGGCAACACCATTACATCCACCATCTATGGCCAATTTAATAATATTTTCAGGATCAAAATATGATGGATTTACAGCAAAACTTGCAGACCCACTATGTTCAATACCTTGATCTACAGGTAATATAGAAAGGTATCCGGTTCCGGCTAGACGACCACGTTGATTAAATAATCTAATCATATTATTTAAAACCAAATTATTACGGTCTGAATGCTCTATAACTCTTTCAATGAAATCTGGTCCTGGAACATGAATAAGATCCTTCGTGATTCCTGTACACATATGATTCAGAAGATTTTCAGCTTCAGATCCAAGGAGGTTTTTAATCTCATTAAAATCCATTTTTTTATATCATCCTCTTTATTATATTTTAAGATTAAAGAAGAAATAATCGTCCTAAAATAAAATATTTTTCCTTCTTAATATTTACTAATCAATAGTTTTAAGAAGAAGTATGCAAATTGAGCCTTGCAGATATATTATTCTGATTTACCATTTGAATCAAAAAATTCTTTTAATAGTTCTGAAAGGAGATTATAATTACTTGAATGAACTTTTGAACTTCCACTTTCTAATTTAAGTAAAATTTTTCTTTTTTCTACACCATTAATCTCTAACTTTAATAATAATCTCTTCTTTTGATATTTTAAATTTCTAACATCAGAAGTTTTTTCCCATAAGTTATCTATCTTTTCTGAAAGAACTTCTTTTTTATTGAAGGGAGGTTTTAATTGATTTCTTTTTATTGTATCTGTTTTTTCCATTTTTCTAAATTTATCTTGTAATTACTTGCTTTATTATTTATGAGATATTTTCATCCCGTATTTAAAAACCCCATCAATAATTTCGGTTAGAATTTTACCTTATGAATTTGAACGAGAAACATTAATTTGTATGGGAATTTTTCATAACTATGCCTAATGAATTCGATTTTAAAAACTACAAATCAATAGAAGACTATGGTAAGACAATGGAAGGTACAAAATATCTTCATGATTTATATCTAAAGGCAGTAAATCATCCCGTTCGCAGAAAAATATTAACTATCGTTAATAATGCTAAAAAAATTTCTAAAGAGAAATTGTTTAGTATTCTTTTGGACGAAAACGTTATCAATGATGAATTTTCACTCAATTATAATATAGATTACTTGATTAAAGCTTTTTGCATTGAAAAAATTGAAGAAAAAAGTAAAATTTACTATGAAATCACTCAAAGTGGAAAAGTGGTTGATTATTTATAATAAAGTAATTATAATTTTTAATCTCCCATCAATTTTTTATAGCAATTACAACAAGGGATTCCAAAACTAAGATTAATTTTATTTAATTTCTTACTTCTTAGATTCATGAATTTAATTAACTTTTCTTTAAAGAAAGTATCTTCGTCAAAATATAGCTTCTTTAAATTACGATAATGATTGTATTGATAACAGATAGGGCAAATTTGATAGAATTTTATAAAGCTTGAAAAAAATTCTTTTTCTTCTTTCGAAAGAGCTTTCAGCTTTAAATCAGGATTATTATCGATAAGATTTCTTAAATTATTTAGTTCATTTAGCATTTCATCTCTTAATAATGTTGTATTGATTCTCCGATTTTCCAAACTATTTAATTTTTCGCTTATTAGAATTTCTTGAGTGTCTGATTTATCAAAATATTCTATAGCTTTATAAAAAAGTGGTAAACGTTTATTTTTCTGCTTTTCACTCATATAAAAAAATCATTTTTTTTTATTCGTATTTCTTTTTTTTCATAAAATATCTAGTTTGACAATCTAAAAAATCTTTTTAAAGAAATTTCAAATTTTTCTCATTTCGGTTAAAAATATCATTCTTTTGCTCACTAGTTAATCTCCTGAATTCAATTACTTTGGAAGGCGCAAAATATTCAAAATTAAACTCAATATCATCACCTGCAAACTTGCCAGGGATTGGCATCAAGCGTGCTGTTAAAGGTTTATTCAACCTAACAGAAAGTGTACACAAATCTAATAATATATAAAATAATTCTTTTTCTGTAATATCACCAGGTAGAGGAACAACATCTAGACCTGTACCACAAATCGTAGAGTATAACAAGAGAGAATCTATGTTGAATTTATTTTCTGATAATCTTTTGGATATAATATAATCTTCTAATACAGGTTGCATAAAACCTGAAAATCCGATGATATTCTCCTTATCAATTGGAATGGAATTATTTATTAATGCTATTCCAGTTAAAGTGCCATTAGCTCCAAAATATTCAATACCTAGTTTTTCTATTGCTGTTCCTATGCTTTTTTCAATTATAGGATAGGGGGCAGGTGAAAAATCAACTCCTTTAAATTCAATATTGAATTTTCTTCCCGCTTTTATTGAAATTTTAGTTAATTCATCGTAGATTTCATTAAATTTCATTAACAAATTGTCTTGTACGTCTTTAAATGTAGTAGAAGAATCAATAACATCAATAATTACATCTGCCATTTCTAAAGCAAGAGAAAAACCTGGTTTTTCAGAAAGGTGATATGCTGCCGGAAAAAAGGGAACGTTTGGTTTAACATTAGATGACACACAGAATCTCAAATTATTAAAAGGATCGGGCTCTGAAAGTTTTTTGATTATTTTAGCACTAGACTTTATAGCTGAAATATTAATTCCAGTTTCTGTAGACGCTAAAGGTAAAGATGTGAAAAAGTTTTCACTATTTTTAATGAACTGAGGTACTTCATTTAATAGTAACTTCTCAAAAATTCCTAGCTCTTGAATTTGATTTGCTAACATCATGCAGCAAGCAAAATAGTCTATATCATAATCCTTGAATATAGCTTGTAAAAAACCTAATTGTTCACTTATATCGAATAATGTTTCTTGTAAATTCTTTTCATAGAATAATTTGTTATCATAACTAAAAATTGGTTGTGAACAAACTCGTTTAGTATCAACTAGAATATTACTATCATCAAATTGGTTGATAATTTCATTATTAAAGTTAGTAAAATTTTCAAGTTTTTCTTGTAAATAGGATAGTGTTGTTTCATTCCTATTCAAGAAGGGGATTACCTGTCCAATCGTAATACTTCGTATTCTCATAATATTGAATTTAGAATTTTATTCTCATACTATAATAAACAATTTCAATTAATAAGATTTATAGAGAAATAGCAATAAAACAACAAAATTCTAACTATTATTAATACTAAATTAAAATTTTCTTTTTTAAATAAGATAATAAGAATCTTATATTTCATCTAACTTAGCTTTATCTATTGCTTTTTCTTTTCTTGAAATAGGTTTTGTATATTCTTCCGGACGAATTGGGCCTAAATTTTCTAATTCTTCTTTGAATTCAGTTATTATTTGAGCAAATTTTTCTCCTTCTCCAGCAGATATACTCGTAATTTTAACACGATTCTCATTTATGCCTGTTTCCGCTAACATTTGCTTAATACTTTCGTAACGTGTTGTTGCTTTTTTAAATCCTTCTTGATAATGACAATCTTGAGGATAACATCCAGCAATTAAAACACCATCCGCACCATAAAAAAAGCTCTCAAACACTAAAGAGGGATTCAACATCGCAGTACACATTACATGAATAATTCTTACATTTGTAGGGTAAGTTAATTTACTTATACCGGCAAGATCTGCCCCCAGATAGGAACACCAATTACAAAGAAAAGCAATAATAAGTGGAAATTCTGATTTATCTTTTAATAATGAATTTATTTGGGCAGAGATCTGATTTTTCGTGAACCCCGGAATATATAGAGCATCAGTTGGACATTGAGCAGCACACGCTCCACATCCAGTACAATTTGCTTGAATAATATCTAAATGATTCTTTTCAATATTTAGTGCATTAAACATGCAGATATTTTCACATAAACGGCATAAATCACATTTTTCCTCATCAAAACACACTACATGTGGATCTAATTCTACTTTCTTTTTAGAGATTAAACTAATTACTTTAGCGGCTGCGCTTTCTGCTTGAGCAATACTACTTGGAATATCTTTTGGTCCTTGAATTGCCCCAGCTATATATATCCCAAAAATAGAACTTTCAGAAGGATTTACTTTTAAATGCTTTTCTAATAAAAACCCATAAGAATCTTGAGAAATGCCTAAAATTTGACTTAATTTGTCTGTATTTTCTGCTGGCTCAATACCTACTGCTAAGACTACTAGATCTGTTTTATTTTCAAATAAAGCATCTTCAGTAACATCTTCTCCTCGAATAATTAACTCTTCAGATGTATCACTCTTTAATATTGCTGATATATTACTTCTAATAAACCGTATTCCAAAAACTTCACGTGCCCTGTTATAGAATTCTTCACAATTCTTGCTAATAGATCTAATATCTGTGTAATAAATATTAATATTAATATCAGGATATTCTTTTTTTAGTAAAATTGCTTGTTTTATTGCAACATTACAACAAACCTGGCTACAATATTCACGATGAATCTTTTTATTTCGTGATCCAACACATAATACAAATGATACCTTCTTTGGTGGTTGACCGTTGGAAGGTCTTATGATTCTTCCATGGGTGGGGCCATCATTATTAAATAATCGTTCCATTTGCATTGTTGTAATTACATCAGAATATTTTTGATAATTTAATTCTCCTAGTATGGATGGATCAAATATCTTTAATCCAGTTGCTACGATTATTGTACCAACTGAAATATCTAAAAATTCCGGTTTTTGGTCAAAATCAATTGCATTTCGATCTCCACATGCAAGTTCACATGCCTTACATCCAATACAATATTCCTCTAAAATATTTGGAAATAGGGGAATAGCCTGTGGATATGGAACATCTATAGCCTTTCTTGGGAAATATGTATTCTCTATATCGATAGGGCACACATCACGGCAGATATCAACACAACCTACACAAACTTCTTCTTTTATAAACCGAGGATTTTTTCTTATAGATACTTCAAAATTACCAACATATCCATCAACTTTTTCTAACTCAGAATAAGTTAATAATTCGATATTAGGATGATCTTTAACTTCCGTCATTAATGGTCCAAGAATGCAGATCGAACAATCTAAAGTGGGGAAAGTTTTATCGAATAGAGCCATATGGCCCCCTATAGTAGGTTCCTTTTCTACTAAATACACTTTATAGCCAGCATCAGCGATAACCATAGCCGCTTTTATCCCCGCAATACCTCCACCGATTATTAAGCAGGATGGTAGTACACTTGAATATTGGACTTCTAAAGGTTTTAAGAGTTTAACTTGTTCTATTGCCATATTAATTTGATCAATTGCTTTTTTTGTAGCTTTCTCTGGCTCATTGGCATGGACCCATGAATTTTGTTCCCTTATATTTGCAAATGATATTAAAAATCGATTAATTCCTGCTTTTTCGATAGTTTTCCGAAATAACAGTCCATGTAATTTAAATGAACATGCTGCAATAACAACACGATCGATTTTTTTTTCTTTAATCTCTTCAATAATTTTGTTTAAACCTAATTCTGAGCATAAGTATTGATCTCCAATAACATGGATCTCTGGATAATTGCTGAAATGTTCAATTAACCTCTTATTGTCAATAACTCCAGATATGTTTTTCCCACAGTCACATAAAAATAATCCTATTTTCAATTTGAGACCTCTTGTAACCACTAAATTTTCGCAATCTTATGAATAATATAACTTTAAATTTATATTAATTATACTAATAATTTGTTTAAGTTAATCTTAATTCTTCGCAATTATAATAAAAAACTATTCCCTACTTATTAATTATTTATTTAGTAAGAAAGTTATAGGCTTTAAATATATTAAAAATATTTATTCCATATCAATAGTGTATATTTTTAACAGGAAATTTTACTTGATTCCTTTTATTCAATAATATTAATATCATAAATTAAGGTTATATAAAATGGCTGATTATCAAATTTTTCTAACATTTTTGAGTTTGGGTGCATCTATTGCTGTTTTGTTCTTTATTATATGGGATCATATCAAGGACGACCGAATTCTGCTTAGGGAAGTTCAACAATTTTATGAAGATATTGAAATGTTAATCTTTACACACATCCAAATAAGATATTATAACGCTTTAGGAACTGACGACAAATTAAATGCAAATAAAGATTTATCAGCTTTCATAAAAAATAAAAATCGAGATAATATTCAAAATGATTATCTAAAAACAAAAATAAGTCAACATTTTATGGAATTTTCAAAATTTTTAGGACTTAGTTTTAATATTGAGAAGGAAAACTACTTAAATGGAACTATTTTCATTTTGAACAAGGATGGACTTCTTTCGAAAAGGAATATTGAAGAATATAAAGACATGCCAATAATAACTAATTATATAGAAATTTCAAAAGTCCAAATTAATGAAATATTAAATTATTTAACTACTTTAAGGTTCTTTTGGAAAAAGTGGTATTATAAGTTCATTTTTAGACCTGAATTAAAACAAAAAGTAAATTTTTATGACCTATTGGGATATATTAAGCCATTAGAACAAGTAAAACAAAGAAAAAAGTTTTTTCGGTATCGAAAAAATTTACAATAATTTTAATTTAAAATTAACTTTAGACTTTTTGTAATTATAAAGAAGAACTATGAATTACTTGTTAGCTATATCATTAGGTAGAAATTTATATACTCTAAATATATTAAAATCATTTTTCTTCATTTTTATGAAAAAATTCTTCTCCATCTCATATTCTTGTCTTGCCCATTTTATAATCTCATTTTTAGAGTAAAAATATCCTTGGTTCTCAAGAGATTTTTGAAGAGCGGGACATCTTTTTGAATAGTCTTTAAAGTTTCTTAAACTATTTATAAGCATATTCCAACCAATAGGAAAAGCTCTACATTGGAAAGGTCTAGCTTTATGAACAGTACATTTATTATCCTTTAAAAAATGGCAATGTTCATCGTTACCAGTAAATTTAAATCCTAATGTCTTAAATCGATAAGTTTTACCTTTTTTAGTTTTTGGATTCCTCCAAAAGAAAGTATCATTTATTATTTTCAAATACTTTTTAGTAAATTCTCTCAAACCAGATTTTCCTTTTAGATTTAAATGATTGGCAAGCGTTTTAATGTCATTTTTATATAAAAATACTTCGCCTTCGCCTAATCCTCTACAACAAGTGCCACACATCTCGCAGGAAAAGAAAATTCCATTCTCAAACTTTTTTGAGATTTTAATCTCAGTTGAGGTCAAAACTATAATTTATCTTTTTGTTGTTGGTTTTTAAATAATATACAAATATTTAATTAATATTTAAATATTAATTCATTGATTATTTTAGGCAATAATGAAAGAGGAGTTTTAGTTTTTGGTCAGGAATTTAACCATAAATGAATATGTAGATCTTGATCTACAAGGTATAAATAAAAAAGTAAAACAGTTTGAAAGAATTTTAATTAAAAATGAGATTCACATCGATAAAAGATTTAATAAATGGATTACAGACTTTAAAAAGATATATGGGAGTAGATACGCAAATTTACAGTTATACATTGTTTTATCTTTACTTTATTTATTAAGCCTTGAATTTATTCATAATTATCTTCTAAAAAATGAAACTCCTTTATTTAAACAAAAAAATACTATAAAAAACTATAAAAGAATAATAGGACAAGTAGAAGCCCTTTATAGAAATATTGAAATTTTTGAATTTGATTATTTTGAACCAATCTTATCATTCTCTGTAAGAGAAGATGCTAGTATTTTGTGGGAACTCATTGAAATATTGTCCAATCACGTGTTAAATTTAAAAATTGACCCTGAATACTTATTTGATTATCTGATACAAAAAATATTATCTCCTATTATAAGGCATAAAATTGGTGAATATTATACTCCTCCTTTTTTAGTTAAAAGAATGGTCCGAGAAGTTTATTCCTTTGGAGATACAGTCCTCGATCCTTGTTGTGGGTCTGGGAATTTTTTAGTTGAAATCCTAAGATATATAAATTCACAAGATAGGAGTAATGAAGAGAAAATAACCGCAATCAATCGAATATATGGGTATGACATCAATCCAATCTCAATCTATTTTTCAAAGATTAACTTTTTATATATTTTAAGAGAACAAGGTCCTTTAATTAAATTCCATTTATATATTCTTGATTTTTTATCCCAAGAAGGGAGTAAGTTGGATACAAAATTTGACTTAGTAATAGGAAATCCTCCATGGTATACATATAGAGACATAGAATCAATATATTATCAAAAACAAATTAAATCTTTGGCAGAAAATTTAGAAATAAAACCACTTCCTAAAAATGTTTTAAATTTAGAAGTCTCTACTCTCTTTTTTTATAAGGCAAATAAGGTTTTTATGAAAAAAAATGCAAAAATTTTTTTTGTAATTACTAAAGGAGTAATCACAGGTTCCCATGCTTCTCAATTTCGTAATTTCAAAGGTTTTTATAATTTAAAGATTTGGACTTTTGATAAAAAGATTGAAAAGGTTTTTAACATTGATTTTATTTGTTTGTTTGCTCAAAAATCTGAAATTGAATTTGAATATTATGATAAAGAGATTCCTTCTTTACATTTTAAGATTAATGATAAAGCCAATGATATAAATTATTTTTCTAATATAGAATTAAAACAGGAAAAAATTAATTATTTGATACCCTATTGCGTTGAAATAAAAGGTGAAAAAAGATATACAAAAAAATTTATTCTAAAAGAAAGATATGAAGAATTATTCTGTATTAGACCTAGCTATTATAAAAAACAATTTCACAAGGGTGCTGATTTAAACCCAAGAAATTTAATATTCATTAAATATAAAAAAGTAGATGATAAATTAGTAAGAATTAATCCTGATGAGAGAATTTTTAAAAGAGCCAAATTCCCTTGGAATAAAAATGAATTTAAAGATGAACTTGTTGAAAAAGAATATCTTTTTAAAGTAATTAAAAGTACAGAATTGGTAAAATTTTTTGTATGTAATTATTATTATGTTTTTCTACCACTCTCAAAAAAAGATTTTAGTTTTAATTATTCAAGTTTATCTAAAAATGCTAAATGCTTTTATGATAAAATTAATGAAATTTATTTGAATTATAAGAAGGAAACTACAAAAAACAATTCTTTAATGGATAACTTAAATAGATGGTCAAAATTGATTAATAATAGACAACTCTCAGAGATTAAAGTGATCTACAACAATTCAGGTTCAGTATTGAAGTCTGCAGTTGTACAAGGGAATTTCATAATAACAGGAGATTTGAGTTTTTATGCTACTCAAAATCTTGATGAGGCATATTATTTATCAACCATATTAAATTCTACGATAATGACAAATCAAGTTCAAATAATGAAAAGTTCAAGACATATCTTTAAAATTCCATTTGATATCCCTATTAAAACATTCAATCCAAATAACCAGAATCATCAAAAGTTAGTTAAATTAGGAAAAAGAGGAGAAGATATTGCAAAAAATACAGTCGATAAATTCCTCAAAAATAATAATTTTTCCAAAATAAAAATTCAAAATGTATTGTATGCAGAGTTAGGTAATATTTTAACTCAAATTGATGAAATTTTAAAGAATGAATTTGAAGAATAAGAATTTTTTAAGATTAAAATAAATAGGTGTATTTATTTCTATCACTTAATTATACCACAGTATAAAATTATATGATTTCTTTGGTAAATTCTAATGCGGTCATTTGTTTTTAAGGTCTTAATCGCGGGGAATGGCGGAGTGGGTAAAACTTCATTGCTACGTAGATATGTAGATGGATTCTTTGATGATTCTACTATTGAAACGGTAGGTGTGGATTTCTTCATTAAAGAAATCGAATTTAACAATACTTATTGCATGTTGCAATTGTGGGATTTAGGGGGTCAAGAAAGATTTAGACATTTAATAGAAAATTATGTAATGGGTGCTAGGGGAGCCCTCCTTTTATTTGATATGACAAGGATGCCAAAAATCGAAAGTATTTTACAATGGGTGAATATTATAAGAATACATGATTTGAATTTACCTATAATACTTGTTGGAACTAAACTTGACCTCGAGGATGCTATTGCTGTCGATGATGAAAGTGCAAATCATATAAAAAATGCCTTTAATATGATTAAATATGTTAAAACCTCTGCTAAAAATGGTGATGGTGTTAAAGAACCATTTGAAATATTAGCAAAAACCATAAAGAAAGGAATTAAATACTGAAATTTTTACTCATACATGTTCCATGCTTAAAATACTTATCTCAACTAAATGTTGTTGAAATAAAAATTCCTTTTATCGAATTATAGAGAAAAAATTATTTGTTTTGTATTATTTAATTTAATAATTATATAGATAGTAAACTTCGACAAGATGCAACAAGATCAACTTATAATTTTAGGGTCTGGTGGCGGGAGGCATCATATAAGAACTCAACATCGAGCAACTGGAGGCATTCTTTATAAATTTAATGGGATCCAATCTCATATAGACCCTGGACCAGGAGCAATTGTGCGAATAAATCAATATAAAGAAGATCCCATTAAAACAGAATTATTTATCACGACTCATGCTCATGTCGATCATTTTAATGATTTAAGCGCTTTAATTGAGAGTTCTAGGGAAATATTGCATAATAAAAATTATAATTATTTCAAAAAAGGGACCTTAATTACTACAAATGAAGTGCTTAAGTTAATGTCTAATTATCACCTAAACATGCTTGAAAAGATAATCTCTTTTAAAGCTGGAAGCAAATATAATTACAAAGATATTGAAATTATAGGGACTAAAGTCGTTCATTCCCTCAATAACGAAGGATTTGGTGTAATTTTTAAACTAAAAAATTATTCATTAGCATTTGCAAGTGATACTATGGTATATGACAGTTTTTCTGAACAATATTCGGGAGTAAATATTCTAATTCTTAACTTATTAAGACCAAATTCCGTTACTTGTAAGAGGCACTTATGTACTGATGAAGTAATCCCATATTTAAATAAAATTGTCCCTCCTCTTAATGGATTAGTTATAACTCATTTTGGTTCTTATATGGATGGACCAAGATCTCCTAAAAATTTTGTGCCAAGTCAAGTCAAAAAGCTAAAAGAGAAAACTACCATTAAAAATATTATCGCTGCTGAGGATGGATTAAAAATCAAAATTGCTTCTTTATTAGAATAAAATTAACTCCTCCTTCTTTAGGTAAAAATACTAATTCTAAATTTAGTATGTTCTCGATATTGAAACATAAATAATTTATAATCGCATTATTTTTATAAGAGGATATACCTATATATTCTAGGAAGGGAAATAAAAAACAAGATAATTTGAGCTAACATTGGATTTCGCCCTCTATTAAACTCTTTGATGAGTTTAATTCTCTCCCTGATTTTTTTCTAATTGCTCGAATTTCTTCTTCCCTTCACTTCTTTATATTTTTATTAAAAATAAGATAGAAATAAATTTAACAGTGAATTTTTATAATTGGGTTATTTTTAAAAAGGATCAAATTAATTTATAAAAAGAGCAGAAAAATAAAGATTTATTCTAAAGGAATCCAATACCTACATACAATACATTGGAGTACCGTCTCAAATTTTTTCTCTTCAGAATTATTATTGGCAATTTTTCTTGTTATCATTACATTACCGCACTTTTTACAAATATAGAGTTCTTTTGCTCTTATTTTTTGTGCAGTCATGCTCTATTTCACGAAAGTTACATTATTATATTAACATAAATTTTAATCTAAATATTATAAAGGAGAATATTTCTTAATACCAACCCTTTACTTATAATATAGTAAAAATCTATTTATTTAAATTTATTCAAATGGACTTCTAAGCAAAAATTTGTCGGAATTTAACATAAAGTTCAATAAATTCAATAATTTAACGAGGTTTTAGGAAAGAAAAATAGCTTCAAAAATACCACATTATCTAATTTCTTTATTCTCTTCGGTTTTTAGAACTGTTATAAGGATTGCTACAAAAATTAAACCACATCCAAGCCAACCTAAAATAGTCATTGTTTCATTTCCAATTATAAATGAAGCAAAGAGAACAGCAAAAACAGGTTCAAGAGTAAAAATTATAGCTGTTTGAGCAGGGCCTTGATGTTGTTGCCCCCAATTTTGAAAAATGAAAGTTCCCGTAGTAACAACTATACCCATATAAATAATTACCAACCAATAGCCTAAATCAATTGATGAGAAGCTATATGATTCATTTATTAAAAAAGAACTTACAAAACAGAATAAACTAATAATCAATAATTGAACAATAGAATATAAGTATACATCTACAAGATTTACAAATTTATCATTCAAAATTATAAATATTGCATATAAAAAAGCACATACTAACACTAAAATGTCACCAATAATTATACCTGCCTCACCTTCCAATAAAAGAAATGCCATACCAATTATGGATACAAAAACTGCAATCCATATCCTTTTATTTAGTGATCGATTGAATCCAAGCCATGCTATAAATGGAACCATTATTGTACTCAACCCTGTAATAAATGCTGCTTTTCCCGCTGTTGTTGTTTGGAGTCCTATTGTTTGAAATACAATTGCAACAAAATAAATTAATCCAGTTATACTGCCCCATAATAAAATCCTTTTATTGACTTGGTTTATTTTGATAAAATATGGGAATAAGCCAATTATAGCAATTGAAAATCTTAAGCCCAAATAAAGAAAAATAGGAACTTCTTGGGTAAGCATCTTAGTTATTATAAAAGAAGTACCCCATAGCAGTGTAGTTAGGATTAATAATATTGTTGCAATTATCTTAAGTCTATTTGAAGTGAAAGAGTTATCTCGAATGACCATATCCATCTGTTAGATAATTTATTAATTACAGAAATATGTAAAAGATAAAAACTATTCTTATTTTATTATGAAGATCTAATAACTATAAAAACTTACACAATAGAAGTATTTGGGACCAATTCTTAAAGAATTTTAAATCCTTATTTTCATCTCTTATATACTAATCCGATAAGCTTGTAAAATTAAAAAGATCACAAATTTATAAATAAAGGATAATGATCTATTTCTTCATCAATTATAAACTTTAAAATTTTTTACTTGAAACAAAAGGGAGTTTTGTAAAGTTGGTAAATATAAAAGAAAATTTATGGATATTTGTGTTATTAGCAGGTATTTTAGGGATAGTTTCAATCTTCACACCAACAATCTATATTAGTAGTGAGGATGCATACATTTGGGTATGGAATTTATATGTTTCCAATGATATTGTCGATTTTGTTCAGACGGATGAAGCACTATTTGACTTAGGAATTACTGCTACAATAATCATAGCAATTGGCACATTGGTAACTCTCTTCTCAGGGATTGTCTCGAAGGTTAAAGATAAACATTTAAGCTTATTTACTATAATTGGAGGAATATTATTATTAATTGGACCTATAATTTATTTGGCGGGTATTACAGCTGAAGAAGAAAACCTTTGGGAGTATTTTACTGTTAATGTTGGTAGTATTCTACCATTTTTCGCAGGAAGCATAGCTATTTTAGCAGGAGTCATGGGTTTTTTACGTAAATAATCATAAAAGTAAGATAAATTTCATAATTTTTTTTTCCTTATTTTAACACTTATTGAAATATATAAGACTTTTAGAGATGATTATCTATTCTTTTATTTTCAATTAAAATGAATTAAAAGAATAAGGGAAAAAATTCTACTATTAATGCTTTAATAATTAACTCCATTTGAAATGTTAATGAGCCTATTAACAGAATGAAGTATAATTTACCAAAATATATCTCATTACGACCTAATTGCTTAGATGATTTCTAGATTTCAAATAGATGAATTAAAATAATCTTTTATAAAAAAAATTTTTCTTTAATTAAAAGATCTTCAAAATTAAAAAAATTTAAATATTTTGGGATTGAAATTATGATTAACACCAATGTATTTAAAAAAAATTATTATAAAAGTATTTAATGAGAGTTGAAAAAATTTGGTAGATTGGAAAAAAGATACCTGGATGTATGTCTTAATTGCCGCTATATTAGCTCTTATTTCGATTTTCACCCCAGTAGCTAGTACTGATGATGCTCTAATCTGGTGGACTGGACAAATAAGCCAGTTTACAAAAGATATTATGTATGGACCGTATACTATCTTTGAGTCTGGTGAATGGTTCGGATTTAATACAGCAACAATATGGACACTAGGGATTACTTGTATGAGTATCGCTATACTGTTATTTTATGGACTCCATGGTATGAAAGGTATGGAATTCAAATGGGATTGGCTAGTTGTCTTATTAGTAGGAATTGCCTTAATCGTTATGCCAATTTTAATGTTTGTTTATGATTCTACTGCGGACACAACGGTTGGTTTTGCACCTATTGGAATACTTATCTCAGGAATAATATGTGTCGTAGTATTTATACTCGAAAAATTCATGGGCGATTAAACCAGAAAAGATATAAAAACAATCTAAAAAATCATCACTTTTTTTTTTATTTTTGGACCTTGAGTTGTTAGCTTTTAAGAGATTTAAAAAAGTTCTTAATTTTCTTCTTAAATTCGTTTTTAGATTAAATGCGTTTTTATGCTATAAATGAATATTTTCAGTATAAAATATTTATAAGCAAGATATATTTTTTAAAATTATTTAAAACACACTAAAAATATCAAATAATACTATAAATTTAACGAATATTAGGTGAAAGTTTGATAAAGCCCTATACTGAAATTAATAAAAGAATTAAAAGTGGCGATGTAGTAGTAGTAAACGCTGAAGAAATGATAGAAATAGTAAAAAATAGAGGAATTAAGGTAGCAGCTGAAGAAATAGACGTGGTAACTACAGGTACTTTTGGTCCTATGTGTTCAAGTGGAGCATTTTTAAATTTTGGTCATTCTGATCCTCCAATAAAATTTGAACATCTCTGGTTAAATGATGTTCATGCCTATCACGGGAATGCAGCTGTTGATTGTTATATTGGGGTTACAAGAATGGCAGACATTAGACCATTTGAATATGGTGGAGGTCATGTTATTGAAGATTTAATTGCTGGAAAGTCTATAAGGTTAAGAGGGAATTCATATACAACAGACTGTTATCCATTAGCTAAAGTAGATACTGAATTTACAATTGATGATTTAAACCAAGCTATTTTATGTAATCCTAGGAATGCGTACCAAAGGTACGCATGTGCCGTGAACAGTACTGATCGAATTTTATATACTTATATGGGAAAGTTACTACCTAATTATGGGAATGCCCATTATTCTGGATCTGGGTGTTTAAATCCGTTATGTAATGATCCTGATTATGAAACTATAGGATTTGGTACGAGGATCTTTCTTGGAGGCGGAGTAGGGTATGTGATTGGCGAAGGGACTCAGCATAATCCTATAAATAATTATGGATCTCTTTTTGTTAAAGGTGATTTAAAACAAATGATTTCGGAGTATTTAAAAGGAGTAAATTATGAAAAATATGGAACCTCTATGTTTGTAGGGTTAGGAATTCCAATTCCAATTTTAAATGAGAATTTAGCAAGAAAAACAGCTTCAAAAGATGAAGAAATTTTCACAGATGTAGTTGATTATGGGGTTCCTAGGAGGGATAGACCCATATTAAAAAAAGTTTCATATAAGGAATTAAAAAGTGGTTATATTGAATTATATGATAATAAAATTAAATGTTCTTCATTATCCTCTTTATTTTATGCTAGAAAAATTGCAAATGAGTTGAAGAAATGGATTGAAGATGGTATTTTTTTCTTAAATCCTCCAGCAGAACCATTACCAAAAGAAACTGAATATAAACCAATGAAACAAACATCTGAATTAAAATTCGTAAAGGATTTAAAAAGAACTGCAGTCATATGTTATGAAGATTGTGATATTAAAACAGTAGCAGAAAAGATTATAACCCAAAATATGAATCATATTGTCATTACAGATAGAGAAAACCATTTGAAAGGCATTGTTACTAGTTTTGATGTTACAAAAGCTATTGCTGAAGAAAAAACCAATCTAAAAGAGATTATAACAACGAGAGTTATAATTACGACCGATAATGAACCAATTGAAGTTGCAGGAAGAAAAATGAAACTGAATGATATTTCTGCTTTACCTGTTATTGATGAGAATAATAAAGTTATAGGAATAATTACTAGTGAGGAGTTGATGCAAAATTGACAATAATAAATGTTACACTTCCTTTTGGAGTAATTAAAGATATTAGTGATTATTCAAGATTTATAAATAAAATTTTGAAATATGATATTTCTTTTAATATTCTGAAGTTTTCAACTGGATCAAGTGGAATTAATCTTTTATTAGATATTCCTGAAGGTAAAATAAAGACTATTACTGAATCATTAAAAAAGAATAATATAATCGTTAACAAGAAAGGGAGAGTTATAATCGATGATGATAAATGTATTGATTGCGGTGCTTGTATCTCCTTGTGTCCGACAGACGCCTTACATTTCAATAGTGAAGATAGATTAGAATTTTCTTATGAAAAATGCATTGGTTGTTTATTATGTTTAGATTCATGTCCGAGGTATGCAATTGAAGAAATGTAAAGAGATATACTTAAAATTTTTATAGGGTTTAAATATTATTGTTGAGTTATAATTTCAAAAATCTCATCTAATCTAGGTGATTTTCTTCTTAAAGTAATACAGCGGTCTTCTTCACACCCTCTCAATATCGCGATTAATTCATTAAGATGAATTGTAGGAATATCTAATCTTTCTCCGTACCATTTCTTCATTTTTTCTCTATACTCTGGTTTACTTAAAGTGTATAAACATGTGGGGCAGGGCATTAACATAAAATCAGCATTAACACTCTCTGCACTTTTTAATTTCTTAAGGGTTACCTTTAAAGCTTCTTTAGGATGTATTACTAATTGACTAGCACCCCAACCACAACAACATTCTTTTTCTTGATAATCTACAGGATTTCCACCAAAAAGAGTAACAAGTTCATCTAATTTCGTTTTATCTTTTAAGTAAGTTTCAGCAGTTCTTTTATCTCGGCTTAAATTTAAATAGTGACATCCATAATGAACAGCAACTTTAAGATTTTTTAAATCAAACTTTAATGAATTAAGAACTTCATTTCTAATTAAATATAAAAAATCCAAATCGTGAACTAGTCTTAGGTTTAGATTTTCTAAAATCTCATACTTACCCGGATAATTTTCAGTGTTATCTTTTTCTTTTAACTGATTTAAAATTTCTTGTGTTTTTTTTCTTACTTCATGATTATTTAAAAATTCTCGCCCTCTTAAGAGACTATTGTAGCATCCATTACAACTAAATAAAACTAAATCTGCTAATTGGTTCATTTCATTTAGATTTCTTTCATTTATTGCGGCAAATTGAGCTCTTGTTATTAGATTTCGTTGAAAGAAAGTTCCACTACAACAAGATTGATTAATACAAGTCTCTACTTTTAATTGAAGTTCTTCTAATAAATCTTGGATTCCCCATCTTACACCAGGAAAATATTTTTCTAGACAAGCTTTAAATAAGCATAATTTCTTATCTTTGAAAAATTCTATAGCATTATCAGGGAACTTTTTTTCTATTTCATCTAAATTTAAAGCTAAATTGCTAAATTCCATCTTAATTATCCTATACTATTTTTTCCTTTTAGCTCTATTTTTATTTGATCTACTTGCTTTAAACACATATTTTATACGTGCAAAATTACATATTTCATCTAATTCCTCAATTCTTTCTTGTGGGAGTTTATCTCCTAAAGGTTCTTCAACGACTACACCACTTGTTAGAAATCTTTTAGACATTTCCACATATTTTCTTAAATCATTATATTGGGGGCCATATCCCTTTTTGAAACTCTCATTCCTAAGATTGATAATTAATAATGGAATATTGATGTTATCTTTTGGGCATACACGGGTACATCTTTCACATAAATAGCAATACCAAATATCAGATTCTTTTAATACACTTTTATCTCCTCGAAGAACTTTTGTAATTATCTTTCTTATATTAAAATTCGTAACTTTAGATGCAGGACAATCTCCAACACATTTTCCGCAAGATATACATTGAATCATATTTTTATTTTCATCTACATCATCTACAAGTTCTTCATAAAAGTCCCAATTCCAGTCTGAATCAGAATATTCGTCCATTATTTTAAATTTTAATGATTTAATATTTTGTAATACCTCTTTCTATGAGAGATTCATAATTCATTGTAAAAAAATGTAAGGTTTTTTGTTCATAAAACAAGACTAGAAATTAATTACTAAAATTAACTTTTAGATTTATTTTTTTATTTCATAATCCCGAAGAGGAAAAAATACAAATTTAATAATAAAAAAAAAATAAATAGTTTATTCACTTTTTAAAAAGATTTCCTTCATCCATCTTGGTAAAAGAAAACCTCCATAAAATTCAATCGCACTTGTTATTAACAGTAACCGAACAATAACGACCAATATCGATAGAAGGAGGTCAGCAGGATCTTCAAAAACTGCTCCAAGGGAAGAATCTAAAACTGCAGCGACTGTAAAAGTAATGAAAGCAGCACGGAGTAGTTTTCCTTTCAATCGTACTTCCCGATCATCGGATTTAACCGATTTTTGAGCGAAAATAACTCCAGTAATTAACATTATTAGGATAATAAGTATTAGATAGATTGTTATAAAAATGCCAAAATCTACTGTGAAGGGTCGTGTAGGATTAATTATTCCTATTAAATCAATATCTATGAAAAATAAAATGAAGAACGTTACTTCAAATACTAAAGAAAAAATATAAGTTAAAATTACTGCCATTAATTGAAGATTTTTATTGATCATATCTGTATATGCGACGATCCAGCATAGAAGTGCTATTGGAATAAATACATTACCGATAATAAAGTACCATCCTGCTGGTAAGGACTCCCCAACAATTAAATTCATTAAGAAACTAATAGAATCAGGCCACCAAGGTAAAGAAACTCCCACCCAAGATAAACCCACTAAAAAATATAACCGAGATTTATATTTAGGATATTTTGATAAAATTGCAAATCCTAATATCAATGAAATGATAACAAAGATTAAACTAAAACTACCTTGTAAAATATCTACTGGTTCGAGCGTCAATAAATTTCACCAAATTTTTAAAAAATTGCATATAAATTTATTGAATTAAAATTAACTTTTTAACATAAATAATTTTGCTTAAATTATATTATTTCATAATTTATATATGATGGGTGCCTCTCTAATTGATCTGTTAACAACTTAAGATGAGTTAGATATTCATCCGAGGAGATACTCCCCTCCTTATACCTCTTAGTTAATCTTTCAAATATATAAAAAGGTGTAAATTTAATGAAATGGACATCCGAAAAACTATAAACAAAACCCTTTGCTTCATAAATAAATTTTTTCTCAATTAGTTCCGTAAATAGATCTTCCTTATTATTTAAAATATTTAAGGATTCATCTACAGAAAGCCTCTTTTCTCTTAATGTTTTTAACAATGAAAAAACATCTTTATCTAATATTACCGTTTGTAGAATTGTTTTATTCTCAATGTCTGCTACAGAATCATAGTTTATAAAAAACTTTATCAACGCTTTCTTATACTTTCTTAAAACTTTCTCTTCTATTTGATCATTTGACAAACTTTTAGGAGGAATTCGTGTACAAGAAAGATCCTTTATTAAGAAATAACATTCTTTGATTCCAGGGATATTATCTTTAATAATTAAGTTCTCTTGTATGAAAGAAATTAGTAATAAATCAATATTAATAGTTGAGAATCCATATTCTTGCCTTAAAATATTGGTTAATTCCAATTTAGATATTACTCCATTTCTTAGAATCTCTAGAATAGTGAATTTTATTCTATCTTGGAAAAAGCTAATTAAGTTTTCTTCTTCATCTAATTTAGAATAATTAATTATAGTATTAAATGCCTCAGAAATAGCACGAGTAATTTTATTAGTATTGATCAGTTCTACTAAATTCCTACTCATAATTGCTAATATGTCAGGAGAATCTTTTATAATATTTTCAAACATATTTTTTTTATTATAAACTAACACTAGAAAGTATATTTCACCTTCAAATTTTTGTATAATTGAAGTAAAATGGTAAATACCCTCTTCATGAAGGAATTCTATTATTGAATTTTCTTTATTTAATTCATGCTTAGCCCAAATTTTCAAGAATACATCTTTTGGAGGAAAAGACTTTTCTGGTGGATATTGGATTATAGGTTCTGGACCTGTGCTTTTATTCCAATAAACCAAAATAATTCGCTCCATATTTAAATTCTAACAATTATTCTATTAATTTTTATGTAATATACTTAAGATTACAAAGTAATATAGTTTTGAATTAAATTAACTATTATATTCGAAATTATATGTTTCCAATATTTTAAAAATAGATATGGTTTTCAAATAGAAATGAATTTAAAAAAATTGAGGATAAGTTTGCTCTATTTTATCTAAAGTCAAAGTTAAGAAATTGAGTAAGTCCTTATTATTAGAAATGTTGATATTATCAATAACATTGTTTAATATTTGATTTCCCATTTTAATGTCATTCTCAGTAAATCGTTCTTTTTTATTACTGAATAAATAATTGAATTCTTGTTCTAACCATATGAGTTCTTCTTTTAAGGTATCTTCCAAAATTCTATTATAATTTTCATTAACACTCATTCTAAATCCATTCTGAAATTATATAATTATTCATTCTTATTACTTTATGAATTAAATAGTCTTCTAACTTATAAAATTTCCATGAATAACGTTTTTTTATAATAATGAAACGAACAATTATGAAAACTCATGAATTATTTATATATGAGATTTAATTCTTTAGTTTTTAATCATTACTGATAAAAATTACTTTATTTTCCTAATCTTCTAATTCTTTAAAATAGTATCTCGTGATTATCTTTGAAAGTTCATAGATAGATTGCAAATTATTTGTATTTATTGCATTTTTCAGTTTTTCATATGCATCAGATAAACTCATAACAAAATTTTCCCTTAGATTATTAAATATTATTATTTTTTCTTTTTCATTCATACGCTACGAATTATGATTAAAAATAAAAAATGGAGATAATATCTCAGTAATATGATATATGTTAAAATATCTAAAAATTACAATTATTAGTTCTTGAATTTTTTTTGAAATTCAAGGATAATAAAAAAAAAATAAACAGTTGTAAGTAATTTATAACTAATAATATAGTAAAAATTCTTAATAACTGTTTTCAACTTAGTTTGATACTTTAAAATATTACCTGAAGGTATTTCTCTTCATACGTGGTCCCTTTTCAGTAATTCGTACATCTTTTGCTTGTTTGCCTTTTTGACCCTCAACTATTTCAAAATCAACTTTATCTCCTTCGTATAATGTTCTAAAACCACTTTCATCATCAAGAATGCCACTAAAATGGACAAAAATATCTTCCCCTTTATCGGTAGTAATAAAACCATATCCTTTCCGGCTATTAAACCATTTTACAATTCCATTAACCATTATTTAGACCTATTAGAGTACATAATACATAGTAATTATTGCTTCAAATTGAAACAACTAAACCCATATCATTTTTCATTATAAATAACTTTATTCTTTCATGCATTGATTTTTTAATTTAATTTTAGAATAAAGAGAGCTAATAAATGATTTCTCGCTTAACTTATCTTTTTTTCTCTAAATATTTTATAAGAAGATAATAAGCAATAACCATTAATAGTAGTGCTCCTAAAATAATTAACAGTATCGTATTAAAATAAAGAGATTGTGCTTCTATAGCATTAATCGGTAAATCATCTATTGGAATGGGAAGATCAAGATTATATTTGTTGAATAATAAAGCACCTAAAGTAGCATAAAAGAATGCTCTAAAAATTGATCCTATCAATGTTCCAATTAAATACTTTTTTATATCTATTTCAACTAATCCTGATGTGTAAGAGATAACGTCAAATGGGATAAATGGTACAAATCTAGTAATGATAATTGCTGTTGTACCATGTTTTTTAATAAATTCATCTGCGATATTTATAGCTTTTTCTCCTACAAATTTTTCTGCTAAAGGTCTTCCACCTTTTTTACTTATATAGAAACATAATATACCGGCTGCCATTGAGCCAATAATACCCATAAGACCTCCCAAGTAAATACCCCAAATCATTCCAGTTGCTAATAAGACAACTTCTGACGGAATTGGAACTATAAGACCCTGAAATGCCATAATTACAATGAATAAGAAAATCCCTATAACTTGCAATTTATAAATTGGATTTACAAAATATTTTACAACAAATTTATATAAAATAGTTTCATCAATGAAAAAAATGTAATATAGAAGAAATAGAGATATAGCTAATAAAAATATAAATATGATAATATAAATTATCGTTTTAGTGTCATACTGAGAAAACTTAATTAAGTTTTTGAAATAGCTTTTTATTCTAGCTGAAAAAGATTGTTTTTCTTTAAAATCATTCTCATTATCTCTTTTTTCCATTCTACTCAAAACATAAAGTAAAAATTAAGTAATATAGGTAATTTAGATTTGAATAAAAATTATTTTTTTTCTTTAATTCAAAACAAATTTATTAGTTTGCTTATCTATCTCTTATTATGTATTGATATATTTATTCAAAGTGCTTAAAAATGAAAGAAATTTTTAAGGATATTTACCATATCGGAAATTCTGGCTGTTCTGTTTACTTGGTGGATACAAAAAGCAATAATGGTTTAGTGTTAATTGATTGTGGTATGAGTCTTAGTTTAATAAAAAAAATAAGTAAAAGAGCTTTAAATCCTATGAATATTAAACATTGTATTTTAACTCATTTCCATATAGATCATATCGGTGCATGCCATGATCTTAAGCAATTTAATAAAAACGTAAAATTTTACGCTCATGAGTTAGATGCTGTCGCTATTGAAGAGAAAGGGCATGATAAGGAAACAGCAGCTAAGTGGTATGGGGTAAATTATAAACCTATAAAACTTTCGAAAAGATTAAAAGGAGAACTAGAAATTTTAAAATTTGGATCATACGAATTTAAATGTATTCACACTCCAGGGCATACACCAGGATCTATATCAATATTACTGGAGTTAGACGAAAAAATCTTATTTGGTCAAGATATACATGGTCCAATAATTCCAGGTGTAAGTGATTTTGAGGAATATCAGGATTCTCTCAAAAAGCTTTTAGATTTAGAAGTAGATATTCTATGTGAAGGTCATTTTGGTATCTTTCAACCCGCTGAAGAAGTACAAAAATATATTAAACAATATATAGAATAAATAAATAAAAAAAATAAAAATTTTCTTCTTATTTTAATTGACTCTTAAGAGTATCTGCATTCTTTTTTATTATACCAGCTAAACTTGACTTGCTAGCACCTATCTTCTCTAAAACTTTTAATGCCTCATCAAATTGCTTTAATGCTTTAGGTTTTTTACCTTGATTTTTATAAATTAAACCAATACTGTGTAAAACTTCCGCTCGACCCTCTAGATCTCCGAGTATACTAAAATCTTCTATTGCTTCTTCAAAATATTTTAAGGATTTTCGATAAATCTCTTGATCCATATAGAGAGATCCGATTTTATTGAGGAAATTTGCTTTTGCCTTAATATCATTTTGATTTTCAGATAGATTAAGCCCCTCTTCATAATATCTCAATGCTTCTTCATATGATTTCTGTTCACTCATAATTAATCCTAAATTCTCAAGTGCCTCAATCAGTCCTTCAATATTCTCAAGATGTTCAAATATTCGAAATGCCTCTTCAGATCTTTCCAAAGCCTCATCAAACCTTCTCTGATTAAAGTAAATCATACCGATATTTTTTATTGAATTAGCCTTATCTTTCAAGTTACCAACTTGTTCATTGATTTTTAATGCTGCTTCATATTGAGTTAATGCTCTTGAATATCTTTTTTGTATTTGATAAATTTCTCCTATATTTACTAATCGTTTTGCTCTTCCCGGTAGATTACCTAATTCATCATCTATTTCTAATCCTTTTTCATATTGGTTTAGTGCATCATCATATTTTTCTTGATATTGATAAATATTTCCTATAGTTTCAAGGATATTAGCTTTCATTTCAAGATTTCCTAGTTTTTCAGCAACTTGAAGTATATTTTCATATTGTTTTAGAGCTTCATCATACCTCTCTTGATATTGATAAACATTTCCGATAACTTCTAAGATTTTGGCTTTTTCTTCGAAGTTTTCTAATTCTTCAGTAATAAAGAGTGCTTCATCAAACCATCTTAGGGCTTCGGGGTAATTAACTTGATCTAGATACACATTGCCAATAGTTTTAAGAATTTTCGCTTTCATTGATAAATCCTCCAACTGTTCAGAAATTAATAGTACTTCTTTAAAATTTTTTATAGCCATATCATAATTTACTTGATAAAGATAATTAAGCCCAATATTAGTAATTGCTATGGTTTTTCCTTCGAGATTTCTCATTTTTTCATAAATATTTAAGGTTTCTTCGAATTTTTTGAAAGCATCAGAATAATTTCCTTGGTCTTGATCAATCAAGCCAAGATTTATAAGAGCTTTGGCCTTTCCCTTAAGATTTCCTTGTTGTTCATACACATTTAAGGCTTCTTCAAACCGACTCAAAGCTTCAGGGTAATTTCCTTGATCAAGATAAATTACTCCAATATGATTGATGCTATCTGCATATCCAACATCATTCTTTAAATCCAAATAGATGGTTACTGCATCTTCAAATTTTTTTAAAGCTTCCTTATAACTAGCCTGTTCACGATAAATTAATCCTATCTTGTTGAGATAAGCAGCTTTATCTCCCAATCTGCTTAGTTTTTCAGAGATCTCTAATATTTTTTCATATCTCCTAATTGCCTTGGGATACGCTTTTTGTTTAACATAAATGCTTCCACTCTTTTTAAGAATACTTGCCTTTCCTTCAATGATGCCCAATTCATCTATAATCTGTAAGGTATTTTCATATTGTTCTAATGCAGCTGGAAAATTTTTTTGTTTCTTATAAATATTTCCAATATTGAATAATAATCGTGCTTTATCCTCCAAATTACCTGTTTGTACAATGATATTTAGAGCTTCTTGAAATTGGTTTAAAGCTTTAGTTAAATTCCATTGATTTGTATAAATTAAGCCATTGTTAAACAGACATTCAGCTTTTCCTTCTAAATTTCCTAATTTTTCAAAAAGAGGAAGCGCTTCTCCAAACTCTTTTAAAGCTTTTCTATGGTAACCTTGCCTTCTAAAGATTGTACCTATTTTTAATTTGGAATTTGATTTCCCTATTAAATCTCCTAACTCATCATAAATCTTCAACCCCTCTTGAAAAACATCTAGAGAATCAGAATATCTGTGTTGAATATTAAGTATATTTCCAATTTTTCTTAGAGTATTAGCTTTTTCTCTTAAATTACCCAGTTTATTATATATCTTAATTAAATCTTCATATTTTAATATTGCTTCATTAAAATTCCCTTGTTCTTGATAAATTTGCCCTAAATTATTAAGATCATATGCTATCCTTGCAAGATTTTTTAACTTTTCATCAATCTTTAAAGCTTCATTAAAATATTCTAATGCTTTAGTATAATTTCTTTGACTATGATAAATTACTCCGATATTACCCTTGTTCATTGCTTTGTCTTTAAAATTCTTTGTGGTTTCTACAATTTGAAGTGCTTCTTCAAAAGAATTTAGTGCTTCCGGGAATTTTTCTTGATCCTTATAAATTAATCCTATTTTATTTAGTAATGTTGCTCTTAGGCTTAAATTACCTGATTCTTCAGAAACACTAATCAATTCCTTAAGACATCCTAATGCTTCATCATATTCATTAAGAAAAAAATAAATTTTGTAAGAAATAGTATTTTTGATAATATCATCAATAGCTTTAAGATTATCTTTAAACCAATCTGAAATATTTATAGAGAAGTTTTCTTTACTAATCTCTGGCTTAATATCTAATAAGTCTTCAAATAATTTTGTTGTATTCGTATTTACGCGATATATATTTACATCGTAATTTATTTGTTTTATGTCATTTAGTATGTAATCAAAATTATCCAATTTTTCTAAGGATTGAATTCGCTTAGCATCAACTTCATAAATTTCTTCCTTTCCTTCGTCTTCAATATGATTAATCCAAATGATATTTCTAAGGTTCTTTAAGATTTTAAGTGTAGGAATAATATCATTATCATTCTGACCAGAATAGCCTACAATAATAAGTGAACGTTCATTTGTGATATTATCAAATAAAGGACGTTTATATGGTTCTAATTGAAATATATTTAATCCTTCTTTATTAGAACCTAATAACTTGATTGTATCAATTAAAGAATCGCTAGTATCTTCCTCAAAAATAATATTTTTAGCTGAGCCATGGATCTTATGTAGTGAAAATCTTCCACTTTTCAACAATTTGATAGGATCACTAAATTTTTTAAAATCTTTTTCAGTAATGGCAGTAACTATCCTTTTTTTCATCACATTAGATTGTAATAGAGCATATTCGATTAAAAAATCGAAATTCGTAGTTATAACAAAAGCCCCTTTCTTAATCATTTCTGCAATAAAATAGTGCTGAATATTTGGTTTATCGCATAATCCATAATAGTCAAAAATCATTATTGCCTCATCTAAGCAATCACGAATAATATCTAAAATTGTTTCAAGTCTTAAGTTTTTTAATTTTAGGATTTTCTCTATCTCTGATTTAGCACAACTATACTTAATGATGTTTTTTATCATTTCATTGCTGGCTGGTAGACATGATGGTGGGTCGACAGAACAACCAGCACCTACTAGAAATGTTAAATCTTCACCTTTTTTCAATAAATCACGTATATTGAGCTTCGATTCATTATTTATAGACGTCATTTTTTTCGCACTCATTAAAAATATAAATTTTTAGTTGAATTAAGTTAGATGATTCTTTTTATTCTTAAAAAGTTTATTTTAAAACTTATATCCTAATTTTTTGAAAGGATTTTGCACAAGTATCCATCTTATTATATTAATTTTGTTGTTTAAAAAAGTAAAATTTAAAGAAATTACAAAATTTTTTGAGACAATAAAACCAAAAAATGAGTATGTTAAATGGAAAATAAAAAATTCCTCCAAATAGGGTTATCAGGTAGTATAATCACTATCTTTTGCCTTATAATATCTCTGATGGTATCCTTAGCGACTAATTATTGGATTTGGGAGCTGGGTAATCTTCCATTACCAACGGCAGAAATATTTATAATAATCTTTGGAATTATTATTGGAATTAGTGGAATTTTTTCTGGTGTTTTTATTGCTATATGGATTATTAAAAGTAAAACTTAAAACAATCTAAAAAATTTCTTAATTTCATAATTTAAATTCTACAACTTCTAATATAAAAAGTAAAATTTTACTTCTTTCTTGTATTTCACAATTTTAGAATGAAATTAGAGGATTGGCATACGCACAATGCTCTTTGTCACCATGCGGTTGGTTCAATTGAAGATTACATAAGAAAAGCTATTGAACTTGAATTAAATACGATTGGTATATGTGATCATTTTCCCTTTGAATTTTTAAAGAACATTGAACGAATTCCATATGAAGATTATGCAATAACTTTAGATGAGATTAAGGATTATTTATCATTAGCAGAATCTTTAAAAGATAAATATAAAAATATTATAAATGTAAGAATCGCTTTTGAAATAGATTTTTTTGAGAATCAAGAGTCTGCTCTTAATACCCCCCTTTACAAGTATAAAAATCATTTAGATTACATCTTAGGTTCCATTCATATTTTAGATTTTCATGATGGAAGAGGAGCATGGGGATTTGATGATAGTAGATTTAGAATTGATTATAACTATTATGGTCCTGATAAAGTATATATGGAGTATTACAAGACGGCACAAAAAATGATAAATTCCAATGAATTCGATTTTGATATCATAGCTCATTTTGATTTACCTAAGAAATTCAACAATATCCCTAATAATAAAGAAATAATAAATAATGAGGTAATGAAAACCTTACAACTTATTAAAAAAAGAGATGTTGTAATGGAAATAAATTCAGGTGGATTGAGGAAGGATGCAAAAGAGCAATACCCAAGTAAAGAAATTATTCAAGAAATGTATGATCTTGATATTTCAATATTATTAGGCTCTGATGCCCATGATCCTAATTATATCGCTTGGGAATTTGAAAAAATTATTAATATGTTAAAAAAGATAGGATATAATCACCTTGTTCACTTTAAGAAAAGAGATAAATCATATATGGAAATATAATCAAGGGAAAAAATACCCTATTTTTTAAATCCCTCTACTCTGTAGCCATCCCTCCATCGTTAGGGAGTTAAAAAGACGAATATGTTTTGAATCTTTAGTATGAATTGCTAAATGATTATTCTCAGAATTTCCTTTAACAGCAATGAACATTTCCTCGCCATCTCTCACTAAAACATATCTATCCTCACGTTCATAACTTCTTAGAGTAATGTTATCAAGACTAGTAAATTCTTCTAATAATTCAGAATGTTCATCTATTCCAGGATTAATTAAACAAGAGATCCTCATACTTACAGATGACTTCACTTCATAAAGATATAACTCTTGTAAATCAAGAATAGTAGGAACGACAATCATGACATTGTGCAAACCTTTTTCTAGAATTTCTCTCATTTTTTTAAGAATTTCAGATTTTGTAATTTCAGTTTTGGTGAAATCAATGATTTTTAAACCTGATAAGCTTGATTGTGTTTGTCTTAATTTCTTATTTTCTAATTCTAACGTCTCTAAATCGACATCTGCCTTAGATAATTCATCATTTAAAATTTCTATCTCTTTTTGGAGTTTGTTGATTTTTTCATCTTTTTCTTTAAGAAGATTTTCATCAGTTACAGATGATGCCAGTGCTTTCAACTCCTCCTCTTTTAATTTAATTGTTTTTCCTAATGTTGCTATTTTTTCATCTTTAGCTTTTATTGAATTTTCAATATTTTTAATTTGCTGATCTTTTAATTCTAATGAATCACGAATAGTCTTTATTTGATCATCCTTTAACTTTATTGAATCTTTAAGAGAATTTATAAGGCTATCTTGAGTTTGAAATTTTTCATTTAATTTATTTATAGATTCTTCAACTTTTCTTAATGTCTCGTCTTTTTTTTCATTTTCAGCTTGTAGCTTATTGATGAGTGCGTCTTTAGATTCATCATTTACCATTATGATATTCACAAAATCTTTTATATATATTAATAAAAAAGTTCAGCTTAAAATATATTCTTAAAGTATATAAAATCTTAAATAAAAATTGAACTATATTTTTCATTTTTAATATAAAACTCTATTAATAAGATAATCCTAGAATATTCAGATAATATCCTATCATAAAGTTTTAAGATTATTACTTGATTATTAGAATATCTTTTTATTTTTATAAGAAGAAGATAACATTATGGAAAAACACGATAATATGATAAAAGTATTAAAATCGGATGTCTCTGAACTGATAGAAAAAGAACTTCAATCGGCACCAGCCATTCTAGGTATTAATGTTGGAACGCCTGAAGGAACTAGAATTGCGAGTAAATTCAAAAAAGAGACAAGAATGTCGATGAGTGAAGTAACGGCCGCTAGTAGTAGCCTCGTTTTTCTATCATCAAAAATTTTGAAGGATTCATTAAACCAAAAGATTTCTTATCATTTAATTACTGGAAAAGAAAAAATAATCCATTCTATTTTAACAGAAAACATTACGATGATTTCCTATCTGAATCGAGAATTAGCAGAACTCGAAGGACTAAGTACTTACATAAATAATTTATATAAGTTAAGTCTACAGATATCAGCAATTATTGAAACTTCTGATATCCTCAAAGAACAAGTTTTTGTAGCTATAAAGAGAGCAATTCCTAACGCACTTGTTATAGCTATTATTACAAAAGACGGTTTACCCATTAAAATTCAAGCAACTATGCCTGAACCTATACTATCAGCTATTACTTCCGCAATATATAATTTAGCTGGTGTTTTATTAGAAGAAGGGTTAGAGTTTTCGATAATTGGAGGAGAAAATGGTTCAATTATTATTCATGAAATAGATGAGAATCGTATATTGGCAATAGCGGTTCCAGAGGCAGACGAAAGGAAATTAGGTTCTTACATTGCTAAAATAAAAGCAATTATTCAATAACATTTAAAATTTAATGAATAATATTTTTAATTTTATCTATTATCTTTAAAGCACCAAAATAAGATTCTGAGAAATTTTTTCCCTTAAATAAGATCGTACATAAAGGTTCTTCTTTTAAGATCTTCTTAATGGGTTCAGTTTTATCATGAACAAATTCAATATTATTAATTTTATTCAATAATTCTTTATCTATTTCTTTTGGAGGAGCAAAAAATATAAATTTTGTAGCAAATCCAGTTGCTTGTGCTGATCTAATTTTATTTTTTACAATATCCCATCTTTTCGGATCAAAACTTTGAACGTGTAAATCTAAAAGGTTTAAATCTAAAACTTTTTCAGAAGCTCTAATACTACCTGGAATTCGTGGATTTATTTCCATTAAATATGGATAATGGTTTTTTAACACAAAATCAAATCCATTAATACCTTTTAAACCTAGTTTTTTTGTTAAAATTAATGAAATTTCAGAAATTAGTTTGTTATCCTCTTTTAATAAATTTGCTGGCACAATATTTCCACAATATACAAAATCTCCTGGTGGATTAAGAAATTTTTCTCCAATTATTTGACGGTTAATGGAAATAATTTCGCATTCAGCACCATTGGATATAATAGTGCAACTTACATGTATTCCTTCAACAAATTCTTGAATTAACCAATCAGATGGATTAAATCCTTTTACTTTTAATATTTTTAATTGAAATGTTAGGTTTTCTACACTTTCAATTTTAAAAACATTTAATCCTCCTGCACTCCTCTTCTTTTTTAAAATAAAAGGAAATTCAATTCCTATCTTGTTTTTACCCTTAAATTTTTCATAAGAAACAGATAAGGGCACAATAATTTTCTTAGATTTGAGATATTCATATATTTTCTCAATATCTCGAGCTTTTTTAATGATTTCTAAATTATTATTAACATTTTTAACTTTTAACCCTTTTTCTTTAATCTTTTTTAAAATAAATTCCCTTCCTTCATAATTATTATCTAAACCACTCCCAATTAATAAATAATTGATGTTTTTATGTTTTCTAAGCATTTCTATTGTAAAATGGACTAAAAATTTACCATACTGATCTTTTAGAAATTCATAATTAGATTCTAACTCTTTTGTAATAATTAAACTATCTTTAACATGCGGAAATAAGTCCAGATCTCCAAAGAAATCTACTGCATATACCTCATACCCCGCTTTATTTAAAGAATGAGCTAAAGGTCGAGTATTAAATCCTACTGCTAAAATTGAATTTAATTTTATTGCCATTAACTAGAGTTAGTAATAAAATTTAATTGAAATGTATTTCGGTTTAAAGAATTTTCTTCAATTCTAATATCAAAGAAGATGGATTATACTTATCAAATTTATATACTTCTGCATTACCAAATTTTTTAAAGTTCTTTTTAATGTTATCTGCTGAATAAGTATGTACTCCTAAAGCCTGAGTAGCGTAAGATTTTTTTGGTTCTAATACAACTATATGGACTTTTTGTTTTGATAATTTTTTTGTTAAATCCTTCAATTCTTCAGTTACTAAGGCATAATCATTCTCAACTTGTGCAATTAAATCAGGATATTTTACTGAAATATTGGCTCCACAGTCAGAAAATATAAAGATTACCGGGATAATATTTCGATTCTTTAGTTTCTCTGCTTTTATTAAATCTGAACATTTCTTTAATGCTGCTGCCATTGGAGTATAAGATTTTCCCTCTATTTTTTTCAATTTATTTACAGCGCTTTTAAAATTTACTGTAGGTTTTTGGAGAACAATTGCTTCTTTACCTCTAAAAATAATTAAAGCAATTTTATCCTTTTTACGATACCCTTCTTTATGGAGAGATAATATAACATCAGTCATTTGCTTTATTACATAATACATTGACGCAGAACTATCGAGAACGAAAAAGAGAATTAAAGGAGCACGGTATTCATAAATTTTGTCCATTAAATCATATTTGTTAAAGTGTATTGGAAATTCAACGTCAGTTTGATTATATACTTTGTTTTTCAAATAATTTCTTATAGTTGCATCTAAAGCAATACTTTTTGGAAGTAGATTGATTGGTCTCCTATATGAGACATATCTCCCTTTTTGTGAAGATGATATTTTAATCCGTCTTCCTATACCTCTTCCTCCATAATCAGAAATTTTTCGATCTTTTCTAATATTATCCAATATTGAGGTCATTTTTTTTTCCATTTTATAAATGAATGTCCTATTACTCAATTTGTCCTCAAAAAATCGAATTTCCTCTTTTTCTCTAGGAATATTTTTTACTTTCCATCCTCCTGCAGGTTTAGGACTCCTTTTTTTGTTATCAGGGTATTTAGGAGGGGGTAGTTTCTGTTCCTTTGTTTCAGGTATATCAACTTTTTTAGGATCTACCGACTGACGTTTAAATTCCTTTTGTGGAGTATCGTCATGTTTTAAAGGACCTTCTGTGTCTTTACTAGGACGGTATGCTTCTGGGTCCTCATAGGCTTTCTGAATTTTACCATAGACTTCCGCAATTTTAGCCTTCACCTCCTTAGGGGTCATTTCGTAATGAAGTGATAGAATTCTATGCTCAAACACTAAATCCATTGCCACATCTAAGTCTTCTTCAGTAATGATTTTCCTATCACTAAATGCGGCATGAGCTCTAGCACACCGGATGAATGTTATATCTGCTCTTTGAGAAAAGATTTCTAACTCATTAACTATTTTAGAAACAAACTCGTAAACAGAAGCGGGAATCTGGACTTCGTGAAGAATTTCTCGTGCTCTTACAATTTTGTGTTTTAAAATCTCTTGTTCACTTTTATAGCGTTTAATAAATTCTTTAGGATTATCATCAAAGTCAATGACTTTTTTTGTTATTTCAGCTCGAAGTTTATTATCTCGAGGAGCTTTTATTCTAACTTCTAATCCAAGCCGATCTGCAATTTGAGGTCTTAATTCCCCTTCTTCAGGATTCATACTACCTACTAAAACAAATCGGGAAGGATGTGTAACAGATATTCCTTCACGTTCAATTATATTAATACCTGAAGCTGAAGCATCTAGAAGCGTATCGACAATATGATCTTGTAATAAATTAATTTCATCAATATATAATATTCCTCTATTTGCTTTAGCTAATAATCCAGGATGAAGTTCTGATGTTCCCTCTGTTAATACACGATCAATTGATAAGGAACCGCAAACCATATCTTCTGTTACACCAAGAGGGAGGTTAACCAATCGCATCTCTCGAAATTCAGTTTCAATTTCCTTTTTCTTTTTCAATCTACAATCTTCACAAAGATCATCAATATTAGACTTAGGATCACAGGAAAACTGACAATCTTTAACAACTTCGATATCTGGCATTACCTCAACCAAAGATCTTACAGCAGTGGATTTTCCCGTACCTTGATGTCCCGTTAAAAGCACTCCTGCTATTTGGGGATCGATGACATTTAGTATTAGTGCCAACTTCATCTTATCTTGTCCTAATATAGCAGTGAAAGGATAGTTAATTTTTTTCATGAGTATAACTGTTAGTTCAATTGATTTAGTTTATTACTTAAATACTCTTCTAATTAAAGATAATATCAAAATAAATAAAGATTTTCCTATAAACAATAGATTAATGTTAGGTTTAGGTTTATCTTAAAATAGAACTATCATTAAATAAACCATCTAAAACTTTGATAACTCATCAATTCTCTGATCTAATTTAGATATAACCTCATCCCATTTAGATAAAATTTCTTCTACTTTAGGAATAACTATATCTCTTTCCTTATATTCTAAATAACCCAAAAATTCTTTAATATTTTCAATCTTCATGAAAGTTTCTGCAACATACTTACGAATTTCGGATTTTTGGTTATCTAGAACTTCAGGAACTCTGTTGTGTTCCCCACGTCGTATTAATGTCGCTATATATTCTTCTGTTCCTTGCAAAAGGGAATTTAATTGATTTATCCTTTCCATAATAAAGTTTTCATAGGTCTCAAAAATACTATCTTTTGGAAAGAAATTAGTGATATCAATAATAAATTTCTGGGTTAGCTTAACTAATTGCTCCATATTTTCATATCCCTCAATTCTATATTCAACTATATGATAAGATGCTTCGATACCTTTATTAACATCATTCAATCTAAAAATTTTGAAACCAGGATCATTTTTTAATCGCTTTTCGGGATCCCCTTTTTTGTCTGCTACTTCAATTTGACGTATTAACCTTGTTGGATTAAATACGAGAGAAACTGCTAATGGGTTATTGGTTTGATAAGACAATGTGGTTTTAATATCTATGTGGCTCATCATTACTTTAAAACCGGGATGAGAATGCCACCAGCCTACTGTAAATTCTTCTCGAGAAAACGCCTTATCATCAATAATATATAAAGCTTCATAATCTTCATCTGACCATTTATATTGGTCGATAACTGCATCCTTATCGAGTTTTTGATGCATAATGGGATAGGCTGCAGCAATCATTACGTCATCACCTTCATTTTTACCAATAAAAACACCACTTACTTCAAGCCAATCATCTTTTGGGATTTTCTGGTTCGCAAATCTCACAGAGGCAGCAACTATTGTCAAATAAACCTTCTTCGGAATAATAACAGTCATGTTCTTAAATCATTTTTCTAATTATTCAAATGGAATTATATTGATTAATACAAATTTTACTATTTATGTTTTAGTTTGAATATAAAATTATATAACTATGAAATTTATATTATAATATTATTACAATATTCAATTCTCAAAATTATATGCAATTTTATAGATAATTATGTCATTAGATTTCGAAGTTCTTACAAGTCAATTAGGTGTTCCTGGCACTTCCTATAGACTTCAATTGGGATTAATTAATGGGAAATGGGCTTGTAGATTATTGAAGGGAAAAGACGTAATTGATTCATATGTATTCAAAGATGTAGATGTGCATGATGATATTCCTAATCAAAATCGAATTGTCTCGTGGGTCTTAATGACTGTAGCTATTCCAAATATAAACCCTCATCAAATTATGAAAACAACCCAGGCCTTGGTCAAACAAGCACTCAAAAAGAAGGAAGAAAGAAAAGCAGTAGCACCCATATCTGAAACAAAAAAAGTAGAGTTAGAGAGAGTTCCCGAAAGTGAATTGAAACGATCTAAAGTGGCAGGATGGGTTAAAGAAGAGGGAATGAAAACAGTTCAGGAATTAGAAGTTGAAAAACGACAAGCATTTAAAGAAAGGATGATAACTAAAAGGGAAGAAGAAAGAACTCGAGAGGCTTCTACTTTAAAAACCTCAAGAGAATTACCATCTATTCCAACAGGTGCAGGTGGATCAAATGTATCTGCTGGTGCTGAGGTATCAAAATTTTGTCCATTTTGTGGAAAAGATTTAGACTGGAAATTCTGCCCTTATTGTGGGAAACCTCTACCACATGAAGATTAATTTATTTTTATTTTAATAAAATCTATTTTTGAAAAAAATTATTTTTAATTTCTAAAATTCAATTCAAAAATTTAAAACATTTAAATTATATATAGATAAAAAATTAACTATATCTAAAACTCATAAAAATCGTGATTAAATTTGATATCTGATAAAACTGTCATCATTAAACCACTCGCGTATTATAAAATGCTCATTCATGTTTTACGTTTTGGTTCTAAAGTAAGAGATCGCAAACAATATAAAGAGGTAATGGGGATCTTAATTGGTCGTCTTGAGTCAGGAGAACCTGATAAAAAAGGGATCAATGATGTAATTGTGGAAGATGCAGTACCAATTTCCCATGGCGGCTCAATAGAGGTTGCTTTTGCCCCAGAAGATTATGTAACATTCTCCATGGTTGATGCAGAATTTGCAGAAAAAGGATGGTTTAGTGTAGGGTGGTATCATTCACACCCTGGTTTGAAGATATTCTTTTCGAGTACGGATATAAAAAATATGCTTGGTTGGCAAACTCCTAACCCAAGCGCTATTGGAATTGTTTTCGATCATACTTTCTTAGAAAAACCTGGAGATATGGGATTTCGCGCATTTAGATTAGATGATCCTTCTAAAGGTCAAACAACAGGTTATCATGAAGTAAAAACTGTAGTTGCACCTCCAGATAGTCTTGAATATTACCTAAAACTTATGGAATTGATTAACAGTGTTCACTCTAAAGAACCAACAATCTTAGAAATTAATGAAATGCCTGATTTATTTGGTGATATTGCTATTCCTAGTCAAGATCAATTAATAGCTAAGAAACCAGAATTAGAATTAACTAAAATATTTTCTGCTATACAGAATGGAATATCAAGTTTTTTAGAGTTTACAATTGAACCATTTGTAACATTTCTTAATGTATGGAGTCAAGAAATGATTAGAAAAACAATTGAATCTAATTTAGAAATGAGAAATAATATTTTAGCTATAAAGGAAAAGATTGGAAATGGTATCTCTAATATACAAAAAGATTTTAAATTTTCCTTAAAAGATAAATTGAATCAATTAGATACGTATATCGATGATAAATTTGATGAATTTGATAATAACAATGAAAGTCTTAAAGAAATTATAAGTCAATTTAAAATTGAACTTAATGATAAATTGAAGGTTATATTTGAAGAAAAGCTAAAGGTTTCTCTAGATCAAGGTATAAACTCGTTTAAAGAAACTCTAGAAAATTTAACAAAAATAAATCAAGAAAGTTCTAATGTTTTTGAAAAATTAGAGAGTGAAAAAAATTCTCTAAATAGTATATCAGAGAAAATTAATTCTATTGAAGATTCAATCAACAATAAATTAAAGAATCTACAAGACGAAGTTATAAATAAACTATCCAAAAACACCAATAAAATTGTAGGAAATTTTATTAATTTAAATAAAGACACAAAGAGTTTCTTATCAGATTTAAAAGCCGCAATTATATTACTGGAAAGTTCAAAGAATCCTATACAGAATAAAATAAAAACCCTAGAAATGGAAAATAAGACCCTCCAAAAAGATTTATTAGAGTTGAAAAATGAAAATCAAGATTTAATGAATAAATTAAAAAAATTAGAAGGAGGAGAATAATTGAAAATGCCCGAAAATGAATTAAACAACAATCAAGACAAAAATGAGAAAGATCAAACCATTTCAACGAAAAAAGGCAAAATTATAATAAAAAAAGAAGCTTTCAGGAATATGATAACCCATGTTTTAAGATTTGGAAGCATTGTATTAGAAAAGAGTGTAGAGGTTATGGGGATTTGTTTAGGAGAATTAACTGAAAATGAGAAAGACATTGTTTTAATTAATGCTATTCCGATCACTCATGGAAAAAAGGTATCAGCAGGTTTCACTAAAGAAGATTATGATTTATTAACACAACTCGAAAAACAATATCAAAAGAAGAATCTCAATATCGTAGGATGGTATAGTTCTCACCCCGGGTGGGGTCTTTATTTTTCTGACATAGAAATAAAAACTCATCAATTTTTTCAAAAGGAAAGTAATCCTAACGGATTTTGTATTGTTTTTGATCATACTTTAATGGATAAAGATAAGTCTTTTGGTTTTGAGATTTATAGATTTGATGATTTTAAAAAAGCAGATAAATATCATAATGTAGTATTTGAAATTGAAGAACCAGCAGACCTAGATTACTTTAAATGGGTTCAGAAATTTGTAGAAGATTTTCAAAAACAGACACCTATCTTAATTAAAGAGATTAGTGAATCAAAAGAATCAATTCCGGGTGAATTACAAGAAATACCTATATCAGAAGAGATATCACCAGCAGAAGAATTAGATGACTATTCACATATTTTACCGATAATTTCAGGATTTCAAAAAGGAGTGTCTAAATTTTCTGAATTGATAATAGATACCTTCAAGGCTCAATTTGGAGATTGGACTAATAATCTTAAAGAAGGATCTTCGAAAGGTTCAGAATATTTACGTAATAGCATAAATAAAATGAAAGAAGCAGCCTCTCAAAGTCTTATTAAAGTAGAGAATTGGTTTAACAAAAATATGGATAGTATGTTAAATGGATTTAAAGAAACTGTCGTTAATTATGTAGACAAAAGAGTTGAAGCTCAGACTCAGTTAAGAAATGAACTAAACAATATAAAAGAAGATCTATTTAATGATTTAAATATTATTGTTGATGAAAATTTAAAATATATTAAAAGTGAAATAGCATCTGTCGTTAAATTAACAACAGTCAAAGTAAATAATAGCGTTCAAATAAATTCTAAGATTGAAGAGATGACAGGCAGCATTTCTAAAGTAATTTTAGCAATTGAAAATGAATCAAGTGATCTTGGTAGTAAAATAGAAAAAAATATTGAAACAACGATCGATCAATTTGAAACAAGTATTAATGAAAAAATTGAAAAAATGAGTTCAGAATTACAACCATTTAAAGAATATTACTCAGAAATTAGTGAATTGTTAGAAAAGTTACAAAAAATAATCACAGATTTTCGCAATATTTAACCATATAAAACTATTACTTTTTTCCTAAAAACTTATTATTAATTATAATCTAAAAATGGTTTAGAAAAACTGTAAACTTGAAACTCTAGAAATATGTAATCTATATTTAGGAATGTTAGTACTCAATCGCTTTAATTGATTCAATTTAGCAATTTTACCTAAAACTCTTCCTATTTTATCAACTTTAATGTCAACTCCAAAATTTTCCTTTAGAACTGAATTAATTTTATAGGATGATAAAATAACTACGCTTGAGATATTTTTTTCGCATAGCAACTCAATTGCTTTTTTTACTAAGCGAATCAGAGTTTCTTTATTATCTATCTTAGTTTTTTCCATTCTCAAGAATTTTAAAAAAATTTGCTATAATTAAATTTATTATTAACTATTTTTAAAACTTTCATCTAAGTTTGATTCTTATTTTGGTTTTAACATTATAATTAGGTTTAAATTTAAAAAAATGATTTATTAATATAATGTCTATTAAGCAATCTAATTCTGTTATTTCTCTAAAAAATTTGAGCTCATTTAGAGTACAAAAAAGTTCAGAAGCAGAAATAAAATTACTGAAATTAAGGCGTTACATTTATCACATAATTCAAATATAGGGAAAGGTAGGTTCAGAATGAAAAAAAAAGAGTTTATATCAAACCTTCGAACAAAGATTGCAGCCTTTAAGTCAAGAACAGGTGAAAAATTAAAGGATTATACTGATAAACTTGTTCACAAGGAAGTTTATGTTGATGGACAAGAACCTCCAAAATTTTATTCATTTGAAAAAAAATTTCTTGGCTTGTATATTATTTTTATAATATCATCTTTAGTTTTAATAATAGCAATTAACTTTTCACAAAATAATTTTATTGATACAATAATTTTTACTGTTTCAAATGCAATTGTTGCATTCTTCCTGCTACTATCTGCATTATTAAGTGTAGATAAGTTTAGATTATTTTTATTTGAAGAAAGAACTTTTATTAAACAAATTATTTTGTATTTAGCTTTATTTACTTTACTTATTCCAATTTCTTTTTATATCTCAACAGACATTAACTTCATAACTTATTTATCGATTTTTGCAATGATTTGGTTATTTCTTCTAAGCAGCAGATTCTATATTTATTCTAGGAAATTTGCTACAAAAATTGAAGCAAGATTTATTAAAAAATATTCCATCCCTAGATATCTTGTCGCCATTATTATTCCCTTTTTAATATTAGTTGTTCTTGTTATTCTTTCACTATTTTATAGGAGTTTCTTAGTGTTTCTTTCATTAGATATTTTTGGCAAGATTGATCCTAGTGCCGCTGTTAAAGTGTATAATCTAGAAATGCGTGTTGTTATGCCGCTAATTTATTTTAGTTTGGTATTGACCTTGGTATTTATAATTTTTGAATTCGTTTTTACTAGAAGGCGTGCAGAAACAAAAAGAGCTGGAACCTTTGACAATTTTACTTTTTCTTTAATTGTTTTATTCATCTTTTTCTTTCAAATTTTAGAAATCAGTATCTTTATGTTATTAAGACCAGAAACAATAGATGCATTTAAAGCAACGGTAGGAGCTACTGTCTCGCCTGTTGGCATTATTTTAATTTTTGAGTTTATTATATCTATGTATTTTCTATATAGGGTTGTCAAAAAAACTGGTAGAACATTAGGATGGCGTATTTTTATATTTAAGAAAGACGGATTAGTTTTATTCTTTTTAGCATGTGTACTCGCTCAAACTATGACACGTTTTGCACTAACAAATGAAATAACAAATCAAGAAGTAACTCCAATTGGGATTTGGTTAATGGCGGATAAATATGTAATTTCAGTATTGATGATTTTTCTCTTAGGTAGTACTTTATTAGTCTATTATATAAAACCTCATGAGACTTCAATGTTTATGAGACTTCAAAAAGAATTAGTATATGATGAAGAAAAGAATATTGAAAAAATTTATAAGATTATAAGAAGTGAATACATCCGGAGGGGAGAGGCTTTTCCAATTGAAATACTTGAGCGTGAATTAATTAAAGCAACTCGACTATCAAAAAGTAATGTTTACTCTCTAGTTGAGCAATTAGCGACTAAAGATATGGATATTCTTATAAATGAGAGAAAAGAAGAATTTGGTACACCCGTAAAATTTATAGATTTCACCTCTGTTACCGAACGATTTGATAGAAAAGGAAAAGCACAAGAAAAAGCTAAAAAATATTTAGCTAAAAGATTATATGAAACTAGTTTAGCGGAAAAGAGTGAAAAAAGCAGATTAAGAGCTGTCAGCGAATCAGAAAAAGCTTCAGATCAACTTATTGCCTCTCTTACTACAAACTATGCAAAAAAGCAAGTAGACGAACAAGAAATGAAAAAAGTAAAAGAAGATGCAAAAATAACCAAAGATTTGAAAGTAAAATTAACAGATGCTTTAAAAAATCAGCTGTTACAAATGATTAAGGATGAATATTTTTATAGGATTGAAAACAATGAAAAGTTTCTTGACTTATATATCCCTATTTCTGAAATATCAGATCAAATTGAATTAAATACAAGAATAACTCCTGGAGAATTATATCCTATCTTAGAGAGGCTCAGTAGCGCTGATTTGGAATTGGTTCTAATAGAGAATCCCGATGAACCTGAGGATAAAAAAATCAAATTCTTACCTTTTTCTGATGATAGTATGAACTTCTCTTTAGCTAATTTTAGACCGGAAGAGTATGCTAAATTTAGAGTTCATGTAACTAAAAATTTTCATAGAGCTCTTAAAACCAAGAGAGAAAAAAGAGTTATATATCAATTGAAAAAAGAGGTTTCAGATAAAAATGAAGATCAAAAATCGTGGTTTAATCTATTAGATAATTTATATAAATACTATCCTTTATATGCTGAAAAATTATCATCTGTTCCTAATACAACAAAACTTAGAAATCAATTGAGGAAAATGGAAGAATTTTATGAGAGAAAACGTACCTTAAACAGCTAAAAAAAATAAAATAATTTTAATTCTATTTTTAATATTTAAAGATAAGATTTGCTGACTCAAAAAATTCAAGAATCAAATTTTAAAGTATTCATTGGATTATCATCTTTCCAAATTCTCGCTATGTTTAGGCGAGGATTATTTTATACATATCTATCAATTTATTTAAGATTCTATCTAAAATTATCAGTTACAGAAACGACTTTATACGCCACTCTACCAATGATAATGAGTGTATTGTTTCAAAATCTAGTTTGGGGTCCCATAAGTGATAAATTTCAACGTCGACGTTTGTTAATTATTTTAGGTGAATTAATCGCGGGGATTGGAACAATGCTAGTATGGGGCGTTCATTTTATTTTCGAGGAATTATATCTAGCTGGATACGTAATAATAATTGGTTTAACGATTGTAGAAATGTTTTGGTCAATGTCAAACATTGGATGGAGTGCTCTAGTGAGTGATGTATACCCTTCTAAAAAGCGTGGTAAAATTATGGGCTATTTAACTAGTATTGGAGGATCAGGACGTATTATAGGAATCTTTATCGGTGGATTTCTGTATGATGGAGGCTTGGGGTTTCGAAACGGAACATTATTTTTTATAGCATCATTTACTATGTTTATTTCAACTATTCCAATGCTCCTCTTTGTTCCTGAAGGTGGTGTCACCTTAAGAAAGAAGCAAGAAGGGAATTCTGATATAGAATTAGATGATGAGCAAAATAACATTTTTATATTTGTCATATTCATTATTGCCTTAACTTTTATAAATCTTGGAAGAGGTTCTATTACTGTTCCTTTCCCACAATTTTTAAAATTGGAATCTGGTTTTGCAGTTGATGATATAATGCTCAGTTTTATTGCGAATACACGTTCAATTTCTGTTGTTTTAATTGGACTTTTAGCAGGAATATTAAGTAAAAAATTAGGCTATGCAAGGACCTTAATATTTGGATCAATTATTGGGATCATCGCTCTAATCATTATAGCAACTGCAGCCAATCTACTAACCATTTTCCTTGGAAATTTCTTAATAGGTGCGGCTGAAGTAATTATATACGCCTCATCATACGCTTTTGCTTCAACTTTAATGACAGCAAGAATTCGAGCAAAATTATTTGGGGTATATAATACTACATTCTTCTTATCTTGGGGTTTAGCTTGTACTCTTGTATCTGGACCTTTAATAGATCTCTTAATAAACAAGGGAAAGAGTGATATTTTTGCGTATCAAATGGCATTTCTAGTAGGTGCGTTAACCTGCTTAATTGGTCTATTAATGTTCACTTTTTTAGAAATTTGGCTGAATATAAAAAAGAAAAAGTCAAAAGAAGCTTTAAACGACTCTAATATATTAATTTAAATCAAATTACTTATTTATTATTTATTTTTTTCTTTTTTAGCTGAAATTCACTGCATACATTTATGGCTTTAGTATCATTACAATTATAATTCTTAGGTAAAATACAAGAATGATAAAAAGGACAAATAATTCTTATTTTTGATTTTTGATTTGATTGTTCACTCATATTCTCACCTAAACCCTTAAAGATGTTAATAAACAGATTCGTTGATTTATCTTTTTATTTACCAGTTAATATTATAATTTGTAAAATATAAGATAAAAAATAAAATTTATTATTTACAACAATTTTCACAGATAAACTCATCCAAATCTATGTAACCACAAGATTCTCCCATATAACACTCTAACGCTCCAGTTTCTTCATTAAAAATCATATCTTGACCACAATGTTGTGGAAGCGTCTCAACAACATTTCCACATTTAATACATTTTAATTCCATAATTTGTGTATCACCTTTTATTTTTATTTGTACTAATAATTACTATTTCTTTACTCAATCACTTCCATAGGTTTCCCGTGATGTTCTGGGATTGGTTGAGCACCACAAGATGCGCCCATCCAACAGACTAACTGGTCGCCTTCACTATGCATAGGTTCACCACAATGCATTGGAAGTTCTTGTTCTACTCCACATTCCACACATTTTAATTTTCCCATTTTTTTATCAACCTCTTTTTTATTTACAGATTTAACATACTTTTCATTAATACTTTTCATTTGCATTAATTTGGGATCCATATTATCATAGTTCTTAAATCTTTCTGGATCACGCTTAAAGTGAGTTTCACAGTTAGGATTACAGAAGTGATAAAGTTTCCCCTGATACTCATACTCAATAGCACGACTAGGAACTATTTCCATTCCACATACAGGATCGATTACTTTTTCTTGAGATAGAAGTAAACGCCCCTCTTCAAGTTGCTGAGGTGTTTTCGGTTCGAACCTTTTTAAGAACAAAGCATTGGTCACCACAGAAACGGAACTAGTCGCCATGAAAACTGCTGCTAAATAAGGAGGTAAAAAGAATCCCGTTAATCCATATAAAATACCCGCCGCAATAGGTATTCCTATGATATTATAAATAAATGCCCAAAACAGATTCGTAATCATTTTTTTATAAGTTTTTTTAGATAAATTAATAGCAGAAACCACATTTCTAAGGTCACCTCGCATTAGAACGATGTCAGCAGTTTCAATTGCTATATCTGTACCAGATCCAATAGCAATTCCTACATCTGCTTGAGCTAAAGCTGGTGCATCGTTAATTCCATCACCAACCATTCCGATAATCTTATGATCTTTCGAAATTTGTAAATTTTGAATTGTTTGGGCTTTTTCATTTGGCAATACCTCCGCTAAAATATGTTCTTCATCGATTTTCAATTGGTTACCAATACTTAAAGCAGTTTGTCTGTTGTCACCAGTAATCATATATATTTCCAATCCTATATCCCTTAATTTTTCTAAAGCATATGGTGCTTGCTCCTTTAACTTATCAGAAATACCGATAATTCCTCTTATCACATTCTCAACACCAACTAAAATAGTTGTACTTCCTTGTTGCTGGAATTCATTGAATTTCTGCTTATAATCTTCAATTGAGATTTTCTCATCTAACATTAGTTTTTCATTTCCAATTAATACAATCTTGTCTTTTATTATAGCTTTTATTCCTTTTCCAGGTATAGCATCAAATTCAATAGGAGTATCAAGATTTAGCTCTCGCTGATTTGATTCTTCTATTATTGATCTTCCAAGAGGATGTTCAGAACCCATTTCAGCACTCCCTGCGAAATATAAAAGGTCATTTTCATCGTATCCACTTCCTTTTAACTCCTTCTCAGCTAAAATTACAGAAACTTTTGGTTTTCCAACTGTTAATGTTCCAGTTTTATCAAAAACAATTGTGTTTATTGTATTTATTGCTTCTAAAGAGTCACCACCCTTAAGGAGAATTCCATTCTCTGCTCCTTTGCCTGTGCCTACCATTACTGCTGTAGGTATTGCCAAACCTAGAGCACATGGGCATGAAATAACTACAATTGATGTAAAAACTAATAATGATTGCTCAAGTCCTATTTGAGCAATAAGATACCAATATAAAAACACTCCTGTAGCTATCAATACTACAATGGGCACAAAATAATTACTCACTTTATCAGCTAGTAGTTGTTTAGCTGCTTTTTTACTTTGAGCTTCTTTTACAAAATCTATGATTTGAAATAAAAGTGTATCTTTCCCTATTTTATCAGCAACAATATTAACTAGTCCAGTCTGATTGACAGTAGCGCCTATTACTTCACTATCGATTTCTTTTTTAATATATCGACTTTCTCCCGTAATCATAGATTCATCAACTTTTGTCTTACCTTTAATTACCTTTCCATCAACGGGTATCTTTTCACCTGGTCTAACTATTAAAATATCACCAACTTCGATTTCTTCAATAGGAATTTCAATTTCTTTATCATCTTTTAAGAGAGTGGCTGTTTTTGGTTGTAAACCGATTAATTTCTTAATTGCTTCTGAAGTTTGTCCTTTTGTTTTATGCTCGAAATACTTTCCAATTAAAAGAAAAGATAGTATCATACTCATTGCCTCATAAAAAGTTTTTCCCTCGATAAAGAATGTTGTTAAAATTGAATAAACCAATGCTGTCGTTGTTCCTAAAGCCACCAAAACATCCATATTAGTAGACTTATTTTTTAAAGACTTATATGCCCCGATTAGGAAAAATGAGCCAGCAATACTATAATTTCCTAACGCTAAAAATAATAGTAGTAGATTTCTAAAGACTGATTCAGCAACAAACCAACTAATAGGTGTAATTATAAAGGTGAAGATTAATGAAATTGTCAATATGCGAAGTCTATATCTCATTTCCTTTTTATGTTTCTCTATTTCTTTATCAATGACTCCTGCTGCTTTCTCAATTTTATAGCCCAATTTATTTATATTTGAATAAATTTTACTTTCATCAATTTGTAATTCATTAAATTCTAAGAATAACTTTTTGGCATTATAATTTCCTCTAACATCATTAACACCATCGATGTTTTTAATAGAATTAACTAAATTATTGAAATCTTCTTCACTAAGCAAACTAATTACTTTAATATCTATTTTAGCTAATGTAGATTTATAACCCAAATTCCTAATTGCTTTATTAAAATCGTCATAACCAGTTATTCTACTATCATATTCAACTGTAGCCTCTTCATTAGCAAAATTTACAACTGAGCTACTTACACCACTCAAATTTTTCAATTTTGTCTCAATTTTCAATGCGCAAGAAGCACAGGTCATGCCACTGAGTTTAATTTTTACTTTTTCTTTTGATTCCATATATATTCACCATCTATTAGTAATCCTAATCATTAGAAATCAAATGGATTAAATATAGATATTGTTTATAAATTGTAAATAAAAGTAAGGATCAAGCAAATAAGAATTGATAAAATTTCTAAAAAAGTCTATATAATATTATTTTTTCTTTTCACGATATTTTTTTATAGCATCGCGTAAAGCATCAGAGGCTAAATTACTGCAATGCAGTTTAATCGGAGGTAAGCCATCTAATGAGTCCGCTATATTGTCTCGAGTTATTTTTGCTGCTTCTTCAAGGGTCTTTCCTTTAGCTAATTCCGTTATCATAGATGATGTTGCAATTGCTGCTGCACAACCAAATGTTTGGAAAGATATACCATCAATTACTTCTGTGACTCCTTCTTCTTTTACCTTAATATAAATATACATTAAATCGCCACATACAGGATTTCCAACTTCCCCAATTGCATCAGCATCTTTCATTTCACCCATATTTCGGGGGTTTCTAAAGTGATCCATAACTTTTTCCGAATAAATAGATCATCACCTTTTAAAAAATTGTTATTATATATTGATAAAACTTTATAATTTAAAGTCTTGATGGTTGTTATCTAATAAGTTTAAATAGATAACTTCAAAATATTGATAAGTCTAACTTTAATTTAAGATTAAGAGTTTTCTCTTAATTGGAATTGAAACTTTTTCTACCCCTAAACCTTTTACGTATTCTACTGCTTCCTCTAATCTCTTAGGACTTTGATGGAAAAAGCAAACTTCTTTTGGCTCAAGACTTTTTATCATTTCAGCCAACTGATTTTTATCAGCATGTAGTTTAATTTTAAGTTGAGGAGCAAATGTATTTATTAATAATGCACGAAATGGCATTTTCCATGTTTCTGATAATTCAATTTCTTCACTTCCAGAGATCAAATCAATACCAGGAGGTTCATGAATTGAACCTGCCAAAAACACAAGATTGTGAGGGTTACGTCCAATAATATTAATAATATTTCTAATAATACCATATGAAAGATCAGGAGGATGTGAGATAATTATATTATTTTTCGCTCTTAGAAAATCTAAATTATCATGATCAAACCATCGAAATTTTATGCTATTAAATGGATTTGCTTTATCACGAATTAATCTTGAGATAGGACCATAAATATATTCATATCGATGATTAATAACTTGAATATTTTTCCTTACCATCATGTCTACATAAATATTAGGTCGTTTTTTGAAACCTTGTCTTAGTTGCAACTTTCTAAAATAGCGCCAAAAGATTAGCATGAATGTAATTGCTAAACTCGAAGGGTCGGCGCCAATAAGCACATTGTCTTCATATTCTGCTTTTTGTTCTAAAAATAGAATCAAACTGTGAAATTGATCTGATAAATAACCGAAATCCTCACTTGCACTTGTTCCATCAATTAAAAGATAATCAATTGGTCGAGAAATTTGTTCTAGGAACCTCCTAGTTCCTGCAAAAGGGGTAATATCATGATAAGTATAATCTCCAGTATATAATAATCGAAAATTATTAATTTTTGCTAATAGCATCAAAGCTCCTGGCATATGTCCAGCATGAAAGAAAGAAAGGTAACAATTTTTCATTTTAAATTCTATTTTATCGCCATTTTCTACATAAATTACATTTTTTACAATATTTTTATATTCTTCTTCTTCAATTTCTTCATGAGTCTCTTGCTTTAAGAAGTTAGAATCCCTTAAGAGAAATAGATCTAATGTAATTCTTGAGCATAATATAGGGATATCTGGATATAATTCAATCAATTTTTTAAGTCCTGAAATATGATCAAAATGACTATGTGAAATAAAAATTGCATCAATTTTTGGTTTGTATGGTGACAAATTTTGGATTATTTCATGTTCAGATTCAATTTTCTCTTTTTTTTCTTCTTCTAAGATTAATTCTGGAAGGTTCTCAAGATATTCTTCAATGTGTTTAAAGTCATCTACTTTTTTACTTATATCAATTTTTTCTTCTTCTTCACCTTCTTGAGAAATTGGTTTAGAAATTCCGCAATCTAATAAAATATTTAGATTTCCTATCCCTATAATATGGCAATTGTGATTTGGTTTAAGTATTATTGGATAAATAGTTACTCTAGATTTGGCATTATTATACTGAGAAATTGATAAACTTTTAAAATAATCTTGGTTATATCTTTTTTCAATTCTATCAATTGCTAGTGAGATTTCACTAGATCCAACAGGAACTCCTGTTATATAAAAGTACCATCCATATTTCTTAACTAAATTTTCCAAATGTTCATACATCTTATCCCCAATAAGGGATTTTATAACAATAACCTTCTCTCTATTATAATATATAACCTTCCTAATCGCCTTCTTTTCTTTTAAAGGTATATCTTCATATTTATGGAAAAAATCTTCTAAAACTTCTTTAATGGGTACTTGTGGAATATTTTCTGATTTAATTAATTTAATATACTGGAAATATTCTTTTGTATGATATAATGGACGCATATTTTCTTTTTGTTTAATTGGAAAAACCAGATCTTTAAACTGAAAATTAACTTTACTTATCGTTATCTCTTTTTTTATCTCTTCCTTTTCTCTCTTTTTTTTGGATTTTTTTTTTCCAATATCAGTTTTAGCTATAAAAAAGAACCAACCATAATCTTGAATGAGTTTATCTCTATTCCAAATAATGTCCTTTCCCGATTTTGTAATAATAATTAGTATTTTATCTTTTGGACAGTGGATAATTTTCGTAATTGACTTCTTTGACTTTTCAGAAATATATTTGTTTTTCAAAAAAAAATGGTTTAATACTTCAGAAATTGGTTTCTGAGGAATTTTTCTGTTTTCCATAAACTTAAGTTTTTGATAATACGACTTAATTTTATAGGAAGAATCAATATCCTCTTTTTCTTTAATTATTATTATTTTATCTAAAAATAAAAATTCCTCATTATTCATTATTTAATCATATTTAACAATCAAAAAAATAGTTGCGATTTCTAATAATATAGAAATATAATAAAATTACTAAATTATTCCTAATGAATTTTAATTTTTTAATTAAAAGATTTTATTTTATTTTTTTTCTTCTTAAAAGATCCCATGTTGTTTTCTTTCTTGGAGGAAAAGCTCCCCCTATTACGGATTTAACTTGTTCAATAGAAACAAAAGCATTTGGATTAAAATTTCTAATAATTTCCATTATTTTAGAAAGATTTTTACGTTTAATTATTAAAACAACTAATTTAACATTATCTTTCATACTTTCAGCTGTCAATGTAGTTAGGCCATAACCTTGAGTTAAATTTTATCCCGCTACAACAACTCCAGGATGTCTAATCTTTTCTCTTTCTGCTAATTTTAAAGAATGTTCTTTCTTTAAATCAGCAAGTTTATTTTCTCTTTTTCTAATATTATTTTCTTTTTCTATTACGTCTTTTTTTTGTTTTAGTAGGTTTTCTTTTTGTTTTTCATAGTTGATTTTAGCTTTCATTATTTTTTCCTCTGAAGCATGTGTTTTAACAACTTTTAAATAATTAAATTGTGCTTTAGATAACTTTTCTCGTTCTTTTGCAACATCCAATTTTTCATTAGCCAACTTTAATTTTTGATCGGCAATCGATTTTTCAAGTAAAGCTACTTTTTTATTAACCTCAGCTATATCTTCTTGATTTTTGGCTATTTTTTCATTATAAGTAGCATATTCACTTTCTATTTTTAATTCTTCTTCTGGAAAATCAATTATCTGATTCTTTTTAATTTTAATTTTTTCTTTTGCTAAAAAATTTCTCTTTTCTGCCAATTCTTTTTTAATTTTTGCCAATTGATATTCAATCTTCATCAAATTTTCTCTAACCTTTGATCTTTTAATTTCAACTAAAGCATTATTTTTTGATTTTTTAGCAACCTCTCTTTCATGTTGAGCAATTCTTTGATTCTCCTGGGCTTCTTTTTCAATATGCATTAATTCATCCATTTACTTTCACCTCTTAATATTTCATTTTAAATAAAATCTATTTAGAAACTGATTTAAATCCTTTTAAAAAAAGGTCTAAATATTAATTTGATAAAAATGCTTTTTAAATGTTTGTTCCAAATATTTGTAATTTAGTATAATAAATTAAAATTATTAAATAGATTTAAATAATAGATATTAATCTTTTATGAGAGAAATAAAAAGTATATTTTTTAGCCAGTTTGTTTATTTATTTATATTGAAAATATAGTTAATATATTTATATCTTTAGCCTAATAACCAGAATTTTGTTTATAGAATTTTATTAATTTAGCAATATCAATAGGACCATTGATATTGATCAAACTAACTAATTTTTTATCTAATGGTTGAATAGATTTTTCCACAGATACAAAATTTATTCTCCAGTTTTTATCTATGAAATTATATAAACCATAATTTTCTTTAGTTAGAATTTCTTTTGCTTTATAATATCCTTTTTCAACGGGATAAATAGCAAAAAATGGTTCTAAAAAGCCATTATTCCATCTAGGTATACAACAATCATAATCTTCAGATTCTTTTATCATTAATTCAATTATTTCTGGTTTAATTAAAGGCATATCACATGATAATAAGAATACTTTTTCAAAATTTAACCTAATTAATTCCTTTAATCCAGAATATATGCCTAACATTGGGTTAAAGATTTTTGGATATTTAAATTTCTCACGGTCGTCTACAATAAAAGTGATTTCTTTAGGGAATTCTATTAATTTGTGATAATCAAATACTTGATCTTCAGAATGTGCCACTAAAAAGATATCCTCATCAAAGTTATTTAAAGTTTCTATTTGATGTAAAATTAACGGTTTTCCAAAGAAATCTACAGCCGCTTTTTCAGTACCAAAACGAGTACTTTTACCTCCAATTAAAATAAGAATCGCAAGGTATTTTGGTTTTTCCATTTTAGACAGTATATTTATTATTATGTTTAGAATATGTAATTAATATAGAACTAATTATTTCTAAAAAAACTTCATTTCAAGAGTTATCTTTTTATTGGAAGATTTTAAGGATTTTAGATTTTATAATTATATACTAAATTTAATATTCTTCGTCATATTCTTCCCAATCCTCATCTTCATCCTCATCTTCATCCTCATCCTCATCCCATTCTTCTTCATCCTTATATTTTTTTTTCCCACAAGTATATTCCATTTCCATTTTCTCCATCTCCATTAATATCTCAATTTAAATTAAATTAAAATATATATATTTTATCAATTACGTAAAAAATCAAAATACATATTTAAATATTTCTAATTTATATAATAATTGCTAAAAATTACTATATTAATAGAAATATGGTAAAATCTAAATAGAGTAATAAAAATATCATATAATTTTTTTTCTCAATCTTTACAAATAATAACATAATATAGATTTTCTTGGTTAAAAAATTCATGAAATTAATAGAAAGGTATCAATAATTCTTAAATTTTCTAAATTTTTTTTTAAAATTTAAAAAAATGCTGATCATAATTAATCTATAAATTTAATAATTTCTCTTTTGGATTTCTTGGATAAACTTAGAGAAAACCTATTTATTTAATAATGAATTAGATATATTTCAAATATATAATTCAATAAAATATATACAAAGCAAAATAGCTTATACTTAAAATTTTTTACCTCGTAAAGTAAGATTAGTATTCTTAAAATCTATCTGATAATTAGTAATCCTAATATCGTGTTCTTAGCTTATCTCCTGTTAACAAGATGTAAATCGAAATATTTATAAATAAGATTATGTATATATGTCATCAATAATCAAGTTTAATTTATAAAAAAAAAAATTAAATCTATATAAAATAGAGAGGAAATAAATAAATTTAACAAATTTAAAGATTAAAAACTAAATAAAATTTTTAATAAAAGAGTGAGATATCAGAAGAAATTTAAGATCATTTGTCAATAATAAAAACCTAATAAAATATTCGAAGAGATTTTACGGTTCAATAAAAAAAGTCTAAAAAAAAAAGATGAACGTCAAACAAAGTTATCTTGATCAAAAAAAAGTTAGTTTAAATAAAAAAGAGAATAAAATTCCCCTCTGCCTTGGTCCCGTTGCTGATTTAGAAGAATTTGTCAGAAAAGATTGGTGGAAAAAAATCTTTAATGCTTTTTATTTGAAGACAGATGGTGATGTAGTTGAAGATCAAAAGATTACCTCTTATGAAGTAGATGTTTCTTCAAAAATATTAGATTTGAGACCTGAAGAACATATCCTTGATCTTTGTTGTGGACAAGGTAGGCATTCAATTGAGTTTGCAAAAAGAGGTTTTGAAAATATTGAAGGATTAGATCGATCACGATATTTAATTCAAAAAGCAAGAGTCAATGCTAAAAAAGAGGGTGTAATATGTAAATTCCATGAAGGGGATGCAAGAAAATTGCCCTATTCTCCAGATAGCTTTGATAAAATTATGATTTTAGGAAACAGTTTTGGGTATTTTGAGTCTATAAATGATGATTTTAATGTTTTAAGAGAAGCATATCGCGTGTTAAAGCCTTGGGGTAGTATATTAATCGATTTAACAGATGGAGAGTATTTAAAACACAATTTTCAACCACGTTCATGGGAATGGATTGATAAAAATCTCTTTGTATGTCGTGAAAGGTCATTATCATTAGATAAACAAAGATTAATCTCTCGTGAAGTAATTAATCATGTAAATAAAGGTGTTCTTGTAGATCAATTTTATGCTGAAAGATTATATTCTAAAACTAAAATCTCAGAGATCTTAGAAAAAGCTGGTTTTAATGATATAAAATTCCATGGTTCAATAAAGCCTGAGTCTCAACGGGATCAAGATTTGGGTATGATGGAGAGAAGAATATTAGTCAGTGCAGTTGTTAAAAAAGAATGGACACAAATTACAAGAAAAATAACTTCACAAGATAAAAATGTAGTTGTATTATTTGGGGATCCAAATAAACCTGATACTCTTAAACCTTCGACTATTTTTGATGATGATGATTTTTATACTATAGATCAATTAAAGTCTGCTTTAAGAGAACTTGAAGGATATAATTTTGTTTATCTAAACAATCACGATACTTTAATCCAAGATTTACAGAATTTAAAAGGAAAAATCGATTATATTTTTAATTTATGTGATGAAGGATTTTACAATGATCCAAGAAAAGAATTACATATACCTGCTATCCTAGAAATTCTTAAAATTCCTTATACTGGTTCGGGACCACAATGTTTAGCATTTTGTTATGATAAATCATTAGTGAGAGGTATCGCAAAAGAATTAGAAATTCCTGTACCCGAAGCAATATATATAAAACCTGATGATAAAATTATTGACTTACCTTTATATTTTCCTGCTATTGTTAAACCAAATTTTGGAGATTCAAGTTTTGGTATTACTCAAAGAAGTGTGGTTAATAATGGAGAAGAATTATTAAATGCAATAACAGAAATTAGAGAAAAATTTGGATATGATAAATCAATTTTAATTGAACAATTCCTCACTGGAAAAGATTTAACATTAGGTATTATTGGAAATCCTCCTGATGATTATATAATTCTGCCGATAATAGAAGAAGATTATTCAAGTTTATCCCCAGAATTACCGAAAATTTGTGGATATGAGGCTAAATGGCTTCCAGATTCTCCTTATTGGAATATTAAATCAATACCTGCTGAACTTCCGGAAGAAACAGTTCAGTTAATTGAATCATATTCATTAAAATTATTTGAAAGATTAGAATGCAAAGATTATGGAAGATTTGACTGGAGACTTGATATTAATGGAAATCCAAAATTATTAGAAGTTAATCCAAATCCTGGTTGGTGTTGGGATGGACATTTAGCTAAAATGTCTAAATTTGCAGGTTATTCATATAAAGAAATGTTAATAAAAATAACTAATACTGTCGAACAGCGATTAAAAACATATAAAGAATAAACAGAAACTTATATTACTCAATTAATACTACGTATGTTACGATTGCTCCATATGAATGGATAGAAATTTAGATTAGATAAGGTTGAATTCAGTTCCTACTTGGACTGGAATCATTAATTCTTTAAGTATTGGAAATTATAAAGTAATAGATATTGAACCCTCTAATGAAATTTATCGCTAATAATTTCAGATAATAAAATCTAATTCATTAAAAATTTAATTATAATGATCCGTGGCAGTCTCATCAAACATATACTTTATTCCTTTCTTAAGTGGAGATATTTTTCTTAGTCTTTCTATTATTAAAGGCAATTTCTCTAAGAAATAGTGAACTTCTTCCTCTGTGGTAAATCTTCCTATTGAAACTCTTAAAGAACCATGAGCCTCTTCTGGTTTTAAACCTATAGCTAGTAATACATGGGATGGATCAAGTGATTTTGAGGAACATGCTGAGCCTGTAGACGTACCAATACCCTCCATATCTAAATCTAAGACAATAGACTCTCCCTCAATATATTTGAATCCCAGATTTATATTATTAGGTAGCCTTTGAGAAGGATGACCATTAAGATAAGTATCATCAATATTTCCTAACACAGATTTTATGATTTTATCTCGCAACATTATTTGTCTTTCAGCCTCTTTAGCCATCTCTGCTTTTGCTATTTCTACTGCTTTAGTAAAACCAGCAATTAATGGCACTGCTACTGTGCTTGGTCGCATGTCTTTTTCATGCCCTCCACCAAACATTAATGGCTGAATATATTTACCCCACCCTTCCTTTTTCCCTTTATTTCGTATATATAATAATCCAATACCCTTTGGACCATAAATCTTATGAGCAGATGCAGATAACAGATCAATATTCATCTCGTTGACATCTATTGGGAGTTTACCAAAAGCTTGAACTGCATCAGTATGAAATATAACATTGTGTTTTTTAGCTATTGCTCCGATTTCCTTAATAGGTTCAATCGTACCTATTTCATTATTAGCAAATATTATAGTTATAAGAATTGTTTTATCTTTTATTGTATTTTCCAATTCTTTAAGATCAATTAAACCAAAATTATCAACTGGTAAGAATGTAACTTCAAATCCTTTCCTCTGCAATTCTTTACATGGATTTTCGACTGCATGGTGCTCTATAGTAGTAGTAATTATATGATTTCCCTTTTCTTGATTTTTTAAAGCTACACCCATTATTGCAAGGTTGTCAGCTTCAGTACCTGAAGATGTGAAATAAATATCCTCTGATTCTGCATTAATCAAAGAAGCTATAGTTTTTCGTGATTTTTCTAATAATTGTCCTGCCCTTTGTCCTATTGAATGCAAGCTAGAAGAATTTCCATAAGTTTCTTTAAAATGTTTATTAATTTCTTCAATTACTTGCGGATCCATTGGAGTTGTAGCGGCATTATCCAGATAAACATATTTTGAATCTTTCATAGTTGATCTAATAGTAAAATTTTAGTATTGCTAATTAAATTAATTAATTGGGAATTTATAAACTAAGTTTAATTTTTGATAAATTAAGATTTATCTAAACTTATATAATAGAAAAAATGACATTTAAATTAATGTGGGGAATAACTGGAACTGGTTATGTTCTTCAAGAATCAATTAATTTAATGAAAGAATTGCAGGAGAATCATAATGTGGATTTAACAGTAATTCTATCAAAAGAGGGGGCAGCAGTTGTAAAGTGGTATAAAAAATGGCTTCCATTAACAGATATAGTTAAAAAGGTTAAAGTAGAAAAAACTCCAAATATTCCATTTTATGCTGGGCCTCTACAGCTTGGACAATATGATATGTTTTTAGTGTGTCCAGTTTCGGCTAATAGTATAGCCAAAATTGTTTATGGAATAGCTGACTCATTAATTACTAATTGTGTAGCTCAAGCGATAAAAGGTGGTGTCAAAGTATATTTATTTCCTTCAGACCAAGATTTAGAACCAATTGTCACATCAAGACCTGATGGAAGTCCTTTAGTTCTAAAAATTAGAGATATAGAAATGGAAAATATTGAAAGATTAAAAAAGATGGAAGGAATCCATGTATTTTCAGATTTTTCTGAAATTAAACCTCTAATCTTACAAAAAATTGGGGAAAAAAGTTAATATAATTCAAAACGTTTTTTAAGCTTCATATTTCACAGGTTCTATTGCTCCTTCTGGGCAAGAGAATTCGCATTTTAAACAACCTTGACATTCTCCAATTTCGCTAAACTTATATCTTATTCCTTCCTCTTCTTTTCCAACTGTTTTCACAATATGCTTAAAAAATAAATTTTTCGGGCAAAATTTTCCATCCTCATCCAGACATTCTTCACACATCGAGCACTTTTCATGATCTATCTTAATGCTTACTATTTGATTTGGATGAGTTATCGATGTTACTTCAATTGCATTTCTAGGACAAACTTGAACACAATTGAGACATGCCTTACACTTAATGTAATCAACTTTTCTTATTCCATGTTCAAAATATATTGCTTTAGCCTTACACGCTCTTAAGCATCGTTCACACCTAAGACATAATTCTTGATCGATTTGAACTGGGAAAAATTTTTCTTTAATATAAGATTACCTCGAAATTACTCTTAGAAATTAATTTTATACTTATTCAATTTGACTAAATAAAGGTGAATTTTAAAATTAATTTTTATAAATTATCAATGAGATTAATAAAAAAATAAAGGAGAAATCAAAAATAAAGTATTTAATTATTGAAAATATTGAGTATATCCTTCTTTTGGAGAGGAAGGTAATTGTTGTTGTCTTTGATATTCTTGTGCTTTCTGAGCTAATTCTAACATTTTGGCCTTAATCTCTTTCCCTTGTTCTATTAATTGGCCAGTATCAATCTTTAATTTATAAATTTTATTCAAAATTGCAATAATACTAGCCGCTCCTTCTGGTGTGGGAATTTCCAATACTGGAGTAAATAAAGCATAAGCATCTAATTTATTAGATAATGCCTCATTCAGAATTGTTGCCTCAGGTCCAACAATAATCCCTTTCTCAACAGGCTCGATTTCAAGGTTTAAATCCTTTAACTTTTTAATCATATTCTCTTCTGCCGCGTAATAAACAGGATACTCATCAATTACGCCAAGACGTTGAGGTATACCTTGGAAAATTAATATTTCTTTAGCTTTTACATCATCACTAAGAGCCCAGTTACATATGGTTCTAGAAAGGTCGTTGTAAGCTGTGGCAACCTGAAACGGAACTTCTGATATTCCAACAATTAAGTTTTGTGAAGGTGAATAATACAATCTAAATGGATGTTTAAGTACTCCCTTATAAAAGACACTAATAGGTGGTAAATATTCAGAAGTTAAAAATCCAATCTCTTGAATATCTGGAAGCTGATCTATTAGGGTGTTAGCAATAATCGGTCCTATTAAACCAATTCCTGCAAAACCTAATATGAATGTAGAACCCTCTTTAATTTCAATTGGAAAATCTTCTATAACAATGGAACTTCTTTTACCTTTGTTGCACACATACTCTTTTTTAGCCATTAATAACACTTCATAATATATTGTTATAATTTTTTAATTTGATTCTATATAATTTTATGAACATTTCAATATTAAAATTAGTCTATTATTATTTTTTAATGCAAATATTTTCTTCTATTTGATAATGAATGATTTTAACATGGAATCTAATTTTTTATAACTAAAGTATTAAAAATTATGTATATTATACTAATTAGTAATTGAACAACCAATTTGAGTGGTTTGGAATGCTTTTAGAAGTAAAGAATCTAACAATACCAACATTAGACCAAAAATGTGTAATTCTTAATAAAGTATCATTTGAGGTCAAAGAAGGGTCAATTCACGCGATAATCGGTCCAAATGGGTCTGGTAAATCAACGTTAGCATACACTATTATGGGTCTTGATAATTATAAACCTTCTGAAGGTAAAATATATTTTGATGGCATAGACATAACTCCAATGAAAATAACTGAACGAGCAAATTTAGGCATAACTTTAGCATGGCAAGAACCTGCAAGAATTGATGGATTATCCATTCCTAGATATATATCACTTGGTATCAAAGACAAGGCAAATATGAAAGAAGAAATAATTGGAGCCTTAAAAATTGTAAATTTAGAACCAGAGAGATTTATGAATCGTATTATTGATGAATTCTTAAGCGGAGGAGAGCGAAAAAGAGTTGAATTAGCTGCTGCTGTTGCTATGAAACCAAGGTTAATTATTCTTGATGAACCTGATAGCGGTTTAGATATGATTGTTATTGAGGATTTCATGAATATATTTAATAAAATAAAAGAGTTAGATATGACAATCCTTTTAATAACACATAGAGAGGATATTGGAATGGTTGCGGATTATGGAACTTTATTATGGAGAGGAGATGCTTTAATAACGGATGAATTTCCAAAGGTTATGCTAAGGTATTGTGCTAAAGCGGGTTTAAAAGAGTTTTGTAAACGTACCTTGTTCAAAAATGGAGGCTTTTGTGTTGATGAGGATTATATTGACAGAATCTTTAGGGAGGAAGGACAATCATGAGTAATGTTGAGTATCCGAGAGAAATTTTAGAAAGTCTGGAGGATTATAATATTGATATTAGAGATTTTTTGCCAGGACATGGAAAAGGTGCTAAACTTCTCTTAGATTTTAATAAAATTAGAGGAATGGAGGATGTAGATGGTGTAATTCTGAAAGGTAGAGAGATTGAAAATGGAATTATAGCTGATGTTATAATAAAAGAAGGAACTAAGATAGAAGAACCAGTTCATTTATGCTTCGGAGTAAATAAAGAAACAGGAATTCAAGAAATATTTCCACGAATCATTGCTGAAGATAATACAGACGCTACTGTACAAGCCCATTGTAGTTTTCCTAAAGCAAATGGTCTAATACATAAAATGTTTGGACATTTTTACATTGGAAAAAATTGTAACTTCACATATAGCGAAACTCATTATCATGGTGAGAATTCTGGTGCATTAGTTGCGCCAGTAGGTTATGTGTATGTTGGTGAAAATAGTGTATTTGAAAATACTTTTTATCTTACACGAGGAACTCCTGGTAAAGTAAAAATCATGATTGATATATATGCTATGAAAAATAGTGTCATTAAATCTAACATAAAAGCTTTTGGAAAATGCAAAAATGATTCTGTCAGAATAAGAGATTCTGTATTTCTTGAAGGCGAAAATGCAAGAAGTGTTATTAAAATGAAAGCAGTCGCTAAAGATGGCGGTGAAGTGTTAATGTTTGGCATTACTGAAGGAAATGCACCACGATGTAATGGTCATGTTGAATGTAGTGAAATTGTATTAGGGAAAGGATCTATTTGTAGAGCACGTCCATTTATTAGAGCTATAGATCCTACATCCAGTGTTTCACATGAGGCATCTTTGGGGAGGTTTCCACAGAAATGGCTTGATGAGCTTCAAGCAAAAGGCTTAACCGAGGAAGAAGCTACTCAAATTCTTATTGAAGCAATGCTTCAAGAGGAGAGATGAAAAATCTTAAGTTAATATGATAATAATATAAAAAATCAAATATATGATTAATAAAAAGGTGAATAAATAAATGGGAGAAAATAAAATAAATGTAGGAGATAAAGCACCCTTATTTAAATTGGAATCTTTTAATGCTGGATCAATTGATCTAGCAGAATTATTAGGAGATCAAAAGGTGGTATTAATTTTTTCACGATATTTTGGTTGTCCTCTTTGCCAATTAGATTTAAAAGAATTAATGGAACGACATTCTGAGATTGAAGAAAAAGGAGCTAAAATATTATATATAACTCAATCTGGTGAAAAAGTGGCAAATGAGTTCATAAAAAAGGAAAATATTAAATTTCCCATAATTCCAAGCTCAAAAGATGAGTTATATGCTGAATATGGTTTAGGTGTAATGGAATCTGAAGCAATAAAGCAAGTTAAGGTAAGATTTAAAGAGTCTATAAAAGCAGGAATTAAACACGGTGAATATGAAGGATGGGAAAAACAAGGACCTGGCCAATTCATAATAAATCAAGAAGGTAAGATAATTCATGCAAAAAAAGGATGGCTTGATATCAACAATATACTCGCAGATTTATAGTCTTAAATGATTAAAAAAAAATTTAAACCTCAAAATTGAGAGATAAAATGAAAGAAAACACCAAATATCATAATTATCGTTTCATAGGAAAAATAAATGTGGATGAAATTCAACCTTGGTTTGATTTTACTACAACAAAACCATGGGATGATCCAGAAGTTCCTTGGATTTTGGATAATAAAGTTAGACGTGAAATATTAATAAAATTAGCAGAAGGTCCAAAAGACTTCCAAGAACTCTATGATAATATTAATTTTTCTCCTAAACCTTTATTAATTTCAAAAGAGGAATATGATTGTAAAGTATCTTACCAATGGACTAAAGAAACAATTGAAAATCATTTAATGACTCTAGAGTGGTATAAATTGATCAATTCAAAAGAAAATCAATTTGAATTGGCAATACCAATTTTTTCAATGGAAAAGTCAGCTAAAATAGAAAAATATATTATACAATTTGCAGAACATTGGATAAACATTATAAAACTCTTAAAAAATGAGATAAGTAGCAATTTAGGAGAGATAGAAAATAAAGCACCATTATATGAAATATTAATTGAGAACGCTGTAGAAAAATTATATGATCTTCTTAAGAAGGAAAATTTACTTCCTGATGAACCAAATGTTAAAGCTTTATGGGCAGAACAACTTAGAAAAGTTAAATTTGAGGAATGGATTGAAAAGAACTTTTAAATTATTATATTAAATTATAGAAAAAAAAATAAGTATCTTTTAATATCATAATGACCAATGAAGAAATCTAATCCAATATTAATTTATGTTTTAGCGTTTTTATTTACTGTTGTAATATCTTCTACAATCTTATCAAGTTGCTCTTTTAAAGAATCTTCTTCTAATGTTTTTCCCTTTAGTTTATCTAGCCATGTTTTAAATTTATTTGTTTCTCGATGTACTGTATTCCCATGGCGATCTTTAGTGGGATAAGTAGGATTTTGATTTGTATCTTGTTCATATTGTTTATATAAGTATTCTCGATTATCTTGTTGATGGGCTTTTGCTTCTTTTACACTTTCTTCATTACTCATCATATTGAACATACTTTTTTCCTTCAAAAATTAAGGTAAATTTCATTTTTTCTAAATGTCCAAGTATGGAAGGATCAGCAAGACATTCAAGAACCCATTTTAACCAATTGGTTCTTTTCTTAGTTAAAGCGTTATTTCCCTTCATTTGGGCAACCATACTCAGCAGTAATATATCCACGGGCTTTTAATTCATTAATCAAAGAAGTAAAATGTTTGTCAATAATTAAGTGTACTTTTAAATCAGCCGTTTATTTATCAACTCCATTATTTTTAATTATAATTATTGGTTCAATTTTCCATTGAACTTGTTTTTTAGTAAATTTCATTATACTTCAATATACTTTTCTTTACAATCTTTTTAATAGATGAATATTAAGGACATATTTTATTAAACTATAAACATTTGAATTTATAAAGGCTGAGACTAATAGTTCCTTTTTAAAGTTCTACGCAGTTTTATTTTGAACTCTACGCATATTTTGTTAAGAGTCTGATCCAGTATTATTGATTACTGTGCGTATACTCTCAAGTAATACCTATGTATTACTTAGTTTCAAAAGAAAAAATTATATGTTTATCTTATATATGTGGATATTTTGCTGCTATCACCAAGATATTTATAAAATAATAAACGCCCATTAAAATATAATAAGAATCTAAAAAATGATGAGTTCAAATATAGGTGAATCGGAACCCGTCCTCAAGATTAACGGTTTGTTCTATGAAGTTGAAATCGACAATAAAAAAAATGAAATCCTGGAGCAAAATTCCGATACTCCTATGAATGATAATTTAGCGATTCTTGAAGAAATCGGTGAGATTTTACATAATTGTACTATGCTGACTGAAAATCAAAAATTAGATTATTGCAAAAGTCAGCGATACTTCATGAAATTATACTTAAAAGAAGTTAATAGGGATTTAATAAGGAAAACAGTATAAATTTAATAAAAAGATAAATTGTAATAAATCCAGAGTTATTCATAGTAGTAATTAGTTTGGTATTTAGCTTTAACTAATTTTGTTTTTACTCATATTTCTCTTATTTTAATTGCTTTAAGAGAGAAATAATGAAAGTCTAAAATTTTTTTATTCCTCAATACGTTTAAAAAAAATTAAAAATTAATAAGCAAAGCTTTGAAATATTAATAATACAAATACAACTTATTAAAAAAATAAAAAAGTGTTATTTTAAATGAGTAAAGATAAATTTTGGCTTAAATCTTATGACAAGCATGTGACCCCAACTTTAACTTATCCAACAGAGGATCTTGGTACTTTGTTAACCAATGCAATGGAGAAATTTGCAGAAATTGTAGGTTTACATTTCATGGATCGTTCCTTTCTCTTCAAAGAAGTATTAGAATATTCTCGGAAATTTGCTACTTTCCTACAGAAAAATGGTTTGGAGAAAGGTGATGTTGTAGCAATATGTCTTGCAAATTCTCCCCAATACTTATTTGCTGCTTATGGAACATATATAGCTGGTGGTACTGTTACAGGGTGTTCACCATTGTTGAGCCCTGATGAACTTGAATATCAAATGAAGGATTCTGGTGCAAAACTTTTAGTTACCTTGGATATCCTTTATGAAAAAGTCTTTTCAAAGATACTTGATAATTTACCTAATGTACAAGTAATAGTTCCGACAAACATTTCAGAATTTATGGGTTTTGGTGGCTTTAAAGTATTTATGGGTAAAATGTTAAAAAAAATCCCTAAGGGAAAGATGGACCCATGGCCAGGAAAAACTGTTGTTCCATTTCTAGAAGCAATTGATATTGAAATCGATTTAAAGAAAGTAAGTATAGATCCCAAAAAAGACTTGGCAATGATACAATATACAGGAGGTACTACGGGACGCCCGAAAGGAACAGAAGTTACACAATTCAATATGATAGCTAACATAACGCAATTTGATGTTTGGCTTGATAGAGAAAAAGGAAAAGTAATGGTTCTCTCTGCATTTCCCCTCTTTCATATCGCGGGGTATTTCATTGGGCTTTTATTACCCTCTATAGGTGGTGCTCAAATATTAATAGCAAATCCAAGAGATACTGATCATATAATTGATGAACTTATTGATAAAAAACCAAATGCTTTTGGTAATGTACCCACACTCTTTTTAATGGTTCAAAATAACCCAAAATCGAAAAATATTCCACCAGAAGTCTTAGACAATATAGAAGTATATGTAAGTGGAGCTGCACCTTTTCCTCCTGAAGCCATTAGGGAATTTGAGAAAAAATTTCATACTGAGAATAAATTCATCGAAGTTTATGGAATGACGGAAACTTCACCTTTAGCAACTTCTAATCCAATGTATGGAGAGAAAAAAATTGGGACTGTTGGACTTCCACTACCAGATACGGACATTAAGCTTATAGATACCGAATCTGGGAAAGAAATAAAGGAAATTGGACAACCAGGTGAAATTTTGATAAAAGGACCTCAAGTGGTTAAACAATATCATAATAAACCTGAAGCTACAGCCATTACATTTGATAAAGATGGTTATGTTCACACGGGTGATGTTGGTGTTTTTGATGATGATGGTTATTTAAAGATAGTGGATCGCACAAAAGATATGCTTATAGTAAGCGGATTCAAGGTATATAGTGTACATGTTGAAGAAGTTATGACAAAACACCCTGACGTAAGTATAATCGCTATAATTGGAATTCCTAATCCAGATCGTCCAGGTGCAGAAATTGTTAAAGCAGTTATACAATTAAAGGAGGGTGTTTCCGCTACTGAAGATGTAAAAGAAAGCATTCAGAAATATGCTGAAGAAAACTTATCCAAATATGAAGTTCCAAAACTTTGGGATTTCCGTGAAGAACTTCCATTAACAATGGTAGGTAAAGTATTGAAAAAAGCACTTCGAGAAGAGGAAAACAAATAAAATTTATATCCTGAAAATTTTTTTTTCTAACTTTTTTTAAAAATTAATGAATTGGTTATCTAATTTCTAATCAATAATTTTTAGTTTAACAGTAATATTTCTTAACTTCTTTTATTACTAAATTGATCAAATCTTTAACATCCCCTATTCCATAAAAAGTAACTTTATCAAGCAAATCTTTAAACTTATCTTTCGGGATTTTTGTAGATCCAATAAAAAATCCAACAATTTTGTGATTTTCGGCTAAATTCATCATAGTTTTTTTAGCTCTACTCCAATTATATATTCCAAAATCTGTTATCAAAAATATTAGAGCTTTTTTCTCCGCTTTTTCACATTGATTCGCTATTTCTTTTAGTGGTAAAACGGTTCCTCCTCCTTGATATCTTAAAAGGGTGTTCTCTGCTTTTTGGTAGTTAGCAGTCCAATTACAAATATCTGCTCTATTTGAAAAGTTAATAACACTTAATTTTACTCCCTTTTTTGCTGCATAATGGAGGGATGCAAATGAAGCAACTAATGCTATATGATAAGGACCTTTACCTCGATTTGTGCGTGAGGTGTAATTCCATCCCATAGAACCAGAAGAATCTAATACAATTAAAAGATCTGGGGTTTGTTTTTCTACATGATGCCCTGGTCCTTCTCTAAATGCCCATTTTCTTGTAGTAACATTTGGTATTATTACAGGGCTTGTTAATAGAGTTTGTACAATATCTAATTCTTCCATTCTGTCGCCTAAACGCCATACTTCTGGATAAATTGGCAATTGCCCTCCAGGTTTTTCTTCATATATTTTAATTTCAATTAAGTTTTTAGCTAATCCTCGATACCATGTAGCTAATGGACTGCCATCAACCAAGATACCTGCTTGTCTGGCCGGACCTCCAAATTCAGAATAAGGTATATCTTTCGCAAATTCCTCTGCTTTTTGTCTTAACTCATCTTCATTATCTTCTTTTAATTTATCTGAATTCTTATTCTCCAAAGGATTATCCATTACTTCTAAAACATCCTTAGGTATTTCAATAAATGCACCACCTGGACTCTTTCTTTTTTCTTTCCCTTTACTCAAGATCCCACCTGTTCCAATTAAATTAAATGTATCTTGAATCAAACTACTTAAATATCTAGCAATTATACTTACCTTTTTCTCCCAAGTTGATTCATCTTCGAGATTTTTTAAAATAACTTTTGTAACTCTTTCTGCTAAGGAATCCATTTCTTTAAGTGTATCATCATTTAAAATTTCAACATCCCACATTCTTTCATAAGCTCGAAATAAAAATTTTGTGAAGCTACTAATTGATCCCTTGCTTTTAATATGCTCATAAGTGATTTTTAGCTCCCACGTTATAAGACTAGGATATTTTTTGTATAATTTCGTATCAATTATTAAATCTGCAAAAATATTTACAATTATAGGAGCATAATTCTGATTGACATTTTCCATTGCTGCCCTAAGTAATTTAGCATTAATTAAACCATCATAGGGAATAATCTGATAATGTGAGACCTCATGGAGAGAAATGATATGAAAATAATCAATGTATTCATTGTCATCTTTTAAAATTGGTGTATTTGCAAGATTCATTGTTATTTGCCATTTATGTTCAGGGTCTATATAAAAACCTTCTAAATGAGTATAATCAAATATATAGTTTGGGTCATTAAGAGGAGGAAAATAAAATTCCGCAAGAGCTTTATTAAATGCGATTTTAGCTAATTCAATTATTTTCTCTTGTTTTGCAACTAGTTCTTTTTTAATAAGTTTTGATTTACTACGTTTAGATTGTGGCATAAACCTTATTTATCTCTTTATTCTTGCTTTTGTATGTAATCTAAATTGTCTAGAATGGATCTTAATTTTAAAGCTTCTGATCCTCCAGAAATTTGAATATTTACAAGTGAATCATCATTAGTTCCAGTAACATTAATTTCAATTAATAAATCTTCTGTTCGTATCTGCTTTGTTTGTCTTTGGTTAAATGCTTCTCTTATTGGTTGATCTAAATTCGAAAATTCAGCCGCAATATCAGCCCATATTTCTTTCCAGTAAGAGTATTTAATAATATAATCTGTAACTGTCTGTTTATATAGTTCCCTATTACACCATTCAATTAAATCACCTCTATTCGGAAAATCAATATTTTCCATTAGATTATTTCGGATTTCCGCAAGCTTATTAATATCTCCTTTTTTAGTAGCGTCATTTATTTGTTGAGCAAGAGGAGAATATGTTTTATTATTAACTGAATTAATAAATGGAATTAAATCATATTTAACTATCAAATCATTTTTCTCAAATTTTTTCAATTCAGTGAGATCATTTTCCTTAGGACTCCCTTTGCGAAATCTTTCAGTAATTTGATAACAAATCTCACGGTTTTTAAATCGCTTCTGGATTAAGGTTAATATATTTTTAGAGAATTCAAATTTATTTCCATAATAAGGAGATTTATCTAATTCTCTTTTAACATATTCTACTCTATGTGAAATAACATACGGAGCAATAGTATTAACAACATTGATATCAACTAAAGATAAATTTAGTAACCATGTGACTGCTTTTGAATATCGAAGGAGATCTTTAGCTACTCTGACGCTTAAAATCGAATCTATCTTATTACAAATATTCTGAGCAGTGTTAAAATGACATCCTGAACATAAACCTGTGCTAGGTTTAAGATCTTCGGTATTACCCTTATCAACTCTAGCACATAATGTAAATTCTCTAATTATGGCATGTATATAAGTATTAACATCAGACAAGAAGGGTAATCTATTGACATAATACCAAATTTCCATAAGATCGTCAATTGTTAAAATTTTAGGTACTTGAGTGAGTTCATCCCATCCGCTATATTTCTCATCTTTACCTGACAAAATTAATTGCAGATCATGACTCGCAGGCATAGAAATAGGAACAGATATGCCAAATCTATCTAAAAATGGTTTTGATAATTCAAATGTTCCAACATCATGTGGATTTATCGTAGAAAATAAACAAAATTTATTAATTGTTATAATAGAATCATAATATTTAACGGTGCCTTCAGCAAGCAGAGAAAGTAATATATCTTGAGCATATGGTGTAAGGCGGTTTACTTCATCAATAATTTTCCAGAAGTTAGTGACAAATTGTCGCCATACAACCTCTTCCTCCCCTTCTTTCATTAACTTCCCAAGTTTTAATGTACCTATAAGTTTCTCTTCAGTTAATTGAGGATGACCTCTTATAATTGAGTTCTCGATTTCATTAAGAGAATAGGCAGTAAACATTCTTCCTAATAATTTTACTAGGGTTGTTTTACCTCCACCATGACCACCAATTAATAGCATAGCAGAATTGGGGACTAACGCATTCAATACACATAGAGATAATATTTCCGGTAAAAGCTGGGTTTTTACCTTTTTACTCTTCTCATCGATATGCTTAATTGTTAAAACTTTATAATGTACGAATAATTGATTTGCTTGAATGAGATTGATGATTTTCCAGACTTTTTTCCTTAGTTGGTTTTCTTCTCCTAATTTTGTCGACATAAAGATGAATTTCCTAAGATTTTCAATATTAAATAAAAATCAGATTAATTATTTA
>JAEOTZ010000022.1 GCA_016839585.1 Promethearchaeota archaeon
GTTTCTAGCTATTATAATATTTAATTAATAATTTTACCTATTAAATTTATTTGATAATAAGATAATCAAAAATGCTAAGGAGATGATAAAGAGTGCCTAAAAAAAATGAAGATGACGACGAGGATGATGAAGAACCCTTTGATTTCTTCAAATTTTTTGAAGATCCAAGTAGATTCATGATTGACCCAAATAAATTGTTTAAGCATAAGGATTTCAAAAATATACTTCGAGATATTTATAATAAAATTTCAAAAAGCTTCCCGCCAGAGTTTCAGAATCTATCTCCAGAAGATATTGTAAAAGAATTTATGAAAAATAAATCAAAATTTGGTTTTCCAATAATGTACGGTTTTAACATAAATCTCGGTCCTGATGGTAAACCAACGATTGATTCTTTTGGAAATCTTGAACCAACTCCCTATTCTGGGAAACCAGTTGTAAAATCAAAAAGAGAACCCTTAGTAGAAGTTAATGAAGAGGAAGATGGTATTATCGTAATAGCTGAAATGCCCGGAGTTGAGCGAGAGGATATAGAACTGAAAGCAACAAGTCATAGTATTACAATTTCTACTAAAGAAAATGCTAGTAGACATTATTATAAAGAAGTTGAATTACCATCAGCAATTAATTCAGATTATGCCAAAGCAAGGTATAGCAATGGTATCCTCGAAATTGAACTCAAAAAAGTTGATGAAAAACATAAAAAAATTAAGATCGATTAATTAGTTAATAATTCATAGAAAAGATACTAAGGAAAGAAATAAATTTCATCCTTATAATTTTAATTTGAACTTTAACCTTATATTTTTAATTTGAACATTAACCTTTATTAACTATATTGACATCTTTATCAAATATAATCTATTTTAATTAACATTTGGATTTAAGATGTCAGAAAAAGAAAAATATTTATCAAGAAATGGATTACTTATCATTGGAGCTATAGCTCTAATTATTCTTATTGTAGGCGTAATACTCTATGCTTTAGGATTTAATGAAGAATTTTATAGTGAAAGTTCTACTGTCCAGACAATATTCGGAGCTATTACCTATCTTGGTGAAGCTATTACATTTGTAATTATAACTGCAATCATATTTATAGGTTATGATAAGAAGTTAGCTAAAAGGACTATCTTACCTATATTATTCTCATATTATCTTAACCATTTGGTAAAAGAAGTATTCAAAGACACTAGACCAGATACAAATATCGATCCTGATGGAGATCCAGAGGTAGATTACCTTATTGAACCATCCTATGGATTCCCATCTGGTCATGCCCAAAATGCTACATGTTATTGGGGATATATGGCTAATGAATTTAAAGATAAACCTAAACCTATGGTTATCCCTGTCGTACCAGTTATTCTTTCAGTAATTATCTTTCTTGTAGCCATATCAAGAATGTTCTACGGTGTACATGATCTTCAAGATGTGATTGGAGGGCTCTTAATAGGTATTGGATTCTTACTCTTATTTATCTATTTAGAACCAATCTTTACTGTACAATTTAATAAGTTTAGTTTTCAAATAAAACTAATATTTACAATAGTTATTGCGATTTTACTATTTGTGATTCCAACCTTATTATCCCCGAGTGCAGGTTTAGGTTTAGTTGATGATCCTCCTTTATACCCAGATTCGGGAGCATTTGCTCAAGTAGGAGGAGTATTATTAGGATTTGGTGTTGGTTATCTGTTAGAAAATGAATACATTAGATATGAACCAAAAGAGTTGAGTAATAAACAAAAATTGCTTAATTTAATTGTAGGTCTAGTAATTCTTCTTGCTTTATTTATACCACTTGAGTATCTACTAGAAATTAATTCGGTTTTTTATAGATTCGGTCGTTACGCTCTACTAGCGTTTATATTAACTTATGTGCTTCCTTTAATCTTTGTAAGAATTAATAAGAAGTAATACTCTTTTTTTTTTATTTTTATAGGTTTAAAATTAGAAGGAGATTATTTATTATTAAGCAATTACTTTTAACTCCTTTGTAGCGACTTCTTTCAATAAGATCCTTTTAACCATCATTTTATCGCTATTTTTAACCTCATCATAAGGAGTAATAACTGAGTTTATATAAATATCATCTCTGAATGGGTGTGGAGGAACTTCCTCTAAAATCATCTTAAGAAAATATGTATTAAAACAACTATTTAAAATTTCCTATAATTCTTCAGACAAGAAGGAATTTAATAATTAATCAGCTATTAACATGAACATTATTCTCTGTATTATTTCGCAGTTTAACTTTGAAGTAAAACCACAAAACTTTTAAGATTTGTTGATAGAATATATATAAGTGATAAGAAGTGGATTGTTTTGATGAGATATTAGATTTTTATAATCATAATGTAAATAGGTCAAAAAGTTTCTCAGAGCTTTGGACAGTAACATATATGATTAAAATAATGAATGAGTTCTCAATCAATCATAATAATTTTAAAGCTAAAAATTGTTTGCTTTTTCTATTGAACTTACTTATGATTGATAATCCTGATTATTTGCATAAGAAAGGAAAAAAGATTAAGGATTTAACTAAAAAAGAGCTTAAAGTACTTCTTAAATCATTAAAATCTGAGTTTATATCCTAGAATCATAGATTTTTCAAAACAAGTCTAAGTAAGGTTTTACCTTCTCCTTTCCTTTATAATTCTTAATATTCTCTAATATCCTTTTTGATAACTCTTTCTTCTTTTGAAAGTAAATTCTCATGAATTCTTCTTTAGATTTGTTAGGATATCTTATGCTTAAAGCGACATCACGCCTTGGACAACCTCCACGTCTCATACAACAATACGATATTGAACCAAAACACACAATTTCTGAATTCCAATCGTTTTCTTTTGAAAAACCCTGTTTAATTTTTATAAATTCTTTCACTGAAAGATCTAATTCATTTAAAACATTATCTCTTCTACATTTAAAACTAAAAGTTAAAGAATATCCTGGTTTACAACAAAAAGTTAAGGAACGATAATCCCCACCCATACAAATTGGAACAGGAGCGTTTGTTCTCCAACCTGGAATGTCTCGAAGCTTATCTTCCTCTAAAATCATTATTCAATATGACTCAACTTTTGTATTACTTTAAATTAGCGATAAATTAAAATGAACGTACTGATTTTAATTTTCCAATTTTTCGCTCCTTAATTGTAAAAATTAATTACAAAAGTGAGACATTAAGTAAAGTCGTAATAAAAATTAAGGAGGGCCGGGTACGGGAATTGAACCCGTCTTTCCCCGGTAATAGAAAAGATCTTAAACCTCTAGGGATTCACAGTCCCCAATCCTTACCACTAGACGAACCCGGCCAATGTTTAAAGGAGGATAAAAATGTAATAATAATAGTGTTTCTTTCTAAAAAAATTTTATCCGTTTTCTACTGTTTATTGTCTTTAACTATACTTATAACATAATTTAAAAATTGACTGATAGCTTCATCAAGTTCCCCAGAATTATCAACTACAAAATCTGCTTCAGGAAATTTTTGATTATTACTTGCTCTTTCTATTCTTTCTTTCAATCTTTGTTCACTTTCTCTTTCCCTATTTTTTAAACGTAGGAGAATAATATCAAAAGGAACGTCTATAAATACAACCTTGACATTTTTATATTTTTTTCTTGTGTCATTTATGATTGTTCTGCTAACATTAGCTATTACGGTGTGCCCCTTTTTAAGCCAATTTTCTATTTCTATAGGAACACCATAATCTAATCCATAAATATGCCACTGTAAAGCGAATTTTCCTTGTTTATTCCTCTCATTAAATTCTTCAGAACTTATAAAATAATTATCTTCAGTTTCAGAGGGAGGTCTTGTAATATATCTTTTAGCAACATAAACTTTCTTTAAATCTAAAGGATATTCTTCTGATGTTCCATTAATTATGGAATCTTTTCCAGAACCAGAATTTCCAACAACTAAAATTAATGTACCTAGAAAATTTTTTACCATTTTTATGTAAAAATAATTCGTTCTAGTAATATTAAAACTAATATATATAATTAAATTTATAAAATTCTTTAGATGCAATATTGAAAAGATTTTTAAGAATATTTTATGTTATCAATCTTGCAAAATAAAAATAATTATAATCATTATTATTTAGTATTTTTCTGATATACTATGGCGAATAATAACAAAGAGGATATTATAAATCTCTCAGATATCCCTGAAAGTTATCAAAAATATCTGGATGAGATATATACTATATCACATAAAAAAAGAGGTGGCTGGGTTTCTAATAAGGAGCTCGCAGAAAATCTAGATGTAAAACCAGCAAGCGTTACTGGCATGCTTGAAAAACTTCAACGAGCTGGTCTAATTTTATGGAAACCAAGAAAAGCTATCAGATTAACTGAAAAAGGAAAAAGAATAGCTATCCAGTTGAATGAAACTCATGAGCTGTTATATACCTTCTTTGAAAAAGTTTTAAAGATTGATGATATGGATTTAGTTGAAAAAATCTCATGTGAAATTGAACATCATATTTCCATAGATGTTAAAAATTCTTTAAAGGAATTTTTATCAAACTATTTGGGATAAATTTAATTGCAATTCTTACTTCTTTAAATCATTCAACTTTAAATGGATTTTTCAATTGAGTAAATATGAGTGAAGAACTCTTAGATAAAATCAAATTAGTAAATGAGTATTTAAAAGATTTTACAAATTTCATAGAATTAGAAAATTTCAGATCTTTTTTGTTATTTACTTTAACAAGCCAAGTACCATCAAATATTTTAGCCCAAATTGGTCTTGGTGGTACTAAGGATATAATTAACTTACCTTACAATCCAATTTTTAAAATTTATTATCAAAAGATTAATTTAATCTCAGCAGGGGCATTAATAATTTATGTTAAAACTAATCCAATTTCAAATAATTTTATTATAGAAAAAGATGATTCAATTATCAAGAATTATTTGAATCCTAATGAGATTAGCCTAGCATTTCGTGGTAAAGAAAAATTTCTCCTTCCTAAGATTAGTGATTGTAGTGTTTTTAATGATGAGAGAAAAAACAAGATAATTATAAAAATTGATGATTTATTTCACTCATTAGAAAGTTTCCTTGCTGTATCTGAGCCGAATTTACTTTTCGTTATCGATGCAAAAAACGATTCTGATCCTGACTTAATCTTTACTTTTAATTTGATGCCGGAGATGTCAAGCCGTTTGGATCAAAAAGTTTTAAAAATCGATGTATTCTTTGATAAGGATCACAAAACTAAAGACAAAACATATTTAAAACGGGAAGAGGATTATACAATAAATTATTTGCAGGATATTAAAGAAGTTGGTCATGCAGAGTTGTATAAATCATCATTTTCACTAATCCTACATGTTAAATCGCTAAATGAACCTAAATAAATTTTAATTTTCTAATAGTAATCCTTTTTTAACACTAGAGTTAAAAAACTTCTAATATTATTACGTTAATAGTTGACACCATTTGTTAAAGGACAGATATAATTATATTCGTTAGCCATTAAACAATTAATACATTAAAGGATTAATACTCTTGATTTATAAATAATTCGACAAAATTAATTATTAAATAATTATTTACAATTCTAAATTTTTATTAATTTTTTAATAAGGGTTGTTAGAAATGAAGATCATAACTATAAATTTACCTGAAAAATATCTTGATGCTATTCAAACTCTCAATGATCTTGGGATATATCCTTCAAGGAGTGAAGCGATAAGAATTGCTCTCCATAATTTTTTAGCAAATGAGTTGAAGATGTATAAAGATCTCGATGATGATAGCTTTAAAATGCTAATGAGAAGTAAATCAAATAAAAGAACATAAATTTCCTTTTTTATTTATTTATAACACCATTGTTTAGTAATTTTCACTATTTTGTTCAAGAATTTAAATTTATCAATCTAAATTAATTAAAATATTAAATAGAGAAATCACCTAATTAAAACTATAATTTATTAAATAAACCAGTTTATAAAAATGCCCAAAAATACACAAATTTTAATTTTATTAACGCTATTTAGTAGTGCTCTTTTTAGCATTATAACTCCAATGGCAGAAGAAATTTCAATTGCTCTAAATTTCGAGGAAAACCTAGTTACTTTTATAAACTCAATGTTTCTAATGGTTGGAGCAATTAGCTCCCTATTTTGGGCTTTATTGGGGGATAAATTTTCACGAAAGAATTTACTTATTATAAGCACATTAGAATGGTCAATTATTACCTTATTAACTATATTTTCAACTGATTTTCTCTCATTATTAATATTTCAATTAATCACAGCAATAGGATTTGGGGCAGCAATTCCATTAATTTTCTCATTAACAGTTGATTTGGTTGATCCTAAAAACCGAGGTAAAAAATTTGGAACTCTTTCAGCTGTTTACGTTTTAGGTAATGGATTAGGGCAAATCCTTTCGGGATTCCTAATAGATTACTATACATGGCAAATACCGCTTTTAATTATTTCTATAAGTGGATTTGCTTGTACGGGATTGCTATTTTCAGTAGAAGAGCCTTTAAGAGGAAGTACAGATGAGTTATATAAAACAATTGATGAAGCCCTTGGATTAGAATACAAAATTAAGAGAGATGATCTTAAGCAAATCTGGAAGATAAAAACAACAATTTGGATATTAATATTCAATTTTGCCATGTTCATATCTATTGGAGCAATTTCTTCCTTCTTTATCTCAATGCTTAAGAGAGATTATGATCTTAGTTCTACATTAGCAACCTTCTTCCTGATTTTAGTATTTGGAAGTCAAGTTCCTTCCGGTCCATTATTTGGCAAGCTTGGAGATAAGAAATATGAAATAGATAAAAATGGAAGAATAAAGATTGTTTTATATTGTCTCATAAGTGGGTCTATTTTTTATATAATAGCTTTCTCATTATACTTTATATCAAATGAATTCTCGATTGCTATTCTATTTTTAGCTCTTGCTCTTGTAGGTGCATTTCTATTTGGTGGAATTGACCCTCTCACTCAAGCAACATTAGGGGAAATCAATCCTCCTCAAATTAGATCAACGATTTATTCTCTGAATTACTTGGCAACAATTACTTTTGGGCGTAGTATAAGTTTACTACTGCTTGGACAATTCTTTTTAATTTTTAATAATCATTACAGTCCGGGATATTTTATTTTATCTATAATGGCTTTATCATGTACATTGTTTATTTTTCCAATTTTAAAATTTCTACCTCGTGATATTGAAGAAATTAAATCTATGAAATCTTAAATATTTGACTTATTGTATGATACGGTTATGGAGATAAAAGCAGATCTATGTATAGGTTGTGGACAATGTGTAATTGTTTGTCCTGTTCATGCTATAAAATTAAAAGATAATAAGGCTGAGATAAATCAAGATCAATGCGTTGAATGTGCTGTTTGTTATCGAGATGCCGAGTGTCCCGTCAAAGCAATAAGATCTAAACGATTAAAATGGCCTCGTATTATACGTAGTCCATTTAGTAATGTAATTACTACACATAAAGTAACAGGAATACCAGGGAGAGGGACTGAAGAAATGAAAACTAATGATGTAACTAATCGCTATAGTCTCGGTGAAATTGGAATCACTATAGAAATAGGACGTCCTGGAGTAGGCACGTACCTTAGAAATATCGAATTATTCACCACAAAATTATCAAAAATTGGAGTAGAATATGAAAAAGAGAGTCCTGTTACAGCAATTATAATTGATGATAAAGGACATATTAAAGAATATATAAAAAATGAAAAAGTTCTCTCGGCAATAATTGAATTTAAGGTTCCTAATAGCAAAATCACTGATGTGTTAAACGTTATAAGAGAAGTTGAAAAGAAAATTGATACTGTATTTTCGGTCGGTATAATTACTAGAATAATGGAAAATGGTGATATACCAATTATAAATTTATTATCCGAAGAAGGTTTTAAGGTAAGGAAAAACATTAAAGCCAATATGGGATTAGGTAGAGCTTAAGCATGGGAGGTATATAAGTTAATGACTCACTCTTTACATCGAAAAGGAAATATAGAAGATCTTAAGAGAGATTATGTTATTTTAGCTATGTTTGCAGCTGGGATAAATGATAAATATCCCGATTCACGTAAAAAATTAATAAGGATTGGTGAAATTCTAAATCAACATAACCCTATAAATATAATGCCAGAAGTAGCCTGGAATATCTCTCCTATAATTACAGCAACTTTTACTGACATAGAAACTGTGAAAAAAGTTATGAAAACTCTTAAAGAGGAAAATTTAGGAGTTTCTATAGTTATAAGTGGATTGCTTTCTGAAATTCAAAATATAGCAACCAAAGTAGATTTAAATCTGCATACAGTTCATCTCTCTTTAGGTATATTTGGGAAAAAAGATTTATTACCTTCTGAAAAAATCTTAGAAATTACAACGATGTGTGGGCATCATTGTATCTCCAGTTACAGCGTTGAATATTACATTAATTTGATTAGAGAAGAAAAAATTTCAGTGGAAGAAGCGGCAAGGAAATTAGCAAAACCTTGTGTTTGTGGAATTTTTAATCCCTCAAGAGCGGTTCAAATACTTAATACTCTAGTTAAAGGAATCTCTTAATTTTTAACATACATGATACATAACTCAAGATATAAATAGTCAACTGATTTATTTTCAATTAGAAAAAAAGCAGTTCAGAAATTATATTCATCTAACAAAAATTTATCCAAAGGTAAAATTAATGAAAATCGCAATTATCGGTACAGGAAGTTTGGGGAGTACTCTAGGGAAAATGTGGGCAGAAAAGGATCATATGATAATGTTTGGCTCTCGGGATCCTCAGAAAGCAAAAAAGTTAGCTAATTCAATTGGAAGTGGTGCAAGTGGGGGAACATATGAAGAAGCTGCTAGATTTGGTGATGTTATCGTTCTTGCCGTGCCATGGTCAGCAGCAAAAGAATCAGTCAAAACAGCAGGAGATTTAAACGGAAAGATTCTTGTAGATTCTACAACTACTGTTGCGCCCCATTTGGGAGGTACTTTAATAGAACGTACACCATCAGCAGCAGAAAAAGTTGCAAAGTGGGCAGTAGGGGCTAATGTAATAAAAGCAGTTCATACTGTTGGAGTAGAAAGTCTAAATAAATTACAATTTGGCTCCCAACAAGCAAGTATATTTATTTGTGGAGATCACTTAGGAGCAAAATCAAAAGTGAAGCAATTAGGAATTGAGCTTGGTTTTGATGTTATAGATGCGGGTCCATTAATAAATGCTAGACTCATAGAACCTCTTGCTATGCTTTGGATTGAATTAGCTTACAATCAAGGGATGGGAACAGATATAGCATTTAAACTATTAACGCGAAGGAAAACAAAGTAACTAATCCTACTTTTATTTATTTTTTTTTATTTTAAACACTCAATTTTTTTTATAAAAAGAATAAAAATTTATCTAAAGATAAATACTCATAAATAAATTCTATTTTAATCACCATTTTTTAGGAAAAAGGTTTATGAGAAATACAAAATATAATAGAATCCTTCCAATTGCTCATACTTATTCCATTGTGGCAAGAGATCCTGAAACAGGAGAAATGGGTGTAGGAGTACAAAGTCATTATTTTAATGTATCTGTTGTAGCATGGGGAGAATCAGGAGTAGGAGTTGTCGCTACACAATCTTTTTTAAATAAATCTTTTGGACTAAGAGGGCTTGAATTATTAAAGCAGAGAAGATCTCCTGAAGAAGCATTAAGCATTTTACTTTCTGATGATGAAGGAAAGGAAGTAAGGCAGGTAGCTATTTTAGATGTTCAAGGAATTGTCGCAACTCACACAGGTTCAAAGTGTATTAAACATGCAGGTCATATAATAGGAGATAATTTTTCAGTTCAAGCTAACTTAATGTTATCAGATAAAGTTTGGCCTTCAATGGCAGAAACTTATGAAAATAACAAGGTTCTCCCTCTACCTGAGCGTATAATCAAGACTTTAGAAGCAGCAGAATCAGTTGGCGGTGACATAAGGGGAATGCAATCTGCTGCTCTATTAGTAGTCAGAGGCGAGCCTATAGATGATAAATGGGAAGATCCCCTCATCGATCTTAGAGTAGAAGATCATAAAAAACCATTAAAGGAGCTTAGTAGATTGTTAAAATTATATAGAGCTTATGAGCATATGGATTACGGAGATCAAGCATTTGAAAAAGGTGATATTAATAAAGCTCTTAAAGAATATAATACTGCCATGGAAATGTTCCCAGATAATCTTGAAATGAAATATTGGACAGCGGTATCTTTAGCTAATAGTCAAAAACTCGATGATGCTTTACAAATACTTAAAGATGTATTTAAAAAAGATAATAATTGGCGATTACTTACAGAAAGATTACCTGAAGTAGAGCTATTAAAGCTAAAAAAAGAAGAATTGAATAAGATTTTGTCGTTAAAATAAATAATTAGTACATCATTATTTTAATGAATAACTACTAAACTCAAGAAAGAAATTAATTTAAATTGGCTTTCTAGTACTTAAAAAATGAAAATCGCAAGATATTATAGTAATGATGATGTTCGAGTAGATGAAGTGTTAAAACCTATTATTGGATCAGGAGAATTCTTAGTTAAGGTGAAAAAATCTGGAATTTGTGGTTCTGATATTCTCGAATATTATCGATTTGCTAAAATGAAAAAATTGGGTGTAATTTCTTTAGTATTGGGTCATGAAATTGCAGGAGATATTGTTGAGATAAGCAATACTATAAAACACCTTAAAGTGGGAGATCGTGTTTTTGTGTCTCATCATGTCCCATGCTTTGAATGTCATTATTGTAAACAAGGACATCATACTGCCTGTGATTTACTACATAACACAAATTTTGATCCTGGGGGCTTTGCAGAATATGTTCGAGTCCCAAAAGTTAACATAGAAAAAAAAGGAGTGTACATTTTAGATAAAAACGTATCATATGAAGATGCTGTATTCATTGAGCCTCTTGGATGTGTATGTCGTGCTCAAAGATTAGCTAATGTTAAAAAAGGTTTAACTGTTCTGATATTGGGAAGTGGTGTATCTGGTATATTACATATTCAATTGGCAAAATTAAGAGGTGTAAAAAAAATAATTGCAACCGATATTAATGAATTCAGATTAAAGATGGCGAAAAAATTTGGAGCAGATTTTGTATTTCATGCAAAAGAAGATATCGCAACTGAATTAAAAAGAGTTAATGAAGATAGGTTAGCAGATATAGTAATTGTATGTGCTGGTGCTTTATCGGCGGCAAAACAAGCTTTAGAATGTGCAGCTCCAGGAAGTAAAATCATTTTCTTTGCAGTTCCAAAACCAGGAATAAACCTTGAAGTTCCAATAAATGAATACTGGAGAAATGAAATAACAATTATGACCTCGTATGGTGCTGCACCTGAAGACCTTGATGAAGCATATAATTGGATACTTTCAAAAAGAATTAATGTCGTTGATATTATCACACATCGATTCCCACTAAGTAAAGTCGGAGAGGCATTTAAAGTAGTATGTGAAGCTGGCGAATCTTTAAAGGTGATTTTAGAACCAGAAAAAGATTAAATAAAATACTTATTTATTTGTAATCTCACTTCTTTCAAGATGTTTTCTTATTATCCAAGATTCCCATAAGGTATAAATCTTTAATAAAAAACCTTCCATTTTCTTTTTTGGAAAGAAAATATCTAATTCTAATAGCTGTTTGAGTTTCTCTTCAAAATTCAATTGAAAATTCAAAGATTTTAGCGTTTCATCAACTCTTTTCTGATTATCATTAATCTTTTTTCTCATATATTTAAATGGACTTCTATCTGGATTCTTAGCAATATAAGAATGGCTAGAAGTTAAAAATTCTACCTTATTAATATATAGTTCTTCCGCATAATTAATATCACTCAGGTATTGTTCAATAGAGCATTCCTTAAAACCATACCAAGGTCCAAAACCATCTGCATCTGGTTTCGGTTGATCAAATCCTAGGCAACTAATATGTAAAATTTTTTCATAGGGTAAAAATAAACCTACATGAGCTTTTGAATGACCTGGAAATGAAATTGTCTCAATAATAGAATTTTCAAATTTTAATGAATCACCTGGTTCAAAAGGATTTACATTATTACACTTATGAAAGCCATTTAATTCACCAAATTTTTCAATGTCTGAATAATCCATTCCTTCATTAAATCCAAAACCTTCAAAAAAATTATGAAGATCTAATAAATATGATGCTTCAGGATTTGGAGCATGCAGAATTGCTCCAAGTTGTTCCCATGCATAAACATGAGAGGTATGATCTATGTGCCCATGAGTACAAACATAATTTGAAACAGGACCATAAATATTATTTAGTTCGTTTATATATTTAGGTTCAATATTAGCATCGAGAACTATAGTTTTAGAATTTCTACCACCCTTTGGTAAAATGATCAAACCATCACAAGTGGAAAAATTGCCTTTTGCTTTTATCTGATGAACTAGTAAAATATCATTGGTTACATTTTTAATTTCCAGATTATCAATTAACGGGGCACTCATATCCATAAAGCTTCTTTTCTAATCTTATAAGAATAAAAAAAGAAAATGAAAATTATAATCCAACCGGGCCATTTTTGTAGATTTCAAATGCCTCCTCAACAGATGCCTTCTTATGAACAATGGCACGAACAGCTTGGATCATTCCAATAGGTTTATCAGATTGAAAGATATTCCTTCCCATGTCTACTCCAACGGCTCCAGCGTCAATTGCATTTTTAGCCATTTGCAGAGCGTCTCTTTCTGGTGTTTTTTTACCTCCTGCAATTACTATTGGCGCAGGGCAAATACTTGTTACTTCTTCAAAATCTTCACAGTAATAAGTTTTTACAAAAGTAGCACCCATTTCTGCAGCCATTCTACTTGCCATTCCAAGATATCGAGCATCTCTAACCATCTCTCGTCCAACTGCAGTTACTGCTAAAGTTGGGATACCGTATGTATTTCCTTCATTTACAAGCTTAGATAAATTCATTAATGTTTGTTTTTCATATTCCCCACCAATAAAAATAGAACATGTAACGGCAGAAACATTTAATCTAATTGCATCTTCAATAGAAACATTGATTTCCTCATTAGAAAGTTCTTTTAACATACTAGATCCTGCGGAAACTCTTAAAACTATTGGGATATCCAATTCAGTAGGAACACAATTTCGAAGCATTCCTCTAGTCAACATCAAAGCATCAGCATATTCAAATAAAGGAGTCATATCTTCAAAACATTTTAATTGACCTGGGATATTTCCAAAATACCCGTGATCTATTGCCAGCATTACACAACGTCCACTCTTGGGCTTAATTATTTTATGTATTCTATTTTGAAATCCCCAGTCTCCTACTACTACCATTTATAATTCACTTTTTATACTATTGGTTATATTTATAGTTAATTTTATTTAATTCATGATCTTTATTTTACTTTTTCGATACAAAAATAAATCTTAGAAAGAGAATTTTAAGAATTAAAGAGAAGACAAAAATTCTTCAACTCTGCTCTTCATTTTTGATACCAATTTTTGTGAAAAATGGTGCTTAATAAATTCTTTAATTAAAGTTAAACGATTTTGATTCATTCTTGGCATTAAAGCTTCTCTAGAAACTTGTTCAATGAGATCCTCATCATAAATCTCATTAACTTCTTCAAGAATATCTTTAGCCTGTTCAGCTTCTTTTATAAATATAGCAATTCTATGTTGTAAAAGACGTAATTGCTCTTCTTCATTTATGATTTCTAACGCTCTTTTTACGATTTCTTCTTCAAATTTTAGTTTTTCTTTCCATGGTGTCTGTAAGATATTTTGTGTGAGAGAATCTATTAAAAGAGCATTTTTTTCTTTTAGTTTTATTTTACTATAATCACTTTTTTCTAGCAAACGAATACTATTGTGTCCTCTGTATTTTTCAGGTACTATTCTATTGCCAATCAAATTCAATAATTCTTCAGTGGGTCCAAAATCCGCATCTTTTATGATATAAGATGGGTAATTAAAAATTTTAGCGTGCATCAAACTAAGAACTCCATAAGTTCCAAAAAGCTGGATTAATTTTCGAAGGGTTAATATTCCTGTTATTTCCTTTTCAGTTTCAACTGGAATCACTGCCATTGCGATATCTATTTTCTCATAACCCCTCACCACACCTTTAGTATCTAAAAATACTATAAATTGATGGTTTGGACATACAGCATTAACGGGTACTTGTATTTTAATTGTACCAAATTTTTTCTGTGAGAATAATGATTCTGGGATGTTAATACTCTTAGTTTCTCCACAAGTTGGACAAGTTACTTCAATTTCCTTGAAAGCTTCCAGCATATTAATAATACACAATTTTTTCTACTAATTATATTACATTACCTCTTATTTTAAATTGTTTTTCCTCTTTTTATAATTAAATTCCTTAAGTGCCGAATCTTGAGAGTAACAGGAATAGATAACGAGAAATGTATTAAATGTGTAGAATGCGTCGAGATATGCCCACTCGACTTATTTTATAAGCCCCCTACCAAGGTGGGGGATCATAGACAAGTAATTTTTGACGATCCACATGGAAATTGCAATGAATGTGAACTCTGTATAGAAATTTGTCCAACAAACGCCATATTAGTAAAATGATAAACAAAATGACATTATTTTCCTTTTTCTGAATTTAAAAGGTTATCAAATCTCCTTTTCCAGTCTTTAAAATCTAACACATAATTATAACCACATACTATATTTATTTCATGGTTTCTAAGAAAATTTTTTAGTTTAGTAGCACCTGCTTTAGTAGCTTTTGAAGGTCCGTAAGGATTATATATTATTTCTTTATTCTTAAGAAAAAAATAATCACAAATAAAAAGAACATCTTCGAATATATAAAAAGTGAACCCTGGGGTGTGTCCATCTATGTGAAATGCTTTAATTCCAGATAACTCAAAGTTTTGTTCAAATTTTTTGTCAATGGGGTGTTTACTGACAAGTGCGTGCTCTGAATCTTTCTTATGAATCCAAATAAATGTTGTAAAATAATCTCTAAAAAGATTTGAGGCACCAAGAAAATGGTGATGTGTAAATAATATTTTATCCATCGAATCAAGGTCCTTGCTAAATGTTGAAGGGCAATCAATCCAAATAAACTTTCCATTTATTTCAATACTGTAAGCAGCATGTTCGAGCCCTAAAGGTGGTGAGGAGTTTAACCGCATCACTTTGTTATTGACTTTAGTGGAAATAATTTTATATCTTTGAGAACATACTTCTCTCGTTATAAAATGATCATTTGAAGCTCCACAGAATGGACAGAATTCTGGATAGTATCCTATTATGTTGAAACCACATAACTTACATACATATTGTTCTGCCAAGCCAACCATAGCTTTGCACTTAATTACATCAATAGTCTGAATCCATATAAGGATTGGTAAATTCTCATTCTTTTTTTAGTGAATAATTTTAATTTAGATTAATCCTTAAGTTTTTCATACAATATCTTATTTGTTATTAAATATACTTCTAGAAAAAAAGGATTTAGGGCAGCTCTATGAATATTGATATTATAGAAGAAGATTCAAAATATATGTATGGCTTTGTTCAGGGGATTATCGAGGAAGTTGGACCGAGAATGCCATGCAGTCCGCAAGAAGCTAAAGCTGCAGAAATAATTAAAAGAGAATTTGAAAAATCTTGCGATAAGACCGTTATAGAGCCATTTTCATGTCATCCCAAAGCTTTTTTAGGTTGGATTAAACTTGATATGGTTTTAGTGGTTATGTCATTTTTTATTTACTTTTTGATTCAATTGTTTACAGAATATATCTGGTTGTTGATATTAACATTATGTTCATTTTTATTAATATTATTACCATTTTTAATTATGTGGGAAGAATTCTTTAATTATAAAGAGTTTATTGATCCCATTTTTCGTAAAAAAACTTCTCAAAATGTAATAGGAAGTTTTAAACCAAAAGGAGAACGTAAAAAAATTATCATTTTTTCAAGTCACATGGATTCTGCGATTGAATTTAAATTATTGAAACTTCTAGGATGGGGTTTTATCCCACTTGCTTTTGGAGCAATACTAATAATGATGATGTGGCTAGTCCTTTCCTGCTTGAATTTAATATTTATTATGGTTGGATTAATCCAACTTAAATCTCTCTTCTTTTACGTAGCTTTTTGGACACTAATAATAGGAAGTCCATGTTTTATTGGGCTTTTTTTCTTTGTACCTTTAGGGGATAAGGGAAATGTTGTTCCAGGAGCTGTAGATAACCTAAGTAGTTGTTCGGTTGTCCAAGGACTGGGGAGATATTTAAAAAATTATAGAGAAATAATACCCGATAATACAGAAATAAGATTAATAAGTTTTGGATGTGAAGAAAGTGGGTTAAGGGGCGCTTATAGATATGCAGCAACCCATTTGGAAGAATTACAGAAGTATGACGCCTATCTAGTGAATATGGATGGTCTTGAAACCCCAGATGGTTTTCATGTAATAGAATTCGAACCAACAACAAGAACTTGGCACTCAGAAGAGGTTATTCAGAAACTTTTAAAAGCAGCTGAAAATATGGGTGTGGGAGCTAAAAGATTTGGCGCAGGAAAATTAGAAAAAACTCTAGGACGATTAAGTGGGGGTTCTGATGCTGCTGCATTTTCAAAAGCAGGCATTAAAGCAGGATTTTTAAATTCAGCAGATTGGAAAACGCGATCAAGCTATTACCATCAATCAACTGATACTTTAGATAAAATTAGAAAAGGTACATTAGAAATAGCTTTAAAAATTTGTATAGCTTTTTTAAAAAATGAATTAAAACCTAAGGATTAACTTTTTAAAATTTTAAAATTTTTGAGACTTAATCTTTAATAATATTAATCGGTGGATTAAAAAAGGGGATATCTTTGAATATCGAAATTTCGAAAGAAGATTCTGATTATATGTATAATTTTATACAGAGAATAATTGATGAATGCGGACCAAGGATGCCTTGCAGTCATCAAGAAGCAAAAAGTGCTGAACTTATTAAAAAAGCACTTGAGGAAACATGTGATCAAGTAACAATCGAACCATTTACATGTCATCCTAGAGCTGCTCTTGGATGGATTAGAATTACAATGGTGCTCATTATATTCTCATTCATTTTATTTTTTTTAATTCAGATGGTTTTTAATTCTTATTGGGCTCTACTTCTAGCTATCATAACTTTTTGTATTAATTTTATTGCTGTTCTTATTCCATGGTATGAATTTTTCAATTATAGAGAATTTATTGATCCTTTGTTTAAAAAGAGAGAATCTCAAAATGTTATAGGTAAAATTAACTCAAAAAATGAAATAAAAAAAATAATAATCTTCTCAGCACATCACGACAGTGCTCTCCAATTTAATCTTTTAAGGTATTTAAAATATGGATATATAATAGTAAATTTTTTAGGTTTAGGTATATTGTTTCTTTGGTTCTTAGTTTCAGCAGTATTTCTAATTCTAACATTAATTACTTTTATCATAGGATCAGCTATAATTTATGATATTTTTTTTGCCATAGCACTTTGGTTTATAATTATAGCCTGTATTCCATTAATTCTTTTGTTTTTCTTTGTGTCTTTTGGTGAAAAAGCTAATAAAGTTCCTGGTGCTGTAGATAATTTAAGTGCTGTTGCAGTTATCTTAGGAATTGGAAGATATCTTAAAAGGCATAATGAAGTTATACCTCCTAATGTAGAAATAAGGCTTATTTCATTTGGTTGCGAAGAAGCATTTTTAAGAGGGGCTTATCGTTATGTAGAGAAACATCTTGATGAACTAAAAACATATGATGCTGAATGTATAAATATGGATGCGCTCCAAAAAATAGAGTATTTAACAATTTCTGATAAAGAACCAACAACTAGGACTATTCATAGTAAAGAAGTTGTTCAAAAACTCTTAAAAGCAGCTGAATTAGTAAATATTGAGGTAAAGACTGCTGGATTAGGTGGTGGAAGTTTTATTGAGAAAATAATGGGGCTGTTAGGTGGTGGTACTGACGCAGCGGCTTTTTCAAAGGCAAAGATTAAAGCTAGTACCATTACAGGTTTGAGTTTATTACAGATGGTAGATTTTTATCATCAAGAGACAGATACTTTGGATAAGATTGAAAAAGGAGTATTAGAATCAGTTGCTAAGATATGTATTGGATACTTAAAGAAGATACCTTCAAAAAATTAAGATTTTAGCTTTTTCATTTTCTTTTTACATATCTTAGGTCATTAAAAAAAATAGAAATAGTCAATAATTAACTAAATGTATTGAATTCATTAGTCCTGTTTGGAACTAGTAATTTTACTAAAATCATGATTAGTATCATGGGAATAACTCCAACTCCGAATACAGCAAATAAAACTAAATTTACTGTATTTTGTATCTCGATTCTTAAGAAAAACTGACCTGCAGAATCGATTAAATAATGAACTAATATACTTGGTAATAAACTATTTGTCTTAATGAACATATAGGCAAATGAAATACCTAAACAAGAAGCGTATATTACCTGTAAAACAGTTAAAAAGAGATCTTGCCCAAGTAAATTAACAAAATGGAATAATCCAAATAATATGCCGTTAAGAAAAACAACTGTTAATTTACTGTATTTCCGCAGTTGTAAGTTTAAAATTACTCCTCTAAATGCTACTTCTTCCCAAATTCCAGGTATTAACATGATTACAAATAAGAACCAATTAAATCCTAAAAATAAAATTTCAGGAATAAAATAATATGTACCTAATAATTCTCCTAAAAGCACTGTTGATAATCCAAATATTGCTATACTACCTAATCCAATTACCAAATTCCTCCATAATGGTCTCACTCTACTTAAACCGATCGATCGAGAATGTTCTATAAAAGTCATTTCTCCATTTGGAAGCTTTAACCCGTATGGAACTATAATCTGCCATAATAGAACTAAAAATCCAACAATTATGAAAAATTGAATAAATAGAGCAGATACCGTGGGTATATCGAGTAAGAATGGTGATAGGGGTAGTATTACAAAACCTGGAAGAAAAAGGAAAATAAAATATAATATCATTAATACAAGAGTTCCAACATTTACATGCTCTCTTAAGAATCCACCTGTTTTGTATTCTGCCATTTTTTCTGCTTTTGGAAACATCCTAGTAAAAATAAATACTAGAATAGATAATCCACTAACGCCAATAATAAATAGTGTGATGAGTGTGGGAATTATATCAAAACTAATAAATAGAATAGTTCCAGTTGTTAAAATCACAAAATAAATAGCAAATTCAGAAAGTATCATACTGATCCATTTTGTTATTTTATGCTCTCTTTGTAATTCTTCTAAAATATACTTATATTTCATTCGCCCAAACAGCTTAATCTTCATTTCAAATATGAATAACAATAAAATCCAAGCAAAGGGTAATGTAACTAAGAATAAGAGTAATACAAGTATTGAATTAGTTAGTATTGTGAGCATAATAGATATAAATATGAGTGATATACCCTGGATAGAAAACATCAAAATAATTTTAGCCTTTGCTTGATCGCGAGGGATAATTGGTAATGATGATATTGTTGATGTCCCTGATTCTTCAATATTTAGTAAACCTGCAATTAACAGTGGTGGAATAAAAAGATAAACCATAAGCACAATTGACCATAAGATTAATATACCTTCTATAGTTGCAATCTCATTAATAATTGGTCCTTGTAGTGTTAAAACTAATATTAAAGGATAGAAAATAGGGAAAAAGATAAACATAAAAGATTGCATATCACGTGTACTGGATACTAAATCTTTCCGTACATATGCACGAATAGTAGAAGAAGGTTTTACTTCGACTTGAACCTCTTTCTTCTCTACTTTTTCCACTTTGATTTCAGTAGAAATTGTGCTCCGTAGAGCTCGTCTTGCAGTTAGAAATAAAGCCCATGTTACTAATATGAATAAAGCAAAACCAATGAGTGTGCTGAAAAATATTCCTAAAGGAACCTGGTTTGGCTTAATACTTAATGATAAGAAATATCCAGGAGTAAATGGGAACAATATTAAACTTAAAACTATGTTTATTGTTATAGAAGGCTCGTTAGTGGCGAAAATTTCTAAAAACATATCAATAGAACTGAATCCCCAGCTCATAACTAATCCAGATCCAAAAGCAATGATAAAATAACCAAGCATAGTTATAATTCTAACTATATTCACTTTTTTTGATTTATCCTTTGATTCTGAGAAAAGAAAACTTAATTTTTCTCCCAAAATAATAAGGAAGCTAAAGCTAAAAACAACATTTAGAAAAGAGACTAATAGCGATGAAATGAAAATTAAGAAGTTTTGAGTTCCAATTAACATTATTATTGGAAATCCTAAGACTAATATTATAAGTGGAACATCAAGATTGCGAAAAAGGGTCATCAATCCTATTTTTTTCAAATCCTTTTTAGAAAAGGGAAGAGTCTGTAACCATTTGAATGAGTTGCCTGACATGAATGAGCTTGTTGAAACCATACCGAACAATATCATGTATAGGAATGTCATGGCAAAATATATTCCAAAAATAAAACTGGACATAAATAAAATCGCATTTATTGTATATGTACCATCTCCAATATGACCAAAGATCTCTAAATATGTGGCTAATGGCAAAATAGGTATAAATAAAAGAAGAAATGCAAAAATAAATTTAAGAGCTAAAAATTGATTTTTAATATACTTCTTATTTTTCTTAAATTTCTCAATAAGTCTTGCCTGATGAGCACCTGCACTTGCTAGTTGTCCATCCATTAAAATTTCATAAGTGGGATATTTTGCTAAACGATAATATTTCAACTTTTGTTCTTCCATCTTTAATTTCTCCGCTATTTTTTCTTCTTAAACGATGCTCGTAATTTTTTAACAATCTCATTCACTGAAGTATCTTGCTCAGTAAGACGTAAAAACACATCTTCCAAACTCGCTCCAACCTTATTAGCTTGATGACGTAGTTCTTCAAAAGTTCCAATCCCTACAATTTTACCCTTATTAATAATAGCTATTCGATCACATAGATCCTGAGCGATTTCCATTATATGAGTTGAAAATAGAACCGAACCACCATTTTCAACATGTAGATCCAGTACCTCTTTGAATACTCTAACAGATTTAGCGTCAAGACCTGCAATGGGCTCATCTAAAATAAGTAAATCAGGCTCATGTAATATTGCAGCAACAATTTGTAATTTTTGCTTATTCCCATGTGATAAAGTAGCAATTAATTGATCATAATATTCAATGGCATCTAGACTTTCTAAGTACTCTCGGGCACGTTCAGTGGTTGCTTCTTCTTCTAATCCACGGATGGATGCTATAAAGTTAAATAGATCTTTTGGTGTGAGTGATTTGAAGATAAGGGGTTCTTCTGAAACATATCCGATTCTACGTTTAATTTGGACTTCTTCTCTTTCAGGATTTAATCCAAAAATACTCATTTCTCCTCCATTAGGCTCAAGAAGACCTAGGAGTAGTTTTATAGTAGTAGTCTTGCCAGCACCATTAGGACCAAGTAGACCAAAAACCTCTCCTTGATGAACATTAAAAGAAATTCCATTAACTGCTCTTACATCACCAAAAAACTTTTTTAAATCTTTAATAATAATTACTTCATTTTCTGACATATTTATTCATTTAAATGAATATTTTATTCTATATGTTTTTAAGGAATACATTTTCTTTTTATATAAATTTAAGAATTATCTTAAATATTTACGTTTCTTGACTTCTTTTTTGCATTATAATTATTATAATGGATATTATAACAAGTATAGTCCCCAATAATTGGGCTATTGTAAACACTTCTCCTAGAATAATTGTTGCAAATAAAGCAGAAGTAATGGGAGTAGGAGAAAAAACTACTGTTGCCTTAGACACATCAAGATACGAGAGTGTTTTATACCACATAACTAATCCCGCACTATATACAGACCCCATGGTGAAAAAGAATAATAGATTACCTGGTTCAATGAAAATCCCTAAATCTGGAGTAAAAATGAGCAAGTAGGTTAATAATAAAATACCACCAGAGATAATATTTCTAATAAATACCATCTGTATCGGTGTGACTTCTTCTCTACCAAATATTGGTTTTGTCAATGTATGACCAAAAATCCACATCAGCGAAATTGCTAGAATAATTCCTACACCTATTAAAATATTGAGATTAATATCGATTAAAGTGAAAAATTGAGTAATACTAATGGCCAATCCAAGAAATAACAAAATTGAAAAAACGATTTGTCGTTTTGTTATTCTTTCTTTTAGAAGGATGTATCCTAGAAATAAAGAAAAGAAGACTGTGGTTTTCTGTGTTAAAGAACCATTAATAGCACCTGCCATATCATAACCAACGAAAAACAAAATCTGATTTAATCCGAAAAGCAAGCCAATAAAAATGAATAACCAAAAATTTTTCCTCCATCCTCTTAAAAGATGAAATTTTTTAACCTCATTTCCCTCATTATCAAATATTTGATTGTTTGAATTCATTAATTTGAACTCAATTAACATAATTGGAAAAAAGATCATCATTTCAACTATACAAGTCATAGCTCCTGAGAGATAAGCATCTGCAGCTTTTGGTCTTAATATAGCGATTATTGGTTGTAAACCTACAAAAATAACACCAATTAAACCCGTTATCAGACCTTTCTTTGTATTCTTCTCCAAGCTAATTAGGTATAAGGTTTAGTGTTTATAAAACTTTATTTTATAAGGGTTGAGATAAACATAATAGTCATTCCTATTAGATGATAATAAGTAAAAGCTTCTCTGAGAAAAATAGAGAAATTGAAATAAAATTTTATCCAAATCCCTCAAATAAGATTTATTTGTAAAAGAAGATTTTGAAATATAAAATTAATAAATGCATTAAAAAGGCGATATATATTTCAGATGATTATGCAATCACAACTCAAAACCTTACAAAGGATTTTGGGAGTGTAGTTGCTGTAAAAGATCTTAATTTGAAAATACCTTATGGTATAACCTATGGCTTATTAGGTCCTAATGGCGCTGGGAAAACTACTACTGTTCGACTGTTAAATTCAATAATTTCTCCTACTTCAGGGACAGCTAAAGTTGTAAGTTATGATATTATAACTGAAAGCCAACAGGTTAAAATAAATTGTGGATTTTTACCAGAATCTCCTGGTTTATATCAGAAATTAACGGCTAAAGAATTCTTAGAATTTGTTGGAGAATTATATTATTTACCTAAGGAAGTCATCTCCTCCCGTATTGAAGAATTTTTAGATCTCTTTGATTTAGAAGGGCGAGAAAATGATCTTTTGGAAGGTTATTCAAGAGGTATGAAACAAAAAGTATGTTTATGTGCTGCCTTGATTCAAGATCCCAAAATATTATTTTTGGATGAACCTACTTCGAACTTAGATCCCGCAACAGCTAGAATGGTAAAAGATCTTATATCTGATCTTGCTAAAAAAGCAGATAAGACTATTTTCATCTGTACTCATCTTCTTGATGCTGCTGAAGAATTATGTGACCTAATTGGGATTATTGATAAAGGAGTTTTAAAAGTTGAGGGAAGTCCAAAAGAAATTATTGATTCTGCAAACGCAGAAGATTTAGAAGATGCATATTTAAAAATTATGGGTGCCACTCGTATCGAAGATTTATTAGCTTGGAGGGAGAAAGCTCCAAATAATAGCGAAAAAGATATAAAAAAGAAAAGGAAGAAAAGAAGATAGAAGATAATAATGGTCCTCTGGAAAGCAATAGCTAAAAATGAAATTAGGCTGAGAACAAGCCTTTTTCGAAAGCATAGAGTGCTATTTTTCATAACATTATACTCTTTGTTAGTAATATGGGCATTCTTTTTATGTCCAGCCATTTTTAATCTCTTTATGCCAACTTTAATTGATCAAATTCCTGAAATTCTATTAGCTGTTGCTCTTATTATTGAGTATGGTATGATGGCTTTCTTTCTCTTTATTTTTATTTATCCATTAAATACTGTTTATAGAAAGACTGAAATTGGCTTTAAAGAGATTTTATTAGCGTCTCCTGCTACATCTGGAGATATATTTTTAGGTGAATTTATTGGAAAATTTCCTATCTATTCAGCTATTATTCTATTGATTGGCCCAATAATAATAGGAATGTTAAATCCAATTATAGACCTTACTCCTATTCAATATATTATAATCTACATATGTATTTTTGGAATGGTAATATTTGCTGCTCTTCTGGGTTCAATTGTTTCATCCTGGCTTGAACATAAGATCGCGAAAAGTGAGCGTGCAAGAGATTTAGGAAAGATTTTAATATTTCTCCTTTCAATAGCAATGGTGGCTATAATCTATTCTTTACAGTTTTTATTTAATTACCTTATTAATAACCCACAATTAAGAAATTGGCTAGTTCTTTATCCTTCTTTATGGTTTTCTAATATTATACTATACTTTATAGATTCTAATTTGATAAGTAGATACTTTTTGAATATATGGTATAGTAGCACTCTTGTTATATTTGTTCCTCTCATTATTTTATACCTATCATATAAGAGGGCTAATAAATTCTTTACTGTAGAGGGTGGAATAGAAAAAATGACTTCCATAATTGAAAGAGAAAATAAATTTTATTTATTAATCAGGAAATTCACAGGACATAAATGGGAAGGATTAATAATTACTCAGTTAAAAGAATTTTTAAGAAGAAGAGAAACTATTATGAAAATTGCTTATTTATCTGGACTAGTAGGTGTATTGGGAGTTATTTTTTCTTTTACTATGGGTACAGAAGAAATTTTTGGTGAATCAATAATAATAACAATGTTAATCATAACAGGTGGAATGATGTATGGCTTACTTTTTGGTAGTTACATTTTTGTTGGTTCAAAAGATCTTATTTGGGTGTACAAAAGAAGCCCTCGAAACATTCATTCACTAGTTTATTCTTATATGTTAGCAATGTTAATTTTTAATGTATTTATGACTATTGGTCTAACAATTTTTTTCACTATCTTTTTTGAATTTGATGTTTTTACGATTATCTTTTTCTTTTGTTTCTATCTAATTTATAGTCAGGTAGTTATATCTCAAGCAATTGGTATTCAGTGTTTTGCTCCTTCATTTGAGGAGAAAGGTCATACAATGACAACTAACAATCTCATTTTAATGGTACTTCAAATGGTTCCCTTCCAGTTTCTTTTTATGTTTCTAATAATCATGTTTGATCCATCAACATCTCCAGAATTAGTAAAATTTTATTTTCTTAGTCCAATGTTATTAATTTCGGCTGGAATTGCTGTTCCCTTATTGTTTTTTGGGATTAAAAAAATAGGTAAGATTGAATAAAATATTAGAATTTCCAAATAAGTTTGATTTATCTTAATTTTAGTCATTTAATATACGTTCCAAACCTAGAAAATTCTTTTAATTGTTTTGAATTAAATATTGGGCCGTCATTACAAACAGAAATATCATTATCTGTGCCAAGACAACATGAACCGCATAAACCAATTCCACATTTCATTCTTCTCTCTAATGATGCCTGAATCTCAACATTATAAGATTCAGCAATTTCAAATACTTGTTTCATCATAACTTCTGGACCACATGTTACAATTAAATCGATCTTTTCTTTCTTAATGATCTCTTCGATTGTATCAGTGACAAAACATTTTCTTCCTACTGAGCCATCATCAGTACTACATAAAATATTAGGAATTAGATCAATTAACCTATCAACAAAAATTAAGGAAGGTTCATCTTTCGCTCCAATTGCCACAAAAACATTTTTCTTATTTTGTTTTAATGGTTCAATCAATGAAGTAAGAGCAGCAATTCCCATACCTCCACCAACTATAAGTATATTCGAAGCATCTTCATAATTCCAAGAATTTCCAAAAGGACCTCGAATTCCAATACTATCCCCCACCTTTAACTCAAATAATTTAGCTGTACCTTCACCAATTTTTTGTACGGTTATTTCAATTAAGTTGCCATCAACATTAGAGATAGACATTGGCAAAAAGTCAACATCAGGTAACCAGAGAATAACAAAATTTCCTGGTTTATAAGATGTAGCAATTCTAGAATTTCTAAAATAAAAGCTCTTAATCTCAGAGGAGTGCTCTATAATTGATTCAATAGGTACAATTTCTGTTTTATTCCTAGTTAAATCTATTATCAATTCTTCGTTACCTTTTTCCAGAGGTTTTACTTCAAGAATTCCGTTGTTAACAGCAAGATCAAAAACTTCTTTTCCCCTTGGGGTTCTAATTATAACGGTTTTCCATTCACTTTCACTACCTATTTCACCTATAGAAATATCTGCAAATGAGGCAGTATAATCAGAACATGTAAAACAAACATTTCTTATAGCTTTATCATATAAATAATTATAAGGAATTTCATAGGTTTTTGAATTTGTCCTAATTTTCAATTTGAAATTATTCCTATCAGTAAAAATCCTTTGGATTTCACTTGAATCTATATTAATCTCCTTATAATATTCTAATAATTGTTGATTATGAAATGTTCCAAAACAGAACGTTCCAATTGCTAATGAAACCAAATCATATGCTTCATAATCAAATCTTGGATGATTTTCTAATTTTCTTAAACCTTGAATCTGACATGGAGTTCCTACAACAGCAATATCTGTAAATTCTTTATTTATCGCTTCGCCTATTAATGAAAGTATTGGATTCTGGCTTGGTTTATACCCAATTCCCTTAAATAACTCATTTTGATTCGAAGCAATAATAGGAAAAGGGTTAAAATTTTCATCCTTATCAGTAATAATTGCTGAATCTATTAGTTTATTCTCCATTGCAATCCATAATAATGCTGTTAATGGTCCAGCTTCCATAGGTATTTTCTCGCGTGCTGAATCTGCTACTCTTGAAGAAATAATTTCAATATAGTGCCCTAAAATTTTCTCTTGTTCTTTTGCAAATACCCATTTATCTAATAATGACAATGGAATCTGATCTACTCCAGTTTTAGGGCATATATTATAACATAGTCCAAAACCATCCCGACATGTACTTACATCTTTACAAGAACCATCTTCAACAGGTATTTCTTTTTCACTATCAAATTTTATATTACTACAAAATGCTCCACAAGCCCCACAATATAGGCATTTACCTGCTTTTATAATTTCAGAATCTAATTCCTGCCACCCTTTTTGGAATTTCTCAATGAACATTTTAATCTTTACCCTCTTTTAATTGTTTTAAAAATTCTTGAGCTTCTTTTTTCCCCAATTCAAATGCTTCTAAATTTTTATCTAATGTAGAACTTGGTACAAAATTTTTAATAGTTTCAATAGCAGATTCTTCAGAAATAAATCCAGAAAGGATAGTAAATGCCCCAAAAAGAATAGAATTTCCAAAAACTATATTTCCAAAATTCTCAACCGCTAATATCTGAACTGGAATACTTAATGCTTTTTCGATCCTTCTTACTGCTCTAAATTTTTTGATTGTAGATGGATCCCATATTAAATATCCCGTATTTTCATCTTTTTTAATATCTTCTGGTTTAATGAGATTAGCTGATTCTTCAGAGAGAATTATTAGAAAATCATATGGTTTTAAGGCTTTAGGGTAATTAATTATTTTAATTTCTTTATCTAAATCAACTACAACTTCTGCCCAACATCTTCCTCCTCGAGCTGAAGCAGAATAAGCCTCTGTTTGAGTTGCAGCTAGATTTTCATATAATGAACTTGCAGTGATTATCATCTTACTAAGAGTAATAACACCTTGACCTCCAAATCCAGAAATTCGTACTTCATATCGAGTCACTATTTACTTTTCCTCCATTGCGATTTTTTGAATTTTAGCATATTCTTCAGAATATTCTGGTTTATCAGGCTCATATCTGAATTCTCCAATAATATAATTATTGAATAATTCTTCATCTGTCATGAATTTTGCTTGATTGATACGTACACTGTTCCTTTTTATCCAATCTAGCATTCTTCCTGTATTATCCATTTTTTCACCTATTATATCTAGATATTCCACTCCTAAACGATCTAAATTTTTCCTTCCAAAGTAAGTGACACACGGAGTTATTACTTCAATTACAGAAGTACCTTTATGTTTTAAGGCTTTTCTAAAATATTTCATAAGCGTTCGTGGATGTGCTACCGTTGTTCTTGCAATATATGTTGCACCAGCAGCTAAAGCTAGATTAACACCATCAATTCTGTTTTCAAACATTTTATATGGTGTAGTTGTGCTTTCTGCACCATACAAGGTTGTTGGAGCAGCTTGACCTCCAGTCATACCATAAATACTATTATTAAAAATAAATATAACACAATCAAGATTTCTACGACACATATGGATAAAATGGTTTCCACCAATTCCGAAACAATCTCCATCACCAGAAAATATAATAGGTTTTAATTTAGGATTTGCCATTTTCATCCCTGTAGCTACTGCTGGTGCTCGACCATGAAGTGCAAAAAATTTTTGAGAAGTATGATGTACTAATGTTACTAATTGAGTATAACAACCAATTCCAATAATTAATGGGAATAATTTTGGTTCTATTTTTTCATCTTCAAATACACGAGTAAAAATATGCCCTATAATACCATAACCACATCCTGCACAAAAAAGAGAGTTATAGTTACCAAAAAGGTATCCTCCCGTGGAGAATTGGACATAAGGATGATCAGGTTTTTCTTTTGGATATATTGGACCCATACCTGACATTATTTTGACACCTCTCTTATAACTTTCAATATATCATCTGGATGGTGTAATACACCTACTTTGGGAATTTTTATTATTGGAGTTTCAAGTTTAGTTACTCTTTCTACTTGTTCAGCAATGAATCCTGTGTAATTTAACTCTGGCACTATAATTGCTCTAACATTTTTGACTACCTTCTTTACTTTTTCATCAGGAAATGGCCATACTGTTACTAATCTAAATATTCCAACTTTTATTCCTTCCTTCCGGGCTATATCAACTGCATGGTAACATGCTCTTACTGGTAGACCATATGCAATGATAACTATATCCACATCGTCTAATTTATATTCATCGGTGATAGAAATCTTATCAATATTAGTTTTTATCTTTTCAATGAGTATTTCCATGAAAAGTAATGCACTAACTCCTGGAAGTCCTTCATAATTATGAGGTAGATGAAGAGTCATTAATGGAAAATAATCTGTGCCAATTATTGGAGGTTTTGGGATAATATAACCCCCAATATTATCATCCTTGTAAGAGAACTTTTTAGTATAATCTTGAGGTAATTCACGATTAATAACTCTTGTTATTATTTCTTCTTTTGGTGGAATATAAATAGGTTCATGAAGATGTCCTAAATAGGCATCAGAGAGAATAAAAACAGGACATCGATAAGTTTCAGCAAAATTGAAAGCTTCTATTGTTAAATCAAAGAGTTCTTGGCAGTTCATTGGTGCTAACGCAATAACTTGAAATTCCCCATGACCAGCAAAGCGTATCAATCCTAAATCGTTATGATGTGGGGCAGTTACAGGTCCATGACTACCGGGACCAATGCGCTGAACATCACATAAAACAAATGGAATTTCAAGATTTGCTGCCATAGAAATTGTTTCAACCATCAAAGAAAGACCTGGTCCAGAAGTAGCCGTCATTGCTTTTGCTCCAACTAAAGAAGCCCCGATGACAGCGTTTATTGATCCCAATTCATCTTCCATTTGCATACAACTTCCTCCAACCTCTAACAACCGCTTGGAAAGATGTTCTATGACCTCAGTTGAAGGAGTTATAGGATAACCTCCAAAAAAACTCAGCCCAGCAGCTAATGCGCCTTCTGCCATTGCAACATTTCCCATCATTACATATTTACCTTCTGGTAAATATCTTTTATTATTTTTCATATTTGTTTTATTCACCTCTTTAAGTCTTAGCTCTTTCAGCTTGAATTTCCTCTTCTTCTAAAACATAGATACACCAATCAGGGCAACAATATTCACACCTTCTGCATCCTGTACAATACTTTGCTTTGCCTTCTTTAATTTTTGGAACGTAAGCAATCCTGTAGTTCAATTCATCGCTAAGTTCTAAAATGCCTGTAGGACATATAGCTATGCATGCTCTACAACCACCACATCTATCTTTATTTAAGAAAAGAGTGAACTTTTTCTCCTTATTCTCTATTAATTTTGGCATTTTTTCATTTTACCGATTAAATAATTTACATAAACTAATATATTAATAGTTATAAATTTCAATTTAAATTATTTTAAGTGTTTCTAAAATTTTCCAAATAAAAAAAAAATAAATTATAGCATTCAGAATGTTTTAATTTATTAAAGGTAAAAATGATATTATGTCTAATAAATCAATGGAACCTTTTGGTTTAGCTCTTAAAGATTATTTTGAAGGAAAAAGAGATGTAAAAATAATATTCCATCGAGATGATGGATTTAAGCATGATTATTTTTTGTCTCATTGTTTTAGAAGCGAAAAAGAGTTCTCCCCTCTTGAATGCCATGCATTAAAGTTATGTAATGGTAAAGTATTAGATATCGGTGCATGAGTAGGACCAGATAGCCTTGAACTTCAATCCTTAGGATTGAAAGTATTGGCAATTGATATATCCTCTCATGCCTGTGAAATTATGAAAAAGAGAGGGGTCAAAAATGTTAGGATACAGGTTGGTCCTGTGAAATACTCTATAAAGGAGAAAATGGAAAGTATTTAGCTCGAATTTCTAAATAACACTCATCTTTTAAAATTTCCGGTAAAGAATGAGCGAGATTAGATTATTTTAATGCATTATTTACTATTTTATCTAATTCTTTAATAAGGGATTCATCAATAGGTTTTATAGGTACTTTCTTTTCTAATTTAGCAGCTGCTTCTCTTGCTCTTTTTCTTGCAGATTTAGATCCTAATGCTTTCCACGTATCACGAGTTGTTCTATCAATAATAGGACTTGGTAAGAAGAGTTCTTTTCTAAAATGTTTTAAAGTTGTTGGATGAGATAATAATTCTTGTGTTTCTTCATAATCTTTTATAATTTCGGCTGCAAAAGGAGAACCATAATCCTCTATACCTTGGATAAAACGTTGTACCATTCCTACAATTTCATTATCAATTATTAATTTTTCTATACTTTGCGTAGATTCAAAATCTAACATCCCAGGACCAGAAACCATATTATTTCCAGCAAGTGCTGCTAAAAGGGCTCCCATTCCTGCTTCAAAACCTGCTTGGCTATCAGGAACTTTTGAATCACTTAAACCCATATATGCATGAGTAGGCATATTCAAGAATTTTCCCATTTCAATATCTCCAATGTTTATCATCATCGTCTCAATTGCACCCATTGGAGTTACGCCTTGTTTCATATCAAATACAGCCGGAGAACCTCCCCATACTAAGGGTGCACCAGACTTTATTAATTGAGCAATTACAACACCAGCAAGACATTCTGTACAATGTTGTGTGATGGATCCTATTAATGTTATGGGTGCGTTCGCACCTGCTAATGGCATCGAGACAAATTCAGATGGTATCATACTTTTAGCCGCATCAATTAAAGATTGAGTTGTAAGATCAGACCACTTCAAAGGAGGACTTGGGCATGCATCAAAGATAGCTAGTGGTTTTTTTGCCAAATCATCTTCAGATAGTCTGCAGGCTAATAGTAGTTCCCGCATGATTGAAAAGCTTTCTTTACGAAATGTTCCGGTTACTACCGGTTTATAACAATTAGATAAAGCTATATATAATCGATGCCAATCCTGAGCTACATTAGGAACATCTTTATAAATTAAAGCCGTACTTTGAGCTTCAATAAATTTTAAATGCTCAACCACTTTTGAAAAGCGAACAAAATCTCTCGACAAGGCTTCTCTAATTTTTCCAGTATTCTCATCAAGAATAAATATCGCAGCAGAACCTGGATCGAAATGAACTTCATCATCCTTTAATTGAATATGCTCATTCCCTTCTCTATCGTATAAAGTTATTTCTCTAGGTACAAAGGCTAAACATTTATCTACTAAATCATGTGGAATAAAATATCTTGAATCTTTATTATTAATTTCATGCTGGTTAAATAACTCCTTTGCCTCTTGATTTTCAATAAATACTCCTTGAGTCTCTAATATCGATTTAGCTTCAGTAAAAATTGATTTCTTATGTTCAGTATCTAATAAATTAATTTTTGGTCTAATAATTGGCATTATAAAATTTTCTCCTCCTAAGTTTTAATTTCAAATCGAATCAATTATTTTTCGAAGTTCTTTAATTGTTTGAGGAGACGTCCCACAACATCCCCCTACTATTTTAGCACCATTCTGTATCATTTCATAAATATCTTTAGTGAATTCTACAATTGGTTGTTCATAGTATGTTCTTGCCCCTTCTATTCTTGGTTGTCCAGCATTAGGCTTTACTGAAAACGGCTTATTAGTAAGTTTAACAGCAATTTTAAATAACTCAACCATTTCTTTAGAACCAATAGTGCAATTCGCTCCAATCACATCTACTTTTTCATTTTCTAATAATTCAATACATTTTTCCAATGAATCACCCATTATTGTAAAAAAACCTCTTTTTGTCTTTTGATATGTCATTGAAGCTATTATTGGTTTTTGAGATACACCTCTAATTGCTTTAATCGCCGTTATCATTTCTTCTATATCGGAAATTGTTTCAATATGCCAAAGATCAACTCCCTTCTCTAATAATTTTGCTTGAGTAGAAAAACTTGAATGCCACTGTTCAAGAGTAGCACTTCCTACAGGTGGTCTAAATTCACCAGTAGGTCCAATATCTGCCACAACTAAATGATCTTTAGGGCATACTTTTCTAATATTTTCTAATGCTTTTGTAATAATATCTTCAATTTGATCTTCTAAATTATATCGCTTTAAATTCATTGGTGTTGAGCCAAAAGAATTCGTTTGGCACATATCAGAGCCTGCCTTATAATATGATTTATGAATATCAATAATCATCTCTGGATTTTCGATGTTCATTAAATCTGGGATTTTTCCAGGCGGTAGTCCTCTTTTAATTAATTCAGTGCCCATAGCTCCGTTAAATAGAATAATCTTAGAATTATCTTCCAACCAATCATTAAATAGCAATTTTATCTAACCTCTCTAAAAGCTTTGATTTTTATTTATTTAAAAGAGATTTAACCAATTGGATAGCTTCAATAGCATTGTCAGCAAAACCATCAGCATTACATTCTTCTACCCATGTACTTGTCACAGGAGCACCACCAAAAATTACCTTGAACTTGTCTGCTAAATTTTTTTCTTTTAAAAGATCAATAATTTTTTTCTGACCAATCATTGTTGTTGTTAAGAGAGCTGAAACACCTATAATATCTGCATTCTTTTCAATCGCAATATCAATAATTTTTTCAGCTGGTACATCTGCCCCTAAATCAAAAACCTCAAAACCATAAGCTCTTAACATTGTAGCAACAATAGTTTTCCCAATTGAGTGGATATCACCTTCAATCGTTGCGATTACCACAGTTCCAAGACTTATTCTTTCTGAACCTTTCTGGAGATGGGGAATAATGATGTCCATGCAATTTTGCATAATCTGCGCTCCTTTCATTAATTCTGGTAAAAAAAATTCTCCTTCTTCCCATAACTCTCCTACTCGTCGAATCCCAGCTGCATATCCATTCTCAATAACTTCAAGTAAATCTATCTCTTCTTTAACTGCCTTTTTGGCTAGATTTATAGCCTTTTCCTCATCTAAATTAACAATAGCATTGCATATTTCTGTATAGATTTCCTCTTGGGACATTATAATATCTCCTAAAGAGTATTTTATTCATTTATTTTTAAATTTTATTTATAATAATTAAAAGCTTAGTAAATTACATATAAAAAATAAGAAAAATATTACTGATAAATCGAAAAAAATATTTGAGAAGGTTCTTTTTTAAATTTAATTCTAAACAATCTTAGTTTAAGTGATTGGATGTCCAAAAAGTTCAGTACACAGCCAATTCGTGGAATGGAAGACTATTATCCATCTGACTTACGTGAGGTTAATTGGATGATTGAAACAATAAGAGATGTGGCCGAGAGATATTGCTATGAAGAATTTGAAACTCCACTATTAGAACCGATTGAAATTTTTGCTGCTAAATCTTCTGATGAATTAGTTAACGAACAATCTTTTTTTGTTGAAAAGAAAAAAGGAGAGAGACTAATACTGATTCCAGAGCTTACACCATCCTTGGCACGAATGGTAGCGAAAAAAAGTCAAGAGCTAAAAAAACCAATAAGATGGTTTTCAGTTCCAACTTGTTATCGTTATGAACGACCTCAAAAAGGCAGGAAAAGGTCCTTTAAGCAGCCCAATTTCGACATTCTTGGGGAAGAGAGCCTTTACGCTGATCTTGAAATATTTAATATAATTGTAGATATATTTACTGAATTTGGAGCCACATCAGATCAATTTCAAATTTACTATAACAATCGACGATTCATGGATTCAGTTTGTAAATTTATACTTAAAACAAATGAAGATAAAATACCACTTGTATACAAGGTATTAGATAAATCAGACAAAATGGAAGAGAATGAGTTTGAGAAATATGTAATTGATACATTTAAGGACGAAGTGATTATACAAGGTATATTCAAACTAAAAGATTCGAAAAGTGTAAACGAATTATTAGAGAAATTTGATAATATACCTAAGGACTTTTATGATTCTAGAGGTTATCTTGAATTAATTGATTTTGAAAGATTACTTTCTGAAGTAGGAATTTCAGATTATTGTACTTTTTCTTCTGGTACTGTGAGAGGTTTAGATTACTATACAGGAATTATTTATGAAGTATTCGATACAGGAAAAGAGAATATAAGAAGTATTTTCGGAGGAGGTCGATATGATGATTTATTATCACTATTTTCAGATGAAAAAATCTCTGGTACTGGATTTGGTATGGGTATTTTGATGTTATCTTTATTCTTGAAAACATATAACTTAATTCCAGAAGAAATCCGAGAGAAAGATTATACTGATACGATTTATATTGCATCTATTAATGAAGAAATATTCATATATACAAATAAAATAGCTGAAATTGTTCGTAATGAAGAGCTTCCATGTTTAATTGATTACCGGTTTAAAAATTTAAAAAATCAATTAAGCAGAGCAAATGAACTTGGAGTATTGATCACATTAATCGTAGGACCTCAAGAAATGGAAAAAAATGCAGTTACAATTAGAAATATGAAGACCGAAGATCAAAAAACTATTAAATTAACTTATCTTATTGAAGAAATTTATAATATTATAGAACAATTTGGAGAATAAAAAGGAATATCTTTTTTTATCTATTTTAGTTATAATACTTAAAAATGTATCTATTCTCATTATGCATTTTATTGAACAATTAATTCAATTAATAAAGGAAAAGAGAAGCGTTGTTTCTATGGGACTCGATCCCAGAATGGATAACGAGGGAGAAATACCCAAATATTTAATTGAAGAATATAAACACCCTGA
>JAEOTZ010000023.1 GCA_016839585.1 Promethearchaeota archaeon
ATGAAAATCAAAAATAAAGACCAAAAATCCCAGACACCAAAGAAAATAGCAATTAAGACGATCATAACAGAACTAGAAAATGCATACTCAAACCATCGTACTTTATTAATTCCACGTTTCAAGTTTCGAATATAGCTCTTATTAAGTGGATAAGCGATTAATAAATGGGCTATAGCAGACATTAGTAAAAAGGATCCTACAAACACACCTAAGATTCTAAATGTAAAGAAAACTTGAGGATTAGGTTCAATAATAAATGGATCCCCTGCAATGAATCTGAGATAAAAAGTGTAGATGGGTCTCGCAAAATCTAAGAAAAATCCAAGGAAAATCATCAGTAATCCTTGTATTAAGTGTAAAATCCCCATGTTACGGTTGAATTTTGTTAAGTATTCAAAGGTGATAGGTGATTCAGGTATTAACCAATCATCACGAGAATTATTATTAAATGTCATAATAAAAAATAACTTATGTTAGGATTTAAACAAAATCTCTAAAAATTATAAATCTTGTTTTAGTATTTATTTGAAATGATAACAAATCAACTTATTCTTTTAATAAAATATATAAAGTTGAGCAAGATTATTTAATAAAAAATAAATTCATCCTAATGATAAAAGAGGAGATTTTGTTGTCATTTGAAGAAAAAGTATTAAATATGTTAGAAAAAATAAATGTGAAGCTAGATAAACTTTTGGGAAACGAAAGTTCTGGTAAAAGTGAAATTAAAACCAATACATCATCGGCAATTGAAACGGTAAAACCATCTGAAGTAGTTGAAAAACAAGAAGCTGAAGAGAAGGCAATGGAAAAACCACCAGTAGAAGGGAGAAGGGTATGTCCTGAATGTGGAAGCACGGAATTTCGTACAGAGGAAGATAAAACTCAAGTTCTCTTCCAGCAAGGCGGAATGAAGATATACGCGAAACGCTATATTTGTAAGAAATGTGGATATGAGCTTTAAATTTATTTAAATTTAATATCTTTTTTTATATTTTTCTTGATTAAAAATAACTTAGCTTAAGATTATTTGCTAAAATATAATATTAAAATTAGCAAATAAAAAAAGATTTTAAAATAGGGAAATTAAGTTCTTACTGGTGTGCTTATAGATTCCTCGAATGAGAATAAAGAAATGGATTCAATACATTAGAAATTTTCTTTTAAATAATTTTACAAACAAAAAGATTCCTTATTCAGCACAAATTGAGCTGACTTTAAGATGTAATGCTAAATGTCCTTTTTGTTCAATTCATTCTATCCCAGAATCTTATGTAAACAATGATATGAGTACTAAACAAGTTAAACATTTGATTGATCAAATTGCAGATTTAGGTGTACCAGCATTATCATTTACGGGTGGTGAACCGACATTGCGAAAAGATTTACCTGAACTCATTTACCATACGGGAATAGTTAATAACTTCATGAATGGTATCGCTACTAATGGATACTTATTACCAAAATTATTTAAAGAATATGGATTAGAAGGATTGGATTATATCCTTCTTTCACTTGATTATCCTAAAGCAGAATTACATGATAATAAGCGAGGAATTAGACTATTTGATAAAGTGATTGAATCTATTGAAATTGCTAATAAAAGAGACATAAAAGTTATCATTAGTACAGTAGTTATGAAGGATAACTTACGCTACTTAAGAGATATGTGTGAGTTAACAGAAAAATTAAATTGTTCAATTGAATTATATCCATGTGAAGATATTATACGAGATTTTCCAAATAAAAGCTTTCAGATTGACGATATTGATGATCTAATTCCAAATGTATCTGTTTGGGCAAATTTAATCAGAAATTTAAGAACTAAATTCAAAAATATATTAACTGACCCTGTAAGTGTTGAAATTATTGAAAAAGGAGGATTTGGAGGGTTTCCAAACTATTATCAAAAACTTTTACGTTGTCATGTAGCGGAAGCTTATTTATTTGTTAGTCATGATGGATTTATAAATTATCCGTGTAAAATACATCCAATAAGAAGCTTCAATGCTTTAATTCATCCAATAAAAACAATTTATAATTCAACTGAAGTAAGAGAAATAATGAAAAACCATGATAACTATAATTTTTGCCAAAAATGTCGTTTAGGTTGTGCCATTGTATCGAGTTTACCAGTTCGCTGGAAAACAGTGTATGCAAAATACATTAAAGGATTTTTAGATGGAAATTTGAGATAATTGATTTATAGTCACATAAAGAACACTTTCAGTTAAATTTTCTTTAACATAAGAAAATAAATAATCAAAAAATTTAATTGAAATTACATTTTTCTTAATATAGTGATAAAATTATGTCAAATGCCTTAATAATACTCATTATTTTGTTTATAACCATTGGTATGACAATTTTCAGTATGCTTCTTAATAAGATACTGGGTTTAAAAAAAGAAGAAATGAAAAATATCAGAGAACAGGCATTAAACCTTCGAGAACGTATGAGAAATGCACAAATTTTGGGAGACCCTCAATTATTGATCCAGATACAAAGAGAAACTATGCAGTTAACCAGTCAAATGATGAAAAAACAATTAATACCAATGTGTTTAAGATGTTTTATTTTTATAGGAATTTTTACAACTCTTAGCTTTATATTCACTGATTATGATAGTGGTTTATTACCATTTCCTCTTTGGATTTTCGGTAGTGGTTGGTTTGCTATATATTTTATTTTTTCTATCACTTTTTCATTAATGATTTTTGGAATAAAGAAATTGTACAAAAGATTCGTTCAAAAAGAAACTAAATCAAAAAGCTACTTACGAGAGATTATGGGGATTTTATCTCCAACTCAACAAACATCTGGAATCTCATACCAACTTTCAGATCCTACACAATCTCAAACGTCACAGGAGACTTCATCTAAAATAGAAGATTCTTGGAAAGATCGCATCAAAAATTCAAATTAAATAATAAGAATTTGATCTAAGTATTAGATCCTAATGCAAAATTCTGCGCTCAATGTGGAATAAAACTAAAATTTAGTTAAATAGGATGTAATAAAATGGATGATAATAACAATATTAAAAGGCAAATGCTCCTCTACTTTACGTTTGCACTATTAATGATTATATTAAATTATGCAATTCAAAAAGGCAATCAATTAGTAATTGAACCATTTATTTGTCAAAATTTTGAAGGTAATGAATTCATTGAGACATTTTATTGTTCAACTAATCCATATAATATGCCAGAATTAATTGGAAGCATTGTAGCAGTAGGTATTACCTACATTATAAAGTTTTTTCTGGATAAATTTATAGTTTTTAAAAAAACTAAAAAAGAATTAAAGGAGACTTCAATAGAATTCCTCAAATATTTTGGATTTGCAATACTTACTACGATTGAAAATATTGGAATTCAGTTTTTATTAACAAATTTTATGAATACTCCATTAGAGATAAGTTTTATAATCGCGTTATCTATTGGTTATTTTACAAAATTTTTTTTAGATAGAAAATTTGTCTTTAAAAAAATTCAAGAATAAAAAAATTTAATAGATCGGAAGGTGATTTTAATCATATGTCAGATGATCATGAAAATCATGAAGAAGAAGAAGATAAATCCATAGTTGATGCGTTATCTACATTAGGCTGGGTGGAAGAAAAAGAAGAAGAGGAGGGATCACCTCTAGGAACAGAAGACAATCTCATGGAACAACTTAATCTCTTCATGAATGAAAATAAGAAACTAATTGAAGATTTAAATGAAAAAAATAAAACTATAAAAGAATTAAAGACAAACGTACAAGAACTCACCCAAAATATTGAAGATAATGCAACTCAAGGTCAAGCCATTCAAAAACTTTATGAAACAATTGAAGATAAAAATGATGAGATTGAACTATTAAATATAATTAAAACTGATCAAATAGAAAAAATTAAAGATTTAAGTAATCAAATTGAAAATATTAACTCTGAACAAACTCAAAATCAGGATTTATTAGAACAACTACAGGAAAAGGAAAATAAAGTTAAAGAATTAAAAGAACAACTTCACTATCTTGAATCTGATACCATACAAAAGTCTAAGTTTGAAAAAGCTGAAGTTCTTTTAGAAAAAAAAGATGAAATAATAACAGAAAAAGAAAAAGCTATCTTTGAAATTGAAAATTCGTTAAAATCTGCTAATCAAAAAATTCATGATCTACAACAACAACTTGAAACTTTTTCTTTATTAAAGAAAGATTTAGAGAAAAAGGATGAACGAATTAAACACTTAGTAGTAGAAATTGAAGAATTGAAACAAAAAAATATAACTAATTCAGAGCTTATAAGTCGTCTTGAAGGAAGATTAGAAGAAGCTCAACAAAAATCGGGGCATATAACTGGTAAATTTGAAGTAGAATTAGCTCATATGAGGAATATAATTGATGGAAAAGACTCAGAAATTAAAGAATTAAAAGAAAAAGCATTTGGGATGGAAAATAAATTAAATGAAACAGAAAAAATAGAGGAAAAATTATTATCTGACATTCAGGAAACAAAAGATGACAAATTAAAATTGGAATCTGAATTAGAAAAGAAAGATCACGAATTAGTAGAATTAAAGAAAAAGATTAAACTAATGCGAAGAGATTTAGCAAAATCTTAATCATTCCTAATTTTATTCATTCTTTTTAAAAAAATAAAAAAGGAAAAAGTAAATAAAACCTAATTAAATATAAATTTTTATTTTTCTCTCCACTCTACTCCACACTCGCCGCAGCGGTATTTTTTACCGTACATCCTCGGGTAATCGAGTATTACATTGCTTTTATCAGTACTTTCATGAATTAGATCCTTATTTTCATTACCACATTCAGGGCATTTTCGGCGACCTTCTATTTTTTCAACAGTTATAATTGACTCATCAACTTTACCCGGTATTCCAGGCGCAGCACCAGAAGCACTCGGGGGTCTAGGTTTGGAAGCAGCAGCTATATCTGCTTTCAATTCTTCTGGAGTAACCTCTCTTATTTCTGCTTTACGTTCTGGCTGAATTTCTGCTACTGCTTTATCTGCTGCAGTCTCAGGCTCTAATACAGATTCAGCACGTAATTGAACTGCATCAGATTCTTTATAATCTACTCCTCTTTCTATAGCTGCTAAGAATTCGGCATCATCCCCTTCTTCATATATTGTTTCATTTTGCAAACCAGCTCGATCAGCATCGATTTCTCTGGCCCATTGACCTGATTTTACACGCTCCTTCACATTGGAGGTCCCTCCATGCCAAATATATACTTTATTACCTAAATCAGCTACAAAACAATCCTCTGATTCTAAAGAATCTTTAGAAAATGGAACTTGTATCATTTTCATGGTATTAATACCTTCAAATTCTTCAGATGAGACTCGATATAAAACATTTTTCCACTCTGAGAAACCGGCCCAATCACCGGTGCTTACATCTTTTAGTAAGGTTTTTGCTATATTTTTTTCTACAATTTTCATTGCCCCCATAGTATTAACTAATTTTAAAAACTCAGAAGTTTCTTGATTTTGATCCACTGTAATAATTCTAGCTGCTCCACCTCTTTCTTGATCTAATTTGCGAGCTTGAGCAGCTCCTGCAGTTTTCTCATCTACAGAACATTTGCTCCCGATCCATACGTAAATAGTATGCTCATCATCTAAAAGGTAGGTATCTCCCGTTGAAAACACTGGTTTTTTTACTTCTTTTAGTTCCCCTTTATCAATCAAATAAAGTTTTATAATAAATTCACCTTTTAGTTTTTTTTGAAATTTATATACATTATAAAAGAATCCTTATAAAAAGTTTGATAATATTGCTAAAATTTTATATATCATTTTTAAGAAAAAAATAGACTAAAATTCATCTAAAGCTAAATTAATTCTTTCAATTAGTTTGGGGATCTCATTAATATCAACAGAGCAATAAGCAATTCGAATTCCATTTACATTTTCATCTAATTTTTCTATTGGTATAACTCCTACCTTATATTTTTTTAATAAGTGATCAGCGAATTCACCTGCTTTAATCTTATCTGGATCTAAATTTACAAATAGAAAGAAACCTCCTGAATTGGGGTCAATTGAAATTTTTGGATTATTTATTCTCGCTAACTCAGAATTTATTTTTTTATATCTGTCATGTAAGATATTTATTACTTTCTCTCTTGATTTGATGATTTGATGTATACCTTTCTCGTTAAATAATTTTTGAGTTAAACTTTGATAAAAATGATTACAATTCGAGATTGTAGCTCGAATAAATCCTTCAAATTTATTATCGATCTCTTTTTTTAGAGTTTCTAAATCTTCATCAGTCTCAAACCAATTTTCTTTTAATCCAATGGTAATAAATCCGACTCTACCACCATATATTAAGAGTTCTTTAGTTATTCCATCCAATTTAATTGGAATTACATCTTCCTCTAATTCATAGAGATCATAAAAAATAGATCTACTTAAAACATCATCAGTATATACATATGGTTCATACGCATCATCTACGAGTATTATTAGGGGTTTTTTAATAGATACTTGACTCTCTTTTAATAAATTAACAAGGTTCTTACTCTCCTCTTTTGTAGGAACGTATCCAGTAGGATTATTCGGAAAATTAAGTAGAATCAATACCTTTTCTTGAGTAGTTCCTACATCATAAATAGCATCTTTCAATCCATCAAGATTGAGATTTTGTTCTTCAAAAAATTCAAAAGACTTAATTCTTGCTCCAATAAATTTACAAATTATATTGTCATAATTACCCCATCTCTTATTTGGCAAGATTACTTTTTCGTCAGGATTTAAAAATAAAGTGCAACTCTGAAATATACCATTAGTGACGCCCGTTGTAATTATTGGAGTTGTTATATATCTTTTTAAATTTTTAATCTTTTCTTTCTCTTTTTCTTCATTATAAAATGATTTTTTGATTATCCATTCCTTCCAAATTTCTCTTGTTTCTAGTAACCCACCAATAGAAGGATATGTAACAATATCTTGTATCATTAAATTCGAATATTCAGATATTTCTTTAAGATAACATGGCATCCAATCAGAACTGCCTCCGTCAATGAAATCTTTCTCAAATCCATAAGCAGAACCTATTGTGCCAATTAATTCTGCTTCATTTTTTGCCCTTCTTGCCCAATAAAAAATCCCCTCCGGTAAAAAAATCCTTTTTCCAATATCAGAAAACGTTTTATATAAAGGAGTTTTTTGAATGTATTTAAAGTTCATATTTTTTCAAAAGCTTTATAAATTTTTTACTAAAAATTGTCCATAAAATAAATATTTAAGTATATAGAAACACTATATAAAAAATTATGAGTAAACAAAATATTTCGGAAGATTCTGAAAAGGAGAAACGTAAAGATAGTGCTATAACAAGAGGATGGAATGACTTTATAAATGGAATTAAGAATAACTTTAACGACTTTCAACAATCACTCGAAAGCCAATCACAGAAAAATGAAGAATTTTGGAAAAAAAATAAAGATAAAATTAATACATTTTTCACAAATATGAAGCAAAAAGGGGATAAAAAAATTCAAAAACTTAATTCTGATATTGAGAAAAGTAAGTTAGAAACTAAAGAACAATTGAACGCTTATAAAGAAAAAGTTAAGCAAGATTTCAAAAAATGGGAAGAAAAAACACGTGAAGACTGGCAAGAAGGCATCAAATCATTCAGAAAAGGATTTTTCAAAGCTTATTTTTGGGCTCTACTATTAATACTCCCTATTCTCATAATAATTATTGTAGTATTAGTTATAGTAAATAGATATTTAGGAGGATAAATCTATTTATTAATCCAAACACCTGTTAGAATAGAGATTACATCATTGTATCTTATCTTGAAAAATAATGATTGAAATTCTTACAATATCTTTTATAGTCGCTTTAACAGGGGCCTTATCTCCTGGGCCTGTATTAACTTTTACAATTTATAAATCTCTAAATAGTGAAAAGGGTTACTTAGCGGGATTTTTTATAGTTTTAGGTCATGCTTCCTTAGAATTTTCTTTGATCCTTTTATTATTATTGGGTGCTTCTCTCTTTTTCCAAAATTTAGTATTTCTAATAATATTAGGCATTGTAGGAGGAATTTGTTTAGTACTATTTGGAATTCTGTCCATACGAGATGTCTATAAAAAGCAATATGAGTTAGATTTTAATATATCCAATGAAAATTTAAAGGATTTTAAAGGAAATAGTTTTATTGGAGGTATATTTTATTCAATAACTAATCCTTATTGGGAGTTTTGGTGGGCAGTGGTCGGTTTAACAATAATGATTGATTTAAATGTGTCTTTTAAAAACCCAATGGGGCTTTTACTATTCTTTATTGGACATGAATTAGGAGATTTTGTATGGTACATCCCAATTTCTATATTCGTATATTTTGGGGGTAAATCTTTAAATCCCAAGGTTTACAAATATGTTTTGATAGCATGCGGAGTATTCATGATAATTTTTGGAATCTACCTATCTATTAATATTATCATTTTTCCTCCTAAAATATGAAATCTTAAAATTCCTCATTCCCATTATCTTCGAAAAGTTCTGAATATGGCTCAAGAAAATGATTCTGACACATTGGACATGAATTATATTTAGATAGCCAAAAAGCAACACAAAGATAATGATAAGTACTTGCACAAAACGGACAAGTTATAACTTTATCTCTTGCAAAGTTAATAAATTTATGACAAATTGTACATTGAACATCTGATTGCGCAATTCCCTTTCTAGTTTTAACTCGTGTAGATAAAATTTTCTCCAATTTTGATAATTCTACTTGATAAAGACCTAAAGAATGATTAAGTTGATTAATCTTTGAATTTATTTCAACAATTCTTTCTTTTAACTCGTCTTCACTTAATCGTTCTGCTAAAAATGATGATAAAGCAAAATTAAGTGGTAATTCTTCAAAATTTTCAGTTTGTTCAGTAATTTCCGTAATCGTTGCGAATAAAAGCCCTTCCTTTTCAATCAATTCTTTAAAGCTTCTGAATAATTTATTTAATAATAATGATATAAGAAATGCTAACTGTTGCCTTTTCCGATTAAAATTATCTTCCCAAAATTTGATGATTTGATAAAGGTCAACATCATGTGATTTAATAGAATCTAACTTTTTATAGACCTCTTCTTTAATTATTTGGATTTTTTTATTAATATCACTTAAAATCTCTCTGATATGTTTTAATTGGGGAAATTCCTCTTTTATTATTAACGATGTTTGATCCTCATATGCTCTAATTAAATCATTCACTGCTGAGATTTTCTCAGTAATAAAATCCCTAATATCCACTCTTAATTCTTCATTCTTAACAGTTTCAATAAAATTTAAATATTCATTTTTTCTACGGAAAATCTCAGATGCAACATTTGAAAGAATTTTTTTTAATGAGTCTGTTATATTCTCATATGGTTTTAAATGATTTTCAAATCTTAATATCCAATCTTCAATATCATCGATTATCGAAGAAAAATTATCAATCTTTCTATAATAGAAATTTGCTATTTCTTCAAATTCTGTTGATTGATTTACCTCATTAATCTTTTCTTGAAATTTTTTCTCTATACCATTGATAAAAATTTCAACAATTTTAGGAAAAAAAATACCAATTTTCTGGTTTAAAATCGATTTTATATTAGTCTTACTATCCTTTTCTGAAAGAAGAAACTCTTCAACTTCATCAAGAACACTTTTCATTTTATCTTTAATTACACTAATAGCTAAAGGACGGACAAAATCCTTTAAATGTTGTAAGACTTCTTTCCTTTCAAGAATATTTATAAACTCTTCTCCCTCATATTCTTCAAAAATATTGTTTTTATAAAGGAGGTAAATTAGATCTGAATAAGGCTTAATGTTTCCTTCATCTTTAGATAAATAATACTGATACAATTCATCAAAATGGAATGATAAAATCCCTTCATCTTTATGTTTTTTTCCTTTTTTAGGAAAAACATCATTTAAACTTCTTATGAATACATAAAGATCCTTAATTTCATTCCAGTTTTCAAGTGTATTTGGCAATTTATTTAATTTAAAGTTTAAATTTTTAATTTTATTTGCCTCAATCCATAAATAAATCTCATTATCGTAGTTTATTTCAATTTTTATAAGAGAATTTTTAAGAGTAGAATGTATACTACTATACTCATCAATTAGATTTTTCAAGTTTGATAATAAAGCTTCTAAAAATGATTTTTTTTTAAATAATCTTTTAATATTCCGATTATTTGAACTTAAATTTTGTAGATTTTTTGAAATAAGGCTTAGTTCTTCAACAATTTTTGATTTTAAATGATAAAAATTAAGTTTGCCATTTGATATTAACTCCTCAGAATTTAGCATATATAGATCCAAAAAAACTTTCAATTCATTTAAGTAATTTGAATATAAGTCAAGAATTGGAGTTGAAAGTTGTAATTTTGATTTTACATATTCCTCTATTTCAGATTCTCCAGCATTTTCTGTTTCAAAATTTACTAACTTCTTTTTTATCTCTAATAATTCTTCTTTAGTAAACCCACTTATTTCCTTAGTACCATCGAATAAATTATTGAAAAGATTCAACATAAAAATACTAAGTATTAATAGATTAGCTTATAATAATTAGAAATATATCATACAATAAATTCTTAATGATTAAAAAGAAATTAATTCTTAAGAAGGAGGGCTCTAAATTATTCTCCTAACCCTTTTATTTCTATAAATTTTTCTTCAGCACCGTCTTTAGTTATTATCAGAAGATCAATCCCATTACCACTCATAGCATCTCGTTTAATCGATGTACTAATTGCTTTTTCCACTAATTGTTCCCCTTCTGTAACTGTCATATCTGGTCTATAGTCTGCTTCTAAAATACCCATTGAAAGAAGCATTCCTGTTCCTGCTGTTCCATAATCTTCAGGCATTAATGAACCAAGGGCATCTAAAACATATAATTTAGGGCCATCTTTATCCATTCCAGCTATAATTATATTCGTATACAAGGGCATCATTTTTCTTGAATACAAATAATTTGAAACTAGCTTACCTAAACTCTTAGTAGAAATTTTCTCTCCTGCTTCTATAAGATATAAATTTGCCTGAGCTTGTAAAATCTTAACTAAAATTTGGAAATCTCCAATTAATCCATATGCTGCTAATCCAATATAATCAGTTATCTTAAAGACTTTCTTTGTGGATTTACTTGTTACTGTATAACCCCATGTTGCTCGTCTGTCATTTCCAAGCACAACACCATCTTTACATTTTAATGCTACACCACAAGCACCGGGGACACTTATTTGTTGAGCCATATAAATTTGCCTATTAGAATTTAATTGTTAAAATATAGAGATCTTTTGATAATATAAAATAATCTGAATTAATTAAAATTTTTCTTTTAAATTATAAAATTTTACTCAATACATCAAAAAATAAATTTTATTTATTATAATTCTACATATATTATTTTTCATATTTAATTTAACCATGTGAATTATAGATTGAAGATAATTTTTACTTGTTAATTCAACTATGACTAAATGTTTATGATCAGATAATAAATAAAATGATATTAAGTGGGGATTATTTATTTCAATAAAAAATTTTTTAATTCCTAATTGAATTATAATAAAACCTATATTATGAATGAATTTTTCAATATTAATATTTGAACAATTGTGATACTAAATAAACTAATTCATATTTTTAGTATGATCATTGAGTTAGTGATCCTATATAGGATGGTAAAACATTTATTGTGGATTGCTAATTTTCATTAAAATTTTTTTAATTCCCCATTAAACCATAATAAAAACCAATTTAAAGATCTTTTACTCAATCTTGTTATTTGAATTATTTTGATTCTAACAAAATTAATTCATATTCTTTGTATGATCAACCAACACGTGATCATAGAAAGTTACCATTTAATTGAAATATAAATTTTTTGTCGTAATTTTTTTCCCATTTAACTCTTTTTATTCTTCTGATTCGCCATAACATTTAAATAACTCTTCACATATAATATTATCTAAGACACTTTAAAAATAAATTAAAAAAAAATTAAAACCTTAAATTTTTAAAATTTCCAATTAAAAAGTGGAGGAAAAAAATTATGGCAAAAAAGAAACATTCCTTTGCATGGAGCCCAATTCGTCGACTGATGAAACAACAAGGTGCAACAATCGTAGCTCGAAACGCAGTTGATCTATTAATTGATCATTTAGAAAAAACAGCCTCGAAATTAACTGAACAGGCAAGATCATTCACAACTCATGCAAATCGAAAGAAGATAACAAAGAACGACCTTCTTCTTTCAATAAAATATAAATAAATTAAATTATAATTAGATTGGATTTCAAAAATAACAAATTCCTTTTTTTTCCTTTTTTTTGTCTTACATTCAAATTGAGTTAAAAGTAAATTGTAATCTATATTTTTAGATTAATCCTTTAATAGTTGGATTTTAAAATATTTGAATAAAAATAAATAGTAACCAAAATGTATTTTTTAATCCATAAATTATTAATCATAGATAATTATAAGTGATAAAATGGATGCAAATGGCTGAAAATTCGGAAGAAAATAATCATATGCAAGTAAATGGAAAAGCAAAAGAAATATTATTTCAATCTATGGAATTGATAATGAAGAATCTTCAGGAAAATATGGAGCATCTTAATAAACCTAGACATTTTAAACATACCCAAAAATTTATTGAAATGGTTCATGATGGTTTAGTGAATAAGAGAAGATTTTTCTTATTAGCGTCGGGGAGAAGTGCTTTTATATTACAATGTTTTGCTACGAGATTAGTCCATCTTGGAGCAGAGATATATGTGGTTACTAATTTAGCAAGTATGCCTGCTCTTACAAGCAATGATATTCTAATTGTTCTTTCGGGATCAGGAACTACGGATATTGTTGTGTCGCTTCTAAAAAATTTTGTAAATACTGTTAAACCTTTTGGAATAGTCGCAATTACCTCTCATCCCGAAACCATTATCGGGAGGGCAGGAGATGTTACAATTAAGCTTAAAGGTAGAACTAAAAAAGATAAAGTGACAGGAGATACTGCTGTTTTAACACCGGAAGGTACCATGTTTGAGGCTGCCGCGTTCAGCTATTTGGATGCAATTATAGCTGAATTAGCCATTAAGCTTGGTAAAACTGATGAGGACATGCTCAAGAAGCATTCCCAGACTACATAACTTTACTTTTTAATGACTAATTTGAATAATTATTATATGCGCCGATTTATAGTGTTTTTATGAGAAATTAGTTTGATGAATAAAAATCTCCAAATCGGCGCACACTTTACATGAGTAAGGCGCCAATTGCAGCACAAAATTCTGAATTCTTTAAGAATATTGCTTTTTTTTTGCTTACCTTACAAATTAGTGATAAAATTTTCTTTGCTAGCCTATTTTCTTTTAAAAATCCACCACAAAAAACAATACTTAAAATATCATTATTGTCAGCTATTAAGTTTGCAATTGAGCCTATATTTTCCCCAATCATGCATATTATTGAATTAATAAAATCCTCCTTTAACAAATTATTAATGTCAAAATTTAAATCAATCTTTCCTAAGGATGCCGCTGTAAACTCCCTAAATAGTAAATCAACTCTGTCATCTTCAGGAGCATAAATATCAGAAACCTTTAAATCAACATTATATCTAGTTCCTTGTTTAGCTAGGTTTAAAGCCTCTTGGAAATCATCTAAGTTGTACAAAATTTTAATCAATCCCATTAAAAAGCCTCCTCCCAAAGCAGAACCACCTAAGTGCTCAACAGAATCTTTTTTTGAAACCATCGAGGTTCCTGTTCCAATAGTCACAATTAACGAAGAAGATATCTCTTTCTTTTTTTCTAATAAATGAAGGATTTCAATTCCTTTAACATTAGCTTTAAATTCATTTATTAATTTTGTTTCAACTATTTTTGAATAGTATTGATATAAATTGAAGCTTTTTCCACCTGTAAAATTAATTTTTTTAATTTGCTTTATATTCGACTCTAAAGCTATTTTGAGTGGACTTAAATCAGATTGAGTTAGATAGTAATATAATTGTAATTTATCACCATTTAAATATGCAATCTTTGAAAGAGTTTGTCCCATATCGACTCCAATTGTATCTGTTGGTATTTTAACATATAGCTTATCTACATTTATATTGAACATCTTTTTTATTCCTTAACTTAAAATTCTATTCTTTCATTATTTTATATTAATATTTCAATTTAATAAATCAATTTTGTAAAACATTCTTACATGATAGAGAAATTAAACTCTGAAAATGCTGAAGTTGCAATAATTAAGGGAAATACTCCAAAAGAGGGTGTTCTGGAAGGAATTGAGAAACTTGGTGGAATCTCCAAATTTATTAATGAAGGAGATCAAGTTTTTATTAAATTTAATTTAAATTTACCTCACGGATTTCCAACAAACACCAATTTTAATGTATTAAAGGCATTAATTAAATCGTGTAAGAAGGCAGGGGCTGACAAAATCTACTTGGGAAGTTTTCCAGTTAAAGGTTTTTCAATTTATGCAATTTCAAATTTATTAGGGCTTCATAACTATTTTAAAACTCTTGGAGCAGAATTAGTATATTTAGATAATAGTAACTATTATAACCAGAAAGGAATAAAATCAGATAAATTAAAAGAAATTAAGGAAAAATCATTTTCAAAAGTTGAAGTATATAATAAGGAAGTAAAATTTCCAAACGTAGTCCTTAATTCAGATAAATTAATATTAGTAAATCAAGTTAATGTAGAGCCTTTATTCAAATGTAATTTATCAATATTAAATTACTATTCAATCATTCCAAATGCATATCAGAAAATTGATAAAAATGTACGGGTAGGAAAAGATTATTTATTTCTTGATCAATACAAACAAGATCTAGTTTCAAAAATTATTGACATTTCTACAATAAAAAAACCCGATTTAGTAATAAATGATCTATTTTATATAATGGAAGAAGCTGGTCCGTATATTTATAAGGATTCAAAACTAAAAACTACAGGCTTAGTTATTGTTGGTAATGATCCTATTGCTGTTGATTTAATTACGTTAAATCTAATGAATATTAATAAGGTTGATAGTAAACTAATTTTGGAAGCTCAAAATAAAAGAGTAGGTATTACAGATATTTCAAAAATAAATATCTTGGGAGAAAAAATCGAAGATATTAGTATAAATGTTTCTTTATGTGCATCGAAGCTTGAAAATATTAAAACACCAAATTTTTCAATTAGATCAGGCAGGTTTTGTTCAGGATGTTCAAAACAGGCTTATCATTTTTTAAATTTTATAAAAATGCATATGGAAAAAGATTTAAAATATAATCCAAAAAATTCGTTTTTGATTGGGGAAAATCCCTTAGATCCAGAATATTTTGAACATATTATTCTATTTGGAGATTGTTGTATTAATAGCACAAAAAATCGTAGTTTTAGAGAAGATATGAAGAGATCTCATAAAAATGTCGCAAATGAATCAAAACAGAAAAAATTTAAAAAAGTAAAATCCACAAAAAAGGGAAAAACTAAGGTAAAATTAAATAAAAAAATATTGGAATTGCCAGGATGCCCACCCGACATATTTAGCTCTCTAGAACTATTATTAGATTATTATGGAAAAAAAAACTCTCCAAATTTAAAGTTAATTAGTGAAATAATAAAATCATGGAGATCTCAACAAACTAAAGAAAAATTGGAGTTATGGGAGGCGCTCTAAAATGATGATCAATGAAAAATTCAAAAATAACTGGAAAAAAATCATTGATTTTAATTCTAAAGTAAATATTGTAGAAGATATCAAAGGGTTAAAAGAAATTGTTAGAATTCCCTTAACACCTATAAATCTAGAAGCGAATATTTTATATTATTTATTCGAAATTTTTTATCCAAAATTTATAACTGATCAACAAAATATACTTGACCTTATTATCTCTGAAGAAGATATTAAGAATAAAACGTTAGGAATATATTTATATCCTACAAAAAAAGCTGGTATACATGAAAAAATTGAAAAATTTCCTATAGATATCATTAAAATTAAAGAAAAAGATTTTGATGATTTTGATGAATTATTTACAAATCTTCAAAAAACTATATTGAAAAAAAAGGCAATAAGGATATCAAGCTTTCGATTATTTAAGAAAACTGCGATAGATTTATTAAATAAATATTGTGACCATATTGAAACTCTTTCAAATTATGAGTTTATAAAGAGATTTTTAGATTTAATTCAGGATTTAATTGAGAATGATTTATTTTATATATATCCTGAACCCAATATTTATAGATTTTTAAAAAAAATTATAACACTATTGAATGGAATTAAATTATCTAAAATTTTTGAATTAATTAACGAATTTACCCCTGTTTTTAATCTTTTATTTATTCTTAATTCTAAAAATTTAGTATTAACTTCTCAAATCCAAAAAAAGATTTCTAAAACAAAGATATCAGAGATTTTATTAAAAATAGATAAGCTTGATGAATTTAGAGTTAATGAAAATCCTCCAAATATTCATGATACAATGATACAGAATAAACTAAAATTTAAAGTTGATAATGTAATATACCTAAGCCAAAATGATATTTTGTCTTTTTTTTCAGAGTTATTCGATTTGGAAATCCCATTGAATAAGGATAGTACAAATCTTATTGCTCAAAAAGTTTTATTTGGATATAGACGTTTTGAAGATCGTTGGAATATTGCTCTACGACCGACTATTTATAATAATCTTAGAAGATTCATATTTAGACTTTTTGGCTTTAATTTGAATCTTAAAAAAATCTCACATTGGACAATTCCTAAATTGCTCTCTAATTGTATCAATGTCTACTTTGGATTAAATTCTAAGGTTTTAGTTCTTTTAACTAATATTCAAAACTATAAAAACTTAAATTTAAAAACAATAGATTATCTAAAAGTTGCTTCAGAAAATATTTTCTTATTAGAAATTGAGAATAGTTCCTTGACGAAAGTAATCCCAATTAAAAGATCTAATCTTTTTTCTAGTAAAATTGAATCTCTTGAACTAATAAGATCAAAGATTTCTGAAACTTATGGCTTTATATCATCAATATTAATAATCGATAAATATCTGATGATGAAATTTTTAGAGCTATTTGTTTTTAAATTAATTAAATTTTCTCCCTTTAAAAAATTAAAGACAATGAAATTATTTAAAGAAAAATCTTATTTCAATATGTATCCAGAGCCTCCAATTTATAAATTGTTCCAACAAAAACGAATTATTTCATTTTTAAGATTAATATTGCCCATTTTGATTGATAAACATGAATTTTAATGACAATTCATGTTTTTAATTCATTTATCCTAAAAAAAATAATATTAACTTATTTGATAAATCCTTTTGCTACTAGAAGTTCTGCATTTAATATAGCACCACCAGCTGCCCCTCGTACAGTATTATGACTTAAAGCTACAAATTTAACATCAAGTACATTATCCTTTCTTAATCTACCAATTGTTACTGCCATACCTTTGTCATTATCTCTATCTTTTTTGGGTTGCGGCCTATCTATCTCCTCTAAGTAAATTATTGGTTGTTTTGGAGCAAATGGTAAGTTTAATTCTTGAGGAACTGATTTGAATTCTTTCCAAATTTTTAAAATTTCTTCTATTGTTGGTTTATTATCTTTAAATTTTAAATTTATACAGGCAATATGACCATAAGTTACGGGAACCCGAGTACATGTTGTACTAATTTGAATCGAATCATTATTAACTATTCCACTATCAGTGACTGTTCCTAATATTTTTAAAGGCTCTTTTTCAGATTTTTCTTCCTCACCATTAATATAGGGAATAATATTATCAATAATGTCTAGAGATGGCACTCCTGGATGACCTGCTCCAGAAACCGCTTGTAAAGTAGTTACTATCATTTTTTCTACTTTATAACCTGCTTTTTCTAAAGCATAAATAGGAGTCATAAAACTTTGAATTGAACAATTTGGTTTGACAGAAACAAAGCCCTTAGAAAAACCTCTCCTTTTCTGCTGAATAGGAATAACATTAATATGATCGTGATTAATTTCACCGATAATCATAGGTACATCAGGAGTCCATCTATGAGCAGAATTATTAGATATTACGACAATTCCCTTTTCGGCATATTTAAATTCGAGCTCTTTTATTTTCTCTTTAGTGGGCATTGTTATAGCAGAAAACATTAAGCTAACTCCTGAAGGGATAGATTTGAAATCTTGGACATCTCTTACTATCAAATCCTTAATATTAGATGATATTGATATTGGCATTTGCCACTTGGTCTTTACAGCTTCTTCATATTTCTTTCCTGCTGATTTTGGAGATGCAGCAACGTCTACTATTTGAAACCAAGGATGATTTTGTAATAACTTTATATAATTCTGACCTACTACACCTGTGGCTCCTAAGATCCCTATAGGAATATTTTTTTCTTTCAGTAAGATCAACCTGTTAAATTTTATGTTTTAATTTTTAATGAGTTAATATTGAATAACTTTTAGATTTTTACCTAAATATACTTTGAGCTTTTCTTTGAAATTTTAAACCATCATCATTTTATTAAGTTTTTAATTATTAGAAACGTTATTATGTATCAGACTAGTGAATTTGTTTGATTAAAAAAATAAAATATCATTTATAATAAATATTTAGAAGTGGAATTTTGTGCACAGACATCATGATAATTTAGAAGAAGAAGCAGAAAAATTAGAAAATCAATCTAAAGAAGAATTCAATAAAAAAAATTATACAATAGCAATTTCTCTCTTAAATGAAGCAAAAGAAGTTTACAAACAATTGGGATATGGAGGAAAAGTGGGAATCATTCAAAAACAGATTTCTCAAATGAAGAATCTAATGGTATTTGAAAAACAGAATAAATATCTTAAAACTAAAAACGAAGCACAATTCCAACAACGCGTTGATAAAGTATTAACTGAAAAGAAACGATATGAAAATAAAAAAATAGAGTCTTTAAAAGAAATTCCACCCCAAATAAAAGGAAAACTTGAAAAAATAAATTTATTAAAAGAGAAAGTGGAAAAAGAATTAAAATTAGGCAGAATTGAAAGAGTTAAAGGAAGATATGAATATATTATAGAGTTATATAAATCTATTCCTAAAAGTATATTAAACTCATCATTTGAGATCTTAGAAATTGAAAGAATACTATCATCTTTAGGAGATAAAAAATAAAATTTCATCATTCATTTTAAATTATAATTAGCTACTTATTGAGATTATATGAAAAATCCATTTGATCGCTTTTATCACGTGCCAAACTCACAGGAATTATTAGATATAGCCTTTAAAAGAGGGATGAAAAGCTCTGCTCAAGTTTCAAAAAATGCTCATATACTAATTAAGGCAAAAAAAAAAGAATCAAAGCGCATAAAGGTTACAATTGATGATTTAATTAACAGGATTCTTAATATAATAAAAATGGTGCCAATGATAGACGATCTTCCAGATTTTTACAGAGAATTAGCTTCACTTTTAGTTAATACAAATAATCTAAAATTAGCTTTAGGTAAATTAAATGGAATTTTACCTGTTCTAAGGCAAATTGAAAGAGAGTATACCAGTAAATTAAGCAAAATCGAAATACCTAAAGAAGGAGATCAATTGCGAAGAGCTGCTTTTGGAAGAATATCATCAATTATTAATAAACAAAACAAAAATCTTATTTATTTGAATAGCATAAGAGGAAACTTAAGAGAAATTCCTTCAATTGATCCTACTTCACCTTGTGTTGTTTTTGCAGGATATCCTAATGTAGGAAAAAGTAGTCTTGTAAAAAATATTTCTACTAATAAAAAAATTGAAGTTCAAGAATACCCGTTTACTACAAAAAAATTAATATTAGGTCATTTAGAAATTAAAAGAAAATTTGATAAAATTAAATTGCAATGCTTAGATACTCCAGGAATTTTGGACCGCCCAATGACATTAAGGAATAATATTGAATTACAAGCAATTTTGGCATTAAGATTGATCTCTGATTTTATAGTCTTTGTTTTTGATCCTACTCCTGCGTGTGGTTATTCAATTGATTCTCAAATAGAATTGTATTATGAAATTAAATTTAATTTCACTAGAGATGGAAAAGTAAATCTTCTAATAGTAATAAATAAAATAGATTTAGCAAGTCCTTCAGAAATAGAACATTTAAAGAAAGAGTTACAATTACAGGAAGAGGGCTATTTTTTAACTAATGCTTTAACAGGAGAAAATCTTGATCAACTCATAACTTATTTAAATAATAGATACACTGATACGAATTGATATAATAATGGAAAAATCTGATGTATATGTTTTAGGGCTAGATATTGGAGGGGCTAATACCAAAGCGGCTCTGATTAAGTTTGAAAATTCAAAAGTAGTAAAATCATTATCCTATATTGAATATTTTCCTTTTTGGGAAAAAACTCTAAAAGAAATTCCTGAGATGTTAAAGAGAATAAATAGTAATATTTTAGAAAAATATAATTTAAAACTAAATAATGTAGATTATATTGCCATTACGATTACAGCAGAGCTTTCAGATGCATTTCAAACTAAACGTGAAGGAATAAATACTATATTAAATGCACTAGAACAAGTTTTTAATACTAAAAAGCTATTTTTTATTAGCATTACTAACAAATTCATCAACTATGAACAAGCAAGAGAGGAAAATTTATTAATTGCTGCAGCAAATTGGGTATCAACTGCATTATTCTTAGGAAAATTTGTACCAAAATGCATTTTAATAGATTCAGGCTCCACTACGATTGATTTTATCCCTATTTTGAATTCAATACCCTGTACTAAAGGTAAAACTGATGTAGAAAGATTAATGAATCATGAACTAATTTATACAGGAGGATTAAGAGCAACAATTCCTTCCATTACCCATTTTGTTCCTTATAAAGGTAAAAATGTTAGGATTTCATTTGAAAAATTTGCATTAATTTCTGATATTCATAGAATTCTAAATAATATTTCTCAAGAAGAATATATTAATGATACTGCTGATGGCCGTTCTAAATCTTTAGAAGATTGTTATGCGCGATTAGCTAGAATTCTTTGTATGGATGTAGAAACTATTTCTAAAGAAGATTTAAATATTATTGCTAAATACATTTATGATAAACAATTAGAACTAGTATCAACTGAAATTCAAGAATTTATGAAGGAATTAATAGTTAGATTACCCGAATTTAAACAAAATCCTCAATTTGTTATAACAGGGTTTTCAGCTCACTTTTTAATAAGAAGGGCTTTAAAAAAGCTTGGATATAATAATATTCTAACCTATGAAAGTATCACAAAAATTCCTGATCATATTAATTCCTCTGCTTTTGCTGTTGCTGGAGCATTTTATTCTCAATTATAAGGTTTAAGAAAAAATGACAATGAATATAGCTGTTTTTAAAATTGGAGGTAAAATTTTAGATAATAGCAAAAACCTAATTAATACAATTGCTCAATTAACTCAATTATTTGAAGACAAGATTGTTAAAAAGCTAATTTTAATCCCTGGTGGAGGATTACTAGCAAATTTCGTAAGAAGCCTGTATAGAGAATTTAAATTTAATGATGATCTCGCTCATTGGATAGCTATTTATTCAATGGATTATAATGGAATAGAATTGAAAAGAAAATTTCCTCACTTAAAACTATTTGATAATTACGAAAAATTAGAACAAGAGAATAGAGGAATGTTTATATTTTTGCCCTACAAGTATCTGAAAAAAAATAATGAATTACCGCATACTTGGGATGTAACCTCGGATTCAATTTCCCTATACTTCACTAAAAAGCTTAACTCAAAAAATTGTTTTTTAATTAAGGATATAGAAGGAATTTTGGATTCTGACCACAATGTTATAAAAGAAATTTCATCTGTAGAGTTTAGACAATTTAAAAAAGAGGGGAAGCTAGAAATTATATCACAAGATTTAGAACTAAAAGACAAAACTAGGCCAATTGATCCCTATCTTTTAACTCTTATAGAAAAATATAAAATTCCTTGTATTATATTAAATGGTGCAAATCCAGACCCTAGAATTTTTAACTACTTTATATTTCCAAACTTGCAAGATAAAATATTTACAAAACTATATTCAATCTAACTAAAAATTAAAGTTTTAATTAAATTGAACCTAAATTATAATTATAATAACTTTTAAAATCGATTTTTATTGATTAGTGATATTATAATGAATGAAAAAGAAAATAAAATGAAAAAGAATGCTGAATTTCTTATTAAGACGTTAAAGGACATGGATATTCCTGGTAGTGCAAGGTTTAAATGTAGATACAGAAAAATGGTTAATTTTGCTAAAATTTATGGTATAACCGATCCAAAATATATTGGGCCAGAAGAAGAAGGGATTATTGCATGTCATGGATATGCAAATTCATTCGCAGTAAATGCCTTTTATATCCTTGTACCAGGTTTAAAAATTGTACAAAATGGAGAAGAACGCCCCATGGTTTTAAACCCAAATAAATTACTTCATGCCGGAAATAAATACAATTGGGAAGGTTGCGTTGATATCAAAAATGGAGATGTACTAACATCAACAGGTAAGATATCCAAGGTGTGGCTAGTTGAACAAAGTATGATTTTGTTTGCTGAATTATTATTGACTGTCAAAAACCAAAATGATGAATTGGTGTGCAAAGTTACATCTAGCGCAGCAATTAGATCTGGAGGTTATTAAAAAATGGTAAAAATTTCAGATTTAAATGTTGGTCAAGTTATAAAAAATGAATTTAGTGGCATTTCACGAGATTTGTTAAAACAATATGCTAAAGCTAGTGGAGATACAAACCCTATTCATACAAATGACGCTATTGCTGAAAGAGCCGGACTAAAAGGAGTAATTGCTCATGGATTGTTTTCATTTGGCTTTATTAGCAAACTATTTGAAGATTTTCTAGAACAAGGCAAATATGGGAAGATAAATGAGATAGGAGTTGAGATGCGTGGAATGGTTAGAGTTGGAGATCTTCTACTTACTGAAGCAGCAATATCAAAGATCGAAGGAAAAAAGGTGTATTTTGATATAAAACAAACAACTATTACGAATGTTGATATTAAAGATACAAATGGAAAAATAGTAAAACAATTTGAAGCAGGAGAACGGGGATATATTTCAGAAAAAGATCTTGCTCGAGGGCTTGTTAAAACAAAAGAAGTTGAAGAAGGAATTCTAACTTATAGAGAAAGAGTAGCAACACCAGGAACATCTGTTATTGAGTTATTTGAATGAATTTTCATTTAATATAATAATTTAAAATTTTTTTTCCATAATTTAATTTTTAGAGCTCATAAAAGAGCACCTTAAAATGGGTAAGCAATCCCTTTTAGAAGTTAATTTTTTTTTTCACATAATTATTTTAAAACATATTTATATTAGTTCAACAGAAGAGATCATTGGAGAAAAAATTTTTAAAAAAAGTTCTAAATCTAACACCTTGACAAGCCTAACATTAGATACAAAAAAAATTGAAAGCCTAATTTTAAAAGGTCTTTATGAAAAAGCAACTGAAGAAATATTTAATTTAATAGATAATTATCAAATTCATCATGATAAAGAACTAATATATAAAAGCCTTAGTTTATTAAACCTAATTTGTGATAAATCACCTTCTATTTCTTTAAGAGCCGTTAAAAGTATTGCTATATTTATTAATGAAATTGATTCTTGGATTAGATTAGTATCTTTAGAGATATTATATCAAGTTAGCAAGTTTAGACCTAATCTATTAATTGATTTAATTGATAGAATAAGAGCGCGTTTATATGATCAGGAACCTTCTGTAAGAAGATTAACTGTGAGGATTATTGGAAATTTAATTCTTTCCTTGCATATAGATATCGAGGAATTACAAGATATAATTGAAGAGTATACTGAAAAATTGATGGATAATGATTGGAAAGTAAAACTAAATGTAATTAAAACCATTCAAAAAATCCTAAATCAAGATTATAAAAAAATTAAAGATTTAGAACCATTATTATCGATGGTTATAGTAAATCTAAGGGATGAAGATGATGATGTAGCAAGAGCAGCTGCTGAACTGTTAAAGATTCATGGGACCTATTTCCTTTCTAAGGAAAAATTATTTTATGTTCTTTTAAATCTACTATATAATGAACAAAGTAGAGTTAAAGAATTAATTATATGGTTATTTGGAGAAATTGGAAAAGAAAAATCATCAGAAATTATTTCGATTATTCCCAAATTAATAAATCTATTAAAAGAAGAAGATTACCGTATTGAATTAAAAGTAATTGAAGCACTAGTCAACATAGCAGAAAATAATTTTGATCAAATCTGGGCAAATTTAATAGATTCATTGCTGGAATCAAGCAATTCTGATTATAGAAACTCATTAATAAATGCAATATATAATTTAAGTCAAAATAATATTAATATTATTTTTCCTTATTTATTTGAGGAATTAGAGAATCCATCTGAAAATATAAGAGAAGGAATTGCTTTAGTGTTTAAACGATTATTTGAAGAGTATCAAATAGAAATAGAAAATGAAATAACGAAAATGCTATATAAACTAGAATCACGATATTGGAGAGAAAGAGAAAAGACGATACTATTACTTCAGAATATCTGTTTCATTTTAAAAAGTAAAAAAATTGCTGTTTGGGTTACTATTGAATTAGAAAGAGCTTTAAAATATGAAAAAGATCCTGAGGTAAAAGATGAAATAATTTACGCTTTAGAAAATATCAGGAAAAACTTTAGCGATATTGATACAACTATTCAAAAAATCAATCATGAATTAACATTCTTTCATAAAAAAATTAAGAGTTTTCAAAGAATTCCAGCTCAATTTAGAGAAAAATTAAATTCTTATATAAATAATTTCAAATTCAATGATACTGAAATTCAGCTAAATAAGAAATACAAGAAAATTTTAAAAAAAATTAAGAAATTTCATAAAACAATTAATAAATTTGAATATAAAAGATTAGCTTTTGATTTAATTGAAGAATGGGAAGAAACTAAAGTTCAAATTATAGAAGAATTAAGTATAATAAAAAGCTTTATATCTGAAATATGTGAGGAAAAGAAGTCTGAATTTATTATAGATCTAAAATCTAAAATTAAGTTGCTAGACGACCGTATCGTTGTTTTAAAAACACAATTTGATTATATTAAAAATTATGAATTTCGCTTAAATTTAGATGCTTCCATATCAAATATTAAACTAAGTAATGAAGAAAATGAAAGATTCACCTATATAACACAAATAAGAAAAAGTTTATTTAAACTGGACAGTGATATAAGAGAGATTTTAGTGAACAACGTAGAATTCAACGAAATATTTAAAGATTTATTAAGAAAATGGGTTGAAACAAAAATTGAAATACAAGAACATTTAAGTGATTTAGATCGGCAAATTAGACTAATGAAAGATAAAATTATAAATTATTTTTTACATATTGAATCAGTTAGTGATATTGCTGAAGAAGAAAGAATTAATGGAATAAATAGTGAACTTGGGTTTCAGCTTCTTCAAGGACATATACATTCTATTATTTCTCAAGGAATTGAAGGTTTCAAGAAAATTAATGATAATTTTTCTAAATTGAACTCTAAATTAGAATTTTTAATTAAAAAAAGTGAATTTTCAGATGCTAAGAAGTTAATTGAGATGAATTCTTCTCAAGTTCAAAATTTCATAGAAGAGAGCGAAAAACAGATCGAAAATATAGTAGATAAGGAAAAAATCTTCGAAGACAATAATGTGTTTAATTTGTACGTTAGACCTTATATCAACAAATTTAATGCTTCAAAAGAATTACTTATAAACAGGTTAAAAAATTTTATTGAAAGAAGTAACAAAAAGCTCTACCTAAATCAGATAAAACACTACTTGAAAATTATAAACCCAATAAAATTAGACTTGCTCTCTTCATATGTAGGATTGGAGATAGAGAAATTAAAAGAATTATTACTAAAATTTATTAATAAAAATAAAATTAATGCAAATATTATAAATGATGAGCTTTATTCACAACAAATTGAGGCTGATACCGCTTCCTCGATTGAACTTCTCTTTTTTAAAAACATAAAAACTATTGGAAATAAAATTTATTTAAATTTTAAGTTATCAAATCCTTCAAATTTCGACTTCCAAGATTTGCAAATCTCGTTGAAGGTTCCTTCTTATATAGATTTCCAGAAAAAAGAAAGTTTTCCTAAATTTCTCCAACTGAATGAATTAAATTCAGGAAAAGTTTTCAAATTTAATTATGTGTTAAAGGTTGATAGACAAAAAGAACAAAAGAAGAACTTATTCGATCCCACTGCTGATGAGATTAAATTGGATTTATACTACAAAGACCAATTTAATATAACACGAAAAACGACAAAAAATATTGATCTTCTATTACATTAATAATTTATATCAAATTTATATTAAACTAAAATTATTTTTTACTACTTCTATCGAAGAATTTAATAATTTATTACGAAAATATTAATATATCGTTATTTCTATTTTTCACTAACTAGATTATAATTTAATAAATACATAATAACTAGCGTGAGGTGAGTAATGCAAGAATTAGAGAGTTATCGATTAACTCAACAGGTTAAACTTTTTGGATGAAACTGTAAATTAAACGCAAAGAAACTAGATAAACTTCTTAAAGGAGCTGGTTTAAAAAGAGAAATAGAAGATTCTGCAATTATACCTGTCCCAAATACTGATTTAGTCATGGTAAAAAATATTGACATTTTCACACCAATACTTGATGAGCCAGATATAATGGGAGAAATCGCTGCTTGTAACGTCACTAATGATGTATTTGCAATGAATGTTCCTGAAATTTCGGGTATGTTAGTTTTTTTAGGAATAAACAAAAAAACTCCCATAGAAATCGCAGAAGGCATATTAAAGGGGATAAAAAGGTTTTTGGTACAAAAGTTAAATTCTAAAGTCCTTGGGGGTCATACTATATATACTCAATGGCCATTAATTGGTGGCGAAGCAAGTGGTTTTGTGAAAAGAGCTTTTATTATTAAGAAAAACTATGTAAAAATTGGAGACAAAATAATACTTACAAAACCTATAGGAAATCAATCTGTAATGGCTGCTTACAGATTACAAAAAAATAGACCTGATCTCCTAGAACATTATTCTACTAGTGAAGTTGATACCGCAATCGAATTCGCAGTAGAACTAATGATAGAACCTTTACAAGATGTTGTTAAAACGATACATACTTATTCTAACTTCTCATTTGTTCACTCTATGACTGATATAAGCGGATTTGGTTTAGCTGGACACCTAAAAGAGATGCTACAAAACTCTCAATTATCAGCAATAATAAAGAAAATTCCTTACATACGGTTAGCAAAAGAGTTAGCATATGATTTTGGTTATAAATTCGATGAGTGCTTAATGCCTGAGACTGCTGGAGGAATGCTCCTCTCTGTTGACAACAATTATGCAGAAGAATTTTCTAATAGACTTATGAGTAAAGGAGTCCAAAATTGGATTATTGGAGAGATCGATAATATAAAACCAAAACTCGTTAGAGTTTCTAAAAATGTAGAACATATTGAAATAAAAATGATTTAATGATGTCAATGATATAAGCTGAAACACATTATTGTGATTGTTTATTGAGAATTCCGTTGCGAAACGGCATCGATAAAAACTGAATGGTTTTAAATTTTTTCTTTTTTTGTTTTAGTTATTTGGAATAAATATAATTATGTTAGATTTCTATAGATTATATTAGTAACATAATTCACTTATAAGAAAGGATTTAATTTTATTTATCGAAAAAGGCGATATATAAAATCTAAAATCTTAATAAATAATATAAATTCACATTATTATTAATTCTAATAGGATTAGAACAATTAGTAGATGTGAGGTGAAAAATGAAAAAAGAGCCAGAATATAGATTGACAAAGGCAGTTAAAATCTTTGGATGATCTTGTAAATTGGGTTCTAATGATTTAGAGGATCTACTAAAGAAAACGGGTTTAAGTGGAGATATTGAAGATGCTGCGGTAATACCAGTTCCCAATTCTGATATGGCAATGGTCAAAAATATCGATATTATTACTCCTATTGTTGATGAGCCAGATATTATGGGAGAAATCGCTGCTTGTAACGTCACTAATGATGTATTTGCAATGAATGTTCCTGAAATTTCGGGTATGTTAGTTTTTTTAGGAATAAACACAAATACACCTATGGAAATTGCTGAGGGAATACTAAAGGGAATAAGTAATTTTATGGAAAATAAAATTAATTCCAAAGTTGTTGGAGGTCACACGATTTACAGTGAATGGCCCTTAATAGGAGGTACTGCTACCGGATTTGTTAAAAGAAATTCTATTATTCGTAAACAGGGAGTAAAAGAAGGAGATAATCTGATATTGACAAAACCAATAGGATTACAACCTGTAATGGCTGCCTATAGGCTTCTAAAAGATATGCCTGAAATGTTAGAAGGTTATTCTGAGAAACAACTTAGGAAATCAATTAAACTTGCTATTAAGATTATGACAGAATCAAATCAGAATGTTGTAAAAACTATTCACTCATTTAAAGATTTTTCATTTATCCATGCGATGACTGATGTGACTGGATTTGGTCTTGCTGGTCATTTATTAGAAATGCTTCAAAATTCTAATTTATCTGCTGTTATTGAAACAATTCCATCAATAAGACTTTCAGAAAGTTTATCTATTGATTTAGGTTATGCTTTCGATGAATGTACATGCGCCGAGACTGCGGGTGGTATATTAATGGCTGTTGATCCCCTCAATACAGAAGAATTTTCTAATACTCTTTCTAGCAATGGTATTTCGAATTGGACTGTCGGAAAAATAGATACAATTACTCCTGGGCTAGTTAGGATTTCAAAAAATGTTGAAAATATTGAAATTTCAAAATATTAATGATGTTGATGAAATAAGCTAAAACACCATTTAGTGGTTGCTTATTGAGAGTTCCACGCGCGATGTGGCATCAAATTTAGAATAATTATCTTTCTTTTATTTTTCCTTTAAGTTTTATAACTATTTCTCTTATTTCATTTAAGACTTTATCAACCAATTCTTCTCCGTTTTTTATATTAAAAGCAGTTATAGAAACCTCAACTTCTACTGATAAACCAATTCTTGGATGTGTTTTAATCCAAAGTTGAGGAAATTTATCTTCTAATTCACTTGTATAAGCTGCAATATGACTTTCTCCAATTCCAGAAAAACGAAAACCTTTTTCTATAAATTTACCTTTCTTCTGTTTCAAAATGGGGATTATTACATTCCTAAATATTGCTTTCATTTCCGCAGGTACGCCAGGCAATATAAAAATAGTTGTATTTCCTTCAATAATCTTAACACCAGGAGCTGTACCTACAGTGTTAGGTAAAGGAGTGGATCCTTGAGGGAGAAAAGCCATTTTTTCCCTCTCTTTCGTCATCCCTTCAAGTTTTAACAGTCCTTTTTCATAAGCACGCTCATAAGTTTTCTTGATAGCTTTATATGCATGTTGATTTAACTCTAATTCTCTATTTAAACCTTTTGCGATTCCAGTTAAAGTCATATCGTCAAAAGTAGGTCCTATACCTCCTGAAGTTATAATTATATCTGGTTTACGTTTTAGAATATCTTGCAATGTACTTGATATTATATCTACTTCATCCCCTATTGTTGTTATTCTTTTAATTTTATGACCAAACTTAGTAATTCTTTTCGCCATCCAATTAGAGTTCGTATCTTGAGTTTTTCCAATAAGGATTTCATTTCCAATCATTAGAAGTTCAATATCCATAAGTTCATCATCACACAAAAATAACAATCTAAGTTAGTAAAATTAAATACTCAATTTCAAATTATCATTCTTCTAAGTTTAATTTAAAAAATTTGATATTCTATAAATCTTTTATACAATTAAATAAAAGATACTGAAAATTTTGATAGAAATTGATGACGCAGGAACGGGGGATCTTGTAGGAGATGCATTTATTGGCCTCCTAAGAAAAGAGACCGGGAAATTAATTTTTAGAACCTTACCGGTTGAGCTATTTAAGGGAGATAATTGGAAAAACAAACTACCTTTTAAAATTGTAGTTGACTTAGTTAAAGAGGGGCTGAAAGAATTAAATTTCAATAAAAACAGTGAAATGATAAAAATTTGTAGGGGAAATATTTTTAATCAAGTAAGAGCTTATTTTATAGAAGAGGGAATAAATTATGAAAATTCTATAGTAGAAGGAAAATTACAGGATGCTGTAGAAAACAAATTAATTACTCATCTTAGAGAAGACTTAGGAGTTAGATCTAGAAATCTGACAACTAAAAGTGGAGCAAAAAGATTTTTTATTTTATTTAATTGGGTTTGTTATGATTTTTTCAATAGAGAAAAATATGTAAAGTCAGGTTTTAAGAAATGGAATACAGTCTGGAGAGATCGAGCTATTGAAAAAAATAAAAAAATAAAAAATTCATAATATAGTATTAGCTCTAAATCGAAGGATAATTATTGAATTTAAGGACTATCACTTTTTAAGAATCAATAGCTTTTCTATAATAATATTTAAATACTGGGGTTTAATAATTAATAGTGATCAATAATTATCAGTTGATATTAGAAATCATTAAAGAAAAAATAAAGTGGTGAATCTCCAATTAGCATGCGAAATATTGGGTCTCCTCCTTCTAAAAAAAAATTTATCGGAGCTTTAACATTATTAGCTCTTGGTTTTGCTTTGATACCGACCGGTTTTCTGCTTAATGATTTTATTCAAACTGAAATTGATAAAGGTATTGCTGATGAAATTCGAATACCTGAACTGGATGACTCAGGTTATGATGAATGGATATCAAATGATTATCCAAGTGCCATTCCTATGTACAGAAAATTTTATATGTGGAATTTAACTAATCCTATTGAGTTTCTTATGGGAAAGAAACCAGAGCTTGAAGAGATTGGTCCTTATACTTTCCGGGAATATACAACAAAATATAATGTGAGTTTTAGTGCCAATATGGATGAGGTAACCTATAAACAATACCCAACATATATATTTCAGCCTGATATGTCTGCTCCCTTATGCTCTCTGGATGATAATATTATAAACATAAATCCTGCCTATTTAGGAGTTCTGGAATTAGCAGGAAATGAGGAAAATCTAATTAAAGCCATGTTTCCAACTGTTCTTTCAGAAGTGAAAACCCTATTTGGAGAAGAATTAAATGTAACTCTAGGAGAACTTTTGACTAATGAAGGAATTTATAACATGCTCGTAGGGGCTTTGTATGACATACTTAGCGATTTATTTTCTGGACTTCTTGGTGATGGGGCGATAAACCTAACTGCTACATGGATAGTTGATTTTCTTACTACATACATCGTACCGTTAGAAGATCTGGTGGAATTTATGGATGATGCGATGCCTAGTGCTGAAGCAATTTTCTTTGCGGAATGGGCAATTGATTATTTTCCTGAAGTTCAAGTGGATTTATCTATTTTATTTGGACATATATTAGAAGTAATAAGCGATCTTGTTGATTTTATTATTGATCTCATTTTCTTTTGGGATGTTTTACACTTATTTGATGCTATTAAGGATGCTCTACATGAAGAACTTATGAATATGTTTGAAGAGTTGTTTACTGAATCTCCAGTAGCAGAATTAATTGGAGGACTCTTTGCGGATTTGATCCGAAGTCTAGGCGCTAAAATGGTTGATGAGGAAGGTAGCGAGACGGGTGAAGGGGTTGATATTGATGGTCGAGAACCCTATAATTTTCCAGGTCCAAGTTCTGATCTAAATATCATTAATCGTAGTGAAGCCGGTGAATCTGGAATCACTCAGGAGCAATGTCAAGCTCTTTGGGATCAGAACAACCCAAACTCACTTCTTGGTATGGATGTACAGGTTAATCCGATATGGTTTGAAGCATTAGCAGGAATTGAAGAAAGTAAAATATTCTTAATGAATGCATTTTATTTAAATGAAACTCAACTAGATTTAATTTTGAATTGGATTGATACTAGTTTAACTGGATGGCAAAAAAATATTTGTGAATATTCGATAAAAGATTGGAATAGCGGTTTACTTACTACTCGTACTGTCGAAGAATGGCTCTTCACAGCTGTTGACAATTTAGTAAATGAACAAAACCCTGCAAAAGCAAAAGTAGGGTTTTTTGACAATTGCTTTTCTGAAACTGAAGCGGAAGCTGAGGATATGAAAAGTTTTACCGTAAATACAGGTAAAAATGATATTAATAAAGTCTGTGAGATTGTTAAATATGATGGTAAGGAAAATATTACTGTTTGGGAAGAAGAAGAAATTGTTCAAGGTACAGCGGGTACTCAATTCGCACCGGGGGTTTCTAAAAATAACCCTCTTTATGTCTTCATAACTGATTTATTAAGAGCAGTAGAGATTATCTATACTGAAACTACTAGTATTTATGATATTGAATTATATAGGTTTGAAATATCGGAAGAGACCTTTAAAGTTAACCCAAAATACTACCAATCCATTGAAGGGTTAGCTAATATGACAGTAGATCAAGGAATTCCTGCTTTCTTAAGTAAACCTCATTTTCTTGATGCAAGTAGCTATCTGAAAGATTCTGTGACTGGTTTAGATCCCAATAAGGCAGAACATGACACTTATCTTGATATTGAGCCTTTAACGGGCGCTGCAATGAATGCAGCTGAAAGAATACAGATTAATTTTCTGGTTAATCAAACTGATAAATGGTATATAAACTGCTGGGAAGGCATGATGCCTATTGTTTGGCTTGAATTTGGTGGACAAATAACAGAAAATCTAGCAAATAAATTCAAAAATTTGGTTTATACCGCTCAAAATCTAAGTGAAAATCTGTTCTATGGATGTATTAGTATTGGGGCTACCCTGATTATTCCTGGTGTGATTTTTACAACAACACAGAATAGAAAGCGATTAAACGTTAAAAAACAAAAATTATCACAAAGCGTTTAATCATATTTATATTCCATCTATCAAAGATTAATATATAAATGTTGCTTTTGAAAGTTAATGAATTATAACTGAACAATTCTTAATAGGTGTATAATTCTTACGGTTAATAAAAAAAATACTATTGATCATGAATTTGTAATTTTAGAGAGTATTAGGGATAACCCTGGAGGAGTTACAGCTTCAGATATAGCTAAAATTACAAAATTCTCAAGAAATACTGTTTCTAAATATGTTCGCAGCCTTGAGGTTACAAATCAAATATTTAGTAAAAAAGTTGGTGCTTATAAATTATATTTTGCCGTGGAAAAGAGGTATATTCCATTCGAAACTGCTATTTCATACTACAAAGCACTTTTATCAAAAATTAAAAAACACTTCCCAGATACAGAGGAAATAGCAAAAAAAATCGGAAGAGAGGCTGTTAAAGATATAAAATTTACATTTGGACCCAGCATTTATAAACAATTAAAAAGCATAAAAGATCATCCCATTTCAAGAATACACTTAGAAAGTTTCAAAAGTTATTACTCTGCTTATGATATTTTTCAACCCAATATCGATATTTCCATTTTAAAAATAGATCCAGAAGGTAAAAAAGCAACTTATAGATTTAAAAATTCTGTCTTTTTAGAAAATTCTGATGAGTTTATATATCATCTTTATATTATGTGTGGGATTAGTGAAGGAATACTTAATAGAGTATTAAAAACAGAAGTATCATGTGAAATTGAGCAAATTTTTATTTCTGATAATAAAGAGGACTCTTTTTTTGATCTAAAAATTAAAATAAAATAAATTTTCAGCAAGATGAAAATTGTTATATTTGCCCCTCACCCTGATGATGAAATTTATGGTTGTAGTGGGAGTATATTAAAATGGATGGAAGAGGGTAAATATTATAATATTTAATTAGACGATATTTATTATTACTTTATAGTTGTACCACAATCTGGACAAATTTTTGTTTTAGCAGGTAATTCAGCACCGCATGCAAAGCAAATTACTTTATTATTATCTTTAGGTTGTTCAAGTTCAATTTTGCCTTGATTTTGAGTTTGGCCATTTTCTCCTTTTTTTGGTGTAAAAATACTCATATCTATATCCTTTTTTAATACTTTTTTCACATAGTTATTATCATGGGGAGTAATTATTTCAAAATCCTTTTTAGGTTGAATTTCCTTAAACCCATCAGGTAAATTCTTGAGTTCAGAATCCTCTACAAATTTCACATCTTTTACTTCAATTACTTTACTTACTTCCTCGCCATCAGTTAAAAAATCTTCACTATAAGATTCTTCAGAACTTATAGCATCAATTATTTCTTGATCTGGAGTCTCCTCTACTTTAGGTTCAATCTCTTCACCTGATAAATCCTCTATGATTTTTCCTGATTTTAGATTTTTTATGTGTTGAACTAGTCCTTCAGTTTTCTTGATAAGCATATTTTTAAAAGAAAAATCTAAATTTCGGGATTTTGAAAATCGGAGAATCATTTCAGATATCTCTACCCATAATTTTATAGCTGCAGTTATCTCATTACTTTTTTCAAGACTCTTTGCTATTGCTATTTTAGTGCCGAGCTCTTTATTAAATTTCGCAATATCCATTATGGAATCTCTCTTTTATTCTATAAAATGCAAAATTAACAAATAAATTCTTCCTATTAAATTTTTATCTGATTATACAAAAATTCAAATTTAAAATCCCTATTAGATTATTAAGAATGCTTTCTATCTATACTAAAATGTCTATATACTATTAATTGATCATGTCAATAAGTCCATTTTCTTCCAATGAAATACAAAATTTAATGGAATTTATTCAAAAAAATGGATGGAATATAGAAGGAATTATTGAAAACTTCTTCCGATACAGTATAAAGAAAAAGAAATTAGTTTTATTTACGATAAAATTTCCAGTCACTTTACCCTTAAGGATTAATGTTCCGTTTGAAATTGTTAGTTTTCGTATTTCTCTTGCGTTCCAATTATGGCATTTAAACCAACATATCTATAACACAATTCTTTATTTAATGAAAACATTAAGGAATTTAGCGTTATCCTTGACTATGGAACATAAATTTCCAATTGAGGGAAAACAACAACAGGTTATAGATTTATTAAATTTAATTTTACCTGAAATAATAAACAATGAAAATGAAAATACATGGTTAAACCGAATTCGGATCTCATTAATGAATAAAAGAGATCAATTAAAAGATTATATACCTGAGAAACTTAAGAGTTTAGTTGAAGTTTTAAGAAATTCAGGATTAGAACCTACTTTCAAGCAGCCCTGGGAATTAAGAAAGGGTGTTCCTAAAATTAGAACCTCTGAGACTTTATTTTTTTCAAATGAAGAAGATTTTAATGAATTTTTTATATTGGAAAAGGGATATTATACTTATTTCAAAGATATTGCATATAATAAATTCTATATAAGAAGCGCATTTGATAGTTACACACCTTATATTTTAAATGATTTATTTAATGATATTCCTGATTTCAAATTAGAATTGTTTATAGAAAATTGGATCAAATTTTCTAGAATAATTCTTAATTCTATATTAGAAATTCTTTCACAAGGAAATATAAATCAACATGAATTTATACAATTCAGGCCTGAGAAAGAATTAATTGATAATATTGAAAATTTTATTTCAGAAAAGAACAATTTTCCATTTTCTGCGTTACGCTATGAAAGTTTTATAGCAAAAGAGGTATTTCCTATTCATACTGACTTATTAAATAAACCTCCTACTAATTTTGAAGTAATAGAAACCATGAATCATTATACAGCAGCTGAGGAATTAATAAAAAACTATCGATTTGAAGAAGCTACTAACATTTTCAATGAATCTCTTAAAGTTTTTAATAAAAATCAACAAAAAAAGATTGTTGTTTCAATCTTGTTGAAATTAAGAAATATAGCAATTCTATTAGATCAACGAGATGCAGCTCTCAATTATTTACAAAATGCTTTTGGAGTTGCTAAATCAGGAGAAGTTCCTATAGAATATATAATTAAAATCCATTATAAATTAGGAAAAACACATTATAGAAGGAAAGATTTTGAAAAATCTTTAAATCATTTTAAAATTATAACTAATTTCTTGAAAAGCGAAGATGTTACTCTAAATAAAGAAGAATATATAGGTATGGCCTATCTTTATATTGGATTAATTAATTCAGAGCAAAATAATATCGTTGAATCCAAAACCAATTTTAAAAAAGTAATAGAATTGAGTAAAAATTCAAATAAAATTAAATTAAAATATTACCTCCTTCGTGCAATTCAATTAAAGAACAGAGGAAATTTATCTCAAGCTCAAAAATTATTGAATGTCGCTATTAACGATGTTGGATTTGATTTTGGCGATGATAGTTATCGGAATATTTTAATGGATCTAATTCTTGAATTAGCTGAATTTTATATTCATTATAGAAAAGATTCAAAAAAAGCATTCTATTTGTTGAATAAAATGCAGAATCATCTTTCTTTTAAGGAAGTAAACAATATACGTAGATCAGTTCGCTGGAACTTGTTAATGAGCGATTATTATAATATTATTGCTAGGGACAGTAAAAATTCTCAATTTTATTTAAAACAGAGCCAGAAACTTAAAGCTCAATTAAGAACAATAGGAATAATAGAATAATAAAAAGAGAAATTACTTACGCTTGTAGGAGGCACGTTTTGCGCCAAGACTATCTTGTTGACCCCCAAAACGGCCATTTATAAATCTAGCAGCATATAACTCTCTAAATCGCATCCTTGGAGGTTTCTTCTTTTTTGCATTTACTCCTGATCGCTCAATTTTCGGAGTCTGCATCTTAACTTTTCCCGCTTTTGTTAATGAACCATGAGAACCCGGCATTATTATTAAACTCCTTATTTTAAGTTTTATATGATTTATACTATAATATTATCAATTAATTAAAACTCTTAAATTTTGTCATTTTTAATAAAAAATCTAAAGATCGGACTCCAAATTCTTTATTATTTCATCTAAAATTTAATATTTGTAATAAAATTCTATTTTAAATTAAAAATTGGGAAACGTCTATGTCATATAATGAAAAAAAACAAGAAAATAGTACTTCAGAAAATAAAATAGAAAAAATTTTATATGGTGTTAATGATAATGTTTGTTTTGCATGCGGAGAAAAGATTAAACGTAACACTATGGTATGTCCTTATTGTAAAACTAAAATTAAATTAGGATGAAACTAAATAAAATATTATGACCCATCGAAATATTCGAAGAAAGCAACTTATTAGTATATGGGTTTTGGTTATTGTCATATTTACTATTTTATCCGTTGTTTTATCGCTTGTACTTGATTCATATATATGGTGGATCTTAATACCGATTGCATTTCTTTTAATTGCTACATTTCAAGCTATGTCTCACTTTTTTTGGATCGCTGAAAAAACTTGCCCTAGATGTAATGTTCCAACAAGTATATATTCAGAATTCTGCAGAAATTGCGGGTTAAAATTGTTACATAGATGTCCTTCATGTAGGAAATACTTAAGCACTGAAAGGCAATTCTGTGATAGTTGTGGGTATGAGTTTAAATATATTGAGGAAGAAAAGGAACCTTTTAAATATGAAGTACTAGAAGAGGGTACTCCTGCTCCACAAAAGCCAAACTTTTGTACTACTTGCGGTGCTAGAATAAAAAGCGAAGAAGAAATTAAATATTGTGAAATGTGTGGAGCAAAAATCGAATAAGTATCTATCTTTTACTTAAGTTTTTTTATTCCTAAATAAAAATGATAATCCAATCCATAAAAATAGATAAACTAGATAATTTCTTATAAATACTGATAAATCTTCTCCATAATATGCTAATTTTAGGAAATATACAGAAAATAACCAAATTGTATTCAAAAGAATAATAAAAGGCGCAAATTTCTGCCTTAATGTTTCTTTCTTTTTCCAAATTAAATAAATACTAAGTAATAAAGGTATTAGATGTATATAATCATAGAAAAGAAAGATAAAAAAAAATTCATATGATACAATTATTCCTAATGGGGCTAATGAATATACTAAGAAATTATTTAAATACGGATTGTCATGATAAATCAGCCATGCTATTGAAAGAGAGAAGTACCATTGACTTATTGTAAAAATCACTATATTAACTCCCTCATCTCCATGTTGCCTAACTCCATGCTGAAATGTGTCTAATGGTTGCCACCAATAAGGTATTAAAAATTGAAATAGTAAAGATATTATGGTGGCAATCGCAACTTGAATTAATGTTATAGACTCTAAGCTTAAATTATTGAGCTTAATTGGAAACTTTAGCATTTAGTCTTTAAATTTTTGAGTTTATATTACTCTTACTAATTAATAGATATATTTTAAAATCCTTTAGTACCAAATTTTCCCGGTGTAAGGTTATAAGGAGGAGATTCATATCCACAAGCAGAACATAATCGTTTTCTTTATTTCTCTTTTCTTTTTTTTTTTAACTTTTTTTTTGATTCTGAGATTTTAAATCTTAATTTAGCAATTTCTTCATCTTTTGTTTTAATAATTTCTTTTAATTCATTTATTATTAATCGCTGCTTGTCCACTTTATCCTGCAAATCTTTTACTAAAGCATTAAGAGGAGATTTAGATTTTAAATCTTCTATTCTAATAACAGATGAAGTTGGTTTTATATTAGTTAATTTTTCAAAATGTTGTTGAAGCTCTATGTTTTCTTTTCTTAAAAAACTCATTTAATCTTTCAATATTAGGTCTGATTCTAATGTTAATTAGTTCAAGCGGAATTTTCATTGTCATGCCCTTAATGGCTTATTTACGTGATTCTATTTTACCAAAAAAATATCCAAATATAACAGATCCTGAAGGGATCATAATGCTAAAGGAATTATTAGAAATGAAAGAGGTAAAAGATTATACACGGTATTTACATTATGCAAAGCACAAGAATGTTCTTAAAATCGCCCATAGAATTGAAAAGAAATTTAATATAAAGCTTCATTATAAATGGGGAAGACTAGCAGGAGAAATAAAAAATGGAATAGATGATAAAATCAGTGAGATACTAGGGTATAAAAACTATAAAGATTATTGGGAAAATCATGGAATTCTAAAGAGTTTTTGCCCCGTTGAAGTGGAATATGACTTCTCGAAAAACTCCAGCCTCCCCATTAAAAAAGTATATCCTTACAGAAAGAAAAGATATAAACCTGAAGCTTTAGAAGATCCTAGATTATTTAAAAAAGAAATGGAGTTAATAAAGATAGATAAAATTGCATCAAAATATTATAAAAAAGGTAAATATAAAGAAGCTTTAAAATGGTATGAATTAAAACTGAATGTTCTGCTGGAAATTAGAGAACTTGAGCATCCTGATGTTCTAAAACTTAAAGAAAAAATTGAAAATCTAAAAATGCATGAGGATCTTTAGCGTAAAGTATGCAGCATACAATATTCAATGGTTATATTATTCAAAATTAGAATAAACATTTTAATCACTCATGAACATATTCTATCTCATTTCTTCTTTTTATGAGACATTAATTTGGTTTAAAGCATTTTCGCTTATTTTCTGGTATATGCTATTCTTTAAGTTAATAGTTCCCTCATATCCCTTATATAAATCAATCTCTTTAATATCCGAATTTTCGATGAATGTATCCTGACAAGATCCAAATTTTAAAAACTTCACTGTATTAGATATTATTCTTATATCTGAACAAAATTTTAGATGAAATGATTTTGAAAAAGTACAATCTTCAAGAATCACATGTTTACTGTCAAATAATTTTATTTTTTTCAAAGTTAGGTTTTTAAAAATAACATAATACCTATTATGATACAACGTTAAATCTTTTAATTTTGCTTTTTTTATATTGGGATTATCAATTACAATAGGATCTTTTTTTGTTCCACTTCCTCTACACTCAATATCCTTTAAAATATTTCCATATAATGAACTAAATGTAGATACAGCAAATGAATCTGTTGTTTTCTTTAAAGGTTTTTGAATTTCTAAGATCTCTTCAATCCAAGGGTGATCAATATTCTCAAGATAATTTCCCCTACTTAAATTATCTGAATCAAAAAATAAATCCCAATAACAGTTTTTAAATTTGTTATTATAGCATTTATATAATTTAAATTCCGTATCGAATCTTGAGTCTTTTAATAGACAGTTCCGACATTCGATCAGATTAATGAAATTACTTTCACAGTTGTCAATCGTTATATCAGTACAATTATAGAAAAATAAAGATCGGAGGATACAGTTTTTCATATAAATATTTTTACAGTACCCTAATACTATAGAATTAAGGTGACAATTTTCAATAATTATAAACCTTTTAGATTCCAATATTTCAAAATCATTAGGGATACTCGATGAAGAATCAATTATAAATGGATCTTCTTTAACACCTGTACCTCTGCATTCCACCTCAAATTCTTCAAATCTTAAAGGTTCTCCACTCCTTTTATATATGCCTTTCCTTAATTTAATTTTCATAATGGATTCTATTCTTTACACTTTTAATTTTCTTTTACTATAAGAACTTTTAATTCTTGAATTAATTTTATTTTTACTAATTAATCAAAGAAAAGTAGTAAAATTAGAAAAAAATATAAATTTCATACATTCTTTATCAAATTAATCTCTATGGGGACTTGGTGTAGCCCGGTAGATTGTGAAGCGATTGTGGCTTCAATTCCGAACACAGCAGGCTCCAGATCCTACAAGCAAAAGCTGTTCCGTGGACACCTGTCGGTCGGGGGTTCAATATGGTGCGCCTGCATCGCGCTCCATGATCACATCCCTCAGTCCCCATTCTTTTTCCATTTATAATTTGAGAATTTACCATTGAATTAGAATTGATTTATTTTTGGGGATTTTATAGTCCTAATATTCTATAGATAAGCTATAACTACTCAACTGGTATTTTTAACTATCAAATTTAGTTGAGTTTAAAAAATTTATAGTAAAACAACAATTATATGTTTATTATTCAGATTTTTTTCATTTTAACTCTTTTATTAGTTCTTCTTACTGGAATCTTCTTTGTATTCAAGAAGAAAGAATATAAAGCAAGAAAATTAAAACTTATTATTATTTTTTTAATGTTTATCTCTCTATTAGAGTTTTTTTTGAATTTAGATAAATATATTTCTTCAGAATTTCTCAGAAAGTATGTATCTAAACAATTTTAATCGCTGGTATTGATTCCTTTTTTATCTTTTTGTAGGTACAATTTCTTAAAGTGATGGGTTCTCCGAAACTTTGATACATATCAATTATTTTAATTTTTGAACCTTCCGGTATATATCCTTTATATATTTCAATCTCTTGAATATCTGAATTTGCGATGATGGTGTCTTGGCATGCACCAAATTTTAACTTCTTAATGAACGCAAAGTTTATTTTTATATCCGCACAGAATTTTAACAAGCACAATTTTGAGATATTACAATTTTCCAGAGTTATGTGCTTTGTATCGTACAACTTTAAGAATTTCAAATCAAAGTTCTTAAAGATAACATAGTCTCTTTTACAAAATAGTTCTATTTCTCTCACATCCAGATCTTTTAACTTATGATTATCTATTATGTACGGGTTCTCTTTAGTGCCAGATCCAATGCACTCAACTTCTACAATAGATGAGCGTGCATTTATTGAATAGGAACATTTGCTTTTTAAACCTGGTTTTTTAATTTCCTCAAATGCATCTTTAGTTGGATTAAACAGAGTCCCGCTAAAATCACAATTTTCGAATTTGTTTTCCCTACAATATTTTTCATGAACAGTAAAAAAATTCCAAAATTCACAATTTATAAATGTATTATGAGAGCACTTGTATAAACGAATTAGTTCCTCAGTTACGGAATCTTTCACCAAACAATTTTGATTACCAAACCATCTTAGAAAATAAATACGAGAATCCTCAATGGTTAAATAGTTACAATCCACCATCATCAAAGAGGTAAACCTACAATTTTTCATTACAATATTTTTGGTGTGTCTTAGAGTTAACAACTTTATATCTAGATCTTTTATGACAATATAAAGTTCTGATTCAACAATATCAATATTTCCTTCCGGAAAAATCGATGAGGAGTCAATGGTAGCGGGATCATCCTTAGTTCCAGAACCTTTGCATTCTATTTCAAATTCTTCAAATTTTGTCGGTTCACCTGTCCTAAAACTATAACTTCCATTTCTTACTTTAATAATCATTTAAATCACTCCTCAATTGAGATTTTTTAATTATAAAAGAGCTGTGTTTATTTTTTTATAATCTGTAATTATTGTTATTTCAATAAGTTATTATATGCATAAATTATTGATAAATTTGTATATGTGTATTTCTAAACCGTCTTTTTTTTGTTTTTTCTATCATATAACCATTGTCCAATATGAGCAGTGCTGATTATAGAAACTTGAATTATCAAATATAGTCCGAGATATATCGTTTTAGGAGAATTTGCGAGAAAAACGATTAAAAATCCAATTATGAGCAAATTTATTATTATCCAAGTAAATCCTGTATTTTCAATAGTAATTTTTCTATAGAGTTTCTTAAACTGAGTAGTATAATAATATAATAAAATGATTAGTAAACCTAAACCTACAATGAAAAAATAAATTCCAAAAAACAAAACAATGAAAATTTTAGATAAAGATACTCCATAGGTAGTTATTGAGGCACTAAAGCAAATTAAACTCAATAGAAAAAAGAAAACCATGAAAAGGTAAAAATTGCGACAAAATTTCCTTTTAGCAAATAACATTTTCTTTTTTTTTCCCTTTTATCTTCTTCAATCAATCAGTTCTTTTTTTTATTAAGATGTCATATAGATCAGGGATTTTATCACTTACTAATCCCCCTAATAAAGCAAAAATACCTGTAAAAAAAAGGAAAATACACGGAATTAACTCCTTGAAAGTAAGCAAATTACTATAAAATAATTCAAAAAATAATAAAACTCCATTAAATAAACCATAACTTATTCCTATAATAAGTCCTGTCTCTCGAGGATTAAATTTATTACTGATAGAACTTCTTAATCTTTTTCCGATATATATTAAATGTAAAGCAAATAATAACCGCCAGCTGAGATATAACATAATAGGTGAGAATGCTAGGGCGTAATATATTCCATTTATAAAAGTAGAAATAGCAGATATAAAAAGAAATGCAATACTAACTGAAAAAAAGAATAAAGCGATTTTTGTTCTTTTTTTATTTAATTTACTTTTTGTTCTTTTTTTGTATAAAGTTTCAGCACGGTACATTTTATCTATTTTGGATTCAATATGTTGATTTAATGCTCTTCTATATGCTGCTTTCATATTAATTTAATTTTTTTCGAATTAATTACTAATTATATTTACAATATTTACCCATAAATCTGGCAATATTCCATCCAATCCTTGTACAAGCTTCTCTTTTTCCCCTGTATATCGTAAATTTTTTAGTTGTATTTAAGACAAAAGATAATTTATAAATAGGATCATCTATGTATCTATGATCTTTTTTGACAATAAGTGATTTTATATCATCAAATTTGAAGGTACTTGATTTTTTTTTATGAGTAAAGGATTTATGAAATTTAATTATTTGAGTTAATTTATCAATTGTTAATTCTCGTTTTTGTTTTTTATAATACAAGTAATTTCCTATTAAAGGTAAGAAATATAGAAGAAAAGAAAACGAGAAAATTATAAGTAATGATAAGAAACTTATCGAAAAACCTGATATAATTGAAAGTGAAAATAATGAAATAGTAAAAATTCCTGTAATAAGAATTACACGATCTCTATAAAGTCGTGAAAGATCAGATAAAACATATAATATCTTTAATTTATCCTTTTGTTTTAGTATGGAACAATCTTGTATAATCTTCTCATAGCGAAGAGTTTTAGGTATTGAATCCGATTCAATTTGTTGTTTTAATGCCCGCCGATACGAGGCTTTCATTTTATCGTACATTTATAAAATCTTTATATATTTATATATATTTACATATATTCATATATACTAGATTATTTAAATGTAGTGATAATCAGCTCAAATAGAAAGATTTTGTAAGATCTATTATCTTAAATTTCCATTATTAAACTTATTTAATCTTATGGGAGAGTTTGTGGACGATCCACCATTTATTATTGATTTTCATCAGGTTAAAATAGTCAATATATCCAACTTCCTCGCATTCAATCTTGAGCTTAACGGCAGCATTATTACCTGTAACATCAACGTTGTAAAATTCAGTCATCCAGTTTAAGTTTATGTTTGCTTTTTCTGGGTCGTACCATGATAAATATTCTGCTTTATCAACTATTTTCAGTTGATTATTTTGATCAAACAGAAAAAATTTCCATTCATCATGCAAAATATTTTTATATAGTTCAGGATCACTTCTAACGTGGCCTTCATGGTAGTAATCCATAATAACTTTTTTTATAGTTTCTATTTCAGATTCTTCACTACTTTCATTCGACATTAATTCTTAAAAATTTCTATAATTCTTAACATTTATTAGAACAATTCAAAAAGAAGTTAAAAAAATCTAGTGAATGAGTAACCTCATTAGAAAAAAAATCAGATTTTGCATTTAATAAAATATGAAAATTAACCTTGTTTTCATATTTTTCATCTCTATCCATTAGATTTCTTTAATAATCTTGCTCATGTCATCTAAAATTAAAGATCTTAATGAAAACTGATTATATATTGTCGATTTATTTTTTTTTTATTTTTGAAAGAAATTGAAAGAAAAAAAAGTAAAAAATTAAAAAAAAATTTTAGCTAATTTCTGTACCACATAAAGCGCAAAAATTTCCTAACGCAGATAATTTTACTCCACAATTTGGGCAAAATTTGATTTTTCGTTCAAGGTTGTTTACTGGTTGAGGTTTAGGTAAGGCTGTTTGCAGTTCTGAAGATTCTGGAGCGTCATAAGTCGATAATTTGTTTAATGTTGCGAGCATAAAATATCCTTTCACTTGATAGATAAAGCCGATGATTGCCGGGACGATTAAAAACCATAATGAGCTTAAGAGCGTACCTGTTTTTAGTTTATCGCACCCCTTAATTGCCTCTTCAGATATATCAGCTGGAAACATCTTAAAATTATTCTTAAAAAATATTTTCAGATTTTTCCACGCTTTCATTTCAGCTGCCACACCTACATATATTAACACTAACCCTGATATCATAAGAATTATAGGTAAATAGAGCGAGATATAGATAGGGAATGAGGTTGAGAAAAAGAAAAAGAAAAAAATGTTAACAACTCCGGTGATCAAGACGACCATACCACATATTCTTGATATAAATCCTCTGATGTATTTTGAGCGAAACTCATGTAACAATGAGTTATTTAAAGTGTAATTTGCCCTTTTAAGGCACCCCATCGCAATGAAAACAAAAATCATTGCTATCAAACCAGCTATTCCTGCGGTGATGCTTACAATCGTTAAAATTGCAGCAACTCGAAAATATTTCCCACTTTCATGGAATTCTTTTCTAACACCTATATTTGACATTCTCATTTTCGCATTTTAATTTTTAGGTATTTAATATATTCATCTCAAAGATGATTGATTAATTAACGGGAGTCCATTAATTGCAAATAGAACAGATTGTTGCTTTTTGAAGAAGTAAATCTCAACTATGGAATTTTAATCAAATTAGATTTATAGATTATTACAGTAAAGTTATAATATACTTAAAAATCTCTAAAATTAAAAAAAAAATAACAAGAGAATAAGATCACATGATAGTAATTATAGCGGCAATTTTACTGATTATCTTGTTCATTATAATGAGTGTATTTCAATTTTTACTCGTATTGGGTTTACCGTTAGGCCATTTAGCTTATGGAGGGAAGTATAAAAAACTCCCTAAAAAGTTAAGAATTATGAGCGTAGTCGCAATTGGGATTTTCATTTTTAGTTCAATAATCGTATTAGAACGAGTAGAACTAATAAAGATATTTAATAATCCTATGGTTTCTTTAGTTATAGTTTGGATATTAGCTGTTTATTTTACTCTTGGTGTGTTAATGAATATGATTTCAAGAAGTAAATGGGAAAAACGAATAATGACCCCTATTGCAATAGTTATTACATTATGTTGTTTTATAGTTGCAATCTTTGCTTAAAAGATAAATTGAAAATCAATTTCAGGGATTAAAGAAAAAGTTTTAGATGACAAAGTTTTCTATTTAAGTATATGAATAGAACTTAAATTGGATATTCTTTTTTTCAAGCCATTCTCTAAATTCTGTGTCGCTTTTAAAACTTTCTTTTATTAAATGTAATAAAACTTCAGGAATATTCTCTGATTTTACCGTTAACCAATATTCGTGATCATAATCTCCAAAAAATTCTTTTACTGATTGCCCAAAATCGTATCCTGAAAGGACTAGATCACCATTATCATTTATTTCAGCAATAAGGCTATGAGTTTCGTTTTCTTTAGTTTTATAATCGTAAATTATAATTTTTTTCACGTGAATCACCCATTATATGGAGAGTTAATTCTTCTTTTTTTAATTATTATAGATATTTTGCTTTTTTGGATTATTTCTTTTTATATATTTTTTTATACTATTAATTCGAAATATATTTTATCAAATCAATATATTATTATCGATTGAAAATGGAAAAGAGTATGGGTATTGATCTAGGTAATCTGAAAATAAATCATATATGTTATATTTATAAGGATGTTGAAAAACAAGCAAAAATTATGGAATCTCTTTTTAACATGCCAAAATTCATTTTTTCTGAAGATCTTGACCATCCAGCTAAATATCGGGGCAAGGATACAAAATTTTCTTTAAAATTAGGAATGAGTCGATGCTTCAATGTGCAAATCGAACTTTTTCAATGGATTGAAGGTGATTGTGTTTATAAAGAATTCATAGACGCTAAAAGAGAAGGAATTCATCATTTTGGTGTTCTTGTTGATAAATTACAGGATTATATTACTGAATTTCAAAATCAAGGTATAGAAGCATTACAAACTGGTACATTTCCACCTAGCCTAAAATATGCTTACATGAATACTGAGAAAATTTTTGGAGTAATAATAGAATTTATAGAAATAATTGAAAGGAAAAGAAGAAAATAAGATTCCTGCTTTCCTTTTTTGGATTTATTTTGAAGAAATATTTTCGTGAAAGCCCGATTTCACGATCTTTATGATATTACATATTGATAAATTCGTTTTTTAGGAGAAAATTTGTAATTGAAAACAAAATTAGATTGAAAAATTGACAATTTATACTTTTCTTAAAATAACCTTCTGGAAGTAAGTGAATTTGTTAAAATTTTTCAATTTCGTAATTAAAAATAAGTATATACTTATCAAACATAACAATTCATTTAATTAGAGTGAATTTTTATCTCAATATTGAGGTATTTTTAATTGGAGGTGAATATGTATTAATATAGATTGGAAATTATTTAAGAGAACATATCCATATATTTGTGATAAATGTGGATATTTTCATTGGGAATACAAGACTGTTTGTGAAGGATGTGGAAGGCAAAATACGATTAGGAAAATCACTAAAAAAGATTGGAAAAAAGCACATTTATTAGATAAAATGGAGATACAAAGTTCTTCAGTTTGAAATCCAATCAATAGACATAAAGTAACAAAAAAAATAAAGCAATTTGTCAAATATTAATATTAATAGAAAAAAATATTTCTTCTAAGATATGTATAAAATTGAAAAAATAGGGAAAAATCACATTTATATAAAGGTACTTGGAACTTTTCCTCCCTCCGTTGCTAAAAATTTTATTAAAGATTTTGAAGAAAGAACAAAAGGATTTACAAATTATTCCGTAATTATAGATGGATTAGATTTTATACTACTTAATCTTAAATCTTTTGAGATTATATTAGATTTCCTTAAAAAAAATAATGATAGATTAGTGAGATCAGCCTATGTTGTTGCAGATAATCCTGTTTTAGATAAAGAAGCTCAAATTTTATTAGAAAGAGCAAAGTCTCCAAAAAGAAAGATTGTTACTAGTCTAGATGAAGCAAAGGAATGGATTGGAATTGAAGATATAATAGTTAAGAGAGATTAACTTTTCTCAATCATTCTTTAATTAATATTTAATCTTTTCTTACATAATTCAATTGCCTTCGGATTTTTATCTACACCTAGCCAATTCCTATTTAGTTTTTTGGCTACTACTAATGTAGTTCCTGAGCCACAAAAAAAATCAGCAACAATATCCTCTTCATTTGAGGATGCTAAAATAATTCTCTCAAGTAATTTTTCTGGTTTTTGTGTTGGATATCCAAAATACTCTTTTGACCTTGTCCTTGTTTGATAAGAATATATATCATTCCAAACATCACCAATCACATTTCCCGGTTTTTCATCTAAATATTGACGTCCTCCACGTCTTTTTCTATATAGGCGACCATCTTCATCCTTATATCTAAACATTTTTTGAATATAATCTTCTTTATATGGTTTATATAGCTTATTGAACGTGTAATTGTCTGATTTTGTATAAAATAAGATTGTGTCATGTTGTCTTACCCATCCTTTTACTTGACTCTTAAAGCCAGATACACTTCCAACATTCCAAACAATTTCTCTACGAAAATGTTTCCTTTTAAAGATGTTATCACACATAGGTTTTAAGTCAAACACAGCATTGTTATCACAATGCAAATAGAAACTACCTGAATGTTTAAGAACACGATATATTTCCTTAATTCGTGGTTTCATAAAATCTAAATAATCATCTACCGAAACCCATAAATCAGAGAATTCTTTATAATCCACACCACTATAGAATGGAGGATCAATGTAGATTAAGTCAATTAAATCAGAATTCATATTTCTTAAGAAATCCAAATTTTCTGCTAAGTAGACTGTGTTTAACTTCATATGAGAATTAAATAGAACTGAACATTAATAAGATTATTATGAAGAAGGAAAGATTAAATAAGAATTTCTTGGCTGATCTTAAAGATTATGATTTTTTAAAAATAAAAGAAAATAAGATATATTTAGTTGGTTCTATTCGTTTTAGAGAATATTTTATTAAAATTGAGTCTATCCTTCAGATAACCCATAAAAAACTGGTGAATATCTGTTCAGTGGACGGTTTATTGAATAAAGAGAAATTTTCAAATGAGGAATGGGATAAATTACAAAAAATTGCATTAAGAAAATTACATGATCAAGAAGCAATATTGGTACTTGATATAAATAATTATATTGGAGAACAGTCGAGGGAAGAAATTGACTATTTTAAGAACAAATTAAAAAAACCTATATATTTTCTTTCAGAATTAAACTTAAAATTATATAAAAATCAATAATTTAAGCAACTCGATATTTTTTAAAGATTTAACTCAATAATAATTACAATCTAATAAATTGTAAAATTTAAGTAAAATATTAAGGGTTATATACAATAATGGAATTGTTCCAAATTTTTTGGGACGATCAAAATAAACTTTTTTTAGAATTTAAAAAGAATAAGGAGGAAAAGCAATTATTCCTTCCTGAAAATATAAAACGCTTAAATCTACAATTTGAAATTTTAAAACAAGAAATCTTCTATAAAGAACCACCCTATTTAATTTCCATCAAAAAGTTATTTCATTCAAAAGAAGCTTTATCTTTTGCAATTGATTTAGATTTGATTAGCACTCTTGAGAATCTTCAAATTAAGATATTGCGTTTAGTAATATTTTTATATTCAGGTCAACGTATTGAATATTCTTTGGAGGAGATGTTTAAAATGTCAGAAATCTCAATTAATGAGGACTGTTATGTAGGATACGAGATTGAAAATTTAGACCCAAATAAAAATCTAAAAGGCACTTTTACTCAAGAAAAAATCTATGAAGAAATCAAAACAGAATATACTAAATATGAACAAAAAAGAACTATTGTATATGAAAAGAAAGCTTTTGAATCCATTCCTAAAAACAATTCACTGATTTCAATGATCAGTGAAAGTAATAAGACATTAAAGAATATTGAAGAGCAATTAAAAAATCTAACAGTAGTCTTAAAAAATGGGAGTTTTACCAATCAACAGTATCTTCCAGCTCCTCCTGTTATTAAAAGAAGTCAAGAAATAGGTATTGAAAGAATAAAACAACCATATTCAAAAGATGGCTTAATCCAAAGTGGAGTATCTTCAGCTAAAATATTAGTAATTAAAGAAATGAAATCGGTTTTTAAAGAAAGTATTGAAAAAAATAATGGATTTAGTATAAAAGATATTTTAAAACCTATGAGTGATGAAGAGCTTAAGAGTTTAATCCTAGATGAAAAACAATTAGAGGAAAAAGAAGAAGAAGCTATTAAGAATCAAATAAAACGATTAGAGAAACATAAAAAAAAAGAACTATCCTTAGAAAAATTAAAAAAACCTAAGTGAATTTCGGAATTTTGCTTTAATTTAAAATAAAATCGAAATTATTTAGATTAAATGTATCATAAATAAATACTTATAAATCTTTTATTGCTTTCCAATATTAAATTATAATTAAAGCTTGTTTATTCAATCGAGGTTAAAAAAAATTTTATTAAATTACTTCATAGGAACAGCGGGAAGTGGAAAGTCTACACTTACCGGTGATTTAAAACACTATATTTCAAATCGAAACCCTGAAGTTTCAGTTATTACAATTAATTTGGATCCTGGAGTAAGAGTTATTTCTTACGCTCCTGATATAGATATCAGGGATTTCATTGTTCTTGAGGAAGTTATGGAAAAATATGGATTAGGTCCTAACGGAGCGATGATATTGGCTTCTGATTTAATGGTTAATTATCTAGATGATATTAAGGATGAGATAGACGAGTTTAATCCAGATTGGATTTTAGCAGATACAGCAGGCCAGTTAGAACTTTTTGCGTTTCGTGAAACAGGCCCATTGATTGCTAGTGCATTAGGATTTGGATCCATTCAAAGATCTGTAAGCTTTCTTTTTGATTCTAACTTTGTACTCAGACCAAATGGTTTTATTTCAACATTACTTCTAGCTGCTTCTGTACAATTTCGATTTAGAAGAATCCCTCAAATTAATGTTCTTTCTAAAGCAGACTTATTAGATGAGGATCAGATAGATATGATTGTTAATTGGAGTCAAGATTTTAAAGCATTGGAAGAATCTACAAGTGAACGAGAAGGTGGATTAATTAGAGAATTGTCAATGAATTTATCAGAAGTTTTTCTTCAAATGGGATCAACTGCAGAACTAATACCTTGTAGTACAAAAGAAGAACATGGTCTTGATCTATTATTTGGATATTTACAAAGAGTTTTTGATTCTGATAAATCAAAATATTATTAATACCTTAAGATATAAGTAAAGCACAATTATTTTAATTTAGTATAAGATCATTCTCTACGAAAAATGAAAATAATAGGTCCAATAGCCGGCATAGGCTCAAGACTTCGCCCATTTACGTTAAGCAAGCCAAAGGCTTTTATAAGAGTAGCTGGTAAAACAGTCCTGGATCACATCTTAGATAAATTCACAAATACATTTGATTCGGAAACTGAATTAATCCTAATCGTTGGATACAAGAAAAGACAAATTATTGATTATATTAAAAAAAATTATAGCGATAAATTTAAACTTACTTTTATCGAGCAAGTCCCTCGCGGCTATAAGGAGGATATTCCATATTATTGGGGCCTTGGAGAAGCTGTATACCTAGCACATAAAAGATTTAAAAAGCAGGAATTCAAATCCAATGAAGATGATAAAAGAGCAGGATCTTTGATTTTTCTAAGTGATATGATCCCAATTGTCGAATATTCATACTTAATGTATCGGTATTATGAATCGGACGTAGATGGTATCATTACTGTTATAGAAGTTCCTAAAGAAGATGCAATTTCATACGGTGTCGTAACTATTGATGAGAATTCAATTATAAGAAGATTAGTCGAGAAACCAAAAGAATTTGTATCAAATTTAGCTATTGCTGGCATTTATGCTTTTTCAAATTCTGCTACACATGCGCTTTTTAGAAATATTAAAAAATATCTAAATAATAGAAAAGAGAATTCAAAAGAAATATATTTAACAGAAAGTCTTCAAGATTTAGTAAATAGTGGATATAAAATTGCTGCTGTTAATCTAAAGCAAGGTATTTTGGACTTTGGACGTCCTTCAGAAGTGTTAAATGGAAATAAATATCTTTTAGAACAAAATTCCATTAAAAAAGAGGATTTCCAATCATTAAATATTACTATAGATAAGTCATTCATAAAGAATCCTATACATCTTGGCAAAAATACAAATATTGTAAATTCAGTTATTGGACCGTATGTATCTATAGGGAAAAATTCATTCATACAAAATTCAATTTTAAGAAATTGCGTTATTGAAGAGAGTGTAAAGTTGAAAAATATCATTACAGAAAATTCAATCATAGGAAGTAATGTGAAAGTTGAAAATATAAGCCAATCAGGTTTAATTATCGGTGATAAAAGTATCTTTTAGATAATCAATTTAAACAGAAAATTTGAGAATTATTATATTTTATAGTTAAATATTAAAGATAAAAAGATTAAAATACTAATTAATAGTAATAAGATTTTGAATAAATTAGAAATTTAATTAAATATGGTTTTGATGAGTTAAGATGCCTTTTAATATTGCATTTGATATAGCACATAAACCAAGGGGTAGAATCGATGAAAACCTCACTGAACTTCGAGATTATTTAAATACAAATGATTTTGTATGTTATAACTTTTTAGAAGCACCAATAACAGAAGAATCTTTAATGCCATATGATATCTTAGTATTTGTATGCCCTGATTTTGCAAAGATATCTCCTTTAGAAATTACTGAGATTATAAACTGGATTAAAAATGCTGGCGGAGGTTTATTATTATTATCTCATGCTGGTGGTGATAGAGGTCGCAATAGTAATTTATCTGAAATTTCTGAACAATTTGGTATTGCTTTTGAAAATGATCAAGTTTTGGATGAAACTATTAATTTAGGCATTGAGAATATACCAAAAATCTCTACCTTCAATATTCCCCATCCTATAACAACTGAAATCTATTCATTATGCTATCGCTCTGGATGCTCACTTACGATTATCGGTGGTGGTGCTTTTTCAATAGCCGATTCCAATGAAACTTCTGAACCATTTTCTTGTCCTTTGATTTGTGTTTCTGAATCAGAATATGGTAGAGTTTGTTGTATTGGAAGTTATGAAATTTTTAGAGATAAAGTTGGAGGTGGCTTTCAATGTGATCAACACCCAGATTTAGCTTTGAATATTTTTAAATGGCTAGTTTCTGATTATCGAATGGACTTAAGATCAAGTGGTCAAATTCCTGTTCCCTCACCTGATATCCCTAGTGGTTCAACTCAGGTAGCGGAACCATTGGATACAACTGCTAAATCTACCTCAACTACTAAACGAGCTATTGATATTGATTTTTCAATGAAAATTTATAAGAAAAGTGAATTAATGGAACTATTAAAAATCTTTCAAAATCAAATAAATACAATAAAAAATACGATTGATAAATTGATAAAAACAACTGAAGCGTCAGAAAAAGAGATTATTGAACTTACTGAGACTAAGACTTCCAAGATACCTTCACAAACTCAAGAGTTTGTTCCAGATGCTCAAATTTCAGAAGAAACTGAAAAGCAAGATTATATCAAACTGGGGGAACAAGGAGAGCCAACTCTAACTGCTTTACCTCCAAAACCGGGGACACTAAAAACAGACCAAGATTTTATAGGATTACCTTTAGTTGATGATGAATCTAAGATTTCTTTAAAACCTGCTCCTAAACTTAAAAAGCAATCCAAAGCAAAATCAATTAAAGAATTAAGAGAAGAAAAGAAAGGATTAGTAACCAAAGTAGATTCTGTTGAAAATTTAATGAAAATTATTGATAATAAACGCGATAGTGGAAAAATAGATGATGAATCTTATATTAAGCAATCAAAAAGATTACAAGCAGATTTAAAGAAAGCTAAAAAGAGGATGGCATCAATCGATAAACTTTTGAAAAAATAATATTTTAAGGTTTATATTTTTAGATTAAATTTCTTATAGAAGAAAATAGTGAAAAAAAGGGCGATAACACACTCTTTTAATGATACTATTTAATAATATCTGTTATAAAACACGTTTCCATAATTTTAACTCCCCCAATTCGGGAGATTTTTTCCTCAATTAATGGATTAAATTGTTCAATTGAAGGGATTTCCACCTTTATAAATAATCCACAATCGCCGCTAAGTCTCCAAATATCTGTAATTTCCTCAATTCCTATTAATCCTTTTAAAATATTTTTAATCTCTTTAAAGTTAGGTTCGATTTTTACAGTAGCTCGGGTTTTAGGTTTTGAATCTATATTATATTCAATTGTAAATTTTTTAATGACTCCTTCTTCTATTAAATTCTTGACTCTTCTTCTTACTGTTGCTTCTGTTTTCCCTACATTTTCAGAAATGTCGTTATACGACATTCTCCCGTCATCTTTTAATAATTCTAATATTTTTAAATCTACTATATCCATTGTCGGTATATTCTTTTTTGATTATTTGATTATTAAATATGATAAATTATTTATTAAATTTTTTCTTTTTTGTTATCAAATTTTTAATTTCGTTTTTGAGAAAATTAATTTTGTTAAAAAATATTAATAAGGGTTTAACAAACTATAAAAATAAATTTATCAATCTATAAATAATCCACTAAGATATTTTAATATTCGATAAAATTATTGTATAATGATTGAAAACTATTGTATAATTAGAAGTTATAAATTAATTGATGATAAATTTCAATAACTTTAAAAATGTATATTTAAATTATGAGTAATCTTTTTCTAGGTTTAGACTGTTCAACTCAAAGTTTAACTGGATTAATAATAGATTATGATTCTAGTAAGGTTTTATTTCGATATAATATAAATTTTGAAAAGGATCTCCCTCACTATAATACAAAAAATGGTACTATTATATGTGAAGATAAAAAAGTTGTTCATTTTTATCCGCTGATGTGGGTTGATGCATTAGAATTGTTATTTTCTAGATATATAAAAAATTTGAAGCGTTTGCTCTTAGGAATCGAAAAAATCCTGAAAATAAACGTATAGAATTTATAAAAAAGCATTTTTCATAAGAATATAAATGAAAAAAAAATAAAAAAACAAACTATTGTTAATTCTCGACTATTTTCGTTTAGTTAGTAGTAGCCATATAGTAAAAAGAGCGCTTATAGCAAGGAGTACACTTCCACTAATAATAAAACTCATAAAATAAATATTACCGATTTCATCGTGATTTAATGGTAATCCTGATTCTTCTTGTAATAAACTAAGAGCAAAATTATCACGAATAAAATTTAACCAATCTAAAATTGCATCCATTTGATCATTATTTAAATCAAGGGCATTTTTTAAATAATTATATGTACTGGATACTTTCATTGCTTTAAACCATTTTGGAAATCCTAAATGGTTAGTGAGCGCTAAATCATTAAGATCATTAGTGTGAAAAGGAATCCAAATTGTAGTAGGAGACCAAAGTATTTCTGCTACTTCTTTAGTAATATTTGTAGATGTTGGGATACCCACTTCCCAACCATCAAGCGAATCAACCCCTATTATTAAAGATGCACCGGGATCCAGTCCCTCCTTGAATAATGAACCATTTGTCCATTGACGATAAAATTCAAAGACTGTTAAATCTTCCAACGTATAATACTCTGGAAGGTGTGTAATTGGATGCTCATAAGCTGTAGCAATCTCAACCATGTTTGGGACTACAATATTCTTAAATGTGGTAAATAACCAATTAGTTATCATGTTGAATTGAGTATTATTAAGTTGAAAAATATTCATTAATTCTGCTTGTACAGTTGGATTTACCTCATATGCTTCAATCCATTTTAAAAGTCCATCTTTATTGATAAATGCTGATTTATTATACTCGTCAAAGAGAGCAGTAGCTGTAGATAGTGAAATATTACTTGGAGTTGGAACGCCCACTTCAAATCCTTTAGTTCCACTTCCAAATGGATCCAGATCTAACCCACTACTATCTACAGTTCCATTAGCCCATTGCATTAAAATTACAACAGGTGCATATTCCAATGGTGTAACATTTTCTCCTTGGAAATTTAAGTAAGTAAATAAAATTGGTACAATAATTAGTCGAATTGTATTGAATATCCATCTATAAAATTGGCTGTGAGTGGTATTATAAATTAAAAATTCATCCATATTAAAAGTTGCATTTAATTCATTTTGCGCTGTTATATCTCCCTTATAAGCATCAAACCATTTTTTAATTCCACTTTCATTCACAATTGAATGTGAATTACTTGGATCCCATAAATCTTGAACTGTACTATTTATAATATTAGACGCATCAGGAATACCTAATTCCAGACCTTTTTCTTCGACTGCCGCAACTATATCTCTGATTAAATAATCGCTTATATATTCTCCTAATGGTAGAAGTTGATCATTCCACGTAGCATTGTATGTAGTTTCCATCAAAGTTCTGGTTCCAATATCTATAATAGCTAAATCATAAAGAACCATCCATTTTACTAGACCAAGACCAACTGATAATTGAGTCAACAAACCAGGGGAATCAAGATAACCATCAAGTAATCGTTCTTGAGCAGTAGAAGTATAATTTAAACTGTACGTAACATTACTCACATGCTCCGATACTCCCTTAAGAGTGGATGAGATATTAGTTTGTACTGTATAATTATTGAAAAACCATTCTCTTGCAAGGGTTTCATTATCTTCTGTATATAATTTTATCTCTCTTATTGTTTTAGAGATATAGTAAGCTCCTACTATGCTTTTCATCTCAAACTCAAGTTCTTCGAGAATATCTTCTAAATTTAATCCACTTGGGTAATAAGAGCCATTTGTCCATTGACTATAAAATACTGAATTCGCATAAGTTTCTATATCTAAAGGTTCATATTCCTTTTTAACAATCTCAGGCCAAAGAAATGTAGTGATATAAGCCGATACGTTTTGGAGTTGTTTAGAATTCCAAGAACAATTATAAACTAATTCCATTGTACTTCTTGAACCAGGATCAACTTCTGCATCAGCATAAAAATCTAACCATTCTATAAGACCTACACCAGTCTCAAGATCAGTAAGTATTCCTGGATAGTCAGTATCTCCCAGCGTATACCCATACAATATTTTAGAAGACGTACTAGATGAATAGTTAAGACTTACTGTCCCACCCATCATACGCTCCGAAATTCCTTCTATTGCAGTAGAAAAATCATCTTGAAAAGTATAATTATTGAAAAATTGGTTTCTGGCGTTATCCCAAGTACTACTGTTATAGATCGTTAAATTAGCTATTGCGTTATAAATAATATTAGCAGCTCCTGTGCTATTTATTATTAAAGGTAATTTCTTAAGAGTTCTGTTTTGAAGGATTAATAGAGTATCAGGAATGGCTTCAACTTTAACCACATCATCAGAAATATTTGGTGCTAACATATTTCGGATTCCATCAAGAACTTCAGGAATTCCTAAACCAAGAAATTGGGATTCTATTTCAGGAAGAACTTCTTCTTGAATTTGTAAAAGTGTATTCGGAATTTCAGCATAAACTTCGTTTCTAATATATCCATTTATTAATGCCCCAACGGGCATCAATCCTAAACTAAAAGCTATTGCAAGTACCGAAATGTATAGTTTTGCTTTAGATAGCATAATAAATATTTTGAATTGTTTCATATAAATTTTACCACATATATTTCTTCTGTTATTGATTTTTCAAACAGTTTGACCATGGTATGAAAAAGTTAGAAAATTTAATTCAATGAGAAACCTTATTACTGGTAGATTTTAATAAATGACAATATAAAGCGCATTTTGGAAGATCTATACTTATGATTGACTTTATTTTGAGATATTAAACCTAAAGATTCAAAAAAATTTAATTGAAAATTTTGATCTATCTATTAAATAAAAAAAAACTTTTTTATTGATTTTTAATTAAAATGATTAATATGAAGGAAATCGAAAATTTGAGGTTTTATGTCCCATTAGTTTTTGTAGCTAATATTTTTCTAGGACCCATATTTAATTTCTTGATGTTTTTTTACAGAAAAATCCCTAATAGCTATATGTTTTTTAATATTTCCGATTTTCAGTTTGCAGATATCATGGCGGTAACATTTATCTTGTTTACGTTTATATTTTTAATAACATATAATTTTTCAGAAAAAATTAATAATGAACTAGCAATTTCTCTCTGTTTAATTATAATTGGTTTTAATTGTATTTATGCTGCTTTCGCTACAACCTGGTTAATTTACTTAATAACATTTATCATTATCGGAGCAACTGCAGGATTCATAACACCAAAAATTATTGATCTGATGGGTGATATTGCTAGAAATAAAAAGAAAAAAAGATATCATCTCTTTTTTATACCCATATGCATTATAATTTGGATATTTATTTATGGTATCATTTTTGAAGTTATAGGGATGTTATCATGGAGAATTTTATATATTATCATCGGTATAACTAACATTTTATCGTCACCATTAATAATTTTCTATAAAGGACTTGAATAGATAAATAAAACCTTAGAATTTCTAAAAGAATAAAAAAATTATTTAATTGCATTTTTTTATTCATTATTAAACTATGTAAAAATTACAATGAAAGTTCTAATTTCCTTCTTTTTGAGAAATTTGCACTTAAAAAAATAATATTAATATTATTAATAATATTATATTATTGCATAGAAAATATGCTTAAATACATTCTAAATATTATTTTAATATAATTTATACAGAAAATTTCTTAAACCTCTTAAAATTATAAAAAAATGGTAAGGTAATGTCAAAAGAAATTCCTGAAAATGTGAAAGAATCCTTAAGATCAATAGGACTTACGGATTATGAGATCTCAATATATTTAACTTTAATAAGCAAAGGACCTATGGATGCTCGGGAATTATCAGAAGCGTCAGGTGTGCCCTACTCCCGTATATATAACATCCTCACACAGCTGGAAAAAGAAAAGTTGTGGATAATTAAAGAGGAAGCAAGCCGTCCATCGCGCTATTTTGCCAAATCGCCTGATGAGGCTCTGATTATTGCAAAGAAACAATTTAATGATAATTTTGATGATCACTCAAATAAAATTATCCATTCATTAACTCCAATTTATCAATCTCACGATACTCCTATTAAAATTGCTCTATATGTTCATAGGGGCAGAGATGTATGTATTAATAGGGCATTAGCATTATTAAATTTAGCAAAAACATCTGTTTATATAGTTACTACTGATCAGGAATTTTTAGATGTATTTTATGATGATATTAAAAAAGCAAGAGCTCGAGGTGTTACAAATTTAAAGCTTTTAATTGAAGATAAAGCTTTACAAGATGAAAAATTCAGAAAAACATTAGAACAATATAAGGAATTATGTGAAATTCGTTCACGAGACCAAGTTTTTGGAAGTGCTATTGTAATGGATGAAGGAGAAGATGCATTCATTATTCTTTCTAAGGGTTTCTTTCCAAAAAAAATGTCTTATTTTGGTATAGTGACTGACCATATCGCCTTTGGACCTTCTGCTAACTATTATTTTAGTTATTTATATAAAACAGCTAAGGAAGTAAATCTGTAGTTCATTTTGAAAAAAAATTAAAACTTTTTTTGATTAGATGTCATTTATACTCTGTAAACACTTCCAATAACAATGTTAAAATAATAGGATAAAAAATTTAATTTTTTGAAATATAGCATTATTTTAAGAAAGTTCTTTTTCCCAAATAAATAAAAAGCTCAGATAATTCAAAAAGAGTCATTGGCATTATTACTCGTGCCATACTAGTACGAAGTTCTTCTTTATCTTTACCAGCAAGTATAAGGTTTCTTATATCCTCAACATAATCATCCATATTTAAGAATAATATTTCGATTTTATCAACACCCGTTAATTCCTCTATATCTTTATCCAAATGTTCCTCAACTTGATTAAGCAACCCTAATTTTAATTTTGGGCTTAGATCATATTTAGTAATAAGACGGTTCATTTCCTCAATTATAATGTTTAAAGATAAATTCCAATCTGCATTTTCTTTATATTTGGGAATTAAAACTTCGCTGATAATCACCTCATAAAGAGTAGTTGGCGCTTTCTTGTCAAAATCAATTTCCATGCCATTTCTTAATTGGATCTTTTTAATTTCAGACATCTTAAACCTCAATTAAAATGGTAAATTATGATAATACTTATTAATTAATGGACTTAGTTCTAATAAATATTTGTGTTAATGAATATTTTTACATTATAAAAAATTTGAAATATCTTCTTCTTAGTGCTTAAGAAATAAGCAAAACAGAATTAGTATTAGATATAGAGGTTAAAATCTGTATTAAATAAATTAATTTAGTAGTAAATATTATTGAATTTCAACATACTAAAATTAATTAAATACCTTAAGATGTCTTGAATTATGAATAAATTTGAAAGAGCCCAAAAAATACTTAAAGAAATTAATGGAGACGGTTGGCTGATTGTATGTAATGAAGATAGTGATATTAACTCTAAATTCTTATTAGGTGTTGAGTCTCATGCTCTTCACTTTATTTTCGTATCTACTGATGGACACCATAAAGTTCTTCCTGTAGAAATGGAAGCGAATATGATTCGAAAATCTCTCGGATCCAAAGGTATAAATGCTGAAGTAATATCCTATAACACCTTAAAGGACTTAATTTCAAAATTAAAACCAATAATCAACAGACCGAAAATTGCGCTCAATTTTGGAGAAAATATTCTTGATCCTGATGGAACTCCTTATGCTGATTATCTTCAAGTTGGAGCCTTTTTTGCTATTAAAAAAATAAACCCTAATACAAAATTTATTTCAGCTGCCCCTATAATTTATGGGCTTAGAAGTCAAAAATCATCAGAAGAGTTAAAAGATCTACGTAATGTCTGTAAAGCCACAATTGAAATATTAGAAACTATTCCAAATTGGGTCAAAGTTGGAATGACAGAAAAAGAAGTTATGGCTAAACTAGAATATGAATATTCAAAATTAGGAAAGCCTTCTTTTCCTGCTATAATAGCTACTGGAATACATTCAGCAGACCCACATCATAATACCTCAACTAAAAAAATTGAACCTGGAGTTCTTTTAATTGATACTGGAATGCAGATCGATGAGATGTGTTCTGATATAACCTGGACTTTTTGGATTGGCAATGAGCCACCAGAGGATTTTATACAAGCATATCAAACATTATATGAAGCTAAGGAAATAGCTAATAAATACTATATAGCGAATACTCCTAATCATATACCGGCAAAAGAGTGCCGTAAATACTTAAGTGAAAAAGGTTATGATCATGAAAAACTTTTCTTTCATGGCTTAGGACATTCTCTTGGATTTGAAGCCCATGATATTGGTTCAAGAATAGGCTGGAAAGTATCGGAACACCATATACTTAAGGAAAATATGGTATATACTAATGAACCAGGATTATATTGGCTTGATAAATGGGGTATTAGATTGGAAGATGATGTAATTATCGGAAAAGATAAATGTGAACAAGTTACTTCCGTTTCTAAAGAACCAATTGTAATTTAACTAGTGAACAAAAATAGATTTCAAAAATAATTAATCTATCTTTCTTTAAAATTAAGATTATTTATTAATTTAAGTCAAATCGAATATAAGTCAATCAATTAACAGATTTTATTTATAGTTATCTTCTTTCAGTTATTACGTCAACTTCAGATATTGGAATATAAACTAGATTATTATACTTATTCTCAAGTACTATAACTTCATCATCAATAATAGATTGAATTATCCCCGCAAATTCTCGACTTTGATTTCTTACATAAATGTATACTTCTTTTTGTACTAACTTCTCAATTAAAGACTTTGGAATCATAATAAACCATTATTTAATATTTATTTATCACTTAAAATTATTTCTTAATTTTTTTATATTAATTTTTCATTAGAAACAAAGAAGTAGGTAAAAACCGGAATCCATGATACAGTAAAAATTTTAAAAAGAGGAGACGTATTTATCTAATAACAGGGTTAAGGGTTGAGGTATTTTACCGATTTCTCGGCATTAGGTATAAGAATATATTTTGCTATCATGGCATTCCGATCTTTATGTGTTCTTACATATAAAATATGTGCTTATCTAGTATTTAAAAATTTCCTTTTTTTTCACTTGAAAAAAATGACAAAAAAAGATATCTAAATTTAAGCTGAAATTTTAAATTTTCAATGAAAGTATAAATAATTATACTCGTTTTAGTTTTTTAACAATATAATATTTGTTAAAATCTATTTTTCTTTCTTTTATTAAATCTAATATCGATTGTAAAATAAAGAATTTTCCATATTTCTCATTGAAGCGCTTAATAACTATTTTTATTAACTTATTATTATTATATGATTTAAAATTACAATATTGATTTATTGAACAACTTCTCTGCTTCTTAAATAATATTCTACAATTATTACAGTTTTTTTTCGTCTTTTTTATAACAAAATTAAAAATTGAATTTTTTAAAACACTTTTAATGCTTTTATCATAAAACCTTGCTATCTTGAAACCGTTGTATTTTACACATAAGAGATTCCAACTTGGAATTAGACAAAAATTTGCATTTCGTATAAAATAGCTATCATATTTTGCGGTAAACATTCTCCGATATTTCTTGTTTGAGGAATATGAGAAATGTAGAGCAAACGGAGTAGAAATTATTAATTTTTGTCTTGAAGAGTTAAGGTTAACATAATACACTCTCCCACCATATATTTTGTGTAAAAAATATTCAGCAGTACTAATTCTAATTTTTTTATCATCTTTAGGAACCTTTGGTGAGGCTACACAATTTCCTTCACCATGTAATATCCATAATACATAAACCCCCTTTTTATTATAATCTTCAGTTCTTTTAATGATTTCTTTTACCGATATATTAGAATTTTGAACTTCTATTACAATTTCTTGTCCAGAATGAAGTTTAAAGTAAATATCTGCTCTTCTATTGTTGAAATACTTTTCAAGAGATTTTTCTCTTACATTCTTATCTTCTTCTGAGATAGTTTTATATAATAAATATTTAATTGCTTTATGCTGCCAGGACTCGGAACTAGAACTTTCAAATAAAAGAGATTTATTCAATTTACCCTTTCATCATATTAGATTTGTATTGTATAAAAATACCACGGTGTCGTTAATAAAAATAGACAGTAATTTAAATTACTAGATTATGATATCAAATTTTTCTTTAAATATCTTTAAAATATCTATATTAAAAATATTAAAAATCAACGAACTGTGAGCTATTAAAAATAATTAATGATAAAATAATTGTGAGAATCATGACTAATACGCATAGCCAAAGTTTTTTTGGGCAGTCTACTGGATTAACAATCCAGAGTTCATCAAAAACAGAGCCTTTTATCTTCTTGAAATGTATTAAGAAAAAAGGGGATGGAACATGGGAAAAACCCTCTAAAAATGAAGGTAAAACAGTTAAATGTAATCTAGACGAAATTGTAATGATATTGCAGGTTTTAAAACGAAAAACCAAATCTTGGTCTAGTTATCATGATTTTAATAATGTTAAAACTCAGATATCATTTCAATGGGAGGAAGGAAAAGAAGAAAAAATATGGATAAATATTGGAAATTATTCCAAGATGATGAATTTTGCACAAGTTGAGATATTTAGATTGCTGTTAGAACATATTTTAAAAGAGAAAATTAAATATGCCACTTCCTCTAGAATTTCTGTTGTAAAGGACAAATCAAAAAAGATTGAAATAAATAATGCTACTGATATCGAAGTGAATCCTGATATTTCAAACAAGAAAAATTCAAAAATTATTGAAACTAGTCAAATAGAAGGTAATATTGAAGCGGAGACTAAAAATGCCTTACTTATCAATTTTAATAATGGTAATGAAATATGGATTCCAAAATCAATCATAAGATCCCAAAATAACCTGAATAAAGATCTAACTCAAACATTTCTTATTGATACATGGTTTTTAAAGAAGAATAACTTGTCTTATATTTAATTAAGCCAGTGATTTATCAGAAAGGATTTAATAAATATTGAAATATAAAATTTTCTTTGTTTTCTAGTAATTTTTTTACAGATAATCATTTATATAATGAGTTTTATTATATGCTTTAACTAAAATCGTTAAAAATTAAGAAAATAAAATTTAAAAATAAAGTAAATAAAAGTGAAATTAAATGGGGTTTAAACCAAAGCTTCCAAAAGCTCCAAAAGTAGGAAAATTAGATCCTGAATTAGTTAATAAAATTCCTGGAATAATTGAGGAAGTACTTGCTAAGATTCTTGAAGAAGAATCATTAGGAGAAGCCGTCGAATCAGAGATTAAAGAAAAAATTCACGGAGCAGTTATGGAAAGATTAGAACCACAACTTGAAGATAAAATAGTAGAAAAATTAGCTGATAAAGCAGTAGAAAAAGCAATTGATAAAGCTTGGGACAAAATAAAGCAAAAAATAGCAGAAAAGATGGAAAAATAAATTATTTTAATCTTTAACTTACTTTTTCTTTTTTTTATTAACATTATCAATTTTCTAGATTCAAGCTTTAGTTAAACTTGGTAAGTATTTTTCTTCACAAATTTTGATTAGAGAATTGTTATAATCTAACATTTTTTTTGCTACTTCAGGATATTTTAGTAGCAAGAGTTCTGTTTTATCATTTCGATCCCATAATAGATATGGAGTATCTTCATAGGGAACTTGTTCCTTAATTTCCTTTATCCAGCTATCTGGTAACTTATTTTCTAAATCAATATCGAGCATCTTCGCTAAAAACAACGTCCAAGCCCGTGGTACAACGGTTATTAAATATCCACCTCCACCTACAGCGACCCACTTATTTTGGCAATAATTTCTTGAACAAGTTTTTATAGTTTGAGCAATATCCCTATAGATAGAAATGGAAAAACCCATTTGGGTTAGAGGGTCATTAAAATAAGTATCTACACCAAGTTGTGTAAATAATATATCTGGAGAATAAGCTTCTAGGATCTTAGGAATCGTCCTTCGAAATAATTTCATAAACATTTTATTGCTAGTATCTGGTAGTAAGGGAAAATTTAATGAATAACCTTTTCCTTTTTCATCACCTATTTCATTTACATCTCCACTTCCTGGAAATAAATATTTTCCGCTTTGATGATATGATACAGTTAGAACCTTTGGATCATTATAAAACAACCATTGAACACCATCTCCGTGGTGGCAATCTATATCAAGATAAGCGATTCTTATATCCTTTTTTAAAGTTTTTAAATAGTGTATAGCTACAGCAATATCATTAAAAATACAAAACCCTGATGCCTTACTTTTTTGAGCGTGATGCAATCCACCTGCGGGATTAAAGGCAATAGTAAAATTTTCGTCATTCCATACTTTGTCTGCTGCTATAATACTGGCTCCACATATTAATGCTGAAGCTTCATACATTCCTTTAAAAATGGGGTTATCTCCTGGCCCTAAACCATAGATATAAGGGTGAATTGTACTTTCATTAGGATTTTTACTTAATTTTTTAACAATTTCGATATATTCAGATGAGTGAACTCTTTCTAATTCTTGTTTAGTTGCTAAACGAGGAGAAAATATTTCTAATATTGGATTATCTAACAGATGTAACTTCTCCATAAGACTATATGTTAATTTAAGTCTTAAAGGTCTTAATGGGTGTTCTTTTCCAAAGTTGTATTTTTGATATTCATCAGTATATATGAGACCGACTTTAATCATGATGTTTAAAATTGTACTTTCAATTAATTCTTTGAAAATAATTTTATAAAAATAATCTTTGTTAAATAATAAATTTTGAAAAAATAGGCATAAAGATAAAAAAAACGTTTATAAACTCTGAATTTTATAATAATTATAATAAAAAATCGAACTTATGAAAGATTTTTGTCGTCTTAGCGATATATCAAGGTATTTGAATTTAGTGTATCATTTATATTATCAGAATATCATAAAGAAAAATATATTTAAATGTGAATAGTTCATTCAAAATTATTCTATAGCAAAAAAGCATGAGTGTCAACTTTCGAAAATTCATAACGCGAGTCGGTGAACAGTCTGAATTTAAGCCATTAAAAAACCGGTTGCTCAATTATTTAAAGAAAGAGAGCGAAAATAAATATAAGAATTACCCAAGGCTTTTAGAATTAATGAAAAATTATTGGCCATTATATAAAGAACGGTCACGTATCTCTCACCTTTTAAAAGATCATTATGAAGAAATTTTTACTTTCTACTTAAATACATTCTTTTATTTTCGAAAGAGAGGATTATCATTCTCAGAACCTGAAGCACCAACACCAGTAGATTTCAAATTAGTTTTTTCATATCACTATAATAATAAAGAGATTGAAGTTATTGAAGATGTCACAAAGGAATTGAAGATTGAGGCCAGTACAGATTCTATTCTAAAGAGAATTTTTATTTTTACAATAAGTTCGTTTGGTTTTATGATTGAACAAATATTTGAACGTCCTTTTGCCTTTCAATTTTTTGATATTAACGCAAATCCCCTCCCTAATGGTGAATGGGAAGTAGTAGCAGTGATTTCAGGAAGAGAGCAATAACTAATATTAAATTGATTTTAAGGTAGCAAAAAGATTTTCTGCATTTTTTTTTTAATGTTTTCAACTTGTTTTGTTAAAGCAACAATTGCGGAGTTTAAATTTTGGAGCATATTTAGATCATTTTTTAGAAAATCAGTTATTACCTTAAGATTTTCAAATGTTTCTGTTGAGTTTATTACATTCTGTTGTTTTAAGTAATTATTTAAAATATTTTTTACCTCATAGAGTTCTCTTTCTCTTATTTCTTGAAAATCATCGAACTCCTCTAACCCACCATAAACATAATTTAATTCTTCTTTTTTTTTCCTCTTCATAATGCTCCCAATATTCTTTTAAAAAATTAACCTATTACTCTTTACTTAGAAATGAACTTAAATCCATAAGATCATCTCCTCTTTTAACTTGAATCTTACCTTTTATCCCCTTTACTTTACGTTCTAAATATATTATCGCATCAACAGGAATCTTTCTCGGAACACCACCTCTCTTCCTAATTATAGCTAATAAGTAATCGATATTTTGTATTACATCTGGACTTATTATTTCATTATAAACATTATGATAAATATGAGGTTCCTTATTTTTTAGATTATTTAAATAAGAATAAGCATCGGGACTCAGAACAAGTTTTAATACAAAATCTACTTTTTCTGAGATTGAGATAATTTTTTCTTGGACAACTTCTTGTTTCTTCTTAGCTTCCATTAAAGCTTTCAATTTCCTTAAGCGTATCTTTTCTAATTCGTGTTGATCAAGATCTTTATTATTGTTATTCATTGGGGTTTTTTTCCTTGATTTTTATTCAAGTGATACTTACTCCAGCATTATATTTTATAATATCTCTCAAATGAAGAAAAATGGTCCCCTCTGCCGGCCTCGATCCGGCGACCGCTCGGTTTCGGCTGACGTATTGTCATAGGTGGTACACCTCATTACGCGATATAATCTACAGCCGAGCACTCTTCCAGTCTGAGTTAAGAGGGGTTTGATTTTTAAAATTAATAATAATTTAATTAATATATTTTTTTCGATTTTTACACGAAATTATAGAATCTTAAAGTAAAATACTTCATTTAGAGTTTTGCTTAAAATTATAAAATGCATTCTATTAGTTTTATATCAAGTATTTTAATTCTGCTTAAATATTGCATAAAGAAAATGATAATACGTAAAACATCAAATTTTTGTTTTTGAATAAAATTATCAAAAAAAGAAAAAATAAACTTATTTTTATTTAATCCATGGCGTATTTTTTCGTCCAAGCTGCTGCTTTAGCCTCGAATTTCTTCTGAGCACGAAAATATTGCTCACCTGCTTCATGATTCAATGGGTCGCCTGGATTGAAAAAGGGAGGTTCAACATGCATCATACCTTTTAATGCTTCTATGATATTAGTTAAAGTTTTACTTGGTGTCCACCCACTTGCCCCAGTCGATGCGTCAACTTTACCTACAAGGTCTGGATTAATTAAGTCAAGACATATATTTAACTTCCCTGGAGGGATAGAACTATCTATATTAGGATGCCACATGAGTGTCACAGCGTACGCATAAGGGGGTTGGAAAGGGTAATTTTCCAGAATGGAGACAACTATAGTCCACATTTTTCTGGGAATTTTATTTCAAAAACGAATTTTCCATCTGCGTAAGGAGTTCCTTTTTTACCAATAATAGTTAACCGTAAATGGTCAATTGAACGCCCCCAAGGTTCTAAAATAACGGAAGGTTCGTTCTTATACGCCTCTATAGCCTCAGTATAATCTGTCTCTTCTCTCAAAATATTTCACCATTGCTTTTTTGTTAAAGGTTTTTAGCAAATCACCTTAAATAAAGGAATTTTATTAGATTATATCTTAAATTAATAAAAGGTTTTGTAATTAATTAATATATTTTAAAATAAGTATTTTAGATCATCTTAATTTTTCTTTTCTATAAGATTTCCCTAGTATTTATTATTATTTTGAAAATATCTATCCTCAATCTCTTCATAAGATAATCCTTCATCCTTAAATATTCGTTCGCAAATTTCTTCAACCATATCCCAGCGAACTTCACCATTTTCTCTCAAAACACTTTTATAATTAAATTTCTCCAATAAAATTATTTCAGGTCTCATACCAAGAATTAAATTTTCTTTTGCAATTTTTTTTCTAAGAAGTCTTTTTGTTTCTTTATATGTGAGTCTAGACTTTTCGACAAATAAGTGTGAAATTTTCTTAAAATGATTACTCATATAAGAATAAGAATAACCACATTTAGAGGCAATATCTGTCAATGTAATACTTTCATCTATTATCCAAAGAACCCAATCATTAATTGTATACCCTCTTAATTCACTTCTTAGCTCATTTAGATATTCTCCAATCCTAGACCAATCTAACTTATTTAATTTAACAAGCCTCTTCAAATCATTAAATTGAGCCCCCTTATACCAATCCTTAAGATTATCCAATAATGCTACTATAGATCTCCTAACAGCTAGACTAATCTCAACTGTATTATAATCATTGACATCCTTTATTAAGCCTTCAACAACAGGTCTAAAAATAATATCTTGTAAAATCATTAAACCACCCCAAATATCACTGAGTCTATTTTGAATAATATCTTCAGTATATAGCTTTTTATATGCTCTTGTAAGAAGATCTGAGATTTCTGGAATATTAAAGCCTAAAGAAACAAGGGCTACTAAATCAAATAAAGGAACATCATAGATTAACGTCTTTAGACCGGAGCCTCCTCCTCCCGGGACCATATTAAGACCATTTGGATAAACAGTTCCTATAACTTCCTTCCCATTTACAAAATGTACATAATGTGTTGTAAATTCGTGTTCAAGTTCTAAAGTAGTCTTTAAATCATCAACTCTTGCTAAATCTCTTTGCGTAAAGTAATTCAATATAATAGTATAGTAAACTCTCATTAATATAGATGCATAGACATTATAATTCTTACTTTTAATCTCTCTAAGCTTAATCTCCAAATCTTTAAAATCATTTAATTGTTTATTTTTAATATATCTAAAACCACTTGTTAAAACATATTTTTTAATTAAATCGAATTCTAATCTTAAAGCCAAAAGAATAGCTTGTCTAAAATATGGCATTTTCTTAATATTTCCTCTTTTATTGAATTGAACTATAGTGTTCATTATGTGGTTGATAAATCTTCTACTCTTCGAATGTGTATAGCCAATATATGGCAAATCTTTAAATTTTTGTAACTTACACTCAAACAAGTAAATTATATATCTTCTTCTTTTCTTTACATCATTATGTATATTTAAATAATCTTCAATACCTTGCTTTATTAAATTAAACTTACTTTCTAATACCGCTCTGGATATTTCTATTAAACTTTCATATATATTTTCTCCTTTATGTTCTTTAGAAATTTGATTTAAAATACGATTATATGCTATTAACTCAACTAAATCGTCAATATTTTTTCGGTTATCAATCTCTTTTTCCTCTGAGTAGAAACATGATTTTTCTTTTTTGAGTAGCTCCCAATTAAAGTTATAATTAGCGAGATCTTGAATAATAGCTAGTTCTATTTTTAAATGATTCGATTTTTTAGTTCTGGTGTGAGTAATTTTGTAAATAGTATTTATTAGGTTTTGTAGAAATGATAGAAAGTTTTCTCTATAGAGCATATCAGATTTCAATTTGGCTTGTAATTTTTCATACTCCTTTTGAAATTCTTCTAGAGAGAGGTTATAAAACTTCTTTAAAAATTCTGGTTTAATTTTTTTTTCTCCTAAAATTTCATCTAAAATCTCACTTGCTAATCTTAGGTTATCAGTGGGATTCAATTTTCTGGGATCAGATTGTAGTGGAGTTAAATTTAGGGATGATTCAAGAACATAGTGAATAATTCTACTTAGAATCAGTGTTAAATTGAGCCTCAAATAAGGTGAATAATTAGTATCATTTTCAAAAAGTGCACTTACTTTTAATTCTTCAGCAATTAATTTTTGAAATCCTCTGAGTTTAGAGGAATAACCTTTACTATATGTTAATTTATAGATTAGTTTTATTAATGAGCAGACATGGTCAATAAAGCTTTCCCGGTAAACCCAATCGATTTCGAGGTCCTTTCTTAGGCTTCTATATGGTTTAGAGAAATTTCTCTTGAAATCATAATTTAGAACTAACGCTGTTATATCTTTAGCAGTGTTTAATGTATATTGCTTAGTCAATTCATTTTTGCTGTGCTTTAAATCTAAGATGTACCCCGGAGCTGTGATAATTCTATATATTTTTCTACATATTAGTATTGATAAAGAGTAGGAGAATGAGTTTTTAGTTTTAGCATTGATTTTAAACCCATATTTTTCTTTTAATTTTTTCACAGCTTTCTGATTATATTTGGTGAGATTGGAGACTTCATAATCTCCATTAATTAATCTAAAAACAAATTTGATATTCTGTATAAAATAAGGCATATAATTGGATTGATTTTTTTTCTTCTTTTTTAAGCCTGAATGGAATTTCTCAAAATAATTTTCAATCTTCTTCTTTGAGGTTTTAGTCAATAATTCAGCACTATCGGAAGGAAGGGAAAGAGATAATAATAGCTTTCGTAGTTTTTTAGCAAGTTTGAATATCTGCGATTGTTTAAGATCCTCTTGGTGCTTTAAAAGTGTCATGATTGAAAAATTAGCTTTCAGCAATTCATAAATCTTCTGATAGGTAAGATTTCTAATTTCTTGGCTTAATTCTTCAGTAATATAAGAAAATCTCATTATATTCTGTTCTAGTTGTGATTTTTCTTGATTTTGTGCATATACAGAACTATTTAGAGCACCACAAAATTCACAATATATAGGTTTATTGTCTATTTGATTGTGTTTTATAGGTTCACCACATTCTTCACAAGTCAAATTAGATTTGGTATCAGAGGAACTTTTAATCATTTTATTCCTATTGTAGAAATTAATTTCGAGTTAGTTTCACAATAATTCTGTTATTTATTTATAAACAAAAAAAAAAAAAACTTACAAAAAAGTCCATTTTCCTTTAAATATAACTAACAAATAGGTGATTAAACAAAAAATAATCATAAAATAGGAAAATGGTCAGCATGAAAAGGAATAAAACTATTGTATTGGTATTAATGGCTATAGTACGATAAATAGCCAAATCATTGATTCTATGTGGTATAACTTAAATAACACTTCCATTAATCAGACGTTCTCAGGATTTACTGGTATAATAAATTCAAGTATATGGGATCAATTTACTGAAGGGAATATCACAATCACATTTTATGCAAATGATACCTTGGGTTATATAGGTTCTGCTGAAGTATTAGTTGAGAAAGATACAACATTTCCTATAATAATTATAAACTCACCAATGAATCATGATGTTTTTGCTACGGAATCCCCTAATTTTAACGTTACCATAATAGAAAAGAACCTTTTATACTCTTGGTATACAATAGAAGGCATAGCAGGAACCTTTCCGTTTTCAGGATTAACAGGTACAATCGACCAAGATGCATGGGATGATGCCCCTGAAGGAGAAATTACTATAACCTTTTATGCTCAAGATAGAGCAGGGAATATAGAGAGTGAAAGTGTTGTTGTCATGAAAAATATCCCTTCAAAACCAGTAATTCCAGGATACAATCTATTCTTTCTGTTTGGGATTCTATCAGTTTCAATAATCCTTATAAACAAAAAATTAAAAAAATCTTAAATTCTAATTTCCTTTTATCATTTATTTTTATTTAACTTCTTCTCATAGGGATAAAATGTGGAGGTATTCAGAATTATTTTTTTCTTAGCCTTTTATTAATAGAAAGTTAAGTTAATTCCAAATAATTTCCCAAAGACTTAATTTTTCTAGTAAATTTATTTTCTTACTAGTTTTATTGAATTATCATAATGTATAACAACATGAAAAAATTCCCATTTAAAGGAAAAAAGGTTATCATATTCGATTTGGATGGAACAATCGTAAGATTATCAGCAGATTGGAATTCATTGAAAAATATGATAGAAGAAAATTATGTGGAGATTTATGGAGAAAGAGGTGAGTTTAATAGAATTTCTGCTTACCTTAATGATATAGTTGATAAGAAAGATGAAATGAATCTGAAAAAGTTTTTCAATATTATCAAACGTTATGAACTTGAAAACATTAAAGAGACCCAACCAATTGAAGAAACTCTTTTCTTTATTAAGAATAAAGAAAAATTTGGTGTAGAAAAGGGAACAAAATTAGCAATCCTATCTCTTAATACAAGAACTACAATTTTAGAATCTTTAAAATTAGTGAGCTTAATGGAACAAATAGATTATATTATTGGAAGAGAGGATGTAAGAAAATGGAAACCAAATCCCGAGGGTCTTTTTAAAATTCAAGATCACTACAAGATTAAGAAAGAAGAAATGATATTTTTTGGAGATTTACAAAACGATATTCAAACTGGTGAAAGAGCAGGAATAGATACCTTTTTCATCGATGACCTAATAAATCTTGTAAAAATTTATAAGAAAAACCGAAATATTTAAAGATTTACATAAATGTAATTACGACATTATATTTTTTTATTTCTGATTCTACTAAAGCTTTGCCTAAAGGGCTTAAAGTCACAATTCCATTGCTTTTTATTTTTAAAGTAGTCAATTTTACATTAGGATCCTTCATTGAAGGTATATAAGGATTCCAATATATTTCTTTTGTCATTGGGTTGGTGATCATCCATAATTCTGGATCTAATTTATATCCCGTTATCTCCATAGCTTTAAAAACATAACCAACATCAGCATCAAAAGGAACTACAATTTGTACGTTCTCTTCACCTTCAATTTTTCCGCAAGCTAGGCAATCTTCTCGTTTCATAATATTTAAATGGTCAAATTGACCATAAATACCATTATAGTTTACATATGGAGGATCCATCGGAGGACCGATGTTTCTTCCTTTAATTCTAAATAAAAGCTTTAAAGCCTCTTGAGATTGTATACTAGAGATAACTGAGCTAACTGATTGTATGGCAGCGATTTTATTACCCAAAATATTTTCCATTTCTTCAAATTTGTAATCTGGTCCGAACGTTTCTTTTATATTTTTCTTCCATTCTTCTATTTCTTCTTCGGATAAAAGCTTTCTTTTCTCTGGAGGCACATTTTCGTCAAACACTCTTTCCCTTAATTTGTACAGTTCCTCTTCGGCTAATTCTTTCAATTTAATAACTTCATCGTTTAAATTAAGATCAGGTTTATGACCAAACTTTTTTTCAAATTCTACTTCTGCTTTAATAACGCAATGATTCCTATTCCGTGGTAACCCTTTTAAGGTACAAGCAGCAACTAATTTATCATCAGCAGGAGGAATTGGAACTAGACATCTATAACAAGGTGTGATATTTAATAATCTAGGAGCATATTCTTTTTCAAAAACATTTTCAATTTCTTTTCTAACTTTTTTTTTAACAGGTTCAATTATCTCTTTTTTTATTCGCTCGATTCGATCTTCTAATTCTTCTATTCTTTTCATTGCCGCAAAATATTCAGGTAATTCAGTTTCATTGATCTCCCATAACTTAGATTCTACTAGGTTATCAATTTCACTCTCTCTATCTTTGTATTGTAAACCAGATCCTTCAGGAATCACAATCTGAACGTGACCTTCGAAACCTACAGTCCCTCCCTCAACCATTAGTTTTTTCAATCTCAAGCAAATTTTATTCAAATCTAGTCGTGCATTAAAGTTATCTAAAGCAGCGATAACTACATCTGCCTCTTCATATACAGACATAGGTAATTTTTGGAGCTTTTCAAAATAATAGTCAACTTTCAAGTATGGATTTATTTCTTTCAATCTCTCCGCCGCAACTTCAGCTTTCGGTCGTCCTTCATCTCCTGGTTTAAATAACATTTGACGTGATAAATTCGATGTTTCAATAGTATCTAAATCCACAAGAATCAGTTTGCCAATGCCCATCAGAGCGAAATCTTTAGCAATTTCACAGCCTAAAGCCCCTACTCCAATAATTAGGATACAACCATCATCTAATATGTCTTGAGACCAACCATCTATTAATTGTTGCCTCGCAAACATACGAGATTTAAAAAAGTCTTTATTTTTTTGTTCTATCATATTTAAATTAAGAGTTTATGATTAAAATATTATAATTTTGTAAATAAAATTAGTAATTATTTTTAAAAGAAATTAGAATCTCTAATAAAATTTTATTTTATTTTTTCTTTTTTTTAGCAACTTCTTTAAGCATCTTTTTTATATCATCAACTTTTTCTCTTTCTTTAGCACTTTTTAGTTCTTCTACTTTCTTTCTCTTTTCATCCTCTTTTTTTGCCAATTCTGCAAAAAGATCTTCTTTTAATTGAATTAAACCTCCCATTTTCTTGCTAAAGTCTTGTGCTTGTTTCTTGATTTGAATTTTTTGTTGTTCTGCTTCAGTTCTTTGTTTTTTTCTTCGTTCTTCGATTAAAGTAATTACATCACCCGCTAAATCTCCAACTTCTGCTATAGTTTGTTGCAACTCAGACTCTTTTTGTATCCTCTGAGACTCCTCTAAAGATTTTTGCTTTTCTAATTGTTCATAAATTATTTGAATCCTTAAATCTTCTTTTTTTACTCGGTCTTCTAATATCTTTGTGTTTTTTATTTCATTTTGAATATACTTTACTTCCTCATCCCAACCAATTTCTCTGAATTTTTCAATCGCCAAATTAAAATTCTCATAGGATTGGTCAAAATCATGATATGCTGCCCATTTCTTTCCTTCATCAATTAAATTTAAACCTTCATCTCTTAATCTATCTGCTTGTTCTCTCTTTAAGTATAACTCTCTATATTGCCTTAGTTGTTCTTGTTTTAATTTTTCTTGTTCTATACGTCTTCTTCTTACTTCCTCTTGAAATAATATATATTCATTTTGTCTTTGTAATCTAGCTTGTTCTTCTAATCTTTTCCTTTCAATGAAATTTGCTTTCTCTAGCTGTAAATCATTAATTAAATCGTTCAAATGGGTGATTTCAGGTTGCCAGCCGATATTTTCTGTTAAAAAGTCTCTGGCTTGAGTATATAATGCTATTGCGGAATCATAATCGGGAGAATGTCCTTTTAGGTGACTTTGAGCTTTTTCTAAAAGTGAATAAGCAGCTTCTCTTTGGTTCATTTGTTCCTGAATAACTCTCTCCCTTTCTTGAAGTGCTAATTGATGAGCTATTTTCTTTTCTTTTTCTTGTCTTTGTCTTTCTTCAATAATTGCTTGTAATTGTCTTTCTTCTTCTAATCTTTCTAACTCCCTTTGAAATTTTAATGGTTCTGTCTGTTCTTTTTGTTTTTTAAGTTCTGTAATCTTAGATATCATATTTTCAATAGATTTGGTTGGAAATTGTAATTGATTTAATAATAAACCAGCCTTTCTATAACTTTCTAATGCACCATTATAATCTAATCTTTTTGAAGCATTTTCAGCTTCATCTAAAATCTTAAATGCTTCTTGTTTTCTTTTTTCTAAGATTCTTTTCCTTTCTTCGATTTCTAATATTTGAATTTGTTTTGATTTCAAACGATCTTTCTCACTATTGATACTTTCAGCAATTTTCCTTTGGAATTCTCGTTCTTCTCTTTCTTTTTGAATTGCCAGCTCTAATTCATTCTGTTTTTCTAGTTGATGTTCTTTTTTCTTCTCTTGAACTTTATGAATCATTTCTCTTATAGATTCAGTTGGGAATTGAATTTCGTTCAAAATTATTTCAGCATTACGGTAATATTCAAGGGCTTTATCATACTGTCCATTTTTCATAAAAATCTCTGCTTCTTCTAAAAGATTGAATGCATCCTCTTTTCTCTTTTCCATATAAACATATAATTCTCTCTGCTTCACAAGCTGCTGTTCTTTTGATTTCCTAATCTTATCTTTTATTTTTAACCGTTCATTAATAACTTGTAGGAATAAAAATTCTTCTCTCTCTTTTTTAATTTGGTTTTCAAATAGTTTTTGTTTCCTTAAATTTTCTTCTTTTAGTTTATCCTGGATTTTTTGAATCATTTCCTTAACTGCAACTGTCGGAAATCTAATTTCATTTAAAATTAATTCAGCCTGACGATATTTTTCGATAGATTGCTCATAATTGCCTTGATTTAATAAATTTTCTCCTATATCCATTATTTCAAAAGCCTCTTTCTTACGATTTTCCATGTAGAGTTTTAAATCTTCTAATTTTTGAATATCGATTTTTTTTGCTTGAATCCTTTCTTTTTCTTTTTGTAAATACTCAGTAACTTTCATTTGGAATTGTTCTTCTTCTTTTTGCCTCTTAATGACTATTTCCTGCTCTAATTGTTTGTCTTTTTCTGTTTCTAATTTTCGATGTTTTACTGTTTGAATTGTTTCTTGTAACACTCTCAGATATTCACTTGTCCATCCAATTTCCCTTAAAATTTCTATTGCTTTTTGATAATTTTCTATTGAATTATTAAATTTTTTTTGAGTGAGTAATAGATCTCCTTCCTCAATTAAATTGAAAGCATTTTCTTGCTTAGCTAAATTATGTGCGGATATAATTCTTTGTGTTTCTAAGAGTTCTTGTTGTTCTAATGCTTTAACTCTTTCAAATTCTCTCCGACGTTTAATTTTTTCTATAAAAGCATAATCTGCTTTCTCTTTTTCAATTTCCATTTGTAAGGTTTTCTGTCTTATTAAATCCTTTTCCTTCCTTTTGCTTTCAATATCCTTTATAGCTCTTTGAATTACAGGGATTTCTTCATTCCATTGTATTTGAGCAAAAATATTTGCCACCTTATGATATAATTCAATAGTATTGTCTAAGTTACCTTGAGACAGTAGCTCATGCGCTTTATCCAACAAATTAAATGCTTCTTCTTTTCTCTTTTCTCGATGGGCTAGTTCTTGTTCTCTTTCTCTAAATGCAATCTCTTTCTGTTTTAATTTATCACGCTGAGCTTTCATCATCGTAGAAATTTGATCTTGAAAATCTTTATCTTGCTTTTCTCGCTCTAGAGTTTTCTGTAATTCACTTTGTTTCTCTAATTCTGTTTCACGTTTCTTAGTTTCAATTTCAAAAATCGAATTTTGTATCAAGCTAACTTCCTCATCCCATTTTATTTCGGTAAATATTTTTACTGCTTTATGGTATAATTCAATTGCTTCATCAAATCCTCCTTGTTGAATGTAGTTTTGTGCTTTCTCTAATAAATCAAATCCATCTTTCTTTCTATTTTCAGCAAATAACTTAAAATTTTCTTGTTCTTTCACCATTTTTTGCTTAGCTTTCATTTTTTCTCCTTCTATTTTCAATTTTTCAGAAATTTCTCGTTGAAATGTGAGATCTTCTTGTTGCTTTCTAATCCTTGTTTCGAATTCCTTTTGTTTAGCAAGATCATCATCTCTATTCTTTTGTTGAACTTTTTGAATCATTTCTCTAATAGACCTTGTTGAAAAGCCGACCTCATTTAAAAGTAATTCGGCTTGACGGTATTTTTCAGTGGATTGTACATATTGATTTTGGTTTAACAAATTTTCGGCTTCATCCATTAATTTAAATGCTTCTTCTTTACGATTTTCTATTTTCTCTATTAACTCTTCTCTCCTTTGAATTTCAAATTCTTTTCTCTTGAACCTCTCTTTTTCTTTTTGAATAGAGGTTGAAATTTTTGTTTGGAATAATTCTTCTTCTTTTTGTCTCTTAATTAGTAATTCTTGTTCTAATTGCTTTTCTTTTTCTCTTTCTCGTTTTCTTGTATTTATAGCCTGAGTAGTCTCTTGTAGCAATTTCAAATATTCATGGGTCCACCCTATTTCTGTCAAAATCTCTATTGCTCTCCTATAATTTTCTGTAGCTTTATCGAAATTTTCTGCTTGAAGCAAAATATCAGCATCACCGATTAATTTAAAGGCACTTTGTTGTTTAGTTAGATATTTTGCTGAAATTTCTTTTTGTTGTTTAATAATCTCTGCTTGTTCCATTTCTTTTGCTAATTCTCTTTCTCTCTGTCTCTTAATTTTCTCTACAAATGCTCTGTTAACGATTTCTTTTTCAATCGACTTCTGTATTTCTTTTTGCTTTAAAATCTCATTTTCCCTAATTTTGTTTTTAATGTCTTGAATCGCTTTTTGGATTATTGGAATTTCATCAATCCATTGAATTTCTGCAAAAATGTTAGCAGCATCATAATAAATCTCAATTGCATAATCTAACTTAGCTTGAGAAATGAGATTTTGGGCTTTATCTAATAAATAGAAAGCCTCTTCTTTTCTTTTCTCGCGATGAGCAACCTCTTCTTCTCTTTCTCTTAAAATTATCTCTCTTTGTTTTAATTTATCTCGTTGAGTTTTCATAATTTTAGTAATTTTATCTTGAAACTCCTTTTCTTGTTTTTCTCTCTCAAGAGTAGTTTGTAATTCTATTTGTTTTTTTATTTCAGCTTCACGTTTTCTATTTTCAATCTCAATAATAGAATTCTGAATCAAACTTATCTCATTATGCCATTGAGCATCTGCGAAAAAATTCATTGTATACTGAAGTATTTCGATTGCATTATCAAAATCTCCTTGTTTTACATGGTCTTGCGCCTCTTCTAAAAGAATAAAACCTGCTTTTCTTTTATCTTCTTGCTCTTTTAATTCTTCCTCATGTTTTCTCAACGCTATCTCTTTTTTTCTTAATTTTTCACGTTCTACTTGTAATTGTTTAGTAATTTGTCTTTGAAATTCTTCTTCTTTTTTATGTCTCTCTATTGTTTCTTGGAACTTTTTCTGTTGGATATCAAGTTGTTTCCTTCTTAATTGTTCTATTTCATTAATAGATTTTTCAATTAATGGTATCTCATCAACCCACTGAATTTCAGCAAAAATTTTTCCCGCATTTTGATACGCATTAATAGCATTGTCAAAATCTCCTTGTGTAATATAATCGTGAGCATCATCCATATAATTGAAAGCAACGTTTTTGCGTTGTTCTCTATATTGTATTTCAGCATCTTTTTCTTTCAATTCAATTTCTTTTTGTTTTAATCTTACTCGTTCTTTATCTATCTGTTTAGAAATTTTTCTCTGAAATTCTAACTCTTGTTCTTTTCTTTCTTTGATGCCTCTTTGCTCTTCTTGTTGTTTTTTAAGCTGAAATTGCTTAATCTTACGAACATTAGTTATAGTAGTCTTTATTGTGCCGATATAATGTTCCCATCCTGCCCCTAACTCTTTAAGCATTTCTAAAGCATTTTGATATTCATTTATTGCTTTCTCAAAATCTTTTTCTTCTTGTAATATTTTATCTGCTCTCTCTAATATTGTAAAAAACTCATTTTCTTTCTTTTCTTTTTCTTTTCGCTTTTCTTCAAGTTCTCTTCTCCTAAGCTCTAAATCTTGAGTAGATTGCAATAATTGTTCTTGTTGTTTTAAAGAGATCGATTCTTGAAGTTGCTTTAGTTGACCTTGTCTTCTTTCCTTTAATTGGTCTGATTTTTGTTCTCCTTTCTGTTTTTCTTTGACATCATTTATTAGATTAATGATAGGCTGAATATAAGCATCCCATTCTATTGATTTAAGCATTTCTATTGCTTGATTAAACATTTGGTTTGCTTTATCGTAATTTTTATCCCTTTCAAACATTTTTCCAATATCTATTAGATTAAACGCCTTAGTTTGAATTTCCTCTTCTTGTTTCTTTTTCTCTTCAAATTCTGTTAAATTTTGCTTTTTTAATTCTGCTTCTGAAGTTATACTCGGTTGTTTTGACTCCGCTTTACTCTTGATTGCCTCGGAATCTTTTGCTTGTTGGGCTTGAAATTTCTGAAAGTTTTTACGATCTATTTTAAGCTTTTCAATTATTATTTTAATATTACGGGTTTGTTCGGTCCAACCAATAGAGTTTAATAATTCGACAGCCCTTTCGTAATTCAGTATTGCATTATCGAATTTTTTCTTTTGTTCATATAATTTTCCTTTATCAATAAGTGCAAATGCTTCATTTTGTATTTCTTCCTCTCGTTTTTTCATTGCTTTATAAGTTTCTATTCTTTCAATTTTTTCAGGAGTTGCTTTTTCTCCAAACATACTCACAATTTGAGGTTGCTCTTCTGGTTTTTCTCGAATATATTGTTGAGAAGATTCTAATTCTTTTTGCCGAACTATCTTTTTCTCCTGCTCTATATTATCGGAGATAATCTTAATATTTGTGTTTAAGTTGTTTAATTGAGTATTAGACCAACCTGCTTGAGTTAGAAGGGCTATAGCTGAACTATATTGTTTGATAGCATCCTCAAAAAAACCATCAGATTCTAATTTTTTTGCTCCATCTAATAACGCAAATGCTTGGTCTTGTAATTGCTCAATTTGAGTTTGTGCTTGAGTATATTGATATAATTTGTCTTGTTTGAGATAATTATTTAATTCTTGAATTCTATCATAAATATCTTGAATTCTATGTGTTAAATATCCACTTTGCTTAAGGAGTTCACCTGCTTTTTCGTAATTTACAATCGCTTTCTCTACATTCCTTTCCTCTTCAAGTTTTTGAGCTAATTCTAGCAAATTTAAGGCTTCTTGAGCTAAATTTTCAGGATTTTGCATTTTAATATTAATCCTTTTATACTTAATTTAAAAAATAATCTATTTTGATAAACAATCTTTTTTATTACGTTAAACTAAGTAATTAAACTTTTTATATTGTTATAATTATTTTAACTAGATTATTAAAAACGATAAAGGTTCTTAAATTTCCGAGAAAATTTATCTCATTTATAATTTTATAAATTTTAATCTACTAAGAAAGGGAGAAAAGCATTAATAAAATAATTATTGATATTGAACCCATTTCCAGAAGAATTCACTATTTGGATGATAAACCAATATATGACCTTTTTTTGAAATTAAATTTGCCAATTAGATCCATATGTGGTGGCTTAGGTACATGCGGAAAATGTAAAGTCTTAATTCAGAAAGGCAGTGAGTATTTAAATCAGGTAACTAACGCAGAAAAGAAATTTTTAAGCAACGAAGATCTTGAAAGTGGATATAGATTAGCATGTCAAACTAAAATTAATGCTAAATATATAGATATTTTACAAGAGCTTAAACCGCCTCATTTTCGTATTTTCTTACCTAGTGAACTATTATTTGAAGATTTCAATATTCTAACTTTTGGAATTAGGAAAAAAACTGTCTTAAATCCAGCAATAAAAAAATTTTTTCTTGATATTAAAAAACCAACATTAGATGAGCCTATTCCTGATTTTGAAAGGGTAATTGCTGAAATAATTGCTAAAGATAATACTATTAAAGAAGATCAAATTGAAATTGATTTTAATTTAATAAATCAACTACCTAATATTTTAAGAGAGAATAACCATAAAATTACTCTAACTTTATGGAATGATAATGAGATTATAGAATGTGAACCTAATGACACAACAGAAAATAACTATGGCATTGCATTTGATATTGGAACAACTACAATTGTAGGATATTTAGTCAATCTAGATAATGGAAAAGTCTATTCATTAGCTTCAAAACTAAATAGCCAAACGGCTTATGGAGAAGACGTAATCACACGTCTTTCTTTTATTAAAAATGATCAAAAAGGGCTACAAAAGTTAAATTTAGCTGTTTTAAATGACTTAAATAATATCATTTCAAAAGTTTGTGAAAAGAGCAAAATTAAATCTTCCCAGATTTATGAAGCTACCATTGTTGGGAACTCAGTTATGCACCATATTTTTTTAAATTTGGATCCAATAAATATTGGATTGAGTCCTTATATCCCTGTAATTCAAAAAGGGATGAATATAAAGGCCAGAACTTTAAATTTAAAAATATCTAAAAATGGATATGTATATATAGTACCAATAATTGCAGGATTTGTTGGAGCAGACACCGTTGGTGTAATTTTATCATCAAATATTAACTCACAGAAAGATCTTACTTTAGCTATTGATATAGGAACCAATGGGGAAATTATTTTAGGAAATCGTAAATTCTTAGCAACAGGGTCGTGTGCAGCTGGTTCTGCTTTAGAAGGAGCACATATTAGTGATGGAATGAGAGCTGCTGCTGGGGCTATAGATACTATAAAAATCGATCCTCAAAATTTTGATGTTTCCTACAGCACAATTAAAAATAAAAAGCCAATTGGTATTTGTGGTTCTGGTTTAATTGATGCTATAGGAGAGATGTTAAGATCAAAAATTCTTACAAGGAGTGGTAATTTTGACAAAGAATTCATTGATCAAGGGAGAATTCTTAGAAGAAATAATAATATTGAGTTCATAATAGCTAAAAGAGAAGAAACATCTATTGGAAAAGAAATCAAAATATCTCAGAATGACATAAGGCAAATACAAATGGCAAAAGCAGCCTTTTATTCTGGTACTAGACTTATATTAAAGCATTTAGATACTAAACTAGAAATAAAACGAGTATTTTTGGCGGGTGCTTTTGGTAATTATATTAATAAATATAATGCAAAATTTATTGGAATGATTCCAGATATTTCAGATGAAAATATTTTTCAAATCGGGAATGCTGCTGGAACTGGCGCTCAATCCCTCTTATTGAACAAAGATTTAAGAGAAAAGGTTAAAAAATTATTAAAAAAAATCCAATATATTGAGATCGCTACAAAAGAAGAATTTCAAAAAGAATTTACAGATGCCATGTACTTTCCTCACTTTAATCTTGAACTTTTCCCTACTCTGAAAGAATATAATAACATTCCAAAAAGATGAAATCAAATCACCTAATTAACTCGAATTTAAGATATTATTCTACGTTTTTACTGTTTTAGTTAGAATATATAGAATACTTTTTTAATGATTAGAATTCCATTTCACTTTATGTAAAAGTATTTAAATTTTTAATTTATTTAATCTTTAATTTAATTTGTGTAATAAAATTAAATAAATTCTTAAATATCATTTACAATAATAATTTATATACAAAATTAAAAATATCAATATAAATAATTGTGATCAGTGATGTCAAGTTTTAAGCTAAAAGTTCTATTAACTGGTGCCGCGGCTGTAGGTAAAACATCACTCGTTCAGCGCTTTATAAAGAATAGATTTCAAGCAAATTATAAATTAACTGTAGGTGTTGATATTTTAACTAAAGATGTTGAATTTCGACAAGGGGAAATTGCTACATTAAGCATTTGGGATATAGGTGGACAACAAAGATTTGAATTTATACGTAGCACATTTTATAAAGGGGCCGCGGGGGCATTATTAGTCTTTGATTTAACAAGGGAACAAACATATACAGAAACTAGAAAATGGCTCACAGAAATCCGTCAATTTGCAGGAGAGAATATCCCCTTTGTATTAATTGGAAATAAAGCTGATTTGATTGAAGATGTAGGAATAGTCATTGATCGTAATGATGCAAGATCATTTGCCGAAAATGAGGGTAGTATTTATATAGAAACTTCGGCAAAAACAGGTGTAAGTGTAGATGAGGCATTTACTGAACTTACTGGTCGAATTATTGATTCCAGAACTCAATAATTGATTTTATCTTTTTCTTACTAAAATGATTTTAAAAATAACTATAAACTACTTCAGGATCTAATTAAATCCCTCTTTACAATAGAATTTATTAAGATATAGACCTTTAGATAAAAAATTAAAAATCATTGATTAATCTTCAAATCTAGTTGTGTCTAAAATTTCATAAAGATCATCGTGTATTAAATTAATCGCGTCTATTAGATTTTCTTTTTCTACAACTATAGAAAGACTTAAATCTTCAGTACTTTGAGTTAAAGCCTTAACATGAATATTTTTCTTATCTAAAGCTTGAAAAATTAAAGCTTTAGTAATATTTTCTAAAATTTTTGTACCTGTAATGTTTATAATAGCAACATCTTCAAAATTAATTTCAAAAAAGTGTGAGAAGTATTCAGATTTATTTAAAGCATCAATTGCTTTTTTTGAATCCTCTCTTTTTACTATAAATGAAGTATTAATTTCTGAAGCACTTTGGGCAACTAATGATACACTAATATTATTTTTACTCATTACTTTAAAAATCTTAGCTAAAACTCCTGGAACATCAACTAAACTTCCGGAAGAAATGGTAATTACAACAGCATCTTCCACAGCAGAAAGTCCTTTTATTTGATCTTTATCAGAGAATTCAGAAATTTTAGTGAAATCAACTTTTTCTAATGGTTTATCAAAATTTCTGATTTCTAAAGGGATTTTACTTTTTTCTATCGCTTCTAAGCATTTTGGGTGGAGAATTTTAGCACCAAAATTTGCGATATGTTTTGCTTCATTGTAATCTAAATTTCTAATTAGTGAGGATTCGGGTGTAAATTTTGGATTTATTGCCAATAAACCATCAACATCTTTCCATAAAATAACTTTAATATCTTTATCGTCTCCCATTTCATAAAGTGAATGTGCTATAATAGTTGCTGTATAATCTGATCCACCTCTACCTAAGGTTGTGATATAACCTATTTTATTTCTTCCTATATAACCTGTTAAACAGATAATAGTATCTTTTCTTGGGTTCTCTAACAAAGGAATTAATAACCTTTTAATTCGTGAATTTGTTAATTCATACAGGGGGTAGGCATTATTAAATTCATCATTTGTTATAATAATTTTATTTGCTGGTACGAATACTGAATCAATCCCATTACTTAAGAGATATTGATTAAGTATAAATGTTGAGAAGAATTCACCAAAGCTTAAAACATAATCTTTATAATAAGGTTCTAAACCAAATTCTCTTATATCAGCAAAAGTATCTTCTAACTCACTTAATTTATCATCTATCCATTCTTTAACTTTACTATAATGTTCAGAATCTTCTGAAAATATTTGCTCAACTATATCTATATGCTTTTTTTCGATCAAAGCTACATTTTTATCCACTTCTATAGGATCTTCCAAATTTTCAGCTGTTTTCTGAAGTAAATCAGTTACCCCTGAAAATGCTGAAGCAACAAATATTTTTTTTGACTTGTTATAAATGCCTATAATTTTGAGAATATTTTTAAAAGAATGTCTATCAATTAAACAGGAACCCCCAATCTTCATAATAACAATTGTCATAATAAAAATTCCGAATAAATCGATTCTCTATTAAGTATTATTATTCTAAACTTTTTTTCATTATGAAATTAGGTTCTTATAATAATATAAATTAATTCTTTATGAGCCTAATCATTTAAAAGTTTTTGTAATCCTTGAATTTCATCATCGATTTTCTTTTCTAAAAGAACTAATTTACTTTTCTTTTCATTGAGTTCATCAGCAGTAATTTCTCCTGTAAGTTCTTTCATTTCAAAATCTAAGGACATCTTAGAAACGTTTGCCTTTTTTATCTTTAAATCTAATAAGGCCTTCTTCAAGTTTTCTTTTTGTTTATTATCCATAATTGGAGCAAGTTGTGGAGTTTCTAAAATTTTCTGAGAAAGTGTTTCGGGAACATCTGATTTAGGGATTTTTAAGGTTTCTAATTGCTGGTTAGATATTGTTGGTACTTGAGTCTGTTTTTGAACACTTGTTTTAGGAATTTCTGGTGGGATTACAGGCTTTTTTACTTTTATAGGTTCTTGGGCAATTTTAGGAGCAGTAGCACTTGGAACTATAGTTGGACTTATTTTTGGTTTTCCATTAAATAATTGAGTTGGTGAAACAGGTACTGGTGCCTTAAATGGCTCTACATTTTTAACATGCCCATATGGAGACGTTTTTAATTTATTTTTTGCATCTTTAGGTACAAATTCTACTGACTTTGGTCTTTGTTTAATCATAAAATCTTTTGGGTCTAATTTTAAACCCATATCCTCTTGTGCAATTTTAGGTGTTTTTTGCTTTTTAGGAGGAATGAATGCTGGTTTAGGTGCTTCTGGTTTCTTAGGAGGTGGTGTTACTGGTGGTTTAGGCACTTCTGGCTTTTTAGGGGGTGGTGTTACTGGTGGTTTAGGCGCTTCTGGCTTCTTAGGAGGTGGTGATACTGGTGGTATAGGTGCTTCTGGCTTCTTAGGGGGTGGTGATACTGGTGGTTTTGGCGCTTCTGGCTTCGGTATAACTGCTGGTTTTCTAGGAGTATCAGTCTCTAGTGGTGTTGCTGGTGTAGGTTGTGGTGCGCCCACCTTTTGTAGCATGGATTTAATCTTTTGTGCTTTTTCAAAAAATTCTCTTCCTAGTGAGTCATCTCCTAATTCAATACATAGATCACTTATTTTCTCGAATAAAAATGCTGCTTTATCGAAATCAGCAGATTCTAATGCTTTAACTGCATCCTCTGTTAATTTATCTCTTTCTAGAAGTGGTTTTAATAAAGGCGAAACCTCAGCACTCATATCTAAAATATCTGCTATAATTTGGATCATTTTATCTCTATTAACACTATCCTTAGCGATCATGGAATATGACTTTAAGCCGAGAATTTTTTCCATTTGAGAGGGATTTATAGCATTATCTAAATCCTGCTTATTTCCTATTACAGCGGTATGAGCATGTGGCGCTTGTTCTTTTATTAATTCTAAGAAGAATTTGCTTTTTTCTACATTTTCTAATGTAGAATCAGTTACTAATAGTACGGCGTCACTTCCTTTAATAAAATTATTCCAAAGGTAACTAAATTGTTCTTGTCCAGCAAAGTCCCAAAGATGAAAATGTAATTTGCCAATTTTTATTGTAGCGATATCTCCTGTTATTGTTGGTATGTGTTGCATAGGAATTTCTTCAGCTTTAATCAATCTTGTAATTGTTGTTTTTCCAACTCCAGAAAAGCCAACGAGAGAAATTTTAGGTCTTAAATTTCTATGAATAGAATCTATTGTAGGATCAAAAACTTCAAATGTTTTAGCATCAAATCTATGTTGTAAAATATCTTCAAATAGGTTTAAGAATTCTTTTTTACATCTTATTAATTCTTTCTTTATATTATCAAAATTATCAGTTAAACCAGTCACAAACAGAAAAATTAATTCCATCTCTTTTTCAGTTATATATGATACCCTAAATTTGAAATAATCATGATATTGAATCTTGTTTCCTCCTCTGCCAAAAGCATCATCCATGATTTCTGAAACAAGTGTATTAAAAATTTCTTCTTTTAATGCTTTACCAAAATGTCTGTAATATAAAAGTTCATTACCTTTATATATGTATACTTGTCTTAAAATAGCAATTCACCAAAATAATTAAATTATAATTTTATATGGATCAATCGGAAATAAATTTTACTAGATCTTTAATAATTGAATATTTATCTTGTTTAATTTGTTCTCTTTCTAATGTCTCTTCGATTTTTGAGATTTCTTTGGAAAAATCGAATACTGTAAATTTTTTAATTTCTTTCTCTTTAGAGCTTTCACTTAATTTTTTTAAAAATACACTGATACTTGGCATAAACTTTGCTAAATTTACATTTAAATCTAGTTTTGATATTAAAATTAATTCTTCACTAAAAGAAAATAAATAATTATACTTCTGGGCTTCTAGAGCAAATGAATTGATTCGGTTTAACTTTAACTCATTAGCAATTTCTTTAGAACTTGCAATTAAAGAAATTATTTTTTGTGGAATGACTTTTCCTTTAGCAAATTCTTTAATTAAAGAATTTAACACTATTCCATACTTATTTGCTATAGCACATTCAGCATTTAAATCAGATTTAAGTTGAGAGATAATTTCCTCGTAATTAATTTGAATCATTATTGAGAGATGTTGTTTCTTAATAAATAATGTAAAATTATTTATTTATATTTATTTAAAAATTAAGCTCTATAAAATAAGATTTTAATCAAACTCAATAGCATATTAGATTGAAAATATTTAGATCTCATTTTACGGAAAAAGAGTCTGATATAACAATTATTTCAGAATCGAAAAATGCGATATTAAGAGCAAAAGAAGCGTTCTATTATCATAGAAATAATTTAGAAAAATTTATATTAGAAAACAATGATTTTCTTATTTCTTTTTCTCCAGTAACGGTTAAAACTGATTTAAAAATTATTAATTTGATGGCAAATGCAGCTGGTATCTGCAATGTAGGACCAATGGCAACAGTGGCAGGAGCTTTTGCAGATCTAATGTTAGAATCTATGAAAGTTAAGGATGAGAATGATTCTATTGCTGTTAAGATCGCACTTGTTGAAAATGGCGGTGAAATTGCTATTGAATCTGAAAAACCTATGAAAATAGCACTTTATGCCGGATTTAATGAATTAAATTTAAACTTGGGATTTTTAATTAAAAAGCATGATTGCCCCATAGGAATTGCTACAAGTTCTGCAACAATAGGTCATGCAATTAGTCTTGGTCAAGCAGATGTAGTTACAATCTTTGCAGAAAATGCCACTTTAGCAGATGGAGCTGCTACAGCGATCGGAAATGTAGTGAAGGGAAACGATATTGAAGGATCTATAAAGAAAGGCTTAGATGCTGTTAATGATGTTGATGGTGTATTTGGTGCCTTTATTTACAGGGAAGGTAAAATTGGGCAAATAGGAAAAATCCCTCAATTAATAAAAATTGAAGGAAATACAACAACAATATTGAAAGAAAAAATTGAAGATTATTTTCCAAATGATTTTGAGTTTATTAAATAACCCAAAATGTAGGTGTTTCCTCTCCATTCTCAGTCATTGAAGAACAAATCTTATTTAAATAATCCAGAGTATAATATCTTTCTTCTTCTTCCTCCGTCAACTGCCCAAACAACTCAAAATCCTTATTAATTATATAAATCCCATCAAATATTATATAAACATCCGTGTTATACTCTCTCTTTATTTCTTTTAAAATATTTGTACCATTTTCATTAAAATGGTTATCTGGGGGAAATAAATCAATATCATATTTCAAGAAATAATCTGTTTCATTATAAAGAAGAGCTTCACTTCTATTGTCAAATGGATAATCATAATATTTAAAAATATAACTCCAACCGAATTCTGAAATAATTACATTTCTATTAGAAGTATAACGAGAGTACCATCTGATATTAGATACATCTCTTCTCTTTACATTGAAAACTTCAAACGCAATAGATTCATAAAAATAAGTGGAAAATAATGAAAAGGATACTATAAATAAAATTAATATTTTCAATTTTATGGCTCTTATGGAACCAATCTTAATCAGTTTATAAATATATGACACAAATCCAATCACAATAGCAGGAGGAATTAAATATAAAATTCTCTGCCAAATCATATTGCTTAAAAATAAGATATTAAAAATAAAACCCGCGGCTAAAAGAACCAAAAGACCTACAGCCCATAAAAACAATGGCTTTCCTTTTGGTTTTTTTTGATATAATAAAAAACCCCAGATTGCAAAAGAACTAATAATTAGGATTTCAGCAACATAAAAGATATTTACTATATGAAAATTAAACCAAAAGAGGTTTGCTATTAAAAAAAGAAGAGTAAACGAGATCGTTATGCTAAATATTAGTGGAATTATTATTTTATCTTCTATTTTCTTATAATATCTACTTCTTTTCCCTGTTATTATTAATTTGTAACTTCCTTTTGTGAAAATAATTGATTTTTGTACCATCCATAAAAAAAATATTCCTACTATTCCTCCCATGATTGCGCCTAAAATAAGTAATTGAATTGGAAAATCAAATGAAATAAAAAACCTATAATGACCAGAGCCTATACCAAATAAGTTTAAAATGAAAAATATACCAATTAATCCACATAGAAATATAAAATCAACTCCCCGTCTATAATCTTTTATAAAATATAAAAAATATAACCATAAAAAGGAAATTAATAAAACCATAGATGTAACAACATGCGTAAGAACAGCGCTAATAAAAATTAAGATTATTAGAATGTAAAATAAAAACATATCTTTTAAAATAAGGTTTTTAGAGGGTCGTTCGGGTTGAATAAAATCCTGCAATCTTACATATAGAAGAAAGAAAATTGCTAGGCATTTGATTAGAGCTGAGCCGGATGGCCAATATTGAAGCATCATATTAGTAAAACCTAATGAAGAAAATTCTAATATAAATACACCAAAAATAGCTAAGTTTTTATTTCTGAAGATTCTCATGAGAATATTATAAAATATTAAGGCGGATACAAAAAATGTATAAAAAACAAAATATCTTGGAATTAGCAAATGATTTATTCCCGAAAAAAAATAAATCACAGCTCCAAATATATTTAAACCCATAGTTCCATGATATCCTTCTAAAGGTAAAAAATTAATGTCAGTTATTATTCTACTATTAAGAGCATGGAGCCATGGATCTGTCCCTCCAAAATAGCTAACTTTAAAAATGTTTAAGATGCAGACTAAGAATATAAAAAATATTAATAAAAGGGAATTAACAGAAATTAGCTTTTTAAAGTAGTTAAATAAAGAAAAATTAATTAAATTTCGATTACTTTGTATTGACGATATCTCACTTCTAAGAAATTTATATGGCCCATTTTTAAATTCAGAGTAAAAAATATAAAATATTATCGGAAAGAATAAAATAATTATTGCACAAAAGAAAAAAGTCCCGGTTAAAGGAACTCCAAACCAATAACCAATATATCCTATAAAGATATAGAAAACTGAATTAATAATAATAGTCAAACTCAGTTTCTCTAAAAAATTAAAAGATTTTTCTTTAAAAATAATAAAAAAAATGGGATAAGTAGGTAAGAATAGTATGGTAAAAATTGTACTAAAAGCAATTGCTATTTGATAAATGAAACCCAACAGGAACATATCCGATATTCCAATAATTTCATCAATATTAACTAACTTAAGAAGGATAATTACTAAAGATATTAAAGAAAGAATGAAAATAAATAAATTCTTTCTGGATTTGACCTTAAAAATTATTTGATTCAATCTAAGCCTATTCATATTTCTTAGTTAATTTAATTAATTTTTAAATTAACGTTATACTTTTTACAATACCATATAAAATAATCTCTTAAACCTTGTTCCTGATCATATTCCGGTTGAAATCCAATTATTTTTTTAGCTTTAGAAATATCAGCGTAACTGTGTAAAATATCACCTGGTCTAGGATCAGTATAAATTAGTTTTAAATTCTTTTTATCTGTAAGGTTTAGAATTAATTTTGCAAGATCATTCAAAGTTATTGGAGAACCGGCGCCCACATTTAAAATCTCTCCTGAAACATCATATTCAGCAGCCATTAAATTTGCTTGGACCACATCTTTAATATATGTAAAATCTCTTGATTGTTCGCCATCACCAAATATTATCAAATCTTCATTATTAATGATTCTTCCCAACCAAATTGCAATAACACCACTATATGGAGAATCCTTTTGCCTTGGACCAAAAACGTTGAAATATCTTAATGATAATGTCTTTAATCCATAAACCTGGTGGAATGCCTGCATATATGCCTCACATGCTAATTTTGATACTCCATAGGGAGAGATTGGTAATCTTGGCATATCTTCTTTTTTTGGTAAGGTAGGTGTATCACCGTATACAGAAGAACTTGAAGCAAATATAATTTTTTCTACATCTTTTTTTCTAGCAGCATTTAATAAATTTAAAGTGCCATTTACATTGACATCATTGCAAGATTCTGGCATTTTTACTGATTGAGGGACACTAGTGAATGCTGCTTCATGAAATACAATATCAATATCTTTTAAAATATCTAATAAAAAGTTTATATCTCTTATATCTCCCTTATGAAATTGAAAGTTTTTATTTTTCAAAGCTTCTTCTAAGTTTTCAATCCTACCGTTAAATAGATTATCTAAACCAATTACTTCTGCTCCAATTTCTAATAATTTATCTGTTAAATTACTTCCTATAAAACCAGCGGCTCCAGTAACTAAGACATTTTTATCTTTAAGTTTCATTGGTATTTCAACAATAAAATTAAATTATTTACTTTTTATTAAAAAAATCTTATTTTTTTATTAAATTATATTTTATCATAAAAAATTTCATATCATATAAAAATGTTCATAAAAAATATATTTTTATTGATAATTATTAAGTTCCTTAATCCAAATCATTTAAATATCTCATAAATCCTTCTTTATATTCTTTTGGACTCTTACTTGGTCTTTTTAATTCTGATCTTGAATGAATTTTAATTTTTATTAATATTAAAAATGGGCCTTCTCGATTTTTAATTTTATCAATCAATTTTAATAAATCTTCGATGTTTTCAACTATAACACCCCATTTATAATTTGATGCTAAAGCAATATTTACAAAGTCAACATTAGATGAATTAGTTGGTTGACCACCAGTAGATTCATGAGCTTCATTATCTATAATAATATGAACAAAGTTAGAAGGTGAATATTTTCCTATTGTTGTAAAAGCCCCCATTTGCATAATAGCTGCGCCATCTCCATCAATTACTATCACTCTTTGTTTTGGTTTGTGTAGCGCGATACTTAATCCTATCGAGCTGGCACACCCCATAGAACCAATATTATAAAAATTTTTATGATGATCTTGACCAGATCGGCAATCCCGAAACCTGCACCGAGGCTTTTTATTTCATCCCGGGTTTTAACGGTACACCTGGCCAGATGAGGTTCGGCCTGCCTAGCCTGATTAAAAAATTCGGCAACAACATATTTATGAAAAGCCTTTACCTGGAAGAATTCTCCAGTAGGCGTCCAACCTGG
>JAEOTZ010000024.1 GCA_016839585.1 Promethearchaeota archaeon
GGACGACTTCCTTGTTTTATAGCTGAAATGCCAGCAGAAGTACCAGCCTTATTTGTTGATCGACAATGTGGATCAGCGGGATCGGGTTTACATGTAGGTATTATGGAAATTATGACTGGTTTTAGTAAAATCTGTATGGCTACTGGTGTGGAACATATGACTCGAGTTTCTATGCAAAATGATTGGATTCGACCTAATTTAGATATGGTTAATAAAAGAAGTCCTTATTATAGACCTCAATATGACTTATTAACAACTATTAACATGATTCAAACTGCACAGAAATTATATGAACAAGAAATACCTGCATTTACAAAAGAAGATCTAGATAAATTTGGAGTAAGAGCTCATAATTTAACCGTTAAATATACAGAAGAAGGCTGGTTTAAGGGAGAAATCATTCCAATAGAAGGGCATGTTGAAGGTAATATTGAAGAACCAATGATGGTTGATAGAGACATGGCAGCAAGAAAATCTACTCTAGAAGGTGTTGCTGGATTGCGTAGATTATCAAAAGCTTTTTTTCTTGAAAGAAATGGAGGTAAAGTGGGATATAAGGAGAGAGAAGGTACTATTGAAGGTGTTATTACAGCTGGTAATTCTTCACCTTTAAATGCTGGTGCTACTGCATGTGTTGTGATGGATGCTAAAGAAGCTCAAAATAGAGGAATTAAACCAATGGCTAGAATTGTTTCTCTTGGTTGGGCGGGAGTAGATCCATCCGTTATGGGTAGAGGTCCTGTACCTGCAACTGAAATGGCTTTGAAATATGCTGGTTTATCTGCCGATGATATAGATTATTGGGAAATTAATGAAGCATTTACAGTAGTCACCTTAAATTGTATGAAAGCATTTAACATACCTGAAGATAAAGTCAATGTTATGGGGGGGGCTACGGCTATTGGTCATCCTTTAGGATCAACAATGGTTAGATTACCAGGAACATTAGCTCGAATCTTAAAGGATAAGAAAGCCAAGTATGGCTGTGCTAACGCGTGCTGCGGTGGTGGGCAAGGAGTAGCTGTTATATTAGAAAATCCTGAAGCATAAAATGCTTTGAGATTCTTTATAAATTCCTTTTTTTTAATTTTTTCTTAAATTTTAACTAGTTTTCCTACTATATTTACAATTCTGTTAGTTCCTAAGGAACCATACTAATTTTATCATTCAACTTAGAAATATTTAAATATTAACCTATAACAAATTAACTTACAAAAAAAATCAAAATCAAAGTGAAATCAAAATGACAGTTTATAAAAGTATTCAGTTAGTAGGAACTTCTGATAAAAATTGGGCTGATGCAGTTAAAAATTGCTACGATGAAGCAAAAAAATCTCTTCGAGGCATTCGAAACATCCAGATTATCGAATCCGACGTGAAAATTAAAGAAGATATCGACAAATTGATTTATAGAGTAAGAGTTCAAGTTAATTTTCAATTAGAGAGATAAAATATTATTTAATTTTCAAATTTTTTTTTTTTTCATTTTCTATTATTTTATAGTTTTTAAAAACCATTTTTCCAGAAGATAGTTCATTTCATAAAAAAATTTTAAATATTCTTATTTGTTAAAATTAAATTATAATTTTACTTACTTAGATTTTAAATAATTTAAAAAGGGGTTTAAATGTTTCAGTTAGAAGATATCTTAGACTTTCTTTCGGATCCAATTGTTATGAGGTATGTTATTGGATTTATTATATTATTGGCTATTCTAATTATTTGTTGCATTATACATAATAAATTAATAAAAAAATAATTAGTTCAATCTTCTGAAGTTTTCTTTAATTCATCTAATAAATTCCTAACTTGATTTCTTGCTTGAAGAGCATAAGTAAAATTCGGATCAATCTTCAAAGCTTTTTCATATTGATGTAAAGCATGCTCAAAATCTCCTTTTGCTTCATAGATTAACCCAATGTTATAATGACAATGTTTATAATCAGGTTTAATTTTGATTGCTTCTTCATACGCTCTTTCTGCCTTTTCTATTTCTCCTAGATTAAAATAAGCAATTCCCAGATTATAGTGAGCTCTATAGTTATTAGGATCAATCTCAGTTATTCTTTTGAAATTACTTTTTGCTTTTTTATATTCTAAAACATATTCATCATTAAGGTATCCTCCATAAGAAAATAGTGTATCTATTAGCTCTTTTTTAATTTTTTCAGAATTAGGGAATTTATTATAGAGCTCTTCTAAAATCTTTAAAGATTCTTCGAATTTTTCTTGGTTCCTCAATTCGTTCGCTTTTTCAATTAAAATATCATTATCTCCCATTATTTCATAAAAAGAAGGTTAATTAATCTTAAAGCTTAATTAAATATCATTTTCATACCAAATATACTTTGATTTCTTAGCTCCAATTTTTAAAAATACACTCCTTAAAGCTCCATCAGAATCAGGGCATATAAAATAAACTTTATCATTTTTTAAAGTTCTCTTAATATATAATTGGAGCTCACGAATAATCTGCTCTTCAATCCCCTTTTTATATGAATCTTCTTTTTTTGTTAAAATCTGGTGTATAATAACTCGTTCATTGCCTAAATAATCTCTAAATATTGTATATGTTCCCCATCCAACCACTTTCCCATCTTCTTTAGCTACTATCATAGAATTTCGATATTTTAGGTCTAGTAGTCTCATGTTCAATTCTTCTTCAAATTTTTGCCAATGTGAAAAAAAATACGACTTATTCTCAATAAAATCTTCAAAAATTTCCTTTAAAGCTTCTTTATCTAAACGAGGGTCATATCTGTCAATTATTAACATGATGTTCTCACGATAAGAAATGTTTATCTCTTAATGTAAAACTAATATTTTTTCTAATGTTTTATGGTTTTATAAGATTTTTTTTCTCTGGTTTTTAATTGTTCTTTAATAACAACTCTTTTTTATTTTATAGTATAATAAAAAGTGATTTAAAATGAGAAAAAAGACAAATATTTCATTTAAAGACCCTGAAAAAATATTTATTCCATTAAAAAGAATAAATAAAGATTTAATTATACCTCAACCCTCAAAACCTGGTGATGCTGGCGCTGATGCTCGTATTATGGGATTTAAAAAAATAGTTAGTGAAAATGGTAAACGTGAGTTAATTAATATTGAAACTGATACATATATATTAAAACCATTGGAGAGAATTGGATGTCCTTTAGGTTTTTCTACTGCGATTCCCAAGGGATTTTATTTTAAAGTTGTCCCTCGAAGTGGTTTAGCTTTATGGGAAGGGATTTCTATTGTCAATAGCCCTGGAACTATTGACGCAGGATACAGAAATGAGTGGATGGTAATTGTGGTAAATCTTTCAAATAGAGAGGTTACTTTAAAGAAAGGGGATCGAATTTGTCAGATTATTTTAAGTAAAATGTATGATTATGAATTTATTGAAAACGAGAATTTACCGAATTCAGAACGTGGAAAAGGGGGATTTGGAAGTACAGGTAAAGAATGATTTTTTAATTAAATATTAATATTTAGATACAAAAAGATAAATTATGTCAGAATTATCTCATGAAGAAAAATTTATAGTTGAAAAACTGAAAGAGAAAGAAGGAAAAATAAATTACAAGGAATTGCAAGCTTTATGTGAGAATCAATTCGAGGGATTAAGGTTAATATTAAAAAAATTAAAAGAGAAGGGAATTGTTGAGTATGAAGGGATGATTCCTGGATTTTCTGCTGAAATTGAGCTAGTTAAAGAAGTTTAGCTATGAAAAGCTAATAATTATTTAATTTAATTTTGAGATATTATATAAAAATAAACTTCTTAAGATTTTATTTATTCCTTGAATTATTAATGTTAAATTGGAATAAATTAATTCAATAATAGGTATTAATTTTGGCTAATTTTAAAGAAAACTCTTCAACTCTCCCTATTAAAGCAAATGATAATCAGTTAAGAAACCATTTTCTTTATAAAATCTTAAATCCGGAGAGTATTTGTATTTTTGGAGCAAATAATGATCTTTTAAGTACAATGGGATCAATGCAAATGCGAAATATCAAAACTGGATTTAAAGGAAAGATTTATCCAATACACCTAAAATTAGAAGAAGTTCAAGGGTATAAAGCATATAAATCTGTTTTAGATCTACCAGGTATCCCTGATTTAGCTTTTATTATTTTACCACCTCATATTGTTCCTCAAATTTTAGAAGAATGTGGGAGGAAAGGAATAAAAAGAGCAATAATAACCTCTGGAGGTTTTAGGGAAAGCCGCCATTCAGATGGAAATACTCTGTCTGAAAAGATTGACGAAATTGCTAAAAGATATAACATTAGATTCATTGGTCCTAATTGTTTAGGGGTATATAATGGTTGGTACGGATCAGATACTAATGAGCATTACCTTATGACATTTTGGCCATATTTTGTACCTGATTTGGGAAAAATATCCATTATCAGCCAATCTGGTACTATTGCTGCGCAAACTTTCTGGCAAGCAAAAAATCTAGGTGTTAAAATTGGTAAATCTATTTCTATAGGGAATGAGCGAAATATTGACATTGTTGATATTTTAGAATTCTGTAAGAATGATCCCCAAACAGATGTAATTGGATTATATATTGAGGAAATCAAGCGTGGTAAAGAATTTATCAGATTAGCACGTGAAATTACATCTATAAAACCGATTGTAGGAATATATGCGGGTGGAACAGAAGCAGCAACCAGATCAATTATGAGTCATACAGGAGCAATTGCAGGAGATAGTAAAATTTATGAGGGTGTCTTTAAAGAAACGGGTATAATTTCTACTAATTCTGTTATAGATTTCCTTTATTATCTTAGAACTTTTTCATATGCTCAATCATATAATCTTTTTCCAAAGGGAAAACGAGTTGGAATTATAACTTCATCTGGTGGTTCTGCCACATTAATGACAAAAACATGTGACTTATATGGATTGGAAGTTCCAGAATTTTCCAAGGAGTTACAAAAGGAACTTTCGAATTACATACCTCATACCGCCAGCGGGTCTAATCCAATTGATATAACCTTTTTTGAGAACTTTTATGAATTTTTTGTAACAATTCCAAAATTAATAATGAATTCTGGTGAAGTTGATTGTATTCTGTTTGACGGTGTTTGGGATTTTGGAGAAGTAATTAATATGATCGAAAAGTCTGGGAGTCCTGTAGATGAGAAGATTAAAGATTTCCCTAAGATTTTTTATCCTGGTTTCCTCAAGCCAATAATTCGATTCATGCGTAAAAAATTTATTCCAATGTTTTTTTGCGGTCCACAATTATATTCTTATCCCTTATATAAAGAATTTCTAAACCGTGATATCCCAATATTTGAATTGTGGGACGAAGCACCCAAATGTATGAGTATGCTTGTAAATTATTCAGAATATCGAACTAAATTTTCTTAAAATCAATTCTATATGTTATTAAGAATTAAATTCAAATTCCCTACATAATTTATTATCTCAATAAAGAAAATTAGGTTGACAAAAGTTTGAATGAATTTGATAAAAATCCTATAGAAAGTCATTTTTTATATTCCTTTTTAAATCCTAAAAGTATTGCTATTTTTGGTGCAAATAATGAGTATATAGGCACAATGGGAGCAATGATGTTACGCAATATAATTTTTGGTGGCTTTCCAAAAGATAAAATTTACCCTATCCATCCTAAATTAGAAAACATCCAAGGTTTAAAAGCATATAAAAGTATATTGAATTTACCTTATAATCCCGACTTAGCTCATATAATTTTAAAACCGAGTATAGTGCCTCAAGTTTTGGAAGAATGCGGGCAGAAGGGCATTAAACGTTCTATAATTACTAGTGGAGGTTTTCGGGAGGTAGGGAACGAAAATTTATATAAACAAATAATTGAAATCGCTAAAAAATATAGAATTAGGTTTATAGGACCTAATTGTCTTGGAATTTATAACGCATGGTATAGATATCCAGAATATAACGCATGCTTTAATACGATGTGGATTTATGAAACTCCTGAAAGAGGGAATATATCTATTATAGCTCATTCAGGAACTATAGCTTCACATATATTTTGGGTATGTAAAGAAATTGGAGTAAAGATTGGGAAATCATTTTCAATAGGAAATGAGGATGATATTGATATAGTTGATTGTCTAAATTACTTAGAAGATGATCCAGAGACAAGTGTAATCGGATTATATATTGAAGAAATTAAGAGAGGAAATGAATTTATTAAATTAGTAAAGAAAATTTCTCCTAAAAAGCCTATTGTAGTAATATATGCAGGGGGTACAAAAGCGGCAACTAGATCGATAATGGGACATACTGGTTCGATTGCCGGGGATGATAATGTATTTGAAGCTGTATTTAAGGAAACTGGTATGATTTCTACATTTTGGATTAAAGATTTCATGTATTATTTAAGAGTTTTTTCGAGAGGAATTCTTCCGAAAGGAGACAGGCTTGGGATTTTAACTGATTCGGGAGGGTGTGGTGCAATGATGGCAAAAGCTGCTGAAAAATTTGGTTTGAAAGTTCCGGAATTTTCAGATGATTTAAAATCAAAATTAAAAGATTGTGTTCCAGATATAGCTAATATTGATAATCCACTCGACTTAACTTTCTCATTTGATATACATAATAAATATATAAAAATCCCAAAACTTATGATTAATTCAGGAGAGATAGATGGGATAATTATTTATGCTGCTTGGGGAGTCCAAGAAGTGTTAGATGTTATAAAAAAATCTGGTGGGAAAATCCCCGAAGTATTTCACCAAATGGATAACGCAATGATGCAAAAAGCTTATCTCAAACCAATCCAGAGATTTATTCGTAAAAAATCCGTTCCAATTTTTTATATTTGCCCACAAGGGTATTCTAATGATTGGGTTAGAGAGTTTATTAAAAATAATATTCCTATATATGATTTATGGGACATGCCAGTAAAATGTTTTTCTGTATTAGCTAAATATTCGAATTATCGAAAGAAAATTCTGACTCGTAAATTATAACTAATAATATTAGCATTAACATTTGTATCTTTTCCAGTAATTATATATATATATTTTATCTATATTTATTAGAATTATTTAATAAAATTAGATAACGGATAAGAATTACTAAAAACTATAAGATAATAAAACGTGGGGTCATCCTTGCCTATAGAATTTTATAATCCCCCCTCTGCTCTCCTCGCATCTGGTTCAAAAATAGGAGTAGAAATTGGAGGATCAAAAAGTATCCTTAGTATTGACAGTACTCACAACTTTTACGGTGAGGGAAATATTTTTACTGAACTAAGTTGGGGTGAATTTTATCATGAGGAGGGATTAGAAGATCAAATTGATACATTTACAACTAAGGAGTTTGATTCTGTTCGTGAAGATCCCTTAGCATTAGTAGAAACTATTATTAACAGCATATATAATATAATTAACAATAAAAAACTCTTTTATGGGATTGCCGACTTTGAAGTCGATGCATTCCTCAATCAAAATACGATTATCCCTGGACTTAAGTTAGATTATGATATTATAAATAAATTACTAAAAGCGCATAAAGAAACAAGAGATGAGAATTTATTTCCCCCTATATTATCTGATGCAAAAGGGAGTAAAAGGATCAAAGTAGAGTTTCAAGGTGGTAAAAGGAAAAATCTACACTTATATGGTTTCAGATTAGAAGATTATGCTAATAGATTGAGATTAGCTAAGGGTTTTGCCACTGGTGTGGTTTGTACTTCTCAAGGAGCGGCTAATTTATATATTTTAAGTGATAATATTATTTTTCAAGAAGAAAAAGCTCCTGAACTTCATATAGATGAGGATAATTTATCTATAATAGATTTAGGAATACAAAGAAAATTATTATTTCCAATTAGTTGGTTTAGAATTGATCTTGGAATTAAATCTTTAGAAACATTAGAGCTTTGGGATGATATAAAAGATAATATAAAACTAAAAAAAGCTATAGATTATTATGAAAGATATATTACTTCTTTAGTTTACAAAAAGTTTAAACTGGTGGCGTCAACCGAGCAAATAGGTACTGATATGAATGAAGATTTCTATAATATGTCACCTGATGAAAGAAAGAAAGCGTTAAAGGATATGGCATCAGCTATAAAAAAGTTAACAGAATTATATAAAAAATAGAGTTTGATTATTCCTTCAAAATTCTTGGAGCTTTAAAATATCCATCTTTTTTATGTTGAGCATTTTTAGTTGCTTCTTCATTTGAAAGAGATTCTCCGGGTATATCTTCCCTGAAAACATTTTTTAATCCATCTATCGGGTGAGTAGTAGGCTTAACATTGGTGGTATCCAAATCATCTAATTTTTTGAAATAATTTAGGATATCACCTAATTGTTTAGAGAGTTTTTCTTTTTCTTCCTCCGTCAAATCCAATAATGCCAATTTTGAAATATGTTCTATAGTTTCTTTTGACAATTCTTCTTTTTTAGACATGCTGAATTCAATAGATTATAGTTGTAAATAATAATTAAGCTTAACCATCTTAGAATTGTGAAAGGTAATTATTTATAATAAAAAGAGTTAATTAGCATTCTCCTTTTATATGAAATATGAGTGATAAAGAAGATTTAAGACTTGAGATTCCTAGTTATGCATTTATTGCACTTGCAAGAAGAGGGATGGAAAAAATTTCATTAGATCAATGCTTTTTGAAAGATTGTGATAATGAAGACCCTGAATTATTAGAGCCTTTTAAAAAGGAAGAAAATGAGGAAGATCTTAAATTAATAAAGAAAATTTATATTAAATGTAAGAAATGTAATAGGATTTTCATTTTAAAACTTGAAATATTAAAAAAAGTAGCAAAATCTACTAAAGATAAAGATGGAGAGGCTCTATCAATGGGCTTAGTTCATGCATTAGATGAGAACGGTGAAAATTTAGGTCATATAGGATATTTTTGAGATTAACTTTCTTTAATCCTATAATTTAATGAATTCTTTAAAATCTATTAAAAATTTATAGTTAGTGTTCTTAAATTTCACTTGCTTTTTAATTAAATTTTTCTATTTAAATAGATTATTTTAATCTATTAAACTTGATAGAAATAGAATTGTCAAAACGTTTTAAAAAGTTATTTTAATTTTTTTATTTATCTTATGAATTTTGATTTTTACTTATTTGATTTAGATGGCACATTGCTCCATCTCGGTAATATTGGGGCTTATGCAGATAATATTTTAGTAAAAACTTTAGATAAACTAAAAGCACATTATCCTCCAGATAGGAATGAAAGATTTAAACTTTGGTTGTCTGAAGAAGGTTATATTTATGTTTTGGAAGAATGGGGAGTAGAAGAACCCCAAAATTTCTGGAAATTTTATGATGAGATAGATTTTGAGAAGAGAAAGATTCTCATTGAAAAAAAGGAGATTTTCCTATATAATGATGTTAAAACTATACTAGAAAAGGTTTATTATAATAAATATAATAAAAAACTAGCAATTGTTTCAAATACAGCATATTATATTGTCGATTATGTTTTAAATAAATTTGATATAAGCAAATATTTTCACGAAATTTTTAGTCTTGGTTATTATAATAATGATCAAGAACTAGCTAAACCTTCTCCAAAAGGAATTCTTACGATATTGGATAAATTTGAATATGATCCAAAAGAATCGAAAGCCTTATTGGTTGGAGATTCCAAATTTGATATAATTGCCGCCAAAAATGCAAATATATATGCTTGTTTAATAAGAAGGGACATACACACACGTAATAGACATTATAAGAAGTGGGATGTTCAACCAGATTTTGTCATAGAAGGATTTGATGAACTTCTTTACTTATAATATCAAAAAATTTAGAATTCATTAGCTTAATCACTCTAAATTAATGAAATAATACAAATTGAATGAATAAAATTAAATAATTAATCTGATTTTTATTTAATATTGAAAATCTTAGGAAATTCATCTTTATGTCGACAAAATTAGGAGAAGAAAACCAACTAAGGAAAAAAGTCTGGAAAATCATCAATCTCATTCAAGCA
>JAEOTZ010000025.1 GCA_016839585.1 Promethearchaeota archaeon
CTCCTGGAATAGTTCCTATTATTGAACTTGACACTTTTAAAAGTATTGAACTAAACTTAAAAAATAATAATTAACTATTATGATATCATAAAAGAAATTGAATTCTAATGAAATTTACAATTCCTCGCAATAATAGTACCGAATTATTACTTTATATTTGGAAAATAATAGATCTTCCTATTATTTCGCAGAATGATCTTCTATATAAATTATCATTTGAATTATTCCTTTTTTCGCCAGAGGAGGTTATAACTTTCATCAATGGATGTACTGAAAATAAATCATTGATAAAGGATGCAAATAATAATCTTAAATTATCAAATATTTTAAAGCAAAAACTGAAAAATTGGCAAAATAAAAGAAAACAAGAAATATTAGAGAAAATACATTCAATTAAGAAAATAACCATAATAGAAAAGCAAACTGAAAATGGAGCTGCAACTAATTTTAATGTCCTAATAAAAGCTTTCTTAGATAAAGGAACGTTAAATAGAGCAGCATCAATATCCAATAATGCGTTTGATTTAATTGAGTTTAATCTATCCAAAGGAATAATTAAAGCTAATGTTTTAGGCTCAAAAGAAGAATCTTACATAATCGAGATAGATATTAATAACAAAAGTATACGTCATAATTGTCATGATTTTGAAACTAGAAGAGCAGAGAACAAAAAATTCTGTAAACATATAGCGAAATTATTTCTCCTTTTAAAAGAAAAAAATTCGAAAACCACTGAGATTTTCCTTAATAATATTGCAACCAATATTGATAAATGGGAATTTACCACTTAAGTTAAATCAACTTTTTAAAAATATTATCCTTTAGTTTAACTTTATCTGATTGCAATAAAATCGGTTTGTAATTTAAAATACCCTTAATTTTTTCAATTTCAGAAAGTACACTTTCTAATAATTTTATTTCAATATCTAGTTTAATTATTTTAGTTCTTCCATAATGACCCATTGACTTAACTTCAGCAGAGATTATTCCAGCTAAAGTTAATTCATTTATATAATCACTTATTCTTCTTTTTGTCAATTGTCTAATATTTGGAATTAATCTCTTTATTTCTGAATGAATTTCATAAATATCACCAGATATAATAATATGCTCAGGACTAAATTTAGAAATTAAATATATTGTTGTTAAGATTATTTGCGCTTGTAATGGAATTCCTCTTATATATTCAATAATATAATCATTTTCTAAATCAGCTTGAGCTTTTTCAACATACTTTGAAGAAATTATTTTATTTTGGCTTCTCTCAGCCAATTCTCCTGCTTTTCTTAACAATTGAAGCGCTTTTCTAGCATCTCCATGTTCTTTAGCTGCAAAAGCTGCACATAAAGGTATAACATCTTCCTTTAACACACCTTCATGAAAAGTTATTTTTGCTCTATTATTTAGAATGTCTCTTAATTCACTTGCATTATAAGAAGGAAAAACTATATGTTCTTCGCCTAAACTTGATAATATTCTTGGATCTAGGTTTTCTTTAAACTTCAATTTATTAGAAATTCCAATAAGACTTGTTTTACATTTATCTAAGTTTTCATTTAATCTAGTAAGATCATATAAAATTTCATTTCCGCCTTTTTTATTTACTAAAATATCTATTTCGTCTAATACTAAGAAGCAGATTGAATTCCCAACTTTTGAGTCTAGTAAACCTAGTAGTTTTTTGAAAATAATATCTTTTGGAAGTCCAGTAGGTGGAATTTTCTCCTCTCGTGAAATTGTGTTATAAATATGAGCTAAAATACGATAAGGAGTAGATACAATATTACAATTAATATAAACCCACCAAGGCTTTAGCTCTGAGCATTGCTGTGCCAATTTTTGGCTCACATATCTTATAGTTGCAGTTTTACCAGTTCCTGTCATACCATAACATAAAAAACTTGGAGGCGTATCACCTAATAAAGCACATGCCGTTTTTTCTGCAATATCTTTTATTTGAATATCTCGGTGTGGTAGTTCTTCTGGAATATATGATGATTCCAATGCGTCGCGATTATTAAAAATTCTGGGTCCTTTAAGATAATTCTTGTAAAATTTATCAATATTAAATTGATGATCATTGCTATGATTTTTCAACAAGTATTAGCACCATTGATTCACAATTTTTATCAAAATTTTTCCATTCGAAATTAATTTACATAAGAGCTATTTCTATTGCATTTATAAAGTTAATTATTAATCTTAAAATTAATAGAAAAATGTTAACGATTTAATAGTTGATTTTGTTAAATCTTTTCAATAATTTATAATATTATTGTCGTGCTTTTAAAGGATAATTATTTATTGAGCAATATTTATTAAGATCTGATTAACCACCTAATCATTTAAAAAATATTTAATTCAATTAAATATTTGATTAAATACATAAATTTTCAAATAAAATAATCTCCTTTATTAAGGTTTTATAATAAATTGCCTGTTAATGATACGTTAAAAGAAGTGGAGAAAAATAATAAAAAAATAGCAATAATTTTAGCAATTTTATTTGCTTGCTTAATTTTAGCAGATTATGTTGTAATATCAGTTTTGTTTAAATGGGCAGATTGGATTGCACTTTTAATATTTAGCTTATTACTAATTGTGCCTGCTTATATATCTAACGCATCAATGGTAATTACTGGTGGGGGTAAACCCATTGACGGTGGACGAACTTTTCGCGATGGAAGGAGAATATTTGGAGATCATAAAACTTGGAATGGTTTAAAAGGACCTTTATATATTGGCATTCCAATTTCCTTTTTCCTTTTTCTACTTTTTACAATCGTATGGGCCCCTATAAAAGAAGTTATTGTTGATGCTGCTGCTCAAGGACAATATCTTCTTTATGATGATGTAAAAATATTTGAATACTATTTTAAAGGAGGACAAATTCCTGTAAATTTCTTAGTGTTAATAATCCGAATCTTATTAGCTTCCTATGGTGCCGTTTTGGGTGATTTAATTGGTTCTTTTTTAAAAAGAAGATATGATATTAAGAGTGGAGCTCCTTTTTGGATTGTAGATCAGTTAGATTTTGCTTTAATGGCAATACTTTTTGTCTCTGTTCTAGGATTCATTTCACCAAGCTTATTTTTAATACCAGATATTCATATTATCATCTTTTTGCTCATAATAACTCCGGCAGTTAGCATTATAGCAAATACTATCGCCTATGTAATTGGTTTGAAGGATGTTCCTTGGTAAAATTGAGATTATAAACTAACAACCTTACATACTATTTTAATAGGAGTACCATTATTTTCAAAAATTACGAAATTTTCTAATAATCTATTTACAGCTTTAATATAATCTCCATTACACCCGATAGCAATTGCTCTTTCCTCATAAGAAAGTACTCCAACTACTATATACTTTTTACCTGTGAATACATTCATTTCTATCGCAATATTATGTATGTAAAGATCTGGGAAAAATCCTATTAATAATTTAATTAAAGTGTTTTCTGCTCTAATTATTATTAGTTTTTTATCTTGGAACTGCCTTCTTATATATTTTAAACTCTTATTTGCTTTAAAATAATATTCATTTCTAACAAAAAAGAATACAAATTTCCCTATTATAATAACATTATGGGGATAAACTTTAGTTCTTTCATGAAAATACTTAAAAAGTAGAAGTTCTTTATTAGAAAATCTTTTACGGAAATGGATAATTTGATAATAAATTAAATCATCTAAAATGGTAAAAAGCATGATATAAAATTTCTCTAAATAATTATTATTAAGATTTCTCTGAATAGTTTTAAAAACTTCTAGAAAAATCTTTCTAAAAACTAAGAAAATAATTAAATAAAAATGTTTATTGATTGATATTCATAAATATTATTTATAAAAGATGAAACAAGTAGGTTTTAGGTTCTTGGATCATACGGCAGATGTGAGTGTCGAGAGTTGGGGTTCTAATTTAGAGGAGGCTTTTTCTCAAACAGCTCTAAGTTTAATGACTACTATTACCCCAGATTTAGACCAAATTTCACCAAAAATAGAAAAAAAAATTCAAATTGAAGCAGAAGATAAAGAAGCCTTGCTTTTTGATTTCCTTTCTGAATTTCTTTATTTATTTGATGTTTATGATTTAGTATTTGGTGATATAATAGTACAAACAATTAAAAAAAGCCAAAACAGATATAAATTACAGGCACTTTTAAAAGGAGAGAAATTTGATAAGAAAAAACATAAAATTGGAACAGAAGTAAAAGCAATAACATATTCTTTTATGAATATTGAAGAAAAAAAGAATAAAGTCAAAATAAATATTGTTTTTGATATTTAATTCAATTAAAGATTTTAACCCTTCACTACACCTATAGGAACTAGCCTGACAATCTTTTCAATAATTTCAAGATTATGACTGACTTGTACAACTTGATCAATATCTTTATATGCTCCAGGCGCTTCTTCCGCTAATATCTTCATTGAAGCGCTCATTACTAAAATTCCTTTTTTTGCTAAGTCCTCTTTTATTTGTGCACCCCAATATTTTTTAGTAGCTTTTGTTCTTGACATCATTCTTCCAGAACCATGAGCAGTAGAACCAAAGGAGAGCTCCATAGCCTTTGGTTTACCAACACATAAATATGAAGCAGAACCCATCGTTCCCGGAATTAAAGCAGGTTGTCCTATCGATTTATAATCATTAGGTAAATCTGGGTGTCCTGGGGGAAATGCTCTTGTTGCTCCTTTTCGATGCACATTTAATTTCATTCTTGTACCATTAATCTCATGTTCTTCTATCTTTAAAATATTATGACACACACCATAAATTAAATGTAAATCTAATGCATCAAAATCTTTTTTAAAGGTATTTTGAAACGATTCTCTTATCCAATGAGTAATTAATTGACGGTTAGTAAAGCCAAAATTAGCCGCACATGCCATGCTAGATAAGTAATTTTTTGCTTCAGGAGTATTCGCTGGAACACAAGCTAATTCTCTATCTGGAACCTTAACATTATATTTATGCATTGCCTGTTCAATGTTCCGCAGGGAATCTGTACAAACTTGATGTCCTAAAGCTCTACTTCCCGTATGTATCATAATAGTGATCTGATTTTTCTTAATGATTCCTAAGGCTTTAGCGATCTTTTCGTTATAGATTTCATCAACTTTTTGAATCTCAAGAAAATGATTTCCACTTCCTAATGATCCAAGCTGTTTAATTGCTCGTTGTTTAGCCTTTTGGGATATTAATTTGGCATCAGCACCCATTAAACAACCCCCTTCTTCACAATGTTTAAGGTCCTCTTCATTTGCATAGCCCTTATCTAGAGCCCAATTCATTCCATCGTTTAAAACATTATCTAAATCTGAATAACTAATATTTAATTTACCTTTGGATCCTAATCCTGAAGGAATATTTTTAAATATTGTACCTAATAAACTTGGAAGTATACTTCGAACATCATTAAGCATTAAATTAGATCTTAATAATCTTACACCACAATTTATATCATAACCTACACCTCCAGGAGAAATCATACCATCTTCCGCGTCTGTACCTGCAACTCCCCCAATACAAAACCCATATCCTTGATGAGCATCTGAAAGTGCAATAGCGTGCTTCTGTATCCCAGGTAAACATGCGACATTAGTAATTTGATCTAAAGTTCGATCTGATCTTATTTTTTCTAAAATATAATCATTAGCGTATATATGAACTGGCACTCTCATCTGAAATTTTTCAATTTTCCCTCGAATTCGTGCCATTAAAGTTTTAGGAGCTATTTCATAAATATTTTCTTCAATCTTATTAACATTCATCTTAAATTTCATAAGAAATAAATTTTCAAAAACTTTTTGATTTAGTTCTATAAAATTTAAAGATTTTTAGATTTCAAGTTTAAGAAATAAATTTAATTAATATATGATAAAAAGGTTTCCTTAAAAAATAGATTAATGTCTTATTTTATTTCTATAAAAGATAGCAATTCTAAATTATCTAAACTGTCCATAATCCTCTGTATCTCCGACTCTGGTCGACCTGATTCTTCTGCAATCTCAGACAATGTATGGAAACCATCCGCTAAGTGAGCTATTTTGAATTCTTGCTTATCTAAGAATCCCTGAGTAATTATTTGTTTAGGTAATCTGTTCGATGTCCACTCTAGCTTCTTATCAGTAACCTCTCGCAAATCTTCTTCAGAAATCACTAATCCTTTCTTAGCTATTTGCTTCTGCGATTTGCGAAAATCCCTCTCAAATATCTTTAATATTGGAATCTTTAGCTTTAATTCGGCTACTCTACCAACTTTTAAGATTTCATCAATTACAGGTTCGAAACCTCGAAATATTCTGACATCCCCAGACCAACCGTCAAGTTTAGCACCGTATTTAGCAGCAAATCTGTCAATAATATCCGTTAATGCTTTATGTGTAATCTTAGCATCATCATTTTTATCTGCCGCAGCCGTACACAATACTCCTTCCTTAAAGACTAATAACAAATAAAAAACCTGCATGTCAATCACCTTCAATTCCCCCGATCCCTTCGAGAACTCGACGCTAAAATCCTTTAAGGCGGTAAGAAAACCGCTAACTAAATCTTGATTAAACTCTATTGTCCCATACTTCCTATGGATTAAACAAATCCCCGTGTATTGGTGGATAAGGTATAGATTGTGAATCAAACGGTTATTTCACCTCTTATTTTCAGTTTTTCACTTGATTATTATTTTTAAAAATTATTCTAATTGTATATTTAATAATACTTTACTAATTTAAATTTCTTTATAAGTAAAAGAAGTTATCATTTATCTTATTTCGTAATTCTTTAATAGTTAAATGTAAAGATAAATAATAGAAAAACAATTAATTCCTAATTAATTCATTACTCATAAGTAATTATAGAAAAACAATATTTAAAATGAATTTTTACCTATTCTTGGCTACCGTGCCCAATTTTGAAGAAGGACAAAGAATTGCAAGAATTTTAGTTGAGAGTAAACTAGCTGCTTGTGTCAATATAATAAAAGATATTTTTTCTCTCTATAAATGGAAGGGAAAAATTGAAGAAGACAATGAATATCTACTACTAATCAAAACAGTAGAAGAGAAAAGTGATCTGTTAATTCGAAAAATTAACGAAATTCATAGCTATGAGACACCTGAATGTATAGGATTTAAAATCGAAAAAGGTTCTGAAAAATATCTAAATTGGATTAAAGAAGTTGTGAAATGAATTAATTCAAAAATTTTTAAACTATGTCAACAGACATTTTTCAATTAGACTGGATATTTATTGATACGATAATAATTATCCTGTTAATTTTATTATTACTTGGGGTTAAGGGATATAAACTAACACATCGCTGGAGATTTTCTTTTTCCAATGAAGCAATAGAATATACTTTCTACCGTAAACCACCATTAAAAATCGATGATCAATCTATATCTACTAGTAAATGGACTTTAACAAGAAATATCTTTTTAAGAGAAGAGAGTAATAAGAAACCAACAATTGTAATTCTAAGAACAAATTATAAGAAACGATTGCTTTATATTTTAACTGAGGGGTTAAGTAGTTATGGTTTTAATGTTATTAACTTAAGACTTAAAATTAGGCTTGATAAAAAAGATAATCAGTTTGATACAACCCTCATAACTAGTATTAGGCGTTTAATTTCAATTATAATAGATTTTTTCAAAGAAAAAGACTCAGCATTTAATTTTAATTATACATTGCTAAATTATTCAAAATCATCTCTCTCTTACACATCGATATTAACTGATCCAAAAAATTGTGGAATGATATTAATTAATCCGAAATTAAATGATGAAAATATTAAGAATTATAATAATCTATTCGATTCCTCTCATCTAAATTCGCAATTATTTTCAATATTTAGTAAAAGATCAATTTTTATTTTTAATAATAAAAACTTAAAGCGATTCTTAAACCTATATAATCATCAAAAAGAAAAGAAGCTCAACATAATAACAATAAAAAAAGCGAATTATTCATTTAATTATTATGAAACCATCCTTCTAGGTATGATTATAAACTTAATAGAGAATAAATTATTGAATACGAAAAATTGAAATTAATTTATGAAAAAAGAAAAAATTTTAAGAGATCATTATAACACCATATCATATTCAAAAGCTCATTGGTCTCTCTTAAAAGAAAAAAGAGAGAATGCTATTAAATTATTAGAAATATTTATTAAGGAAGGTTTTAAACCTTATGTGCATGGAAGTGTTGCCCGTGGTGATATTCATAAAGCTAGTGATATTGATATAATATTTCTGGCGCAAATACCAGTATTTCAGATTGAATTTATCTTAAATAAAAATGGATTTGAAAATTATTTTAGAGAAATCATAATGGCAACTCCACTAGATGTAATAAAATTGTATATTCATTTAAGCGAATTAGAATCCATAACTGTTCCTTTATCTAAAATTGATAAAAAATTTATAGAATTTTATGATTTTGGAGGTAAAATTAATTTGAATCAATTAAAATCAGATATTAGAGTTGCTGGAATAGATAAAAGATTAATATTAATCAAGCCCAATTTACAAGGGCATGATGAAATGTCGATTATAGGAAATGAAGCGATTGTAGCAAAGGAAGTAAATATAAGTATTAATGCTGTTAATGAACGTAAAAAAATACTTCTGAGAAGAGAGAAATACGGAAGAACAGGAGTATTTCTAAAAAAAGAAATTCAGATTAATGAATCTACCGAAGAAATATTAAAAAAATTAGCCATTAGAAAATCTATTGTAAGAAAAAAATTATTCAAAAGATGAAAAAATCTAAAATAGTAGAAACTGAGAGTAATTCATTTTATATCAAAGGAAGAGGGATTCCCTTAGGATGTAAATTTTGTCTAAAAGGAGCTAAAGCCGTTTTATTCTTAAATGGAATTTGCCAAGGACCTAATCATTGTTCTTGGTATTGTCCTATTTCAGAAGAACGTAAAGGAAAAGATATTACTTACGCAGATGAGATACAAACGAATTCAAAAGAGGAGTTACTTGAAGAAATTAATAAAATAAATGCAAAAGGAATGAGTATAACTGGAGGAGAACCACTTTTAGAAGCTAATTTAGAAAATACTCTTCAATACATTAGATATGTTAAATTAAAAAAAGGAAAAAGGTTCCATATCCATCTTTACACAAATGGTATAAATTTTGATGAATCTATTGCTAATGAACTTGCTAAGGCAGGGTTGGATGAAATTAGATTCCATCCACCTAAAGAAAAGTGGGATAATATTAGAAATGCTTTAAATAAGGGAATGTATGTAGGAGCTGAAGTACCAGTTATTCCAGACAGAGATTATATAAAAACTCTTGAAGAATTTATAATTTTTTTAGATAAAATTGGAGCAGACTTTATAAATTTAAATGAATTTGAATTTTGTTTTCCTAATAGTGAAACATTAAAAAATAGAGGTTTTAAATTGAAGGAAGGCTCAATGGCATCTGTAGTTAACAGTCAAGAAACTGCCTTTAAAATGATTAAAAAATTATATCCCTCTGTTTCTTTAAAAATACATTTCTGTTCTATAATGGCTAAAGATTATTATCAATTGAAAAATAGATACCTTAGAAGGGCAAAAAATATTAAATTACCATTTGAAGTTATAACCGAAGAAGGTCTTTTAGTTTTTGCTCAATTAGAGGGGAAAGGAAAGAATTTGGAAGAGTTTCATAAGATTTTATTGTCTGAATTAAAAATCAACCAAAATCTCATATCATTTAACGGAGAAAATATGAAAATTCCATTTTATATTTTAATAAATAATGATTTCATATCTCTATTAGAAAAGTACCACTTACAAGGCTATATAGTAGAAATGACACCATTTAGAATTTCAAGATATCAGCAGATAACAGAAAAAAATCCTGTTAAAGAATTTAAAAAGGAATATGGTTTTAATGAAAATTAAAGATGTAAGTATCAGAGATTTAAGAAGTATTTCTAATCTCGAACATCAAATATTTAAAGAAAATGCTTTTTCAATAAAATTAGTTGAAAAACTAATTCAGCAAAATACACTCTTTTTAAAGTTAGAGGATGGTAAAATTATGAAAAAGTTAATAGGATTTATAGTTGTCATAAAAGATAGAGAAGATCAAGCCAATATAATTAATTTTCTTATTCATCCCCAATTTCAAAGCAAAGGGTATGGTTCATTACTTCTACAAGAAACGATAGAAAGAATTAAAAAAAGATTAAAGGAAATTAAAAAAATTGTTCTAAATGTCCAAGTAAATAATTCTATCGCAATAAAATTGTATGAAAAATTCAATTTTCAAAAAAACTCTAAATCGATAGAAAATTATTATCAATCGGGAGAAGATGCTTACTTAATGGAATTAAGCACTTAATTACTATAAACTAAAACTTATAAATAAATTCTATTATAATATTCGTATAAAAAAATTATATTCTCTAATTAAAGATTTAAAGGTGTAATATAAAAATGTCACAACTTGATGATGAACTTAAAAAGGCAATAAAGAAAGGTGTATCTCTTGAAAAGCCAGATCCTGAAGAATTAAAGAAGAGAGAAGAAGAGAAAAAGAAACGTATGGAAGAATTGGAAAAGGTTAAAGAAGCTTTAGGAGAGAAATAAAGATTTTTTTTTGATATTTTCTATATTTTTTTATTTATTTTTTAGATTGAACTTATATCAGATTCATTTTATAGTGATTTAATTTTTTTATTATCCATTATTCTATAATTTAAAGATTTTTTCTAAGGAGTATGAAATTTTAATTGAAAATCCTTGAGTACAATCAAAAGCAACAAGAAATTACAGTGAAAATTGAAAGTTTATATGATCTTTGGATTTTATTTAATCTTATCTCTAAAAATGATAAAGTAGCTGCTCGAACTCAGCGAAGAATAGTTCTGAAAGAAGGATCTAAAGGCGAGAGAAAAACTATGTATTTAAAATTAAATGTTGAGGACGTATCCTTCCATGAATTTACAAATAGGCTAAGAATAAAAGGAACAATTTTAGAGGGTCCTGAGGATTTTGTGAGCTATGGGACATATCATACATTTAATATTGAAATTGGGCAGAAATTGACGATAAATAAAGAAAATTGGTTAAAAACTGAATTATCACGTTTACGAGAAACATCTAAATTTGAATCTAACTTTATCATGTTTTTCATTGCAATCGAGCGAGGGCTTGCGACCTTGGCAATCATTACGAATTTTAGTCATAAAAGAATTGCTACAATAAAAAAGAATATTCCAGGTAAAAGATATGAACAATCTTACAGAAATAAAGCAATTTTAGAATTTTTTGAAGATATCAAAAAAGTTTTGGTAGAAAATTTGAAAAACATTCAAATAAATTTAATTATTGTTTGCGGTCCTGGCAACACACGAGATCTTTTTATAAAATATATAAGAGATAAAATAAATTCTCAAAAAATTTGTGAAATTAGAAGTGTCTATGCGAGCTCTGGTACTGAAAGTGCAATATTAGAAGCATTAAAATCAAAAGAATTGGGAAAGTTAAAATCGAATGCCAAAATATTGTTAGAATCAGAAAAAATTGAAGAAATCCTTAGAATATTTAGTACAGATGCAGATCTTATTGTCATAGGCATAAATGAAGTTTCACCAGCCGCAGAAAAAGGAGCTATCAAAGAATTATTTTTAGCTGATACTATGATAAGGGGAGCTAGCAAGAAACATAAACTCGGTATAGAGAAGATAATAACAGATGTAGAAAATTCTGGTGGCATGATAAATATTTTAAGTAGTGAGCATCCCACTGGGCGACAAATAGTCGATTTAGGTTCAATCATAGGCATTTTAAGATACAAATTTTAAAAAAAATATGTCCTCTGAAGTTATTTATATTAATGAAAAATCGGATATTCCCTTATTTGGAGTCGATTTTATAGGAGTAATCGATAGAGGTACAAATATTGTTGAATTAAAACCATTGACATTATGCAATCTAAAATGCCGATATTGTTTTGTAAGTGCAGGAGATTATAAAACCAATTTTATTGTATCATCAGATTATTTAATTGCAACTTTAGAAAATACAATCCAAATAAAAGGAAATTATGATATTGAAATTCATATTGCTCCCTATGGAGAAATTTTACTATATTCTGAATTATTTATTCTATTAGAGAAATTATGGGAAATTGATGGAATAGAACGAATTTCTATGCAGAGTAATGGTTTAATGCTAAACAAAAAGACTATAAAGAAACTAGAAAATGCAAATCTTACTCAAATTAATATCAGCTTAAATACTTTAAGTCCAAGCAAGGCAAGTTATTTATGTGCATGTAAAGAATATGATATGGATAGATTACTAGCCAATATTGATCTTTTACTTGATTCCAATATTAATGTATTACTTGCACCAGTTTGGTTTCCAAGGGAAAATGATGAGGATATTGAAGAAATTATAAAACTCGTGGTTAATAAAAGAAGAGAAGGATATTCAGAAAAAAAAATTCAATTAGGGATTCAAAAATATTTGATATACCGAACTGGTCGGAAATTAAAGAAAATACGTCCTAAATCTTGGGATTATTTTTATACTCAACTAACCAAATTGGAAAAAAAATATGATATTAAATTAAAACTTGGTCCAAATGATTTTGGTATTCATAAAAGAGAGAAAACAATGCCTTTAAATTTAAAAAAAAATGAGATAGTTGACTTAAAGATTGTATCTAATGGACGATGGAAACATGAATGTATAGGGAAAATTGATCCAAATATAGGAATAAAAGTGTTATTAAAAAAACCAATGATATATTCACCGGAACTATTAGGTAAAAAAATTAAAGCAAGGATTATTAAAGCCAATTTTAAAAATAATATTTTAACTGCTATTTTTCCATTCTAAATTAGAACATAAAAATAAATAAAGATGTTATTATGATTAACATATAGTTAACATTTAATTAAAATATAAAAAACATATAAAAGATAATAAAATGCCGATTATAACTCATGAAGATGAACTTGAGTTAGCTAAAATGGAAAAAGAATTAGTTGGGCAAATAAAGAAATTAATTAATGCCCAGAGTGTCTTAATTAGTTCTCAAACAAAATATGCTGAAAACATTACAAAAGCCAATATAACTCGAGAAATGCTTAATCGAACTTTTAGAGACGTTTTAAAGCAAATGCAAACTTTAGCCAGAGAGCACAGATCTAATATTAAAGATGAGGAAGTACATCTATATCAGGAAATTATTACTCAAAATGACAAATACATTGAGGGTAATAAAAGATATTTAAACGCAATAAAAGATTTAGCTGTACAAAAAGACTATTTAGTAGAAAAGAAAAAGGAATTTGCTGATGCTTTATCTGATGTAGCCAATAAAAGATCAACTGTGATAAAAAAGGCATTAAACGTCGAAAAAGTTAAAAATAAATTAGTTGATGGTGATAAATTAAATATCCTCGATCAAGAATTAAATGACGTTCAACGTGATTTTGATAGGGCTCGTGACATACTAATTAAAAAAATCCATCAATTTAAAGAGATTAAAAAAGAGATTAATACATTATGGATTAAGTTAAAAGATACTGTTACTGAATTAAGTTAGATATATTTTTCGTTTAAACTTAAATTTATTAAACAAAAATCTATATAATTATTAGATAAAGGAATTTAGATCTTTAATAAATAAAATAGGAAGTTTTATATGGCAGAAGAATTCGCAAATTTTCTCTCAGAAACCCGAAAAGCACCATTAGAAGAAAAACTTAATGCTTTTGGTGATATTGTTGAAAAAATTATGCAAATAATTCTTAAAATTCCAGATTTAGTTGATCAAAGTATCCAAAATATCAATTCAAAAGTTTCAAGTTTACAAACTCAAGTAAATGCTATTAATAGCAGTCTTGGTGGTGGCAAAGGTGCAGGAGCAGCAGTATCTCCTGCTATTACATCAACAGCAGCTTCTCCCAGTCCCAGAACCCCATCTGGAGGCCCCCCACCTCCCCCTGGAGGTCCGCCTGGAGGTCCGCCTGGAGGTCCGCCTGGAGGAGGACGTCCTGCCAGTCCCATGTCATTAAGAGGAGCAATTATGGGAGAATTAAAAGAGCTATTTGCACGACGGAAAACTCGAAGTGAGTGAAATATTTTAGTTAGAAACACTAATATCTGTTTATTTTTTAGTTATAAATAAACAATGTTCCTTACTTTTTTTTATAAGTTTACTATATTCTTAAAAATTTAAAATTTAAGATTATACCATGAATTTCAAATAAAAATAAAAATTTTAAAAATTTTACATAAGTACTAATGTGAATTTAAATGGTTGAAACTATTGCTCCCTTCTGAAGAAAAACCAAGGATTGAAATTACAGTCAATGTAGCACACGATCTACAAAGACAATTACTTGAGATTCCATCTTTTTTAAGAGTTATGAATAATTATTATCAAAAGAAAACAAATCTTCAGAGACAAATAAAATCACTATTCTTAAAAAGATTTAAGGAAGGATGTCTGGAAGACAATAAAGATTGGCTCCATACAATTCCTACTGCTTTAAATGCCTTGAGTGATGACTTTTTAAGTAAAAAAGATTCCTTTAAATTCCCAGATAATATAATACTTTTTGAAGCATGGATGCATTTAGGTATAGAGGCTCTTTATCCTCGTGTTGTTTTACATTTTAAATTTCCTGGTTTTTTAAAAGGAGAAAAAGTTAGAAATGTTTTTCAATTCATATTTTCCACTTCTCGTGGATTTGGCTTTCCAATTTATTTTGGTCCTGAATTCTATGAATATAAACTTAAATTCACAAAGATTATTGAACCTATTTTAAAATGGGGTTATACTGTATGTCACAGAGCAAATCAGGCAATCATTATTGGAAATAAACGTCTTAAATCGAAAAGACATCACCCCGGAGAATTTGAATTAGTAATCATTTCCGAATACGATAATAATAAATTCAAAGCAATAGATACACTTCTCCATGGTTATTTTACAAATGCTCCTAGAAATTTGGGAAAATATTTTTCTTTGGATAATGTTCTCCAGAATACTACTTTCTCTTATTCCATAGGAGATCATGCAATGAGAGTGAAAAAAAAATTAATGGAAAAAACTTTACCAATTCCATTACTTTCTCATGATTTTATCGTTTATAAGTATGATATAGATTTCTCTACCTATATTAAAAAATTAAAGGTAGTTAATGAATTATTAATTAAAAAAATTGGTGCTTTTAAAGAGAAGAGAAGCAATCTCATAAATAACTTGAAAAAGAGTGATAAGATAAAATTTAGACTTGAACAATCAAAACGTTTTGCAAAAGAATTTGCTCAAATGAAGCAAAAACTTTCAGAAAAATATCCAATAATAGATAAGTATGGGCATTATAAAACGTTATTAGGAAAAATTAAAGATTTATTATTTACTACACCTCTTTATATGCATACTATCCATTCCACTGACGAAAAAGAACAACTATTCAAATTTCTAATAAGTAAAAAAGAGGATATTGAAGAAACAGAAAAAAATTCGGCAAAATCCATCTTTTTATCATTTATTAAAGATTATGAAAAAAAACATGATTTTTTATTTGAAGAAGATGAAGTTTTAGAAGGATTAGAAGATTTAAAAGATAATATGGCAAAAATATGGTTAATTTTTAAAGAAAGGCATCTCAATCTAGCGTTAAAAAGATTAAATGAAATGTCAACATTATCGATAGAAGATCCAGATTATAAGAAAAAAATTAATGATTATTTGGATAAACTTCTACCAATACTTTCTATTTATGAGATTTTTAATAGACCGTTATCTGAATCCGTCTACCCTGAATCTATATCCCAAACTAAAAGATTAGGAGCCTATATTGCGCAATTTTTAACATCAAAATATAATCCAATAGGTATAAACCTCATGAAACTGTTTAATCGATTATCCTTTCAAAATTGGAGTTATTTAGTATTAAAAAAGAAATTAAACCGAAAGCAGTTTTTTAATTATCTCTTAAAACTACCAATTTGGAAACATATTCCAATTAAAATTAAGATGAAAATTTTAAATTATGAGACTTAAGTATCATAACAATGAAATTTTAAAATTCTAGAAATCCTGGATCATCAAAGATATCTTCTATTTTTCGCTCTTTCTTTATTTTTGTTTCACTTTCAGCAAATAAGGACTCTTCATCTGTTCTAACACCTCGTTCTAATTCCTCTGTATCAAGCTTCAATAAAGTATCCTTTTCAAGCTTTTTATATTGTTCAGCTTTCATTTTCCAGTCATTAACTTTGTCCATATCGATATTATCTTCCTCTAATAATATTGCCGCTTTTATTCTGCAAAGATCCGACAATATAGAGTAAGCTAATGCAAGTTCACCCCATTCACCTTTTTCTTTCAATCTTCCAACTCTTTTTTCTAATCTCAAGAGTTCTTGATCTGCATAATGAATATCTATAAAATCTCCAAAAGCATCTACTGGTTCTGAAATTGCATTCACCAATACTTCCTTGGTTAATCCACAATTCCCACATTTTACTGTAGCAAAAGCACCCTTCTTTTTTATATCAGTAACTTTTACACTTTTTTCACCACACTCTGGGCATGTAAATATTTTGGGTACTTTCTTAACTCTTTTATATGTTGGCTGTTTCCTTTTTCTTCTTCCCATTGAAATTCATCATATGAGTTCTAATTAAAATAACTTTAACATGAAAAAGAAGAATTTAAATCTAAAAAATTTTCCTATTTTGAATTACCAGTCTATGGAAATCGTAAAATTTTTTAGGAATGGATAATTATTTTAATCACTCTTTTTCACTGATTAATTTTCGCAATTTAAAAATAATAAGAGGATTTTAGGCATGGAACATAATAAATTATCATTAGAATATGATAGGAATTTAATTAACAGTTTACTTAATGACATTAATTGTAAATATTTAATTTTCTTTTTATACATAATTAGAAAAGACTTATTTAAGGATTCCGACCCGGAACTGATAAGCAAGTATGAACGAGTTATCATTTTAGACGAAATTTTTAAAAATAACGTTGAAACCTTCTGGGATCAAGATTTTATAGATATAATAATAGACCTAGGGTTATTTAAAAATATAAGAAATCGTAGTGATTATAATCGAAAGGAAGGTGATTTTATTTTAAGAATGGGTGACATAACAATAACAGTTGAGAAGGATACAATATTAACTCCTATAGATACACTTTCCAGTATGATAAATCGGAGGTTTAAGTCTTCCAAATTTAATGATTTTAGCTCTTGTATTACAAAATTAAAAGAAATAAGATGTGAATTAACCAGCACAACTCATAGACTAATATATGAAATAGGAGAAGAAGATCTTGTTTTATCAGATGATTTGTATGAACTTCTAGATGAAATCGGAAACATCTATCAAGCCATTAAAATCGAATTTACTATCGAAGAATTCTACAGAAAATTTAAAGAAAACCAAGAAAAACTAATGAGTTATACTTCTATTTTTGATCCATTGCTCGATAAAATGGTTGATATCAAACAAACTATAAAGAAAGATGGCTCAAAAGAAGAAATTATTGAATTTAAATTAGGAGGGTTAAAAAAAATAAAGAGATCTTTAGAAGATACCGTTGAAATCGAAAAAGACCAGAAACTCGAGTTTATTGGAGTGAATTTTAACTTCAAATTATCAGAGAAAATTGTAAATATTAATCTATCTGCTTTAAATTACCAAACTCTTAAAAAGCTTCAAATTAACATGGAGAATTTAAATAGAGAACTAAAAGAAATAAAGAGTTACTACTCTGGAAAGAATAGAAAATATAACTATTTAGAATTTCTTGAAAAAATTCCTGAACTTAAAGATGAGATTCAAAAATTATTAATAACTACCAAAAGTAATATAGAATATATTATTGAAATGATGAGTTCAATAGAAAGCCAATTAATAAAAATTGATTAAATTATTTATGTGAATATCTTTGGTCGAATGTCCCTCATGTAAGATAAAAATGGAACCTCTTGTGGTTGGGATCTTTCAATGTCCCAATTGTAAAGTCATTATAAAAGAGAAGGTAGAGAAGAAAGAAGCACAAGAAGAAGAAATTAAAGACGATCTTGTAAAAGATGGTAAAAATTTCAATTTAAATCGTAAATATGAAATTCCTGAAAAAGGAATTGTCGTAAAGGACGGTAAATTTGCTGTTTTGTTATGCCATAGTGCTTATTTAAAAAGTGATAGATATATTCGCTTATCGTGGTGGAAGAATTCTTTTACCCAACATGTTGGTATGATGAAAATTACAGAAAAAGATGTTTTAAAAAACTTGATTATTGCTTTAGAAAAAATAGATAAGGCATTCGATGATTTCTGGGGTTGGCATGGAACATTTGGAAACAAAAAAGAAAAAACTGCGGAACAAATAGAAAGAGAAAAACAATATGATATTATTAAATACAGGATCATAGAAAACCGAACATGTCCAACCTGCCAAAATAAGATGAATAAAGGAAAATTACATTATGAATGTACCCACTGTGGTGAAATAGTTGTTTTTGAAGGTTATAATCAGCCTATATTCAATCTTGATTCAAAAAATTTAAGTTTAGATTTTGAAGGAAATTTTCCAATAAATTTTTACATGCCCTTAAGTGGTATAACTATTAAAAGGTTGATGGGTGAATGGAAAGCTTTGGTTGTTATTTATTCGAAAAATAATCCAAACAAGAAGTGGCTGAGATTCTATTGGTGGGTTAGAGATTTATCTAGTTTCATAAAGTCTGGTTATCGTGAAATGGGCGATGGAACTCAAATGGGCTGGAGTACTCAGAAAGGGGCAGGTTCAACAAATATTTATGATAAAAAAGAACTTAAAAAATTAATAGACGCTTTAAAAAGAATTGCACAGGAAATAAACTGGAAAATAAATTAAGATGAGGTTGAATATATGTCAATTATTCCGGCATTGAAATGTTCATGGAATGAACTATTGGATAATTTTATAAAAGGATTAGATAATGCAATTGTTGAATTGAATGCACATAGTATTGATACTATCGCAGGAGCATTACCACTTCTATTAGATCGACTAAGAATAATGCAAAATAATTTCCCGGCAAACAATGGACAAATCTTTAAACAAACTATAGATGACATCATTCAGAACGCTTTTTTTCCTGAAAATCTGACTTTTGCACAAAGTTTTGAAAAGATCCTTAATTCTAGAACACATGAGCAAGATTTTATCATAAACGAATTAGTAAATGGCTTTATCACCTCAAAAGCAAAAGCAATTGCATCCTACTCGCAAGGACCGATAATTGATCGAATGGTTGAGGCTTTTTCTAAAAGAAATGATTTTCACATTGTAGATCATCAATTTTATGCCATGTTTGGAGATCCGAATGTGCCAAGAACATACGTGATGATTAATCTCCAAATACTTATTGATCTTTTTGGATTAGTTTCGGAAGAGCTTGTTATTCAAAAAGATATAAGAAAAAGTGAAGAAAAAGTATATACTTTTTACACTTTTCCAAACGATATTCTTAACGTCCTCAAAAAAAAATACTTAATTACAAATCCAGTTACAGGTAATCTTTCCGTTTCCGAAGCTTTTGACAGAAATGTATTTATTTGTTTATTTTTAGCAAATATCGCAGTAAATCGAAGTAACCTGAGCAGTATTGGAGGTAAATATACAGTTAATGGTATATCTGCTATTTTTGCCCTTATATTAGTATTAAGTTTTATGCCAAAAATGACAGCCACTCCTCAGCTACTTAAGCATCCATCATTTTCAAGCCCTAATGTATCCATAAGTGTAATTCCAAAATCTTGGATGATGAAAAAAGTTTTGGAGTCAATATTTGAACCTCTCATAAAAATAATTGCTTTCAGACTGGGTGGAATACAGTGGTGCGAAGCAATAATTGATACGGAAATTAATAAAAAAATTCATACTCAAATCAGATTTCTCTTAAAAGATGTGAATAAATGGATTTTAGGTGAATTATGTCGAGTTGAAATTCCAATTTTTATAGAAATATTAAATACCATACAGGTGACTCTACAAGCTCAACAAAGTGGAAGAACAACAACGACTCCATAATTCAGGTTAAAAATTTTATTTTAAATATATTAATAAATATCAGAAAATATAAGGAGAGGAATAAAAATTAGTAAAAGAATTAAACCCGGAAAAGTTCGAGAGAAATGGACCGATATTTTACCACGTTATCTTACTTTTATCAGCCACATGAAACCAATATTGAGGGAAACTCGTAGAATTATAATAGAATTAATCAAAGAAGATCCAGTCTTGTTATTATCTCCTGCTATATTAAACAGTGTTCGCGAAAAAGAAGAGAAGAGAAATATCCGCAAAGTTAGAGCTTTATCTGAATTTTCTGCGTTATATAGGTCGAATATCTATGAAATTATGAATGAATTTATTGAGGAGTTTAAAGCTAAACTTACTCCACAATTGCTGGCTGATTATATAATTGACCATCTAAAGGAATCTATTGAAGCTTTAAATATTCTATTAAAAATAACTAATCCAGATCAGAATAATTTCCAAAATACATATTTACAACGTTTAGTAAAGTATATTGAGGATAGATTATTCCCGAAAGGAGCGAGTATACAAATTATATATCAAAACCTATTAAACCAGTCGAAAGATTTCTTCGAATGTCAACGACACTTACTTCAGCCTCATACCTTTTATCGAGAAAAATTAGAAAATCCCGATTATTTTGTAATTCCGGGAAATTCTCCTAAGATTTATCAAATAATCAACAATATAACATCCTTTTATAACTTAGATCCTAACTATGGAGTTTTTCCGGAGAGACCAGCGTATGAAATACCAATGATCTTAAAAAATGAAGTGTTTGAGCCATATATTGATTCAATCGCTAAGACTGAGCAGGAAGCAGTCGAAAAAGTTGTTGATAAAATCGGTCTACGCATAATAGATGATCTCTTTTTAGCACCCCAAGAAGCTTTTATCGATATATTAATGTCTAACAATTTTTTAAGACCTGCTGTACAACCTAGTGGTAAAATAAGATATATCCCTCAATTTAGCAACGAAACTCTGATTCTATATTATTTAGCTTTTGCGTCCATGAGACGAGGCTTTTTATCTAAAGAATTGATCAATTGGATCGCTATGAACTTTGCTCTTTTAATATATATGGGTATTTTAAAATGGAAATTATCAGACGACAATATATTCTACAAAATCTTTAAAGATTTGCAAACTAACGAAAAAATTTTACCTTACTTAATGAAATTAATCTGTTTTCCAAATTATTTGGGAATGGATAAAATGAAGATTAGGGATAGTGTCCAATATAGAAAGGAAATTTTCAATTTTATTGGATCACAGATCGATAATCTAAAAACATTGATTGAAGAAATCGCAATTTTTTTAGATACTGCACCATAATTTTTATAAAAGGATGAGAAATGATGAGTGAAAATAAATATTCGGATGAAGATATAGTTTTAAAACTAAGTAAATTTGGAACAGTTTATTTATACAAACAAATAACTGACGATAAAACTAATATCAAAGGAAATGCGAATCAAAAAGAAAGAATAAATGATTTTTTTAAAGCTTTAGTTAAATTTGAACAATTCGCTGAGAAATTAAAAAGTACAACTTTATTTCCAAATTTAACTTTACTTCTATATGGACCTCCTGGGACTGGTAAAACCTCATTAATTAGAGCTTATGCTAGAGAATATAAAATAAATGTATGTGTGGTCGAATCTGATCGATTAGTATCTTCTCTTTTAGGTGAAACTGTAGATAATATTCGTAACGCTGTAGAAACGGCTATGGATATCGCAAAAAAAAATGGACCATTCATATTGTTTTTTGACGAAATTGATGCAATTGGTTCTGAGCGTTCAAATGTTCATGAAGTAGGGGAAATTAAACGTGCAGTAATATCCTTTTTACAAACTATTGATAGGATTAGTTATGAAGGTGTACCATTAGGGATTATTGGAGCAACGAATCATCAGCAACAACTCGATTCAGCAATTTGGCGACGTTTTACCTTTCATCTTGAGTTCGACTTCCCTGATTTTGAGTTAAGAGAAGAAATTATAAAATCCTTTATAGAAAGAATTACATTTGCTGGGTTAATGATTGAATATAATACAATTGAAAATGAATTGCAGAAGGAACTTATTAAGATTAATTCAATTGCTGAAGATCTGCAAGAAACTCAACAAATTAGTTCAGAGGATATGATAATTAAAAGAGTAAGAGAACTAGATGAAAACAAATTAATAACTTTAACCTATGGTTATTCGGGATCAGATATAGAGAGAGGTATAAGAGTAGCATTAATTAAATCAATTGGAGAAAATAAACCAATGACATATAAGATGTTATATGATTCTTTAAAACTTGTGGGTGGTACTGCTACTCATGTAGAAAGACAAGAGTTATTATCAAGTCCAACAACTATAGATTTATCACATGAAGGAAATAAATTATTAGGAACTTTTAGGGAAAATTTTAATGAGGAGGAATTTCAAGAATATTTATCAAATATAATTAAAATTTTTGAAAATATACATAATATTTTTGAAAAAAATACCAATTTAATAGAAAAATCAAGAAAATCTAAAAATCCTGAGGCTAAATTCTATAGTATTATAGAAAAATTATATAAATTAAAGAATGGATAATGTTCTATTAATCAAAATTTAAAAAAATATTTTTCAAAATAAAGAAATGGTTAAAAATGTCAGAAAAGAAAAAAATAAAAGAGGATATTATTAAACAAATTGATGTTTCAGTTAAGAATGGTCTAGATGAATATGCTTTCCTTGAAAAATTTGAAGAGAAATTAAAAAGATATTTAGAAGGGAGACTAAAATGAAGGCTACATTAAAAATTGAGAATATTGGTCAAAAATTAGGACCACAAACATTAAGTTTCAATAGCGGAGTAGTAACATTAATACAAGGAAGAACTGCAGCGGGAAAGAGCAGAATTATAAAATCCTTCGCTTTGGCATTATCTTATCCTATTAAATCAGAGGTTTTAATCGAAGAAGGAATTAATTTCGGCATTCTTAAAGGCGGAGAAGCAGAATATTTGCCTTTAGTAAACTCAAGTAAGGAAATTGCTAATATTGAGTTACTATATGACGATGTGAATAGAAAAGTAGAATTATTTAGGGATGGAAAAATAGAAATTAATACACCTGGAAACCAAAAATTTTTGTATTCTAGTATGCTTGTGAAAAACTCAAGAATTCACAACTATATTACTAGAGGAAACGCTGATTTTAAGTGGATCGTTGATGAAATGTCGCTTGCAAAAGATTATGAAAAAATATTAGCAAGTATAGATTACCAAATAAAGGATTTAAAATCAAAAGAAGAAGAAATTGATCAGAAAAAAGAACTAATTGAAAAAAAAGACAAAGAGAAAAAAGAAAAAGAATCAGAGCAAAAAAGATTATTGATTAAACTAAAAGAGAAAGACGATGAAATCGGGAATTATAAGTTTGATCCAAAGATAATTAAAGAAGAGAATAAAATTTCAAAGGAACTTGACAACGTTAGAAAAGCTTTGAAGGAAGAATTAGACACTAGAAATAATTACGAGAAAGAAATAGGAGCTTTTAAAAAAAAGGTAGATGTTGACAAATTAATTGAAGAAATAAAAAATAAGCAAAAGGAAAAGGAGAAAGAAGCAAATAATTTAAAGGAAACTAAGGTTGAAGATCTTCAAAAAGAAATTATAAAAATTCAGGACTCAAAAAGTAAGGAAGAGCAAGAGAAAGTTAAATATGAAACAAGAAAACAACTTTGGGAAATGGTGAAAATTGAAGAAGGAAATAAATGTCCATTATGTCTATCAGTAGGTAAAATTACTAAAGAAGATAAAAAATTAAAGATCGATGAGTATAATAAGTATATTAAGGAACACCAATTAAAGGTTAAAGAATTGGCTGTGCAGATTAATAAAAAACAGGATGAAATCAATAAAAAAGCTAAATTACCTGAAATTGAAAAAGAAATTTCAAAAATCACTAATCAACTAAAACACATAATAGATGAATCAGAAGAGTCAAAATTAAAAATTACCCAAATATCATTAAAGATTAAATCTAGTGGCCCTAGAATAAAAAGTTATAATGAAGATATTGGTAAATGCGAGAAGAATTTAGCTGCAATTCAATTAAAAAAACAAGAAGATGTAAAATACCAGAAATTGAAAAATGAAAAGAGTAAAATTGATCAAAGTATAGGAAGCATTAAAGAACAACTAGATAAAATTGAAAAAACAATTAATGACGCAAAAAGTATTGAAGCATACGAAGTTAAAATTAATGATCTAGATATAGCTAAAAATATTATAGAGGAACTATTAGACATTCTAAATGAAACTAGAAATCATCTGGATAAAAAAATTACTGAACAACGGGTGGGTGCGGCAAAGAAGTTTAATAGTTCAACAGAAAATCTAATTAGGGAACTTAAATTTGATACATTTAAAGAAATTTATTTGGATTTAAATGATTATAGGTTAAAAATAATTGGTAATAATGATGATACACAAGAACTTAGTTCTGTTAGTGGTGGTGAAAAGGCGATAATATCATCTCTTTTACAAATTAGCGCTAAAGAAACATATCTCTCGGAAGTACCCTTTTTAATAGGTGATGAGATTATCCTAGACCTTGATTCCGAGCGCAGTGAGATTTTCCTAAATTACCTAAAAAAAATCGCAAAGGAAAAAGATTGGTTTATAATACTTACTCAAATAAATAATGAAGATTTAACCATTACCGAGCTTTAATTATTATATATAATCATTAAAAAAAATATATTAAATTATAACGTTAAAGAATAAAAGATCTGTAATTTTATATTTGTATAAATAAAAATTGAGATTATATGTTGGAATTTAGACCGAATTTAATCTTGGTAATAATTGACTTTAAGTACGAATCTAATAAGAAAATAGAAGAAAGTGGAACGCAAGTAAGTAATAAAGGCGTGCCTAATGAGATTAGAAGAGCATTTTTGGGAGAAAAGAAAGGAAGTCCAAATATTCCAAAAAAAATGCAGGAAATGGCAGGAACAACTGAATCCATTATTTTTCCTATACATTTTTCATTAATCAAAAAACCTATTAAAGTTGGGACTAGGTTTAGAAACACAGGCGTTGGGGCGATGATATTATATGAATACTTTGGGTTATTTCAAGATTTTAACGACTTTTTAAAAGATTTTGACAATTTTCTTAAAAATAAGATCTTTTCTAAAGAATTAGATGAGAAAGGTAAAGGAAAATATTCCTATAGCTTATCTTGTTCGGATTATAAAATAATTGTTGGAAAGGACTGGCAAGAAATTAGAGAATGAAAAATCAAAAAACTTAAATCTTGGAATCCAAGAATTATATATATGATAACTGAATTTAAAGAACGGGAAGCTATCAATCTTTTAAAAAAACTAAAAAAAAAGACTTGTGTATGTTATTCGGGGGGTAAAGATAGCTTAGTTGCTTTAGATTTATCGATTAAAAGTGGGATTTCCGATGTTGTTTTCTGTGATACTACCATTGAGTTCCAACAAACTTTAGATAATATTGAGGAAATAGAATATTTTTATGGTATAAACATCACTAGAGTTTCAGCACCCAGACCCTTCTTTGATTTGGTATATGATATGGGTTTTCCCACAAGAGCATTGAGATGGTGCTGTAAAGTTTATAAATTTTCACCTTTCGAAGAATATGCCAGAAAAAACGGAATTCAAGCATATATAACAGGTTTAAGAAAAGAAGAAAACTCTAAAAGAAAATCTTACAAAATGGATGATAAAAATCATTTCTTTAATTCAAATCAGATAAATCCCATCTTAAATTGGTCAGAAGATGATATATGGACATATATTCATAAATATAATCTTCCCAGTAATCCCTTATATGACTTAGGATTTAAGAGAATAGGTTGTTGGCCATGTCCTTTTAAATCCCGAGAGGAATGGAAATTAATTGAAAAAAATTTTCCTAAAAAATACGTTTTACTTCAAAAAACTCTTAAGAATATTCTAAAAGATTGTGAGGGTATTGGAATAAGAGATTTAAACGATTTTATAACTAATTTCAAATGGGCTGGTTATATGAGACCTCAAAATACCGAATTAAAGGGGAAAATTGAAGTTTCTTCTAAAATGACGATGATTCACCTCCAAAATTTTGAACAATTAGAAAGGGTAAAAAATGTGATTCCAATCCTATCTAAGGATTTTGAAGTTGTAAGAAATTCTATTATTATCAAAAAAAAATTACGAAGACAAAGCGTAAAAATCTTAACTGAAAAAGCCATAAATTGCGTTGGTTGCGGTGCCTGTGTTGCATTATGTGATTCTCTTAGACTTAGGGAAAGGCATTTAATAGTTGATAAAGAAACGTGCACATCTTGCTCCCGTTGTATTAAAACTGATAAAATGAGAGGTGCATGTATCAAGAGAAATTTCTCTCCTTTTCGTTATACTGTAGCATCATGTCAAGATAAATTGATAGAGACTAAAGATATATTATTAAATCCAAGTTCTCGAGTAGGTTTAATTAGAACTCGAAAAAGTTTAGAAATTATTGAAGAAAAGTTTAAAATAATAGCAGAAATAAAAAAAACCAACGAGTTATTAATCATAAATAATAAAGAATTCAAAGCATTTGCTTATAAATCTAAAGGATTAGTGGAAATAAAATTCTGTCCGAAGAACGATAATTTAGAAAAAGTTATGAACTATTATAGGAAGATTATGGCATAGAAGAGTTTAAAAAAGTTTTTACAATATATATTTTAAGATAAAGATAAAATTTAATGAATTCCTATGGTTTCAGATTATATCATAATAATAATAGAATTTCAATATGATACACAAAAAGAAAGGACAGTTTCTAATGAAATTCGAAGAGCTTTTTTAGGGCTTAAGAGATCAAGTCCAAATATTCCTAAAAACATCCAAGAAATCCTTAACTCTTCGCATCTACTTTTAAACCCCGTCCATTTCGCACTGCTTAAAAAACCAGAAAAGATTAAAATAACGGAAACCAAATTCAAATTGAAAAATCCCGCAGTCGGAGCTGTAATAATTTATGAATATATTGGTTTATCTCAAGATTTTGAGACTTTTATAAAATTTTTTAATAAATATCTAAAGGATTTATTTAAAGAAAAAAAACAATATTATTTGAAGAACTGTAGTTCTTACAAACTTATCATTGGAAAAAATTGGGAATAGAAGAATAAGTTGGTTCTTATCACAATTTCTCAAGATTTGATCTGTTTTTTTCAAGAAAAGATTTTGCAATGGGTCGAAAATAATCTTGAAAAATATCCTTGGCGTCAAAATCGGACACCTTACAGAGTTTTGATAAGCGAGATCCTATTAACTAGGACAAATGTAGCTCAAGTAATTCCTGTATACACAAAATTTATAAAAAAGTATCCGAATTTAGATGATTTTCTTGAAACTAGCTATGAAATATTGTCGAAATTAATTTCAAGCTTAGGTTTATTATATCGAGCTAAAAAAATGGTAGATTTAATCAAAATTATTAAAGAAGAGTATGACATGAAAATTCCTAAAACATTTAAAGCATTAAAGCATCTTCCGGGGATTGGTGAATACGGAGCAAATGCGATATTATGTTTTGGTTATAACAAAAGGGAAGGTTTAATTGATACAAATTTTGTTAGAATCTTCAGTCGATTTTTTAATGCTAAATCAAAAACAAAGACGCCAAAAACGGATAAGTTTTTATGGAGTTTTTCTAAAGAAATTGTCCCTGAGAAAAATTATATCTCATATAATTATGGAGTTATAGATTTTGCAAATAAAATCTGTTCAAGTAGGAAACCGAGATGTAATTCTTGTATTTTAAAAGAACTATGCTTTTATTACAATCAACATTTCTGAATTCAGGATTATGAATTAATTTTTATTGAATGATAAACAGATTTGTTTTTAAGATTTAAATCCTATATAATAAGAAGAAAAATGATGAATAGGTTTAAATGGAAGAACAATATTTATTTGGAAGATAATTCTGGTTATTTTAAAAAGAGACAATTTAGGATTCAGGAAGAAATTTCTGAAGTATCGTTCCAAAGAGCATATAAAAATTATAAAAAATTTAAAGAGAAAGTTGACAAATTTAATAGCGCTCAAATAATAAAGCTAAAAAAAACAATTAGTTTGCTGGAAAAATCCTCAAAAAAAACAGTACTTGATCTCTTTTGTGGTGCTGGAGGGTTAAGCCTTGGATTTGAAAAAGCCGGATTTGAAGTTGTTTTAGCAATTGATAAAGATTTTTCCGCTTGCCAAACTTATAATTTCAATTTTGAAAAAACTGCAGTATTATGCTTAGATTTAACTGAATTAGAAGTAAAACCGAATTGCTTAGAGAAGAAACTTGGAGTTGATAATTTAAAATTCGATATGATAATTGGTTCTCCACCATGTCAAGGTTTTTCTCTTATTTCAAGATCTAAAATAAGATCATTAATCCAAAACAATACTTGGAATGATCCTGAATTAATTAAAGACGAAATTCATTATAATAAAGACACCCACTGGTTTTATAATGATCCTAGAAATATCCTCTATAAAAAATTTCTAAATTATGTTAATTACTTTAAACCTCTCATTTTTGTAATAGAAAACGTACCAGGTATGAAATCTTACCATAATGGCAGAATATTAACACAGATTAAATTAGATTTTGAAGATATAGGTTATTCGATTCAAAATAAAATTCTTAATTCTGTTGACTTTAATGTACCTCAAAAAAGAAAACGACTTTTTTTTATTGGAGTAAATTGTGAATCTAAAACAAACGCAAGAAGAAGAAATAAGTATGTTCAGATTTCAAAACAAAAAGCTTTAGACTTGTATCTTGAATTTGATACTAAAAAATCTTATCCGCCACCTTTTAAATTTCCCAATGGATTATCAAAATACAAAATTTTAGATAAAAAAATTATAACGGTCAGGGATGCTATTGGAGATTTGAATGAAATAACAACTTTTGGTGAGGAAGTACCTTATAATCTAAATACTCTTAAAAATGATTATTTAAAACTCTTGAGAAAAAATGTCAAGGAAAAAAAAATTAATAACTTTAAACCAAGAGACATGGTCAAAAGAGACAAGGAAATATTTCGATTTTTAGAGCAAGGAGATAAATATAAGGATTTACCAAAAAATATAAGAGATTTTTATTATAATAAGCAGTCAAAAAAAAATGAAAAAAATAACATTCAAAAAATCATTAATTCAAAAATTAAGGAATGTATGCCTTATGGAGATGGTAAAAAATTTGGTGATAAATTGAAAAGGTTAATCTGGGATGAATCGTCTTGGACACTAGTTGCTCATATTTATAAGGATGGCTATATGTATATACATCCTGAACAAGATAGAACTATAAGTGTAAGGGAAGCAGCAAGATTACAATCATTTCCTGACTCTTTTATTTTTATGTCTAGCCGTACTAATCAATTTAAACATGTAGGGAATGCTGTTCCTCCCTTAATGAGCCAAGTCTTAGCAAATCATCTACTGGATTATTTTGAGTCTCAAAAAAATCAGAAATAATATAGTACTATTCATTTAATTTGTTATAAACCAAATTATTATTTAAAACTCTAAAAAGCCGGGATCATCAAATATCTCCTCTATTTTCTTATCTTTCTTCAAAGTAAATTTACTTTCTTTAGAAGATTCATCATTTGCTTTCGAATCTCTTTTTAATCTTGTTTCTTTTTCTAACCTTTTATATTTTTCAGATTTTAAATTCCACTTTGAAATTTCATTCGGACTTGGATCATTGTCGTTCTTTAATAAACAGGCTCCTTTTGCAGTATATAGCTCTGACAATATTGAATAAGTACGTGTTAGATCACCCCATTTCTCTAATTTTTTCAGATGTTCAATACTCTTTTCTAACCTTTGGATCTCTTCATCTGCATAATAAAGATCCAAAATTTCACCATAAACATCAATTGGTCTGTAAGCCTTAATAATCTTTATCTCTCCTGAAAGGGAGCATGTTAAACATTTTACTTTAGCTAGTAATTCATTAAATGTAATAGAAATTGATATAGAGTTACAATTTGGACTTAAGAATTTACCTCGTTTCATTTTAACTCTGTTTAATTGTGATTCCATTTTATTTCTAAAGATACGCTTGCGGGCTGTAATTTCATTATTCTTTTTCTTTTCTTTCAATATATTCTCTTTCTAATACTTAAATTTTTGTTATTACCTTCTTATGTTTTTCGGGGATATACTTAGGAAGGTGGTTACTTTATTCGAAATATCTTTTTTTATAAGAATTATACACCCAATCCATTCGTAATCTTTAACGAAAGCTTGGGAATATAAATAATCACTTTAAACCGTCCCATGCTTATACCCATGTATAATCTTTATTATACGATCACCTTGATAATATTTTTTTTTAAATTCTAATCTAATCTCTTTTTTTGCTTCATAGAGACTATATCCATGAAGATCAATTACGGCTAGGGAGTCTTGTTCAATATAAATACTTCTAATCTTTTAACAAAAATCACTGTCATAAATATATTGAGATAACACGACCACTGAGTTTACCTAATACATATAACTGTCCTAATTGTGGGACCTTTAAAAAAAACATTAATAACCAATTTAGTATTTAAATTCATGCTCCTTATTTCAAACAAAGTAAATGCAATAATAAATATTAAAGTATTTCAAAGTTTAAAAAAATCAAATCACTAAAAAAAATCTAAACAATTTGATATGATAGATAACCAATCATTTAATCTTGAAAAAATAAAAGAATTAACAAATCCAATCAATGATTTGCATGGGAAATCCCTTGAATTGGAGAAAATCTATGAAGAGTTCATAGAAAATTGTAAAGGATATCCTTTAGATAAACCTAGAAATATACATATCGACAATTTTCAAGAATTTTCGAAAAAAATAGATAAGTTTTATCATAAAATATTAGAAAATTCAAATAAGTGCCTAAATAAATTTATAGTATTAAAAGATAAATTGGAAAGAAAATATTATACTAATTTTGTCAAAAAACTAAGTAATTTAAAGATTAATTTATCTGATTTTATATACAGAATAGGAAAATCAACTATTAAAAATAAAAAAATTTGTAAAATAATCGAAAATCCTTCATTTACTTATTCAATTACACCAAATCAGTGGTTAGAATTAATAAATTCATTAAAAAAAAATTCAATTTTTCTATCTACTGAGAATGATATTAAAAATTTTCTTGATTCCCAAGTAGAAGAATTAAATGAAATTGCTATAAAAATCAGCCCTCATGAGCAAGAAGAAAATGAAATTAAACAGATATTTAATTATTCTGATGTAGAATATTTTAAATACTCCCGTGGGGAACTGGATAGAAGAAAAAGAAGAGAAAAAAGATTAAAGCTGAAAGAATTAAAAGATAGACCTGCTAAAGAAATTCAGATGAGTCCGGAAATGTCAGAAAAGATTCAGATGTATAAAGAAAAATTAGAAAGTAGCTTTAAGGAGAAATATCTCATTCAAAAGGATGATTCAACTGATCCATTAGATTTAATAAGAGAAAGAAAGAAAACTAAAGAAAGAGAATATAAATCCCATATTCAAAAATTTAAAAGTAATGATAAGGAGTGATTTTAAATTACAAAAATTTTATTAAACTTAGGAGATCACAATTTCTCAATCGACGACAGATTTACTCTGATAAAGGGTAAGTTTGAAAGAAATATTGTTAAATCCTTTCAAGGAGATAATATATTTGAAAATTTAGAAGAATTTGACTTTATATATTTAATTGATTTTATTAATATCATTCAATTCCAAGGAAATAAATATCAAAATATAGATAATTCACTAAAGTTGTTAGAATATTTAGGACAATATAATGAAATTACGAATTCTAATTTATCAGTTTTAAAAATCTTCTTAGATTTGCTAAAAAAGTTTAATTTAAGAATGAATTTTACTCGATTATTGAAGGAGAAAGTTCTTTTAAAAAAAATTTTAGATTTAATTAAAGTTTTAAAAAATTCTGAAGAATTTTTAGAAAACTATAAAGAAATAAAAAAATTGGAAATAGACCTTAAATATAACAAAAAAAAATTAAATTTTCTCAATGAAGATTACACTAAAATAAAAAATCAAAATGATAATATAAAGAATGAGATTAGTAATTATAATTTGAATATTCAATCTCTTAATGAGAGAATTACAAGAAATCAAAAAGAAATTCACGGAATAATTAATGGTATAAACAGTGAATTCACTTTCGATAAAGAAGAGACTTCAAAATCTGGAAGGATTCTAATGCTTCAAGGTCAGATAAGGAATTTTAATTATGAAATTAAACAAAACCGTTCCAAACTTGATGAACTTCAAACTCAAATTGATAAAATTACACCTAAATTAGAAATTTTGAAAAAAGATTATAAAATTTTAAATAATTTAATAGAAAATATTAGCAATCAAATGGTTAAAAATAAATCAGAAGTGATCTCAAAGCTAAATGATGAGTTTAATGAAAGTTTATTGAAATTTGAGTGGTCAAAAACTTCAGATGATATAAAAAAAGATCTTAAAACTATAAACAATAAAATAGAAAGTATTTCCGAAACACTTAACTTAAATTTAAGTCAAGATCAGTTAGGCTTAACAAATTTTATCGAAGATATAAATAAAATTGAAGAAATATTGTTTAATGAACAAGATGAGCTCAAAATATCATACTCAGATGAAGAAATAAAAGAAGTGATAAATAGTTTCAGAGAACTAGAAAATTTAATTAAAAACCTCGAAGAAATTATCAATAAGTTCCTAATTCAGATTAATCTAAAATGCTCTTTTAATATCATTACAAATGAGGATGACACCCGCTTTAAAATTCAATTAAACTTTATTCGTACAAAAGATACAGTTAATTTTACTGAATTAACAACACCCAAAAAGATATTTTTTGTAATAACCTTTTACTTATCTATTAAAATCCTCTTAAATAACTATAATATTATCTTTTCCAATATTTTTCTCCCTGATGAATATAATAAAAGAGGATCTGTTTATCGAACTATTAAGAAAGTATTACCGGTATTTAAGACTGATAATGAACTCAAAAATTTTAATCTTATATTTATCATTTCCAACTTAGAAATGAAAAAACCAATTGAAAATATAAAAATCATAAACATTGATGAATAGAAAATGGATAATAATAATTTTAAAGAAACCACAAGAAAAATTGCTCGTTTAATATTAAATAGTCAACAAAAAATGATTAGGAAGGAAGATCTGAAGAATGTATGTGGTTCTTTGGATTTCGAAAAAGTTTTCAGAGAAGTTGAGGAAAACTTATCCAAATTAGGTTTCGACTTATTTTCTACAAGTTTTATAGGGCAGGAGTATTATGTTCTAACTTCTGAAGGTAAGGATGATAATATAACCCCCTCTCAGTATGGAATCTTGGCCTTAATAATAACATTAAGTAAAGAAGTCGATGAAAATATAAAAATTAAAGATTTAAAAGAAATATTTGCTGAAGTTTGGGATACCGATGCTCAATTTCTAATTCATAGCGACTATTTAAGAATTTTTGATGAATTTGGAATAATTAAAGTCACACCTTTAGGAAAAGCTACAATGAAAAATATCATAAAAGATTTACAATTGAAAAATTTACTTAATATATTCGAAAATGAATGATTTCTATAAAATTCTTTATATCTTGGTATCTACTTAATTATTTCTACTTGTTGTTGATAAGACAACAAGTTTCTTTAAAACTTATATAAAAAAGATTTTATTTTCATTAGATTCATAATTTATTTCATATATTTTTTATGTAATAATCATTTGATATATAGAAATTTATGAGAATAGATTTACACGGTTATTCTTTAGATGATGCATTGGATGAAATAATGTATAAACTTGATGAATGTAAAGAAGTACAAGATTCTATACTAGAAATAATTCACGGATATAAGCATGGTTCAAAAATAAGAGAATATATTCGATCTAATAAGTTTTTAAATATAACGATCCAAAAAGGATTTGTTTTGAGAATTAAAAAACTCCCTGATCCAGGAATAACGATAATAGAATTGAGTGGGGCAAAGAGTCAAAAAAATAGGCTTTCTACCAATTACTGTTATAAATGTAATAGAGTTATGCGCCCTCTTAAATTATCTAATACTTTTGTATGTCCGAAATGCGGAGCATTCAAAAAAATATAAAAAGATGATTTTAAAATTTTATTCCTCATTAGGAATTTCCAGATCCATTTTAAATTGCTCGAAGATTTTTTTAACTCTCTCTGCCGAAGGGCCAGTACCTCTTACTTCATTTTCATCAACGATTATCTTTCCATTTAGAATTGAAATTATGTTCTGATCTTCAATATAATTCACATGTCCTTTTGAAAAAATTGTAGCAATTCTATCTGCCAATGCTTTCATAGGGAAAGGTTCTTCTTCTAAACTTACAAAATTATAAAATGAATTTCTTATAAATATCTTTGGAAAGGGTTTATTTTTTTCATTTTTAGCATTGATAAGGATAAGGTTTGAATCTTCAGAAATTCCTTTTAATTGACCGACAAAGAATTTGTCTTTATCAAGATATACTTTTACAATCTTATCTATTAATGATCCTAATTCTGTATTATATTGTCTAATTGCCATTTTACATCAGAACTTTTTTCTTTAATAATATTATTATTTTCTTTTGTTTTTATTCTTAATTCTATTAATCTAAAATTACATTTATAAGTTCAGAAATGTTCTCACCAGTTGTAGCACTTGTAGTAAAAATTTTGAGATTTGGATTAATTTTTAATCCATCCTCTATCATCTCTTCAACATTTACGTCCATTACATCTTTTAAATCAATTTTATTTATGACTGCTATATCAGAAAACTTAAATAACATTGGATGTTTGCGAACAACCCAAGGATGATTCATTTTACTTTATATACTATGTTCTTTTATAAATAGTTTATATTACTATTAATAATCTTTTGGAGGAAAATTAAATAATCTATTAAACCTTTTTTGATACTTGATTAGGACACGTTTTCTTCACATTTCAAATATAACTTCTTCATAATTAGCAAATTTAATTTATTTAAAAATTCAATTGTCTCAAGGATACTAATTTGAAACTTTATATAAATATGAATAAAAAAAAACTAATATTTTACATCAAGATAAACAATGTAAAATAATTTTGTAGTTAAATTCCACCCATTCATATTGTTGATGTTCGAGAAATTTATTCTTCTTCATAAAAAAATTATATATTTTCTCACACTTTTTATAGCTCTTTATTTACACCTTTTTAAGAATAAACAATACTTTTTAAGGGTATAAATCTAATTCAAAAGAGCTTTTTATATTTTAATGGATTAATGGATGCATTTTTAAGCAAATTCATTGGAAAAAGCATATTGAGTTTTTATATGTAAACTAACAAAAATCATTTGCAAAGTCAAACCTTTATACATTATTCAGATATTAGATCTAAGAAATGTAGAACCGAACACACAAAAAGATGAGCCTTCAGGACAAATAAACAAAGATTTAAGAATAGCGGCGTATAATTGATATAGATTAATTTTATTATCATTTGAAAAATTTCTTGAGGATCAGTCTAGATTAAAGGAAAAGATTTTTTAGGATTGAATTTTATCTAAATAACTTTCTAAATCATTAAAATTTGATTTTGTTAATAAAATTGTATTATATAATTTATCTAAATTTTTTTTCTTTGCGATTGAAATAAAAAATCTTTCTCCAACAACATAATCACAATAAGGTATAGCAAAGGATAGACTGGCAATATCATAAATATCATTTTTTTGGATTGGACGATTTGGAATTCTATCCCGTTCACTAGTCAGACAAAAAAAAGTATATAATATAGGTAATTCTTTAAAAAGTTTCATTATTTGTTTGAATGTAATACCTTGAGGAATTATCGCAGATGGAGGAAATCGATATTCTACACATAATTCTGCCAAAACAGGGTTAATTATTTGCATTATATATTTAGCTATTCGAACTTTATGCCGATAATTTTTATCCTTAATCTTATACTCATCATTTCTAATTGTTTCTATCTCATTAACCATAGAATCAAATAATTTTTCATTTTTATTGTTAAAAAAAATAGATCTATGGTTTAGCATTAAGTCTAATATTGCTTCTGGAGTAGATTGGGTTCTCACTAAATGTTCATTCATCAATTGTAAAATAGAATCATCTAATTTATCAGATGTTAATCTGGGTGGAATTCCTTCAGCTATCAAAAAATGAGTTCCTTGACCAATTGCCTGCTCTTGAATATTAAGTTCAGAAAGCCCAAATATTTTTCTTATTAAATTTATTATTTCTACTTCAGTTAAATATACAAATTGTATAAAACAATATCCCTTAGAAATAGAAATCATAAATTTAGCTAACCTTTCTCTTTTTCCACTATCGGAGGCTTTATATAATTCCACCACGTTAGTTACATTTATAGGAACAATAAGTTTATTATCATCAACAAGTCTTTTAATTTTTTCTAATATACGAACAAGATTTTTATCATTATTTATTCCGTAATGTACTTGTCCTAAATAAATCCATATATTTTGATCTAAATATAGATATTTTGGCGGATTATGAGCATTCATCGATTTTCAAATTAATAGTACTTTTCTTTAAATCATTTCAAATTATTATACAATTATTATACAATTCTTTTAAATATATTTTAGCAAAGAAAATAATATAGTAGCATTAAAATACTTTGAACACTATTCGGAAAGAAAATAATTTTTCAAAAATGATAGGAATTAATGAAAAAGCATTGCATCTTGCTCTTCTTTTTGGATATCGTCCTAAAGCATTCATAGAAGAATTAAAAAAAATCTAATTTTTTTGACCATTATTCCTTTTTTTAAAATTCAAGTAGTTTTAAAAGATTATACAAGACAGAAAAATATGAGGCGTTTTAAAGCATATGAAGAATTATATAACCTCCGAAATAAAATTCTTAATTTAAGAAATGAAATATTAGAAAAAGAAGCTCTAACACTTAGAGGTTGGAATAATAAATGTATAACTCTACTTAAAAATTGCTTATCTTTATGTAATATTATGGAAACACATTCTTTTTTAATCCCTGACTCTTCAAAATTCTCAAATGAATTCACAGCTCTATTCAATAATATTCTTTTATTATAAACAAAAATTCTTGTAGAAGTTGATAAGCAAACACATCATAGAAGAGATTCTCCAAATGAAAACATTAATAATAAAAATTCAATAGAAGATCGTCTAATTATTATCAAATCAGGCTTTAAAGAAGCTTATTTAAATTTAATAAAATCTATTGAGAATGTAATAAATTAAATACCTCTGGATACAGATCTGCTTAAATTAGAGTAATTATATCCAAGGTAAAAGTCAAACACAAAATAAAGTCTATCAGAAGATCAATTTCTGTAAATTCACAACTAACCTAACTCTTTTCATACCCGAAATCAGCTCTTACCAGTTATGCCCCATCAAGATATGAAATCATTAAGGAATACATTAAAAATGTTGCTAAATTTGTAATAATAACAGAATTTAGTGAAATGAAAAATGAAGGGATAATAATTGTCTATAAAACGTGAAATTAGGAAAATCTTTAAAATAAGTAATAATATAGCAGTAGTAATACCTCCAAATATCGCAAACGAATTTGAAATTAAAGAAGGTGATTATGTTTCAATAAAACTAGAAAAAGATAAACTTATTTTAAAGAAAAATAAAGTAAATTCCAATATTATTATAATTCAAAACTCACTATTGATGTATTTATATGATGGATGAAATAATATTACCTAGAGATAATGTCTTTATTTGGCTCGGCTCGTTTGATAATAGTCAAGTAAATAATGTGTTAATTTTAGCCGGAGGTGAGGTTTTAATTTTAAAAGCCATAAGAAGGTTTGATTTGAACCAAGATCAAATTCGAAATGATCTTGAAAAAGAGACTATAGACGCTTTTATAGAGAAATACGATCTTATTGATGATATCTCGATTATAACTGAGTTTGTGGTAGATTTAAAAAATAATAAAGAGGATTATAAAAGAAAAATAAAAAGTATTGTTGAAGATCTGAAAAAAGGAGTCAAAAATAAGAAATATCCTCCATTTACTGGAGTTTTACAGAATCTATATTTAGATGATTTTTATCAGCTAACTAGACAGTATTTGAGAAAATTTTGCAAATCGCCGCCTTCTGAGCATTTAATTAAAGAACTAATGGAAATTCGTGATGAATGTGGAGGAAAAATTCAAGAAATTTATAAAACACAGCTAAAAGAAGAGGAGGCTAAAATAAATAAATTAAAGAAAACTATTGTAACTTCAAACTTTAATAAATTACTGGAAATTAAAAGAGAAATAGACAAGATGGTAGATAATCTTCAAAATAAAATTCATTCTGCTTTAGGATTTGTTGAAAAATATAAAGAATTATTATAAAAAGAATTATATTGCTATTAACTTAAAAACAATTTGCGTAAAAAATAAATTCTCTAAATGAAATTTTCTTTCTCTCTTTTATGAGATTAAAATTCTGGTTCTTCCATATACCATTACTATAATAATAAATAAATAAATAAAAATTTAATTTTGAATCATTAGTATAAGCACTTATTCTGATGTTGATTATTGAATTATTTAAAGGATCAAGAAGTATTTTTTTATTCTAGAGGAATTAACCACCTTATCAAAAGAAATCGAGCTACAGTATTAAGTACTATAAATACTATCAGTCATCTTATTTTATCACTGTTTTATTTTTTAATAGGAATAATCTCCGTTGATGTTTATTCTATTCATTTAGTTATTGGTATTATAATTATCATGTTAACTATTAGTACAATAAGATTACTGAGATCAGAATATTTATAAGGGCGTTATTCAAATATTAAAAATTTAAGTATTATCCATTCCCTTTAAATTTTGGCGAAGACAATAGGTTTTATGAAATTTGTTAAAGGATATGTACTCATTGATAGACTTTTTCCTGATTTAGCATTTGATCCTCAATTTGAAAAAATCTTAAATAGCAAGGCCGTGAAATCGTTATTTGATACACGATATCTAAATAAATTTTTTGAAACGGGACAAATGATTCATAGTGAAACATATCTAGCTCCCGCTCATCTACTTGATGAACTTTCAAAATCTTATGACTACGTATGACCTTCCTAGATTTGTCAGGGATGAAAAACATCTTCAACAAATGCTTGATGGAAAATTTTATTATAAAAGGTGAGATGTGGATTTAAATCGGTCGTCACAGGGGTTACGTAATTGCGTAAACTTTTTTGAGACCCTCTTCAAAGAAGAAGGATTAGCAGCCCACAATTTAGAAAACCTAACTGCTCTTAATTATACAGAAAATCAAAAAATATATAATATTATAAAAGAGATAATTATATCCTAAATTTCTAGAGCCTTAATAAGTTTTGGGATGTTTTCTCCAGTTATAGCACTAGTTTTTATGATGTTGAGATTTGGATTTATTTTTTTAGCATCGCTGACCATTTTTTCAATATTAACATCAATTACATCAAGTAAATCGATCTTATTGATTATAGCAATATCTGACATCTTAAATAGCATCGGATGTTTTTCGATTACCCATTCACCCTCGGTGATAGATACTATTACAATCCTTTTTTCTGTTCCTAAAATAAAATCAGATGGACAGATCAAATTTCCAACGTTTTCAATAAATAAAATGTCAATTTCACTTAAATCATAGTGATTTATTACTTGAGAGATATGATATGAATTTAAGGCACATTCTCTACCAGTATTAATTTGGATCGTTTTTACACCATACTGTTCAATCCTGTCGGCATCTATTCTTGTAGTAACATCACCATTTATAACTAAAACTTTATACTCATTTGAGATTCTTTCTACAATTGATTCTATAATTGCTGTTTTGCCTGCTCCGATAGCACCCACAAAGTCAAACGCTCTTATATTTTTCTTTCTTAATAATTTACTATTTTGTGCAGCTAACCTATCGTTATTTTCAATTAAATCCTCATTTAACTCAATAATTTTAGAACTGTGCTCTTTAGACATTTTAAGAATTTGAAATATTTTGTTAAAAAAGATTATTGAAAATAAAGTAGATTCCTTGATAATTTTTACGGATTTTAATTATCGACTGAGTTATAATTTTATATCCGTCCAAATTGATATTTATATATAATATAAGCGCCTAAAATTCCCCCTAATTCAGGTAAATATAATAACAGGTATATGGGGTTATAATAAAATAAAGCAAGTAATAACCCAGGTATTAGTCTTATTAATATTATCATTAATAAAAAAGATCTTCCTCTTATTCTAAGTGGAATAAAAGTCATTAATGCTGTAATTTTTCTATTCATTATTGGAAAAATTGAATAGGAAATTAAACCATATATTCCTCCCCACGCAAATCCAAAATATTCCCATATATAATAAATATCTAAAGGAGCATAATTTATTAATGCCAATCTTAATAAAACAAAGAATAATGCTGAAAATAAACAACATACAACATAAAGTTTTATTAAAAACTTCCACCCATGATTTAATTCAATGTTTCTAGCCATAAAGTATAAAAAAATTAGCATTATGAATAAAAAGAACAATCCAAAAAAATCTCTAGAACTTACGAAAAGCGCTGTGAAAAAAGTATAATATGTATACTCATAGATAAGCCCTGGCAAACTAAAGAAGATATGTTGTGGTCCTCCACTAGATAAAAAAACTAAACTGACAATCGAAAAAAGAATAATCATCGCAAATAATATTTTAGTGTAATTATATTGAGGAGCTCCTCTATACGATTCTCTATGACTTCTCATTGCTTGCCTTCTTTGTTTTTCTTGCCGTTTTAAGTATTTTTTTAATACTCTAGGACCTTTAGTTAAATATTCTTGAGTAGCAGGCTTTTTTACAGCAACATCTGGATAACGTTTCTTTGATTCTCTTGGAGTGGTTGGCACAACTGGAACATGTTTTAATTCAAAAGTGCATTGATGATTCTCTGGTAAACGATGTTTTTTACAAAAAGTTCCCCTACAATATTTGCAAGTAAATGGTAGATAACTAATCTGCTCCCCACAAAATTCACAATACGTCACTTTTATTCCCTATAATTATTCAAAAGGTTTTAATCGAAAATTTTGATTGAGTTGAATAAATTTTACAAAGTATACTATTTTAAAATTTTTATCATTCATAATTTTTTGCTTTCAAAATATATTTGAACCATTTTTATTGATTTATTTTGTTTAAAAACTTAATAAAATTACATTCTTATGGGATATAAGGATTAGTAGAAAGTGGTGCGTAAATATTCACATGTGTCACTATTAATAATATTAATAATGATGCGAATAAGATTAAAAATATTTTCTTATTCCATTTCCATATATTTTGTCCATCTAAAATTCCAATCGGAATCATGTTAAACAAACCTAGCCAAAAATTTAAGTATGCAGCAACACCAATTAGATTATTTAATGGATATAAATCTCTTGGAATTATAAAAGATATCACTAGCAGTATAGAACCATATACAAGATTAACAATAGGACCTGCTGCTTTGCATAGACCTGTTGTTCTATCTATTTTATCTAATCCCAGAACTACAACAGCTCCTGGAAGCGCTAAAGCTGGTAGGCCTATCACTCCACCTACCAATGACATTATGCCAGAAACTAGACCAAATAATGTAATTAGCATTCCAAAAGTTAACAATCTGAATTTTGTTTGAAGACCAAAATGTATGGCTACTTGACGATGACCAAATTCATGAAAAAGAAAAGCAGTCATATAAAAGCTAGCTAACATAAATATTGTCCATGTTAGATTTAAATCTATCAAGGCTCTGTCATAGAACGTGATTAAGCCTATGATAAAAATAAGCGACGCCCCAATTAATAGATGCAAAAATTCTGATTTATGAGGAAATAGAATTCCCTTGAATTGAATACCTGAATCTGGATCAAAAGCATTTTCAGGAACAAGACTCTCTTGACGATACCATGTGTATGTCCCATCTGTTGTTCCACGCATTTCTCCTTGAGTTAAATGTTGCTGATACATATTTTGTTGTGTAGTTGATGATAGTTGAGAGCTATTGACATAAGAGGGAGTTGGTGGTTGAAATCTTTGTAAATTTAAATTCTCTTTTACAATATTACATTCATGATTTATAGGATCTCTATGCAAAGAGCAATAATTTTGACCACATTCACTGCATTGGAAAACTTCCCTTTCAAGGATTTCCTCTCCGCAATGGTAACAATTAGGCATTAATTAAACCTCTTAAAATAGATACTTTTCAAATATTTAATAATTTATAAAATAAAAAAAGTAATGATATAAAATTTTATTTAGAATCTTCTATCAAAAATTTTATTTTTAACTTTATTTTTCAAAACGAATAAATATAAAACTTTATAAAATAAATTAATAAGATGAATAATGTAAATCATTTATACATTAATTATTTGAGTGCCTATAATGAGTGAAGAAGAAATAGAACAAGATGAGGATTTAGAGGAAGAACGTAAAAAGTTAAAAGAATTAGGAGTAAATAGTACATGGAATATCTTAATATCAGGGGAAAAGAAAAAGAAAGAACCGAAAGAAAAACCTGAGTTTCGAGAATTTAAATAATTTCCTTTAAGTGATCTATGAATAAACTTTAATTGTTAAAGAATATACTAATTTTACAATTAAATATGAATCGCAATATAATAAAACATTGTCCATTCCTGTCTCAATTCACCATGGACCATTCACTACGAATACTTTAGCTTCTAAGAAATTTTTAATTATCTATATTTTAATTATTTGGGGCTCAATAATACCTACAATATTAGAGTTTTATTTTTTTTGGAAATTAGTTGAGAAGAACTATTTTTTATTACTTTTACTGTTTCCAATTCAGATTTATTTAGGTTATATAATTTTAGTTTTGAGCTCCATTATATTGGCAAAAATCTTTCTAGTTATAATAAATCTCATTCATAAACCTAAGGAAGGTATCTTCGAAAGAAACAAAAGGAATAAAGATTACTACTTTTGGAGTTTAAGGGCCGTGGTAAAAAAATGGCCTATATGGGTCTCAAAATTCATCCCTTTACCATTTGTGGAAAAGCTTAATTACAAGTGGTTCGATAATGACTCGGAATTCATCGAATTAGGGAAAAATATTTTTATTGGTAAAGGGAGTTCCATTAAAGCCAGTGTAATTTTAGGAAATTATTTAATTATTAAGAAAGTAAAAATTAAAGATAATGTAATAGTTGGTTCAAATTCATTTATTACTCCAGGAACTCAAGTAGATAAGAATACAATTATAGAAGCGATGTCTATAACAAAGTATAATCAAAAATTAGGACCAAATTCTTTCTATATTGACAATATTATTGAAAAATTAGAAAATAAATCAAAAAACTTATATCAAAAATTAAGAAACTCATTTTTTAATAAAAACAACAATCAAAATGATGCCTTTAATCATAACCTCAAAAATATAGAGCCTTATGAAGGAAAATTTGTAAAGAATTTTCATTACAACTTACTGATCATTGCCTTTATTTATTTTATTTCTTATTGTATTCCCACTTTCGGAATTATATATTATAATCTTAAGTTTTTTATTCCATATATTCTGCAAACACCTAATTTTATTCATATCTTTAGCTATTTCCCCTCATTACTTATTCTTCTAATCACCCCTTTAATATTTATTGTTCTACATATAATTAACTTATCAATTTTAATATTATTATCAAGACTCATATATAATTTAATTCAGCGTAAAACCCCAATAAAAGAAGGTGTTTATCACTGGAATAATAAAAATAAAGAGTATAATAATTATTTTATTCGTTCATTTTTGTTACGTTATGTTAAATGGAAATTACAAAGAAGTCCTTTTCCTTGGTTATTAAGATCAGGCTTTAATTTCATTGGTAATTGTAACTTTGGAAAAAATACAGTAATAGAGGATTCATATATTGCAAAAGAATTATTACATGTAGGTAACAATACATATCTGGGAAGATGTTTAATTGAAAACCATCTGTGGGATAAATTTTTAACCATAAAAAGTATAAATATAAAAGATAATGTGGTCATATCAGATTGTTGCTGTATTGCTCCGGGATCTGAAATTGAAAATAATACATTCTTGCTTCCGTTATCAGTTACGGCCAAAAACGCTAAATTAAGTTCAAATTCTCTATATTCTGGAGCGCCGCTAAATAAACTTTCTAAAAATGAACTAATTAAAATAATGAATTTCAATATAGATAAATTAAAATTAAAATAAAATGAAACCAAATGAAAATTTAATGGAAAATACAGATTATGATACAGGAATTAGGAGTATTATTGTAACAAACAATTCTTTAAACGAGAATTGGTTTTCTTGGATCTATATTATTTTGATATGGCTTTCAGTTTTTCCTACAATTTTATTATTTCAATTTTTTTTTAATTTATTTTCAATTTGGTTCACTCCAATAGGAGTAATGTGCTTCTTACCAATATTAATTGTTCTTTATTTTGGACTTTTCTTAGTATTTCTTCTTTTTTTTTCCAAATTACTTTTAATTCTTATAAATTTAATCCACCGTCCAAGAGAGGGAATTTTTAAAAGAAACTTTAGGGATAAAGACTATTTATTCTTTATTTTAAGAAAAACAATAAAAAAATTTGTTTTAAAGGCTTATAACTACTTTCCATTACCTTGGGTAAAAATATTTGCTCTCAAAATCTGCAACATAAAAGTATCATATAATACAGGTTTATTAGATAGTTATATTGATTCAGATTTCGTGGAAATTGGTGAGAATACTATTTTAGGGGAAGGTTCTATCATTATGAGCTCAATGATTTTTGGTGATTTTCTTCTCCTAAAAAAGGTCATTCTAAAAGATGGTTGTACAATTGGTGCATTTAGTGTTATCTCTCCAGGAACTATAGTAGGAGAAGGAGCTATTCTAGGAATGGGAAGCTATACACAAGTTAATCAATATCTTGAGCCAAAAATTATACACTTTGGAAGGCCAGCAAAAAAAAAGAAAAAGATTGACTATGATTTCAATCTCGACAAAAAATAATTAAATTTTGATAAATATAATTTAATATTAAAAACTCAATTACAGTAGTTGATCAATACGGGGAAAAAAACTGTTTATTGTCCAACATGCGAGAGAGAAGTCGTATTACGGCGACCAAATTTTCAACATATTTACCATGAAGTTTTATGCTTCCTCGTCATTCTAACCTTAGGCTTGGGCTTTATAGTTTACTTTATCTTAAAATACAGCAAAAAATCAAACACATGTCCCAATTGCGAATCAGTTTTTGATTTAAAAAGCCTTCCTGTAAATTAGAAGAAAACTTTTTTTCAATTAAGTTTTTTAACTTTCATCACACCACTACATCTCGGACATGTTTTATCCTTTTCCGTGAGTAGTTTTTTCATAATTGTTTTTTGATATTTACATTTTCTATTTGCACAAATGAGTTCAAATTTGGATAGCTTTTTTATTGTTCTTTCAACTGATTTCTGTGCATTTGTATCGTTCTTTTCTTTTTTGGGTTTAGAAACCTTCTGTAACGAGTTATCTTTATCTTCTTTTTCTCTCCTTTTAAGCTTATTTACCTCTTCCTCTGGTTTAAGCCATTTATCTAAACCCAAATTTTTATCACCTTAATTCTATCTTATTTTTAAATTCGAATTAATTCTATTAATATATTTTTTTTATTAATTTTGAATATATCTTTATTCTAAACTCATAATATATTAACTAATAAAAATAGAATAGAAAAAAAAATAAAAAATCTCTAATGATAAATCTATTTTAATATACTTGTTCCTTACCTTCTATCAGTCGCTTTCTTAATACTATTAATTTTTCTTTGCTCAGCATCTCTTCCGAAACTTCTTTAGCAATTTTTTCAATGCTGCTAAAATTAACATTCTCTGCAGGGATTAAATTGATGGAATTAATCCATGGATCTGTAATTGGTCTTCCAATTTGAGAGAGTAATTTTACATGAACCTCAATGATATCTCCTTGCCCTCTTTTATGAATTTCTCTTGCCATATTAGTACTAAGGATATTATAAATCTTTCCAACATGATTAATCGGATTCTTGCCGCATACTGCTTCTAAACTCATCGGTCTACAAGGAGTTATTAAACCATTACTTCTATTTCCTCGTCCTACCTCCCCATCATCACCTGACTCAGCACTAGTACCAGTTATAGTTAAGTAAATTAGGTTTTTCTCTAAAATATCAGCAACATTTACCTGGCAAGTAACTTCTCGTTCTGGAATTATATCTGCTGCTAAATCTAAAACAGCATCCTTAATCTGATTAGTATAATTAACATATTCACCAAGGTCATTAATATATTTACTAATCATAGCTGCTGCTACTGTAATACCTATGTTATTGCCAACCCTTTCAGTCATAACCTTTATATCTTCACCAGAAGCTTTACATTTATCCTTAAATTTATCTGAATTAATTAATCTTTCAGCTTCAAGAGTTACTCGCTCTAAATCTGAATAAGGGGCATATCCTACTCCAAAACTAGTATCATTTGCTAAGGGAACTTCTTCGGAATGATGAGATTCATCAAATAAACCAGTTAAATCAGTAGAACCTGGTCGAATAGCTGTGTCAAATTGTATATCTTTATTTAAATCAAGATTGCGGAATATATTTCCCATAACTTGACGCGAAGTTTCAAGGCAAATCGTTGCAATGGGGATATATTCTAACTTATGTTCTCCTGGAGCACATTCTATTAATATTTGATTAATAGCCCTTCCAACAATCAGAAAATATTGTGGTTGGATAATTAATCCTCCTCCAAACTCTGGTTTGGCGACTCCGCCTACCAATGCTGCTTTATCTACATTATGATGATATACACGATTGAAATTCTCCAAATAGTAACCACATAGCGATCTAGAGCATGCATCGGCTACAGCATCACAAACAGTATCAGGATGTCCGACTCCTTTTCTTTCAACGAGCTCTGGAAATTCAGAGCGTTCAACAGCGAACTTTGAGTCTAAATGTTCAATTTTTAACATTTCATTTAACCATCTTCTTAATTAAATAAATATTTGGTTTAAGTATGTTTTTAAATTAATTATCAGTTAAAATCATTATTAAAC
>JAEOTZ010000026.1 GCA_016839585.1 Promethearchaeota archaeon
ATGTTCCAAGCGGAGCTGATTTCGATTTACATTTATATTCAAATGATCCTTCTTCTATAGGAGAACCTACTATGGTTGCTTCAAGCACACAATCTGGTTTGGGAACGCAGGAAGTTATAATATATACGGCTGCAAGCACAGGTAAATATTATTTAATCGCAAAAGCAATTTCTGGTGAAGGAATGGCAAATATTTCTTATCCCATTATTGACCATGATTTAGGTGTTCAATTAGAAGTTCCAACTAATCCTGAGCTTTATTCTAGTTATACTGTCAATGCAACTATCTTCAATGCTGGACTAAATGATGAGACTGATGTCGATCTATTTCTTTATCTTAATGATGCACTTATAGATTTTACTACTATTCCAACACTTCTCGTTGGAACCAGTGAGACCATAAATTATATTTGGACCCCCGTGGATTATGGAAAACATAATTTTACTGCCTATACTCCAAGTGTACCCGGAGACCCAATAATATTAAATGATAGCGCAACTGAACTAATAAGCATCTGGATGAATTATACCATGATCCTGGGAGTTCCGTATACTTGGATAGATGCCTCTGATGGAACGTCGATCTGGGTAGGTAATGAGGGATCTGAGGAAGTATCCTTACCTTTTGATTTTCAATTTTACAATGAAACCTTTTCAACTATATACATAAGTGAAAATGGATATTTTAGTTTTGTCGATACAGATCCCGATGACTATTGGGAAATGGAATTTCCCTTGCCATGGCCTGAATATTCATATATGATTGCACCATTCTGGGACGATATAGATACCACTTTTGTTGACATAAAATCATTTGGCCACTATTGGGTTGCAGAGTGGGAGAATGTTTATCATGGTGATGGTCCTAGCATTGGCACTTTTGAAGTAATTTTATATGATAATGGAGACATCATCTTTAACTATGATGATATTAACTATGTGGCAGATGGATATACTTGTGGATTAAATTTTGGACTAGATACAAGATATTATAATTATTATCAAGGATTAGATGCTTCAACTAACGACTTTTCAATTAAATTTACTTTACCTGATTCTCTCACAGTTAAAACACCTCAGAGTTCTAGTTTGTGGGAAAAAGGGTCTTCTTATAATATCTATTGGAACTCAACAGGCACTATTTCTGATGTAAAGATTGAACTTTATGAAGGTGGTGTATTTGAAAGGGAAATTATTTCAAGTACGAGCAACGATGGTGTATTTTACTGGACTGTTCCCTCAGATCTAGATTATTCTACTCAATATCAAATAAAAATCACCGACATTTCTAATCCCCTTATCAATGATTTCAGTGACTTTTTTGAAATAAAAAGTCCACCAAAGAAAAAGACAACAATTCCAGGGTACAACCTGTACTTCATAATCGGTGTAATTTGTGTCGTTTCTATGCTGCTAGCTAAAAAAAGAAACAGAAAACAATCTGGTTCAAATAAATAAATTAAATTTTTTTTTATTTTCTTCAAATTTAGAGAAGAAGTATAACCAATCTCTTAAAATTAAGTATAACCAATCTTTAATTGTTTCAACAGCTCTATCATAGAATCTGTTAGCTCATAATTTTTTAATTCTTCATAGGGGACAAATTTTGCTTTTAACGTAGATTAAACATAAATTTTATAATATTAATCTATAAAAAAAATCACTAACAAATAAATAAAAATAATCGTGATCAATTATAGAGAGACAGTGAACATTTAATGAAAGAAAATAAACTATGGTCAGAAACGGAACTTTTTGATTTTAAGAAAAGATGGAAAGCAGTGACTATTCCTGTTAACGTACAAATTGAAAATAGACAAATTGCCTTAGATTTGACTAGAACCAATCGTATTATAGAGCAAGCAGAAAAAATAGCTTTAGGGGATTGTGTCTGTCGGGTTACTCTTGGAAATTGCAACATGCCACAGAATACTTGTATATTCTTAAATAAGCGGGCAGAAACATTTGTTGAAAATGAAAATAGACGAGCTAAATTTATAACTCAGGAACAGGCAAAAACTATTGTTTCTGAAACTCATAAAAAAGGATTAGTTCACTTAGCGTTACATCAATCAAATGAAACTGATCGATTCCCTTCTGAAATATGTAGTTGTTGCTCCTGTTGCTGTCAAGCACTTCAGGGATTACAAGTAATGAATATGAAGGGAGTTGTAGAACCCAGCGAGTTTGTAGCTACTTTCGACTTAGAAAAATGTAATCAATGTGGTATATGTGTCGATCGATGTCAATTTGGAGCAAGAATATTTGATTCTAAAAAAAAAATTATTTTTTACCAAGATTTATGTTTTGGTTGTGGTCTTTGCGTAACCACTTGTCCTGAAAAATTAATAGACCTAATTCCAAGATAATTCGATATTTACAATTATTGCTAATACTTTGATAAATTATGAAAATATTAAATGGGTTAATTATAAAAAAAAGTTATTATTTGAATCCAATTTTTAATTGCTTTAAAAGTTCAATTAAAGATTCAGTTAATTTGTAATTCTTCAAATCATCAAAATGTACAAATTTTGCTACTAAAGCATCATCATCAGCTTTAGGGGGTTGATTGGCGTCTCCTTCAATTTGTTCTACAAAATAATTTATCAAAACATAGTGATATTCGATTTTTCCTTTATCATCGTACATAATTTTATCAATTATCCCTGCTAATTTTGCTACTTTCACTTTAAAGCCTGTTTCTTCGAAGCCTTCTCTTTCAGCAGCAGACTGTACTTTTTCACCAAGATCTAAATGACCCCCTGGAATTGACCAATATCCGGCATCTGGATCAAATTTTCTCTTAACTAATAATAAGTTTTTATCCCTAACAAGAAGGATCCCAACTCCAACATGAGGTCGTACAGGATATTTTCTTGTATCAAATGCAGTTAATTTTTCTCTATCTACCAAATATTTTCACGCAATCTTTGTCATTAAGTATTATTAGATTTGAACTATTATAAAGATTAAAGATAACTTTTTCTTTAATAGTGAACAATTTGGTGCGCCCATGGTATTGGCCAGAAGAAGGACAACCTGATAGAACAGAATCTTTTACATGGATCGTTAAAGGTAAATTAGCGGCTTCTTGGTGGCCTGATTCTAAACTAATTGAGAGATATAAAAAGGAAGGAATAAAAGTCATAATCAATTGTTCGGAATTTGATAATCAAAAGGATCTATCTAAAGATTTCACCTATTTTCATATAAATATCCCGGATTATGGAACCCCTACAGATGCCCAATTAGAAAGATTTTTCAATATTACTAATAAACATGGAGATAATAGAGAATCTATGGTAGTGCATTGTGTAGCAGGCTGTGGGAGAACGGGCATAATGGTTGTAGCATGGGCAGCTCATAATGGATTTATTCCTGATGATATTGATCCAGTAAGTTGGATTCGAAAGTTAAGACCATGCAGTTTAGAATCAAAAGAACAAATGGATCTGGCTCGTAAAATAGCTAAAAAATATAAGAAAAGAGAATAAAAAAATTCTTTCCAGTTAATTACTTTTCCTCTTTAGCAATAGCTAAAATAATTATCATTAATAAATTAACCAAATCTTCATCAGAGCCAAACATATTTCTGTAATAAATGTGTCGATGAATTATAGCATCAACTGCTTGTAAAATAATTTTTTCTTTTCTTTCAATATTAAAATTGCTTTTTTTAAATTTTTTTGCTGCAATGATTATTGGTTTCATTATTATGTCAATTTCAGGTTCAAGATATTCAGATAATTTAAGATAAGAATCCATATTTGAGATGATTTCTATTTCCATTGCAATAGAAAATTCTCGAAACTTACGATGATTATCTATATTTCGATATAATATTGCTTTAAGAGCCTCAGTGAAATTATCAAAATCATCAACAGAAAAAAACCTTTCTACCTCTAAGTTTTGCATAGATTTCTTAAATATTATTTTCAAAATTTCAGATTTCCCATTTTTAAAATGATAAAATAAAGTTCCTGGACTTATTTCCGCACTTCTGGCAATTTCTCTCATGCTTATATTGCTATATCCCTTTCTAGTTATTAAATCTGTTGCTACTCGTATAATATGATCTCTTGTAGAGTGTTCTATCTTTTTTTTCTCCTTTAAGTTTGAGTCCATATATATTTAATAAGCTTCTAAAAATATAAATTCATCGTTCATCGATCGAAAAAAAATACTTATAGGTGGATTCGATCATTGATCGAAATATTTAAATATTTATCTTTAATATTATATTATTGGTTGATCATTGATCGAGGAAAAAAAATGATCATTGATCAAAGAGGTGTGATAAAGTATGATCTTGAATACAAAACAAACTTATTTTCAATTCGTTGCTAGAGATGTTAAAAAAAGCTATTGGACAGGCGATATAGAAATAAAAGCATTAGACGGAATAAGTTTAAAAGTTGCAAAAGGGGATTTCAAAATGATACTAGGACCATCAGGAAGTGGAAAAACAACATTGATGAATATTTTAGGAGGATTGGACTCTGCAGATTCAGGAGAAATAATAATTAATCTTGGTAATGGAAAGTTTAAGGATATTAGAAAATTCACGAAAAATGAGTTAACAAATTATCGTAGAATGTATATTGGAATAATTTTCCAATTTTATAATCTAATTCCAATCCTTACAGCTTTGGAAAATATTGAATTAGCTGCAAGATTTTCGGGGATTTCTAATCCTAAAAGAAAATCTAAAGAATATTTATCTGAATTAGGTCTTGGAGATAAGTTTAATCGATACCCAAATCAACTTTCTGGAGGAGAACAACAGAGAATTGCAATAGCTCGTGCTTTAGTTAAAGATCCTGCTCTTATACTAGCTGATGAACCTACAGGTAATTTAGATTCTGTTAAAACAAACGAAATTTATAAGATTCTGAAAAAATTGTCAGAGGATTACAATAAAACTATATTAATAGTGACGCACGATGAAGATATGGCAAATAAATATGCAAAAGAGCATATTCACATTAAAGACGGTAGACTTATAAGAAACCAGGAGAAAATAGAGAGGTGAAATTCTTTGAAAAAGATTTCTATATGGTTTATATGGAAGAAAGCTTATAAAACTCTTTTAAAGAATAAACGTAAAACAATCCCAGTTATCATTTTACTAACTTTCTCTATTGGATGTGGAACTATACTATTTGACGTTCAAGATATCAGGAGTAGAGTTGTGGAAGAAATAATTGAAAAAACAAATTTCGCAGACGGTTTTGTATATCTTGAGCCACTTCCAGAAATTTTGGTATCTCAACTTATAGAAGATGAAATTTTCCAATACTTAGAGGATTATGAGTTAAATATGATTGTTACTTCAAAATTTGTAATTCTAGGAGAAGATTATGATGGTATTTTAGTTGGCATAAATGTATCAACAGAAAAGCGTATAAATAAATTAATCAATGAAAAGAAAGAAGAGATTCAGGATTATGAATTTGCTATTAATTGGGCATTTGCTGATGCCAATAATATTAAATTAGGAACTGAAATATTGGTCTCCTATGGTTCTTATGAAATATTATTAGAAATACAAAATATAGGATATAATCCTGAATTTCAATTCATGCCTTTGTATAGAAATATTGCTTTTCCTTCTATTAGACCTTATCCAGTGTTATATGTAGATAAATTTTTTTTAAGTAACACCGTTTTGAATCATTCAACAACCCTAGTAAATTATTTTGTGTACAAATTGAAAGACCAAGACAATAAACAAATCGTAAAAGAGAAAATTGAACTTATTCTTGGTGATTATATTAATCAGCAATTTTCACAAGAACAGCATCCTTTTGTTAAAACAATGAGAGAGGATGAGAAAAATGATCGGAGCTTATTTTTATTTCTTACAATTATCCTATTGAGTGGAGCCATAATCACATTAATTTTAGTAACGAATAAATTAGTAGAGGATGATCTGAAATCAATCTCAGTTTTTCAAGCATTAGGAGCAAATAGAAAAGAAATATTAGCGAATTTCCTAGTTTTTAACATCCTTTTAATAAGTTGTTCTCTATTGTTGGGCTTATTGTTTAGTATAGGTTTTAATATTCCAATAAACAATTTTATGATGGATGCTTTGAGTATACCATTCGATCTTAGTATAAGTATTTCAATTAAAAATCCACTTTGGATTGGACTAATCTTATTTGGGGTATCGATTCTCTCCACATTGTTTATTGTAAAAAGAACCTTTAAAATGGATGTTCAACAGACAATGAAATATGAGACTAAATTTTTAGAAAAAATAAATATTATAGAAAAAATTTATCGAAAACTGAAAAAGAACCCACATCCCTTAGCAAAATATAATATTAGAAGAATTTTCGGCAAAAAATTACATTTGGCTTCTTTAATTTTAGCTCTTAGCTTTTCTGCTTCATTAATCATTTTCACTTTCTCTTTTCCAGACAGTATAAAATACTCAATAAATCGGCAGTTCAGTGAAATTGAAAAATGGGATTGTTATGCTAATACTTGGCAATATGAAGATGTATTACTAATGAATTCATCATTAAGCTCTATAGAAGAGCTTACTCAATATGAATTTGGTATTTCTGATTCCATTCTTTTCTCTAAAGACAACAACAGTGAATTTAAAAAGACATTTAAATTAATGGCATATGAAGATAATTCAGAATTACATGTGATAAAAGTTGAAAAAGGAAGATTTTTTGAGGATATTGATGATGTTATTGTTTCAAAAGATATGATTGAGAAATATGATCTAGATATTGGAGATATTATTTATGTTAAAAGTATAGGATTAGAAACGATATACCAATTAGAAATTGTGGGCTTAGTAAACGATTTAACTGCCTTAACAATATATCTAATGATGCCGAAAGCTCAAACTATATTGAATAAAACAAATAAAATTAACACGATTTATTTCACTTCTGACAATATAGATATCTGTGTGGAAAAAGTTCAAAATATTCCTCAAGTTGAAATTGTAGTAAAAATGAGCACTTTAAGAGAAGATCTTGAATACGTCTTACAAATGATTTCTTCTCTTTTCATTGTGTTTGGATTAGTCTTTCTTTTCTTTGGAGTACTTCTTTTACTAATTATTTTTAAATCTAATATTGATTATCGCATAGAAGATTATAGCAGCATGAAAGCAATCGGGGTATATAATTCAGAAATTAAAAAAAGTTTAATATATGAATTAACATTTTATTTTGTTGTTTCTTTATTACTTGGCTTCTTTTTAGGGGAATTAATATCTAAGTTAATAATCTCTATGTACTCATCAATTATGCCTGGAATCCATTATCATCTATATTCAATTAGTTACATCTATTATATTGCGATTTTTGGGATTATTATATTAATATCATTTTTAATTAACAATCGAAGAGTTAAAAAAGTCAATCTAGCAAAAATAATGAGAGAGAAAACATTTGGTTAAGTATCTAATTTAATTTTTTTTTACTTTTTTAATAAAATAGTAAGATTTTATGAAAGAGCTTAATTAATAATATTTAAAGGTTAAAGTATAAAAGAAGTAACTTTAATTATTTATATGAAAAATTAGAATTTATCTTAAGGTTAAGACCATAATTATTTATATCTAATTTAACAGTGAGTTCAGAGATAATATGCAAAAATCAGATTACATTTATATGATTATTGACAATATTATGGTATATAACATAACCCTTCCTACTGATTTTGAAGGACATAAAATAAATGAACATCTCAGTAAATACGATGAAAAACACTTGAATATTGTAGCTGGTTTTAATAAAAATTTCTTAGAACACTTCTTAATTATATCAAAAGGAAAAAATCCAGCAGATCTAGACGAAATACTTAAAAAAATGGAAAAAATTTCATTAATGATCGGTCCTACGGGAAATTTACATTATTTATCTTCCAATCAAATTCAATATATTCTTACAAAGTTAGGATCAATAAAATTAAATGAAATAAAGGAAGCAAATATTAGTAAATTAGCTGATGAACAGTTAGAAAAAGAATTTGGACCGAGCTACAGTACTTCAGCAGCTCTAGAAAATCAGCTTTCAAGTGCTGCTTTTTATTTATCAAATCTAGGTTATTCATACCAAGAAATCGAAGATAAATTTAGAGAAGTTAGACAAGATCCTTCAATGCTAGATAATATATTCACCCTCCCTCCAAAAGAGATCTATAATATGCCTCCTGAACTTCAACAAGAAAGTTCTAGTATATCTGGTTCACAAAATAATATAAGTTCTCACGAGGTACCTGCTATTGATAGTCAAGAAATGCAAAATGTAATCGCACACCATATTGAATCAATTGAACATGATATAACTGGTGAAAGAGCCCAAAAAGTTGAAGAAATACTACAACTCATCAAAGCTCATGTTAAGGATAAAATGACTGATTATTATGAAAGAGTATTTAAGCAAATACATCCTGATAGATTAAACCGGGCATATAAGTGGCTAAAAGATACGAAAAGAAAATCAAAAAGAATGGATCTCTACTTGGATTGGTTCTTTTGCTCAACACTTTTATCTAAAATTGAATTAAAAGTAGAACACTGGCAAGTTTCTTCCTCAGCAGGTCATGGAAGTGCGGGTGTCTATACAGCAGGAATTAATTTTGGAAGATACGATCAAATTATAAAGGATTTTTCTGATGGTAAATTAACAAAAGTCATTCATCTTGCAAGGAGAATATTGCAGAATCCTACTAAAAAAGCGATTCAGAAACTTGGACAAGATTTAATAGCCGAAACAGGCTTCGATGAGCATCTCTACTTCACAGATTAATGGATCACTTAATTTATTCTATATAAGCTTTCTTAATTCATTTTATATGAAAGCTTATGAAAATACTAGAAAGAAAAGGGATGAATATCAATCCTGTGCATAACTATCGTTCAATTTATCTGATCTCTGTGGATTTCAGAATAGGTAAAAAATACCTAACTGGAAGAATAACATGTCGGCAAGTTATTGATTTTTGGAATTAAGTTATCAAATAGTTTATAATCTTAAGAACCCAATACAATTATAAGACAAAATTGTAGATTATAATTTTAGTAATATGAAAGAATTTAAAGTTAATGAGTACATTTCATTGAAACTTGTTTCAGGAAAACTTGACCCAGTAGTAAGAATTAATGTTAATAATCAATTAGCTAATGGAGATTATTTAAGAACAAGAAGTTTTGAAGAATATTGTAATGTGTTAAAGACTTGGGTTGATAACAATTATGATATGAGTACTATTTCTGATGAAGATATTGATGTTTTTTTCCCACTAGTTAGAACAATTTATGAAGCAGGAGAACTTAAAGCACAACAAATGTTTAAGAAAGAAATAACCAAAACAATAAAAAATGCTGAATATAGTGATTATGCCTACATAATTCTTTTTTCAGAGGATTTAATATCATCTCTAAGTAACAAAGAATTAATAGAAGGTATTCTACATCCTGAAGAGGCTTTGACTCTATTTGAAATTCAAAAACATACTACTAATAGCTATCATTTGGTAATAGAATTTGAACCAAATGATGAGGAACGTCGTAGAGTTCATCCAGATAGATATTATTTTAGTACATATAAAGGTCACATTATTGAACTTGATTTGGAATTAAACCAGTTTAATTCTATATTCCCAGAATCAATTTTTAATCTAAAAAAATTAACAAAACTACATTTATTTCTCTACGACATCAGTGAAGTTAAATTTAGTACTGATAAAATGTTGGAATCTCTGGAGAGATTCTATATATATGAGTTTCAGGAGGTAAAGTCCCCACCCTTATATGATTTTTTTCCAAATTTATTTGATATAAGAAGGATTAAATGTTACTGGTAATAGAAATTACAAAGGCATATAATATAAAATATTGTGTTGATTATAATTATCTCGAGACCCTGAATTCCGCAGACTTCTCGATTAATCTACAAAATAACTCAAAAGTAAGAGAATTGACACATTGGTAAAATTTTTATATGTTATTGTATTATTAATTATACTATTTATTGAAATTCAAAATTAAAATAGAAGTTAAATAATTACGAATTTGTGAGTAATAATTATGAGTTTAAGTTTTGAAGATCTGAGATCTATTATAAGTTCTGGAAAAAAGACGCAATTTGCCAAAGCGATGAGTGATGTATTAAAAGAAAAACAATATAATCTGCCCGATTTTTATGATCTCTATGGTAAATTGATTAGAGAAGATACTAATTTTACAATGGGCGAATCCTATATTCAATTTAGATGGAAATATGCAGAAAAAATACTTTCATTAGATAAATTAATGAAAATGGATAGAGTTCTAATGGAAAATTATGCGTTAAGTAAATATGAACCCATAGAATTTTGTTTTTCAGGACAGATTATTAGATCTTTTGCTACAGCTGTTATTACTTTTTCAGGTATTATATATTTCACTAAATTAAGAGTAATAGGAGTGGGGTTTACTGCAAGAAGAAGTATGGATCCTGTAACGGCTGTTGTAGGAGCAGTATCACCTCCTGCCTCTGGAGCATTAGATAAAACATTCAGAAGCACAATGCAAAAAACATTGGGTGATGATTTTTCGGAAACAGAATTTAGTAAGTTCGACCACATTTTTCCTATAAATAAACCATATGATATTAAAAGAAGGAAGAATGTTATAGATTTCACTAGTGATATTGAATACGAAAAGAAAGGAAAAACAAAAAAGAAAAAATTAAATCTTAGAATAATACCTTTAAAAGAAAAACAAGAAGATAAAAACGCTTTTGAGACAAGAAAAGAAGAACTTCTACAAAAAATTGAATCCTTCCTATTATCATTCTAATAGTAAGATCTCTAGAACCTTGAACAATGATTAAGTCAATAAAATTTATAATTTCTAATATCAATTTATCAATTATAATCGATTTTAATAACCAAATAGTTGAATTTTAAAATGAGTAAGGAACTAGAAATTTATCAGGAATATGGAAGAAAAATTGAGGAATACTTAAGACCCTCTACTTATCCAATAGCAATAAAACTGATCAAAAGCAAAGCAGAAATTCCAATTAAGAGTAAAAGGCCTAAAACAAACTTAAAATTACGAAATTATTTATGTCAAAACTTTCTTATGGCTCGCTCTTATGGTTGGACAGTGGCAGTCACAGCTGAGGATTGTGCCTGCCCAATGGTTAGAGGAATTTTTGGCTGGGACCCTATGACAGAGAACTCATTTAATTTGCTGCATCAATTCTTTGTCGGTCGTTATGCAAAGAACCTTGAAATATCAAAAACATTTGAAAAACATATACACTTTTTAAACAATGATTTCATTGGTCTTGTAATATCTCCATTAACTCGAACTAAAATAGAACCAGATTTAGTTCAAATATATGGTTTACCTGCTCAAATCATGCGTTTAATCCATAGTTATCTTTATTTTCAAGGAGAAGTTCTTGAATTCACGTCTTCAGGAAGACAGGCTTCTTGTAATGAAGGAGTTGCTAAAACTTTCTTAACTGATCAACCTCAGTTAGTGATTTTAGGAAATGGGGATAGGGTATGGGGTGGTGCTGAAGATTCAGAGTTGATGTTTTCTATTCCAAAAAGTAAGTTGGAACTTTTTATAAAAGGTTTAGAAGCAAGTCATAAAGGGGGAATAAGATACCCAATACCGAAATATATGAATTACACACCAGGCTTTTTAGCAACTTTTACAAAAAGGACTAGAAAAAGAGATAAAGAGCAATAAGTTACCTTAGGAAAACAAAATTAAATAAGACTTCAATTTTTTTTATATTTTTTTAATTTCTCGTTCAATCTACAACATAACTATTATCTTATCAGTAAATTCTTTATATAAGTAAATAATAGATTGGTTATTCTAACTCCTTTTTATATACTACTTTTCCCCTTATAATTGTCTCAAGAACCTGAATTTCTCTAATTTTATCCTTTGGAACTTCAAGGGGATTTTTATTTAATATAACTAAATCTGCTAATTTTCCAACTTCGATACTTCCTTTTATAGCTTCTTCGAGAGAAGCGTATGCACCATTTATTGTATAAGCCCTTAGAGCATCTTCAATTGCCAAACATTCTTCTGGAATAAATCCATTTCGAGTAACCATACAGTGAAGTCCTAGAATTGGATCAGGATTCTCAACAGGGCAATCAGAACCGGCAGCAAGAATTACTCCTGCATCAATAATAGATTTGAAAGGATATGTATTGTTGCATCTCTCTTTTCCCAATCTTTTTTCAAGCCAGTAAGAGTCTGAATGAATAAAGGCTGGTTGACAGGAAGCTATAATTCCGTAATCTCTCATGTCTTTTATTATATCTTTTGTTAATATAGATGCATGTTCGATTCGGTGTCTATGATTTTCTCGGGGGAATTCCTTTAAAAGCCTTTTATATAAATTCACAACTATTCTATTTGCTTCATCACCAATTGCATGAATTGCTATTTGAAAACCAAGATTATGGGCAATTTTCATTCGATTATATAGCTCAACTTCATTTATTACAACATATCCATGATTTTTGGGTTGATCTGAATAAGCATCATGCATAAGAGCCGTAGAAGCTCCTAATGCTCCATCCATCCAAGCTTTAATACAACCAACTTTAAATTTACTATCTGTTTTTCCTTCATCCAAAGGCGGTTTTTTAATTCTTTTCAGTTTTTTTGGATTTGCAGTAAAGACTATACTATAATAATTTTGCAAAATGTTTTCTTTAATAATTTTTAAAATTGGGATAGCGACTCCGCCTAAATTCTCTACTCCTCCCTTTCTATCCATTTCAATTACTCCATGAATTGAGGTTATCCCTTTTGCTGCCAGACTTCCAAAAAATTCTGAAGCTGCTTCTTTAATTGTGTCCGAATCTGGGAGTGTAATAATTGAAAAGATTAAATTAGTTGCATTTTCTTTTAAAATACCGGTTATCTCACCTTTCTCATTTCGCTGGATTTCACCTCCTTCGGGTGATATGGTATCATTATTGATTCCAGCTATTTCTAAAGTCTTACTATTAGACACTCCTGAATGAGCATCATGGCGAAAAATAAATACGGGATTGTTAGGGCTCACTTGATCTAAATCCCACCGGGTAGGTAACACAGGATTGTCAAATCTTTGTTCATCTAATTTAAATCCTAAAATTAATTCATTAGGTTTTTTATCCTTAACAATTTCCTTTAAAAATTGTAGTAGTTCCTTTAAACTTCTTATTTTAGAAAAATCAGGATATAGTAAAAAAAAAAGTGCTCCAATTGCGTGCATGTGACAATCTATAAATCCAGGAAGGAGAGTTTTTCCTTTTAAGTCTACTAACGCATAATTATCATTTACTTTTGCTTGAATCTCTTCTAGAGAGCCAACAGCAATAATTTTTTCTCCTTCAATGCAGACAGCTTCAACAAAAGGTTGAGAGTCGTTCAATGTAATGATCGAACCATCATAAAAAATTTTTTTTTTTAATATATTTTTATTCATTATATTTATCCCTCTTAATAATTCACTATTTCTTAAATACAGTCTTTCCTCTAATTATAGTTTCAAGAATTTGGATTTTTTGTATTTCTTCTTTAGGAACTTCTAATGGATTTTTATCTAAAATGACTAAATTAGCTAATTTTCCAACTTCAATACTGCCCTTTATATCCTCTTCAAACGCGGCATAAGCGGCATTTATCGTGTATGTTTTTAATGCTTCTTTAATTGTTAAACATTCTTCAGGTACAAAATTATTTCGAGTCACTAATGCATGTAGGCCCGAAATAACATTTGTATCTTCAACAGGACAATCAGAACCGGAGACTAAGACTACACCACTATTGACTAAAGATTTGAATGGATATGTATATTTACAACGTTCTTTTCCAATTCTTTTTTCTAACCAAGTATATTCAGAATTTATAAATGGTGGCTGGCAAGATGCGATTATTCCATAATTTTTCATATCTTCAATTACATCCTTTGTTAACATAGAAGCATGTTCAATTCGATGTCTATGATTATTTCTAGGAAATTCATTTATAAGCCTCTTATATAAATCTACTGCAATTCTATTTGCTTTATCGCCAATTGAGTGCATAACAATTTGAAATCCATTATTATGGGCCAATTTCATTTTTTCATATATTTTGTCCTCATCAATTATGCAAAAGCCACACATCTCGGGAGCATCAGAAAATGGTTCAAACATACAAGCTGTTTTTGCTCCGAAACTTCCATCAAGAAATAATTTTAAACTTCCTACTTTAAATTTTCCATCTTTCTTTCCCTCATCTAAGGGAGGTTTTTTTAAATCTATAATTTTTAGTGGATCTTCTGTATTTACCATAATATACCAATCTTGAAGTATTTTGTCTTGAATAGAGGTTAAAATGGAGATCTCCGATGATCCAAAAAGTCCATATTCACTTTTTTTACCATAGTAGACAATACCCTGTAATGATGTTATTCCATTGCTAGCAAAAATTTCAAATGCTTTCGAGGCAGTTTTATCCAAATCAACTTTCTTTGGAACGGAAATTTTAGAGAGAATAAGGGATAATGATTTTTCTGATAATAGTCCTGTTAGTTCACCCTTCTCATTTTTCCTTATTTCACCACCTTCTGGAATCTCCGTATTTTCATCTATTCCGGCTAATTCTAGTGCTTTACTGTTTGCCACGCCTATATGCCCATCATATCTTAAAATAAAAACAGGATTATTAGGACAAGCCTCATCTAAATCCCATCGAGTAGGTAGAATAGGATTATCAAATTTCTCTTCACAGAAGTTAAATCCAATAGTTAACTCATCTACGCTTTTTTGTTTCACACCTTTTTTTAAAATTGATTGAAGGTCTTTTAATCGTTTAACATTTGAAAGATCAGGGTTTAATAAGTGTAGAAGAAATTGAATAGGATGGAGATGACAATCAATAAAGCCAGGAAGCATAGTTTTTCCTTTCAATTCTATCATTTGATATTTAGCACCTAATTCTTTTTTAACTTCTTTTAACTCTCCAATAGCTATAATTTTCTCACCCAGAATCCCCACAGCATTTACAAAAGGTTGTTTAGGATTCATAGTAATAATTGAACCCCCATAAAACACTTTTCTCTCAAATTGGACTTTACTCATATAAAATTCTTTCTCTTATTACTTGAAACGAATTAAAAAAAAAAAGATATTAAAAGTTAAATTTTTTCCTAATTTCAAGTCGGTTGGTTTAACAGTTATTGTAGAATTAAAACCATTACTACTACAAAACCTACCATTGCTACACTTGAAGCAAAAATCATTCCTTTTCTGACTTCTGGTGAAAGTGTGTCATCTCTCAGTCCTCCTAAAAAAGTAGATACGGCAAATAATATCATCCCTAATTGAAAGAAAAGTGCTGTAAACGTTTCAAGTGAGTCTATATTCCTATCAAAGTCATCCCATTCCCCCGGAGTACTAGGATCAGCGTAAGTATCATATATATTAGTTGCAAATATTAAGATGATTCCCACAATTAATAAGAGGATAGATATAACAAAAATCTTTAAATAATCTTTTTCTGCCCAAAATTTACGAAATGCTTCTTTTGAGATAGATCTCACCTTTTTTTAAGGGTAGGTTTTTATTGATACTAAATTATTTAAACTTTTACCTTATTAAAGAGCAGTAGTCTTCATTTTAACATTTACATATTTATTTTCTTCGAAGTTTTAATTCTATCATTTTTTTAATAGCAATCTCATTGATTTTCTCTTTAAGGATTTTAGATTTGGTTTTTAAATCTTTTAAATAAATATTTTTATTTTTTATTATTTCCTCACTTTCTTCAAGGGCTTGTTCTAAATCTTTTATTGGAAGTAAGGCTGTAGCAATACAATAAAAGCTTTTTGATCGTCCTTCATTAAAATCCTCTAACATTTTCTTAAGCAACTCAATTTTTTTTTCTTGTTGCTCAATGAAAACACTTAAACCACGTGCTTTTATAAAATCCAGATTTGAAAGTGATACCCGATGAGAGATAAACGAATCATACTTATCCCATTTATTTATTTTTGAACATGGAAATTCGCTACACTCCGCACAAGTCTCAAAATTATGTTTTTTTATGCAACATGTAATTATTGAGCATGATGGATGTTTATTGAAAAAATCAGGACCACAACATCCTGGACATCTTGAAGGTCCTTTAGTATAATAAACAGGACATAGCCCACAATCTAATCCACAGCAAGCGATGGTGGGATACTTTTTCTCTGGATACTCTCGAGTCATTATTAGCTCTTTGAATTGTTAAAATTAATACTTTTTACATGCATTTTAAGAAATAATAAGGTTATAAGAAAAATATTAAAAATATAAAATAATTCTTAGGATTAACAATTGGAGATCATTTAAAATGAAAGCATCTGTTTTGAAAAAATTAAATTTAATGATTGAAGAAGCTAATTCATTTAAAGATAAAAATAAATATCAAAAAGCAATTGACAAATTGCATGAGGCTATAGATTTTGTTAATGAAAAAGTTAAAGAGCCTGAAGATAAAGAAGTTGAAATTAATAATATTAAAAATGTTATCAATCAAACTTATTCTGTTGAAATTAATGATTATATTCAACAAGCTATTCGCTTAGTTTCTCAAAAAGAATTTGATAAAGCCTATGCAAATTTCCAGGAAGCATTAAAGGTAGCTGATAACATTGATGACCCAGATTTTAAAGAAGCTGAAGTACAAGAAATTAATAAATTAAATGACGAAGCAAAACTGAAAGAACTAATAGAAGATGCTATGAATTTAAGAGAAAATAAAAATTTTGATGATGCAATTGAAACTTTCAATAAAGCATTAATTATTGCTGAGGAAATTTATGAAGGCATCCCTAAAATTGAAGAACAAGATAAAATTAAGGCTGAAATTGATCAAACTTGTTCAACTCAAATAAAATTAATTATTGAAAATGCAAACCAATTGAAACTAACTGGTAGAAGTGAAGATGCCATAAAAGAGTTTGAGAAGGCTTTAGGATTCACTGATAGCTTTTACAATTCTGAGCAAAAGAATAAGGAAATTATTAATATAAAAAATCTAGTTAACCAAATTTATTCTAATAAGATTAAACCCATTGTTGATAAAACCAGGGAATTAGTGACTCAAAAAAATATTAATAGTGCAATTTCAGAATCAAAAAATGCTTTAGACATCGCAAATAGAATGTATGATTCTGATTTAAAAAGCCTTGAAATTAGTATCATCGCTGAAATCATAAATCCTTTCTATATTGAAAAAATCAAACCAATAGTAGAAAAAGGAAAACAAATAACTCAACAAGATAAATTTGAGGAACGTACGACTAAAATAAATGAGGCTGTAAATATTTTCAAAGAAGCTTTAGATATAGCACATTCAATGATTCCAGATATAAAAAAAGACCAAGAAGTAAAAAATATTAGTGATCTAATCAACATTGCGTGTTTAGCAGGTATTAATCTAATCAAAGATAATTCAGTATCTAATATTATGCAAAAAAAATATGATGACGCTATAAGTCAATTGTATTCGGCATTAAGTATTGCTAAAATTATGACCTATCCAGAGGAAGAAATTGAAAACCTTAAGAACCTAGTCAATAAGGTGTATTCTGCCCAAGTAAAAGAAGTTTTAACCCAGGGAAATAAACTGGAGAATGAAGATGAATATGAGGAAGCTATAAAAGTTTACAATGAAGCTTTGGATATTACGAATAAAATGTATCTCACAGATAAGATGGAAAAAGATGTAGGACAGATTAAAGGTCTAATTTATCAATCAGAAATTAAACAACTTGTAGGTAAAGGGGGTTTAGCGGAAGCACAGCAACTTAAAGAAAAAGAGATCGAAAAACTTAAAAAACGACTAGATTACGCTAACTCAATTGATGATGAGAAGCGTAGAATTGAGGAAATGAGTAAAATAAAGAAGTTAATAGACGAGGTTCACTCTGATGAAATTAGGCTTCTAATAGAACGAGGAAATCAATTAGCTAAACAATTTAAATGGGAAGAAGGTTTCACATTTTATGAAAGAGCTCTTAAAGTAAATGAGTTAATGGAAGAACCTGATATGCAGAATAAAAATTTAATTAGAGAAAGGTATAAAACAGAATTGGTTAATAGAACTAAACAAAATTTAAGAAAAAATCCTGATATAGCAATTGAATCGTGCAATAGAGCAACAGAATTAGATGAAAACTATGTAGATGCTTATTATCACCTTGGTCTTGCCTATAATAATAAAAGGAGCTACGATGCTGCGATTCAGAATTTTAGCAAAGCTGTCAGATTAAATCCTAAACATGCTGAATCCTGGAATAACATGGGACTTGCTTATGAAGCTAAAAATGAGTTGGATAGTTCTATTGAATCATATAAAAAAGCCGTTGAAATTGACCCTAATTATTCATTAGCATATTTTAATATGGCTAATGTATATAAACTTAAAAAAGAATTTGATTTAGCCATCAGTAATTATAGAAAAGCGACTGAAATAGACCAAGAATTTGCTAGAGCATGGTTTTTCTTGGGTTATGCTTACTTTGATACAAAGGATTACAATTTGGGTATTCAGTACATTGAAAAAGCTATTAAATTAAGCCCAGATTTAGGTATTGAAGTAAGTTCTGATATTAAAGAATTCAAAAACTTAATAGATAAATTAGAATTAAATTTATCTGAAAAATTTATTAATAGATAATCCCTTGATGATTAAATATTTTCAAAGGACTACTTCTCTTTTTGATTGATATCTTTATTGTTAATGATTTTTATTAGTAGTTCACTTTAGTTTTTATTTAAAACGAGTAATTATTTTTTGATTAATGATATTCTAAAAAGAATAAAATGTAAAAATTTGAGAATGATTCAAATGAAATAATCGTTCTAATCTTAATTTTTAAAGTAAAAAAATTTCAATAAAAATTATATAGGTACTAATATATTTCTGTTTATATCTCTTTTTTCAACTTAATTGAAATATTGCTTTATACAAAATCGAAGGATTTTTAATGAAAAGAATAAAAAGCATAGATACTTTTCGCGGGTGGTGCATGTTTATGATGGTTCTTGGACATACGCTTTCTTGGTGGGTAAGACCTGAAGATCGTTGGTTAACTAAAATACTTCATTCAATTTTTGGTGATATAGTAGGTACTGGTTTCTTATTTTTTTCAGGACTAAGCACGGTATTATTTTACAGGAGTAGACTTACGAAAGCTGAAGCTTCGGATAATAGTATAAAACAAGTAAATAACGAATACTTATTTCGAGCTTTAATAATAATAGTTCTAGCTTTGCTATATTCTAGCGTTACAGCAGTAGGAATGTTAAATCCTTTAGATATTTGGAAATGGTATATACCACTTACAATAGGTATTTCCCTATTATTAGCATTTTTGCTATTAAAAACTTCAAAATCATTTAGAATCATATTAGCTGTGATTATTTGGATTAACCATTATTATATTCTTTCAATTCTTTTGCCTTATGAAGGACAAGTTAACATTTTTGGAGCCTTATATCATGTTTTGTATAATGGTTTACATCCCATTCTATACTATTTCAGCTTTTTTCTAGTAGGGACAGTTGTAGGAGATGTCATGCTTGAAATATATCTCAAAGATGATCAAAAGGAAAGAAGATTAGCATTATTAAATAAATTTTTGCTTCCATCATTAATAATGGGCACAATTCTAATATTAATTGCGGTTTTGTTTCTTTTTCCTGGTTTTTTAATAGATGAAACTTTTTCATCGACAATATATTCACTAGGAGTAATTTTAACTACATTTTCTGTTTTATTAATCTTTGAAGAATTCGAAGTCATAAAAGTAGAAAAGAGCTATAGATTTTTCTATTTCTACTCTTTTTATTCTTTCACCATCTATTTTTCACATAATATCATATATTTTATTTTTATCAATCAATTAAATGCATTAACCTACTGGATCGCTGTAATAGGGACATATATTTTGTTAACTCTATTAATTAGACTCATATATAAGAAATATGGGTCAAAAGCTTCTTTAAAGGCACAAATTGGCAGAGTAGCGGTAATTTTAGTTAGAAAGGTTGAGAAAAAAAAAGAACGGATAGAATTATTAAATATTAAGAAATAAGGAGATAAGAGATAATCCAAATATTTAGATTTTTAATATTCACATTAGCATAGCTTTAAAAAATCGTGGACTTAATGTTATTTTTGAAAGTACGGGAAGCTTCCCGAACCATTTTTCCCCAAAATATCTGTCATTACTTGTATTATGGTTTGCTAGATCATGGTTAATATATGCTTCATATATGTACTTTCTTGCTAATTTATTTTCATTAAGTAGTTCAGTATATAAGCGCCATAAAGACTTCACATAGGACCCCTCATTATATATCAAGTATTCAAGGGCATTCCCATTCTTAAAATAAGTCATTAAGATGCGTCTAACTTCTTGATCATACTTTTGTAGCTCTGATCGGCTAAAATTACTACCTTTCTCAAATAATGGTTTTACAGTATTCGAAGCGATATCTGCACATGCTATTCCAGGCAACAATCCTTCGTAAAAGAAGGCAGTTACAATCCCGGCTGCTTCTCCTAGAACAAGAACTCGATCGTTTGAGAACCTTTTAATTGGATGTTTAGAGATGTCACCTACAAATGCAGTTGACAAATTATATTTTAACCCTTCAATAAACGGTTGGATAGGTTTATAATTTTTTAAAATTCTTTCAAGTCTAGAAATAATTTCCTCCTTGGATTGGTTTTTTTCACCTAAAAATCCTGCTGAAATTCTCTCTTTACCTTTATTAAAGAAAAAAGGGCCATTCCAACTTATTTTAGGATTGATGTGAAAAGTATAGTTCCATTCAATATTCTCATTTATTTTGTTTTCATCTCCAAATAGATGGAGATAGGTCCCGGTATAATGATCTGGAATTTCAAATCCCAAAGATCGCTGTAGATCAAAACCGCGTGAGCCAGTTGCCAATACTAATAGTTTTGTTGAATAAGAAGCACCTTTAGCATTGATTAATTCTAAATAATCACTGTGTCTGTTTATTTTTGAGATTCTCTCATTAGAGTTAAAGGTTCCCCCTTGTTCTTCAAATTTATTTATTAATTCTTCAATAAGATTTTCAGTATAACATATATTTCCTAAAGGTATTCCAAATTCATTAGAATCGATAACACCATTAAATTCATCACTCATGTAATTTGATTTCGTGTGTTTACAAGGAAATATTGAACTGCTTTCCCAATCAGTTTCATTCTTTATAAAGGGTCTATTATGTTCTGGAAAGATATTTGTTCTTATTGGAATATTGGAATGATGATAATCTTGAGCTTCTATAAGGAGTGTCTTTGCATATTTTGAAATTTTATTTGCAAAAGAAGCACCTGATACTCCTGCACCGATGACAATTACATCATACATAATTAAGTTTCAAAATAAACAACAATAAAAAAGGTTTTTTCTTAAAACCTAATTCTTATTTTCTTTCTGAAAAGGTTAAGAATATGAAATTTTAAATAATGTTTTGTATTGTTTTCGAGATTTTTTCTAAATTGACTTCAGCCATTCCAAGTGGAACTGTAGAATCAAATAAAATCACGATAATTAGTGGTTCCAATTTCCAAGCTATTTCAATGATTTTTGAAAATACTTTTTGATTATTTTCCAAACTGTAAAAGGTCATATTAAATTCATGTGCTACTTTATATCGAACTTCTAATTCTTTTAATGAGGATAATAAGATATCTTGAGGTAGCGATGAATAAATAACTTTTCCATTAATTGAAAAAAGTGCTGCTCCAATAATTTCGTTTTCAAACACCAGGCTTTTAATGTGATCGATTATTTTCCTATATAAAGCTCGACTTGACGTTAATTCAGCTTCACCTGTAATTATAGAATCAATCTTGAGATCAAATGCATGGTTCTCAATTATTTGATAATCATCAATATCAGCTGTTTTCAAGAAAACTCCAAATGCATCAATTATACTGGCTAATCGAGAACTAATATATAATAGACTTGCGCTTGAATCTGATAATATTGTATATATGAAATCTTTCTGTATTCTGAAAACAAACCTAAAATCACCCATTTCGATAATTTCAGGGGTTTGTTGCATTATTACATTTTCAGAGAAGGAAAAGATAGCTGAAAAGAAAGGGGTAATTAAATTTGGCTCTATATTCTCAAAATCTTCTGTAAAATTCCTGCTATAAATGCAAACTCCTGCTTTTGTTAGAATAAATAGAGAATGTATTTTCATTAAGATAAAAACTACAAACTTATTTTAAATTTAATTAAAGAAATTTAGTCTTATAAGTATTATTAAAAGCAAATTTATGATATTTTTGTACATTTGAATTAGTTGCCCTTAAAAAGATTTATAGTTGTCAAATATTTTTAATTTATTCGTAATTTATAAAATGATTTTTCTTATGAATTCATATTTTAGTCATGAATTTTTTTTCATAATAAAGATGTTTAAATATCAATTTTTATTTGTTTTAAATAAGAAAGTTGTGATTACACATCACATAACTTTCGACAAATTAAAAAAGAATGTTGAAAAATGACTGATGATGAATTAGAAAAAATTAGACAGAGAAAAGTAGAAATGTTGCTAAAACAGCAATCAATGCCAAATGAAATTATAAAACTTCATGATATTAACGAATTGAATAAATTGACAAAAGATTTTCCAGATAAGATCGTAATTATAGATCTCTGGGCGGTATGGTGCGGACCCTGTAAGATCTTTGCCCCAATTTTTGAGAAATTACAAAAAGAATATTCTAATGATTTCATATTTGCTAAAGTTAATGTTGATGAAAATCCGTCTATAGCACAATATTTTGGTGTTACAGCAATTCCAACCACTCTCTTTATTAACAACGGGAAACTTGTAAGAAAATTTGTTGGAGTACTGAATTATGATACCTTAAAACAAATTCTCGAAAAACTTAAATCTTAAATCAGCTCAATTTTGCAATTTATCCTTTTTATTTTAATTTTCAAAAAAGTAAATATGGTGAAACCTCTTGGAAAGTATTTCTGACCAATTAAAAAATATGTTAGAAGATAAAAATATTTATAGAAGTGGTAACTTGTTTAAATGCATTCTTGGTCTTAATGAATTAGAATCAACCATTTTTTCTTTCTTATTAAGAAATAAAAAAGTATGTACAGAAGAATTATCAAATGCTCTTAATAAAGATAGAAGTTCAATTCAAAGAGCACTTCAAAATTTAATTGAACTCAAAATAATTAAGAGAGAATCAATGTCTAGAAAAGAATTCTTTGAATTTAAAGGAAAAAATGACATAAATAAACGAGGTTATCTTTACGTTTATAGTGCAAAAGATTTAGGATTTGTAAAAAAACAATTTCGAGAATTATTGGATAAATGGTACAATTCCATGATAAATTATATTGGAAATTTAGATAGTACTTTTGATTGTTATAAAAATGAAGGACGACTATGTTAATTCTTAACTAGTCATTAGCTTCATTCCAAACTTTTTGTAAATATATTATTTAAATTCATTTAATATTTGCCTTGTTTTTATTTTTTAAAAGATTTTAATATTTTAGTTTATATTTTAAGATAATTATGAAGGAAATTGATAATGTTGAATATTTTGATATTAATAATATTAGCGAGATGTTCCATAAAAAGATAAGTGCTGAAGAAATAAGAGGATATTTTGAAGAAGGTAAAATTAAAGGAAAAATAATAGAAAATGAGTGGTATACGAATCAAAATGCGATCGATGACTTCAAGAATTTATTAGTCGATGAGAGAGCCATATTCGTAGGTCCTTATAAAATTGATTTATCAAATATTGAATTAAAAGGGAGAATCTTAGATATTGGGGGAGGGGGAGAAGGCGTAATTGGACAATTTAAGGGGGAACAGGTTGTTGCAATAGATCCTAATAGAAGTGAACTTGAAGAAGCTAAGAGTACTAAAGATTTAAAAATAGTTATGGATGCTAAAGATTTACAATTTTTAGATAATACATTTGATACAGTTACTGCATTTTTCACTATGATGTATATCCAAATAGCGGATCACAAAAAAGTCTTCGAAGAAATATATAGAGTTTTGAAAAAAGATGGTGAATTTGTGCTCTGGGATTTAACTATACCAAATAGAGGTAATATTAAAAAAGACATCTATGGTGTAAGGCTTAATGTAAAAATTAATGATAAAATTATTGAAAGTGGTTATGGTATATTATGGAATAAAGAACAGGATATGGATCATCACTCAGACTTGGCTAAAGATATAGGTTTTAAAATATTAAAAAAAGAAGAAGAAAAAGACACATTCTATTTAAGATTTAGAAAGAGCTAATCCATTAGAAAGAGAGATTTAAAATAGAATTAATCTCTAAATGGATTGAATATGGGACGAAAAATTATTCTCAGAAAGACTAAAATCCTTAAAGATAAAATAAATTGTTTTTAAATCATTTGAATAATCTTAATTAATTCAGAATTCGCTTGATTTCTCATTATTTCCAAGCAGAGTGAGATATGATTGCATCATATGGGCATGCTCCTTCACAAGCTCCACACTCGATACATTCAGCAATATCTTCAGCATCTACCTTTCCATCAAGAATATCGTAAACTTGAACTGGGCAGACTTCTACACATTCTCCTGATCCAGCACAGAGATCCAAATTAATTTCAACCCAGTGATCATTAGCTTCCCATTTTTTTATATTTGACATAAAAAAATCATTACTCTAAAAATTTTACTAGATATTTTTTATAATTTTTCATCTAAAAAATTAATTCTTATATTCTATAATTTTAGTTTATCTAAATAAAGAAATAAGAGTCTTAATAGAATAATTGAGAGATAGTTCTTTTAAAACTAGTGATAATTCTTAATCCATTATTTTATTAGAAAAATATCTTTTTATTATATTGAGAAAATTTTATAGGAATTATTTATGAGTAAAAGTTCTTTTTCTGAGCATTTATTCCAATATCGGTCTGTAGAAAGGAAGAAACTCTACATTTCACTGATTATTACTACCACTGTTATGGTTTTAGAAATTATTGGTGGTTTAATTACAAATAGCATCGCTTTGTTAAGTAATGCTGGTCATATGTTCACTCATAGTTTTGCTATTGGGATAAGTTTATTAGCAATTAATATTGCAAGAAAACCTCCTTGTCATCATAAAACTTTTGGCTTATACCGAGCTGAGGTGTTAGCAGCTTTTATTAATGGTTTATTTCTTATTCCAATTGTAGGAATAATGATATATGAAGCAATTCTTAGGTTTTTAAATCCAGAAGAAGTATTTGGTTTTTATATGTTATTGATTGCTCTTATAGGACTTTTTGTGAATCTAACAAGTATCAGAATTCTACAAGGAAGCCAGAATAATAATTTGAATGTTAAAAGTGTGTTTTATCATATGATTGGAGATGCTGCTTCTTCAATTGGGATTGTAGTAGCTTCGATTATTATACTTTATACTGATTTCAACATACTTGATCCAATTGTAAGTATTGGGATATCAATGGTAATTCTTTTTTGGGCTTGGAGTGTATTAAAAGAATCTACAAGAATTCTACTTGAAATGGCTCCAAAAGGATTGAATATTGATACTATTAATGATGATTTGAAAAATAATTTTAAAGAGATTAAGGAAATTTATAATGTGCATCTCTGGACAATTACCCCTGATATGCTCATGTTTTCTGCTTATATAAAAATTGATGAAGAGATAAAGGCTAATCAGGATAACTTGATTTCTGAAATTAATAACTTTTTATTCAAAAAGTATAATATAATTGAATCAACGATACAAGTAATGCCTAAAAATGCAATAGAGGCTTGTAATATTTAAGAACTCGTTTTTTTAATTATAAAATAAACATTTAAATAATAATATATCGATTCTAATTATTATTAACAATTTATAAAAATAGAATAAAAGGTATAAGTGGTCACAAATGAGTTTAGAAAGGATAAAAGGTGAATTGTCAAGTTATTTTGTTGGAGCATTAATTTGTAGTGCGATAACTGGAATTTTATTTCTTGCTACTGATTTCGCCGGATGGTACAATTATAGTCCAAGGATTTATGGATGGGTTGGTTCTTATGCGTTATATGAAGGAGGGGCTCTTGGAGGGCTTGCTTTTGTCTTTATAGGATTAGCATTTTTAGGGATTGCTGCTCTTTCATTTATAGCTCTTAGGGATCCAAAGAAAATACCTTCAATAAAGATATTACAAGGATCTATGGTTTTTTCAGCAGTTATTGCCATTCTCAGTATAATTGGAGCCATAGTTTTTGAAGTAGAAATGGCTGATGCAGACTACACTGATTGGTGGTTAGGAGAAGCTTTTTATGGCGGATTAATCGGTGGAATATTAACAGCTGCTTTCCTATATCTTGCACTTAAAGGTTTTGAAGCTAAGTAATAACATCAGTTTATTTATAGGTGTTTATAATTAAAATATCTAAATCTTACTATTTTTCCCTTTTTTTTTAAATAAGTATTGATGTTATCAAAGTCAACAATCCAATAATTATAAAAACAGAGGAGGAAATAAGTTTTAGATAAAATTTTGATATTTTTTTAGCTATTATTGCACCAAAAAGAATGCCAATCCAGGCTACACATATAAGAGCAAAAAAAGCACCCAACCATACTTCAATTGGATTAGGATACCGGGAAGCCATAGTTATTGTTAAAATTTGAGTTTTATCGCCTAACTCCATTAAAAGTATGAAAATAAATCCTGCTAAATAGGGATTGTTTCTTAATTTTACAAGTTTATTTTTAAAATTATGTGTAATTTCATTATCATCTATTTCAATATCTTTTGTTAAAATTTCTCCAGATTTTGATTTACTTCTTTCAAAGTAAAGTTTTTTCAAAGAACGAGCTTCTAAAATTCCGATTAAAATAAATATTATCGCAGACACTAAAGATATGATAAAGAGTGGAATAAAGCGGGTTATAATTATTCCAAAAACTACTCCAATTGTTACAATTAACGCAAAACCAATTGTAACTCCTATTCCAACTTTATAAAATTTTTCATATTCTAAAGCAAGATTAAAAACAATTAATTGAGTTTTATCTCCTAATTCTCCAAGGAATAAGATCCCAAAGGTTAAAAAAAGGATAAATAAGTCCATTACTAAGAAAAAAATTTATTTAGTTTAAAATTTACTGATTTTACCATTTGATTTTATTATCTTTTGAAGACTTTATCTAAATAAAACAATAAGCTTCTCTTATATTTTGATTTTTAAATTTCAATTATTATTCTTAATAGAGATGGCAAACTGGGTTATCTTTCGAACTAAAAAATTACTTATACTAGATAAGCCTAAAATTTATAATTAATTACTTTTTGATAGATCATAAGATAAAACTAAGTATATGATTAAATAAGAGAAGAATTAATTGGTTTCAATAGTTGATTTAATAATCCCTACGTTTTTAGCATTTCGAGAAGGTTTAGAAGCCATATTAGTAATAGTCATAATATTATTATATTTAAAGAATACAAATCAGCAATTTTATTACAAATATGTATTCATTGGTAGTATTTTAGCAATTATTTCAAGTATAGTATTTGCACTTATTTTTACCGCAATACTAGGCGGATTTAGCGGAACTCTTGAAGAAACTTTTGAGGGTTATACTTTTATAATATCTGGAGCTTTTATTATAACGTTAATTTTATGGATGAGTAAAGAAGGTCCCAAAATGAAGAAGACTTTAGAAGAAAAAGTGGAATTTTCAATTGAGACCGGGAAGATTATATCCATCTCTATACTTACATTTATAATAATTGTAAGAGAGGGAATAGAATTGGTACTTTTGCTAATTGGAGCAACATCAGTCGGATCTCTTAATCAAATAGGAGTTGTATTAGGATCTTCTATTGGTTTAAGCATTTCAGTTGGAATCGGTTTATTATTTTTTTATGGCATTAAAACCATTAATCTATCAAAATTCTTTAAAATTTCTAACTTAGTTTTAATTTTATTTGCAGCTGGTTTGATTACTTATGGAATTCATGAGCTTATAGAAGCGGGTGTTATAAATCCAATTGTCGAAAATGTGTGGAATATGAAAAATATATTACCAGAAAGCTACCCTGACGGTAACCCAGCAACTCCAGTATGGCTTGAAATTATAGGTTCACTATTAAAAGCATTATTTGGTTATAACGCGAATCCCTCTTTGTTAGAAATAATAATTTATCCGACATTATTAATTTCAATAGGTTTAATTTCAATGAAATTATGGAAACGAAATAATATTATAGTTTTAAACCAATATCCCCAGTATGAAATTCAGGAACAGAAAAATCAATAAAAAAATTGTTAAGATAATTCCCTCTTTCCAATAGATCTGCTTCTTTTTAGCAATATAATTAAAATAGATTAATAAAGTAAAGAGAATAAGCCAATTCCAGAAGATGATTAAAGAAAAATTAAAACTTATGATAATAATTCCACTTATCCCAAAAGTTATTGCTAAATTCCAAAAAACCTTACCAATCATCCCTCCTAGGCCAATTTCTACACTTTTCTTTCGTATTGATTTAAAAACTAGAGTTAATTCCTCTACATTTGTGACAAAAGCAATTATTACAAGCCCAAAAAATGCTTCTGGGAGATTAGTAAGTTTTATTATTTGTTCTGCAGAATAAATGAGCAATTCTCCTCCTAGAAATATGAAAGCAAACCCAATAATAATTAATATAATTTTTTTTCTTTTCGAATTTTGTAAAATCTCTTGATTAACATCATTTTGAAGCTCTTTTTTGTCTAAACCAATTTCTACAATTCTATTTTGATTTAATTGTTTTAAATTCAAGTTAAGATAAATAAAATAGATGATTATAACGATAATACCAACCATAATATATCCATAATTGACTAAGAATCCAATTGCAATTAAAATCATACAACTATATAATAAAAAGAAATAAAATTGGGGAGCCGATTTAAAATTAATTTTATAGAAAAAAGCGGGAATAGCAAAACTAATTGTTAAAGCAATTATGGAATTGCCAATAACATTTCCTACTGCTATATAAGGAAGCCCATTTATTGCTGCGATTATCGAAGCTATTGATTCCTCAGGGTCAATTCCAAGAACTAATGAACCAATTATAAAAGGAGATAACCCATAAATTAGACAAATTTCCTTTAAGTTGTCTAAAAAGAGATCTGCAGCAAAAAATATGATCAAATAACCAATAATAAATAAAAAAAGAAATATTAATAGATCCAGCATATCATTTTTGATTTGTAAGAATTTATTTGAAGAGAATATTATCCATATTTTTGGTTATTATTCTTTTTTTAATGCTCTTTCTCTTAACTTTCTGCGAAAAATTTTACCAACAGTAGTACGTGGTAATATATTAATGAATTCTATTTGTCGTGGATATTTATAGCCGGCCAATTTTTCCTTTGACCATTCAATAATATCTCGTTCTGTAATTTTATCCTTATATTCTGGTTTGAGTACTACATAAGCTTTTATAGTTTCCCCAACATTTGGATCAGGAGCAGATACTACACCTACTTCTAATATTGCTGGATGTTCAATTAATTTTTCTTCAACTTCACGAGGCATAACTTTATAACCCTTATATTTAATGATATCCTTCGTCCGTCCCTCAATATAGAAATATCCTTGCTCATCCATTCTTGCTAAATCACCTGTTCTTAACCAGTCACCTTGTACAAATGTTTTTTTAGTATCCTCAGGCCTTTTCCAATATCCCTTCATTACTTGAGGTCCATGAATTAATAATTCTCCTACTTCTCCTATGGGAAGCTCTTCTAAAGAATCAGGATTTACGATTTTTGTGTCTGTATCAATACAAGGAATTCCAATACTCTCCGTTTTTATTTCAGGCAACCACTGTGGTTGGTGATGAGTAACTGGTGATGTCTCAGTTAGTCCATACCCTTGACCTACTTTAAATCCAACAATTTGTTCCCACCTATTATTTATTTCCGGAGCCAATGCCGCTGAACCCGAAGTTGCTGACTCAAGACTTGAAAGATCCCGCTCTGTGAAGTCAGGGGAATTGACTAACATTTGAAACATTACTGGTACACCTATAAACATATCACATTTATAATATTCAATTGCTTCTAAGACTTCAGAAGGATTAAATGATTCAAACATTACTAGCATTGATGCTAAAATTGAAGTCATAATTAAGACCTGAAAACCAAAAGAATGACATATAGGGAGAACTGTTAGACTTACTCTTTCTCCATAGACTACATCTGCATCATCTCTCGATTCACGTAAATTATACATAGTACAAAGAGCATCAGCTACTAAATTGTTATGAGTTAACATCACTCCTTTAGGTAGACCCGTGGTACCACCTGTATATAGTAAAATTGCAAGGTCATTAATAGGATCTATGACGATTTCAGGAGGTTTAGGCGTTTTTCCATCAATAAATTCTTCTAAAGTAATTGTATCAGGTTTTGCTTCTTCAGCTCGAAGTAAAATCACATTTTCTAATTCAACTACTTTACTAACCTTCTTAATTGTTCTAAAATTGTTTTTATGTACAAAAATAGTATTTATATTTCCCGCATCTCTAATGATGTGTGCCACATCTGCCTCTTTAAGAAGAGGATTTATTGGAACCACTGCTGCCCCAGTTTCCATAATCCCTAAACAACAAAATAAAAATTCAGGACAATTACTTGTCATAATCCCTACTCCATCTCCTTTCTTGACACCCAACTCAAATAATGCATTTGCGATCTTGTCTGAAGTGTAGATTGCCTCACGGTAAGTATACTTTTTATCAGTGGGTTTGTAATGTACACAAACATTATTAAGATAATTCGAAATTCTTAGTTTAATGAGCTCATGCACAGGTATAGGTTCAAATTTTAGTGATTTTGCTATATAATCTGGCCTTAATTTTAACCATGGACGATTGGGATTTTCTATATAAGGTGATTCATTCTCATAATCTGGTATCGGTTCCCAATCTGAATAATCTTTCATCTAAATTTCCTCTGATATTTTTTAATAATAATTTAACTATTTTTAGAATTTTTATGAGTTGCAAATAAACTCAGTAATAGATAAATTGATTTCAGATATATAAAAGTCTTTTCTTATAAAATAATTAGACCTGATCATTCTATATTTAAACAATGTTAAATATTAATCATATTAAATAACGTAAAATCCAATAAATTTTACACATAAAAGTGAAAAATTTGAAAGATTTGGAAGAAAAGAATTGTTTTATTACTGGAGCTGCTAGTGGAATAGGGCGATCGTTTGCTATAGCTTTAGCAAATGAAGGAATGAACCTATTTATTTCTGATATTAATATGGAGGATTTAGAAAGAGTAAAAGAGGAGATCGATAAAATTGGAGTAAAAGTATATACTGGCAAGTGTGATGTTGCTAAATTTAGTGATTGGGAAAAAATTTCTAAAGATTTTTTCTCAGAGTTAAAAGAACTTGACTTATTAATCAATAATGCAGGAACTGCAATCGGAGGAGATATATTAGAACTTGAATTAGAAGATTGGAAAAGAGTACTTGATATAAATTTGTGGAGTATTATTCATTCTCTTAAAGTATTTTTACCCCACATGTATAATAAGCACTCGGGACATATTGTGAATGTTGCTTCTGGAGCGGGTGTTTTTGGGTCAGCAGAACCTGCCTCCTATATTACTTCGAAATTTGCAGTTGTAGGACTCTCAGAAGCACTTTTTGGTCAATTATATAGTCAAAATATAAAAGTTTCAGTAGTAATTCCTTCATACGTAAAAACAAATATTTTTTCTAATGCTAAAATAAAATACTCTAAAAATTTAATAGATGCTTATGGTGAAGATAAGATAGAGAAGATTTATCACTCATTATTAGATGAACTTATTAGAAATGCAATGTCGCCAGATAAAGCTGTAAAGAGATATATAAGGGGGATAAAAAAGGATCAATTATATGTATACGATGTGAGAAGTGTATTAGGACCTTTATCTTTAAAAGCAAATCCTCAATTATTTGAAAAATTCTTAATAAACTATCATGAGAATGCTATAAAGACAACAAAAGAACATTTTTTGAAATTTGGGATAAATATTGATGATTTTAAATAATATTTCAAAAATATTAAATCATAAAAATTATGGTAAACCATTATGAAAGATTTTAAAAGTAAAGTGGCAGTAATTACTGGAGCTGGTAGTGGAATAGGGCTTGCATTAGTAAATAAATGTATTGATGAAGGGATGAAGGTAGTTCTTGCCGATATCGATGAAAGAGCTTTAAAAAGAGCCGAAAGAAAGTTAAATAAAGCAGAAGCAGAAGTATTAACAGTTGTAACAGATGTATCTAAACCTAAAGATGTTGAAATGTTGGCTAATAAAACAATTGCTATCTTTGGAGAAATTCATTTGTTATTCAATAATGCTGGTGTTGGTAATACCAAATATACATGGAATTATACATTGAAGGATTGGGAATGGCAACTTGGAGTAAATCTTTTTGGTGTAATTTATGGAATACGAACATTTGTTCCCATAATGTTAAATCAAAATAAAGAATGCTTGATAGTAAATATAGCATCTATAGAAGGGTTATTATCCGGTTCAGGTCCCGGTGGTGCAATTTATGGAGTATCTAAACATGGTATTATTTCTTTAAGCGAAACATTAAGAACTGAATTAAACCAAATAAATGCTAAAGTTAAAGTTGCTGTAGTGTGTCCTGGTTGGGTTCACACAAGAATTTTCAGAATAAATAGAAATCGTCCAACAGAGCTTAAAAATGAACCAAATGAAGAAATTGAGGATTCTAAACTAGAATATTCAGCAGGATTATTTCAAGAACTCTTTGATAAATCTCCACCTATACTGCCTGAAACTGCAGCAGATAAGATTTTTCAAGGTATAAAAGAAGATAAATTCTATATTCTGACTCATAAAGATGATGTTTTAAAGGAAAGAGTAAAAGAGCGTTTTGATGAGATATTAAAAGCATTCGATTAATTACAAGCTCATTTTAAAAAAAAATGTGAGATATTTTTATATCTCAATATCCCATTTTAAAAATGAATAGGGTTCAAATTTCTTTGGTTCCATCTCAGCTACAACAGAACCTCTTAGCATGGAATTATTACCCTTCAGATAAACTGCAGCTAAGGTTTTTACGATTTCAACCTCGCCCCAAGGATCACTATTAGAAGATCGCAAAGTTATTTCAGCACTTCCTAACTTTATTTCACTAGGGCTTAATACTGTTTCTTGTTTAACAAGACGTGGATTATAATCATAATACTGACCATCGGGTGAGGGAAAATGTTTGTAATTATAAGATATAAAAGGCATCTCAGGATCAGTACTACCACCAGTTCGTTCTAAATATAACTGAATAAACTCAGAAGAATTAGGTCTCCCATTTAATTTTGCTTTAAATTCAAAGAAACGTGTTCCGAGACGCTCTACCCAACCTTCAGCGTCTCTTTTTTCACGTTTAAAATAAATATTAGCAATTTTTTTCGGGAAACCAAATACTTCTCGACCACCAGCCATTGCTATATCATTAGTAACTGGCATTGCTAAGCAATAACCTCCTTCTACACCTTCAAATTCACAAGTTAGAAATAGTGCACCTTCATTATAAGTAACACCAAAATTTGTTTTTGGATAATGTGCAACAAATGCATAAGCAATTGGGGTATCGAGTGGTTTTAGAGGGGGTGGAAGTAATTTTTTAATAATTTCTGGTTTCGTTTCCCACCATACAGTTAACATCTCAGCATCATAGAAATCAGCACTTTCTCTGCTACTCATAAAACCTCCTGAATCTCTTAAAAAACTCATAAATTTTCATCTCGGAATAATTTTTTATTAAATTAATAATATTAGAACATTTCATAATAAAAAAATATCTATATATTTATGATAATGCTTGATTTAATAACTCCATTAAATCAATCATTTTAATATCAGAATTTAGCTCTTTAATTGCATCATATAAATTTCTATAACAAAAAGGGCAAATACTTACAAGATACTGTGCCACTGTGTCTTCAGCTTCTTTCACTCTAGATTTAGCAATTTCTAATGCAAGCTCGGGGAAACCCTTTTTAACTCCTCCCCCGGCACCGCAGCATTTGGTATTTTCTTTGATCGTTTTCATTTCGACTAAATTTACAATTTTCCTTAGAATTTCTCTCGGTTCTTCGTAAAGAGGATTAATATTTTCCTTAACTCCTGCATTTCTTCCTGTATGGCAAGGATCATGGTAAGTTGCTGTTATACCTAAATGTTTTAACTTAATATCTTGTTTATTTATAATGTTATATATGAACTCAATAGTATGAAGTATTTCGAGACCTAAATCTTCCATGTAATCTGAGTAATCAGTTTTTAAAGTTCGATAACACCCCGCACAACTAGTTATTATTGTTTTTACACCACTTTTTTTAAATAATTCATAGTTTTTTGTAGCAACAGAATTAAAAGCATTAAGATCCCCTGTTCTTTTTGCTACACTTCCACAACAAACTTCAAATTCTCCATACACAGAGAAATCGATGCCTAATTTTTTGAGAACTTTTGCTGTATTTATTGCTACAGTTTGAATTTCTGGAGTTAAAGCAGCAGTACAACCAACAAAATAAAGGACATCTGCTTTTTCTTTAGTGGCATCCTTAATTTTAAAATCTAACTTTCCCAACCAATCCTTCTTTTGCTTATTATCCCTTTCATATGGATTTAAAAGCTCAACCATTGCTTTATTCATTGGTACATGTGCTTCTAAACCACATCCGGCATCTATTAATTCAGCTCTTAAAGTTTCATAAATCGCGGCATTATCCATATCATAAGCACAAGTTTCAGCACAAGCATTACATGTTGGACATTGGTATATTACTTCACCTAAATCTTTACTTAATTGTAGCTTTCCTTGCCATAGTGATCGAATGATTTGCATTTTTCCTCTTCCAAAAAAAGCTTCAAAGCCAGAAGTATGATCTCTTGCAACACAAACACCCCACTTTTGTGGTTCTGATGTATAGTCAGTTGCTTCTCTACAATCTCCACAGCTAATACATTGTAATATTATATCTCCTAATTTGTTTAAATGCTGGTATTTTTCTTTCGGTTTGAATTCAGTCATTTTTTACAACTACTCTTTTTCTTTTACTATATGTGTTGAGATATCATGATCATAACTATACATGTGAAATTTCTTAGGGCTTAATAGAAAATTTGGATCTACAGTTTTTTTCATATCCTTAAAGAATTTTAAAAATTCTGGTGTATAAGCATCTGCTTCCACAATTGATTGCGAAATTGCTTCTCCTAACCAATAATGAACTCCACCATATTTAACTTGATGTCGTAATTTTTTGTGCCATAGTTCCATAGATTTTTCACGTTGTTCATCAACATTATCAGCATTAAAGCCCCCTACAATAACACAATTTCCATTAGGTAATAGGAAAATAACTGTAGCAAATAATGATATACTTCCCAGAGGAAGTTCATTTCTATGTTTATTTTCAAATTCAGCACTCTGTTGAGCTATTTTAGACAGATCTGAAATGGGTATTTTATGACATGTAGTACATGAAATTTTCGGTGGAGCAATTGAGATATATTTATTGAAGTAGTTATAAGCATATTTCAATTCAAACTTCCAATCCTTTGAAAGCCTTGCTTCAGTATCTACTTCTTGCCATTCAAATGGTCGAGCGTCCTCCTTCATGATCTCGTGTACTTTTTCAAGATATATATCGAGAATTCGCTCATCCATAGCTTCAACCATGATTGAAAATACAGGACCTTTCAATCTCGGTCTTTTAGTAGGTTTGCTTTCAATCATACCTGCCAATAGTTGGACAACAATGAGAGGGACGACAAGTACATCATGCAATCCATCCCTTATTTCTTTCCGTAATTTATTCATAAGTTCATAGACTTTATTATAATCATTTTTATGGAGCATATAATATCGTTGAGCTTTAAATGGAGTTTCTGGATATAACTTTAAGAAAGCTTTAGTTTTAATACCCATACTTCCAACATCTCCCATAAATAGTCCCGTAAAGTCTGGTGCAACTCCATATCTGCAAAATGGTTTAGCATATTTATTTGCAGCAGCTCCAGTTCTTATTATTGTTCCCTGTGGATTTGGTAATACAACCTCAACACCTAAACAGATATCTGGGACTAGTCCATATTTAGTAGAACCAAAACCAGCTGTACTATTCGAAAGTCCTCCACCTATAGTAGCTGAGAATCCACTTCCAGGACCTAATACCCCCGTTGTTAATCCTTTTGAATGCAATTGAGAAATTAAATTTCCCCATGTAATTCCTGTTTCTACTACACAGTAAAAATCTGTTTCATTGATTTCTATTATTTTATTCATTCTTGTTAAATCTACAAGAATACCCCCTTCTGTAACAGAACCTCCTACTAAATCTGCACCTCCACCCCTCGGAACCATATGAATTTTGTACTTATTAGCTATTTTAACAATTTCAGAAACTTCTTCAGTGCTTTCTGGTCTTACTATCATATCTGCCCATCGATCTGGGAAGGCAGGATCAACATTTCGAGAATATGCGGCCTTCATGAAATCTTTATCTGTAATATAATCTGAACCTACTACCCCCTCGATTTCTTTGTAAGCATTTTTTACTTTCGACATTTCTCTTTACTTTTTTCAAATGTAATAATTATAGAATTGATTTTGTGAATTAATAAAATTTTTCTTAATGTTTTTATTTTTTAAATTAATAAGATGGAGGAATTTCAAAATGAAAACCTTAAAAGATTCAATAGAGATAAATACTAAACCAGAGAAAATATATCAATGGTTAAAAAATTTGGATAAGAATTACAAAAAATGGCATAAGGATCATGTTAATTCTATTAAATTAACTAACACAAGGGAATTAGAAATAGCAGATGTTTTTTGTTATGAAGAATATCTGCATGGGGAATTGCATAAGCTAACGTTTAAGCTCACTACTGTTGAAGAAAATAGAGTTATTGAATTTAAAACTTTATTTCCTGCCTCTTTGATTTGTCCAAAGGGATCATTCTTAATAGAGCCTAAAAATGATGGTTCCATTTTTACAGCAACTTTATCCTTTAGAATGGGTAATATGTTCTCAAAATTGGCTAAATCTCGTGTAGAAGCTATTCAAAAACATATGAAAGAAGAAGGAGAAAATTTGAAAAGATTATTAGAAACTGAATAATAATTTTTTATTCATATGAATTCAATTATATTTTTATTTAAAAAGAAAATTATGGAAAATAAGTTGTAGGTTTCTTTTCTTCTGGAAACTTATTTACATAACATCGAAGGGGAAAATTGTTTGGTATAGCAGCAAGACATCGATTACAAGAAATACATGCTACCTTATCTTGCTTCTCTTCCTTAAAATTTTTTACAAGTAAAGGTTCCCTGATAAAGGGACGTGCCATGGATATTAAATCAACATACTTTTTTTCTATTATCTCTTCCATAAAGGCTTTATGTCTTAGACCTCCCACCAGGATTAGGGGGATATTTCCGATAATAGGTTTAATCATCTTTGCTGCTTCAAGATTATATCCTTCATCAAAATTATATTTTCCGACCATATCTTGATATATCCCCTCTACCATTGCTTTCATATAATCTGGAACAGCTTGTGCAATTTCTTGTACTGGAACGTCTCCCCTGCACATGTTAAATATAGCGTAAACTGTTGAACCACAGCTTATTTCAATAGCATCAATTCCTAGTTTTACTAACCATTCAGAATATTTTGCTGCTAATGGTGGTGTTATACCTTCGGTTGGAGTATAATCATTGGTATTTAATTTTATTAAAAGAGGTATATTTGCCGGTAATACTTTTTTGGTTTTAGTTATAATCTCTTTCAAGTATCGAAATTGTTTTTCATCAGAACCACCCCAATCATCTTGCCTGCGATTATAAAAAGGAGATAGAAATTGATTGATTAAATAACCATGGGCGGCATGGATTTGGATTGCATCTGCACCAGTTTCAACTACGCGTCTGGAAGCTTCGACAAAAGCTTCTATAGATTCTTGAATATCTTCTTCAGTCATTTCTCTTGAATAATCCATTGAAACAGGATTTATAATATCTCCAGAGGGTCCCATAGGAGTTGCTCCTATTAATCTACTAAATGTTTGCAAACCAGCGTGTACAATCTGAAATGCAACCTTCCCTTCTTCTTTATGTATTGCATCAACAATCTTTTTTAGGCCAGGAATCAAATCATTCTTATATATTCCTGTTTGATATTTAAATGCTTGACCTAAAGGGTGAACATACATGTATCCTGGAATGATTAATCCGATTTCTCCCTTTGCTAGTGTACTATGAAGTTTTATGAGTTTTTCAGTTACCTCGCCATCTTCTTTTGCTAGATTTTCTATTGTGGCTGACCGCACAAATCTATTATTAACTTCCATTTGTCCAATTTTCGTTGGTTTAAATAAAATAGATATAATAAATCTCCACTTTTAGTTATTTTCTAATTAATTTATCATAAATATTCTTAAATTTTAAATGATTTTGATTTAACATGCCAGAAAAATCTCCCTTTAATATGAAAGGATTTCATCCTTTTGGGGACCTTATAGGATTAAAGTTCACAAAGTCCCATAAAGGTTATTCTCAATGTGTTCTTGATGTCAATGAGAAGTTATTTAACCCTCATATGGTTATACATGGCGGTTTAATCTACTCAATGGCCGATACTGGCATGGGCGCTGCTCTTTTTTCTCATTTAGAAAAAGATGAACTATGTGCAACTGTAGAAATTAAAATTCATTACTTTAAAAGCGTTAAATCAGGCGTCCTTATTTGTAATACAAAAGTAATCAACATTGGGAAAAAGATTGCTACATTAGAATCAGAAATTTTAAATGACAATCAACTAGTCTCAAAAGCATTAGGAACTTTTTCTATATTTCAAACCAAGGATAAAAGTCTATTACTTGAAAAAATAAGGGGAAGTTAACTCATTTTCGAATTAATATTCCAATTTTTCCACCTATTTTTTGAATAGAATTACCCTCAGCACCAACTAAAGTTTCTTCTTTGATTAATTCGATGATTGCTTGAGTTATCATGCTTAATGGATATTGTTGTATTTCTTTAATGCCAATAAGCTCATCTATAGTTAAAGTTTCTCCAGGCACTATCATTGAAATTATTGCTCTTTTTACTTCATCTAAATTACTCACTTTTTCTATTAATTCACGTGTTTCTCTCTTGTTTCTACTTTTTTTAAGTTCACTTAATGTAGATGTTAATAATTTAACTTGTTCCTCAAGCTTATTAATTCGTGTTTCTAATTCTCTTTTGGAACTTCTATTTATTTTCTTTGATTCTTCCTTATCAGCTAAGAATTTAATTACAAGTTTTTCAAGGTGTTCTTTCGAAATATTAGCTTTTTTTATCTTTTTTATCTTTTCTATTTTAGTACTACTTTTCTTTAATGTAATATTAAATTCTTTTGCTAACTTTTCCAAGTAAAATACTGTGAGATCGTTTAAATCTGCCATGTATAGCCTCAATTAAAGAAATTATTAAGTAGATTTAAAACCATGCAAGAGAATTGATAACTAATTTTGGGGTATGGTTTTAAGGATTATATGTATAAATTATTTCTTGAAATTAAATAAATTCTTTTCTTTCAAAAGTAACTTTAAATATTTGTTAATATTGCCATAATAAATATTAAGGGGATAGAATATGGAGTTTGGTTATACTGGGAATATCCTTAGGGTGGATTTATCTAAAGAAGATATATCTATTGAAAATCCAGATGATATATTTTATAGAAGATATCTGGGGGGTGAAGGATTTGTGGCATATTTTCTTTTAAAAGAGCTCAAAAAAGGGATAGATCCATTTAGTCAAGAAAATAAATTAATTTTCGCTACAGGTCCCCTAACAGGGTGTCCTATTCCTGGTAGTGGTAGAAATTGTGTGGGAGCAAAATCACCCTTAACAGCTGGATTTGGAGAAGCAGATGTTGGCGGTTATTGGGGTGCTGAATTAAAACATGCTGGTTTTGATGCTATAATTATAGAAGGAAAAGCCAAAAATCCTGTATATTTATGGGTTCATGATAGTGAAATTGAAATAAAAGATGCAAATCATATTTGGGGTAAAAATACAGGAGATACTCAAAATATCATAAAACAAGAGCTAAACGATGACTTTATTCGAGTGGCCAAAATTGGTCCTGGAGGTGAAAATTTGGTTAGATATGCTTGTATAATTAACGATCTTAGAAATGCTGCAGGACGAACTGGTATGGGGGCTGTTATGGGATCAAAAAATCTTAAAGCTATCACTATTAGAGGCCATAATAAACCAAAAATTGCAGCTAAGGAAAAAATTAGAGAAATATTAAAAGCGAACGCTACTAATATGAAAAACTTAGCATCAGCTTTTACTTTTGGTACAGGAGGGGAATTAATGGAATATTTTTCTACAACAGGGAATCTCCCCACAAGAAACTTTAGGGATGGTGAATTTTCAAAGGCTTTAGCAATTGATCCTAAAACTATTCATGATACAATAGGGCTAGGTAAAGATTCTTGTTATGCATGTTCTATCCGATGTAAAAAGGTTGTACAAATTGACAGTCCTTGGAATGTAGATCCTATATATGGTGGACCTGAGTATGAAACAATTGCAGCATTTGGATCAAACTGTGGAATAGATGACATCAATGCCATTTGTAAGGCTGGTGAAATCTGTAATAAATACTCTTTAGATACAATCTCTACAGGTATTTCTATAGGATTTGCAATGGAATGTTATGAAAAAGGTATTTTAACCGAAAAAGAGACAAATGGTATTAGATTAAATTTTGGTAATGCTGAAGCTATGTTGCAAATGTTAGAGTTGATTGGTAAGCGAGAGGGTTTAGGAAAAGTTTTAGGGGAGGGGGTTAAGAGAGCTGCTGAAAGAATAGGTAATGGAGCTGATAAGTATGCTATTCACGTAAAAGGTCAAGAAATCCCAATGCATGAACCAAGATTAAAGCAAGGTTTAGGGCTTGGTTATGCTGTTTCACCTACAGGAGCAGAACATATGGCTAATCTCCACGATACATATATAACTACTAAGGAAAGAGTTTTAGGTTTTGCTCCTTTAGGAATTTTAGAACCATTACCACTTGATGATTTAGGACCTAAGAAGGTTAGAGCTTTGATTTATGTTTCTAACTGGAAAGTTCTAGAAAATTCTCTTATAATGTGCTTTTTCAACGCTTTTTCACCTGAGACTGAAAAAGATTTTCTGAATATAGTTACAGGTTGGAATACAAGTACTTGGGAACTAATGAAATTAGGAGAACGCATTACTAATATGGCAAGAGTATTTAATATTAGAGAAGGTTTAACTAAAGATGATGATTGGCTTCCTGAAAGATTTTTTCAACCCACCACATCAGGTGCTTTATCTAACACCGCGATAAATCCAGATAAATTTGAGAAGGCTAGATATACTTATTACAGAATGATGGGCTGGGATGATAATGGAATACCAACAAAAGCAAAACTAGAAGAATTAGATATTGAATGGGCATCCAAGATGCTCCCATAATCTAATTATAAAATTTTTTTAATTTTTAGTAGTAATTTAATTAAAACTACTACTCCATCTCTTTTTCTATAATGGAAATATAATTTTTTATGGGTGTTTCCCAAGAACTATTTGTTCGATTAAAAAGATCAAATAAGGATTGAGCTGAACTTCTTTTTCCTGTATATGTGAATTGGAAAAAGTAGGAATGAATATATGGTCTTAACAAATCAAATCCTCTTAAGAATTTTTGAAAATCATTAGCACTTAATCCCATACTAAGACATAATTTATTAGTAGACTCAATATTTATAACAAACTGATAAGGGAGCTTAAAAAAACAAGATAAAACGTTATTAATGCATTCCCTAATCTCAAGAAAACATTAAAAATAGATAAATTCTTCACTTTTTAATAATGAATAATCTAAAAAATATAAATAAAAATAAATGGGAAAAAACTTAAATATTGGTTACCTTTACTAATATAAAAATGGCAAGTAACTTAAAAGATTTTTGCCATTAACAAAAATGTGTAATTAAAATTAAAGGAGAATATAAGATTTCTTCGGCAGAATATTTAGATAATGAGGAAATTTTGGATAAAACTCGTGAAATAAAGATAGAGCATGAATATCCTAGTAAGAAATATAAGTCTAATATTCCTAAATCATTTTTATTTTATTTCATTTTAGGAATCCATACTGTTCGCGGAGTTATGATTCCATATTTTACTATATGGGGTCAACTCACGTTTTTTCAATTAATGATATTACAAAGTTATTTCATGTTGGTAATCTTTTTATTAGAAATTCCTTCGGGTGCTATAGCAGACTTTTTAGGAAGAAATAAAGCATTATCTTTATCAGCATTATCTTTAGTTTTTGCAGCATTGTTTTATAGTATTGTACCAAATTTCTTTCTATTTGCATTAGCAGAAACATTTTGGGCTTTTGGAATGGCCTTAATGTCAGGAACAGACGAAGCATTCATGTACTCTACATTGAAAACTCAAGGTAAAGAAAAAGAACTTACAAAATATATGGCAAGAAATAGAACCATGTTTTTAACTGCTGGAATAATTTCTGCTCCAATGGGTTCTGTTATTGCAGAATTTATTTCATTACAGTTTACAATGACTTTTTTAGCAATTATGTATGCATTCGCTTTTATTGTCTCCTTATCATTTAAAGAACCTAAACTTAATAATAATAATAATAATGGATATAAGCCAGAACGATACTGGCCATTAATAAAAGAGGGATTTAAAGAATTAAAGAAAAATAAAATTTTAAGGATTCTTTGTTTTGATAGGCTTGCTATAGGTATTTTGATTTTTCTTTTATTTTGGCTTTATCAAGTATATCTTGAGGAATTGAACGTCCCTATAATCCTCTTCGGATTCATAGCATCTGCGATAAGTATAGTTAATATTGGGTTTATGAATATTTTGCCAATGATGTTAAAGAAAGCTAAAAAGAAAGTAAATGTCTTAATCACCGTAGATATAATATGCGGAATCGCATATATATTATTAGGCTTAACTTTTAATCCGATTTTAGGTATTATATTAATTTTTACTATAGTTGCAACTGGTTATCCTAGATTTTTACTATATATGAATGGAATTAATAAACAAGTTGAATCAGAAAATAGAGCAACAGTTCTAAGTACTGTTAATATGTTTGGAAGCCTTTTAAGAGCAATCTTATTTCCTATTATAGGGATTATTGTAATGTGGAATATCTTTGCAGTTTTTATAATAATAGGAAGTTTAATTATACTTTTCACTCTATTTACTCGTGTGAAAAGTGATTATCTCTAAATTTTTATTATATCAGAGTTATTGAAAATTTAACATTATAATTCAATTTCTTCGCCAATTGCTAAGAATTTTGTGTTGAGATTATTTTCTTTTAAAAATTCCACTAACTTTTTAGCGCCTTCCTGTTTTTCTGATGTGAAATGATAGGGGATGGCGAATTTAAGGTTAAGATTCCTTAGAAATCCTAAATAATCTTGAAAATTATCTTCAAAACATGCAATAAAACAAAGATCAACCTGATCTTTAATACCTTTTAGTTCTTTTGAATAATCTGCTGAATCTGCGGTGTGTAATATTTTTTTTCCTTCCATTTCTATTAAATAAGCTACACAATCTTCAGCTTTCCAACAGTTATTATCAAATACTTTTACATAACCAACGTTAAGATCAATTTTTGAACCAGGAAGAATAAGAGTAAAGTCAAGATCAAATTCTTCATGAATGCATTCTGGACCATATATTTCGAGATCCTTGGTTTTATTTGAAAATTGTTTCCCAATTTCCATAATTTTTTCGAGATTAGTATGATCTGGATGATGGTGCGTTAAAAAGATTGATTCAATTCCTTTTTTTGGTTCTGAAAGAAATGTAGGATCGACAATTATATGATCTTTTTCACTGATTAGTTCTAAACACGCATTCCCTAAAAAACGACACACAACCATTGTCTTTATCACTTTATTTTTTTCTTTAAAATATAAATCATTTAATGATATAAAATAATTATGAAGAAACAGCATTGCCTAGTCATTAAAGAATATAAAGCAGCTTACCCGGATCCACTAATATTTACTAAAGGAGAGATTTTAAAAATTGAAAAGAAAGAGAGTGAATGGAGTGGTTGGGTATGGTGCATAAATGAATTGGGAAAAGGCCGTTGGATACCAGAAAATTATCTCGAAATTTATAAAGATACTTGTAAAGTTTTACAAGATTATGAAGCTACAGAACTAACGGTAAAAATAGGTGAAAAATTAGAAATTGAAAAAATAGAAAGTGATTGGATTTGGGCTACTGATAAAGAAGGGAAACATGGTTGGGTTCCTTTGAAATGTATTCAAATACTTTAGAAGAAAATTTAATCAACATTTTGAATTAAATATCGTATTTAGAATTAATTTGAAAAACTTTATCTGGTAACATAAGCATTAAATACTTTCATGTCAAATATATCAATAATCCAAAAAATATTTGTGAAAATAAATTGAAATCTAACACAAAAAATAAATTAGTTTATGTAATACTAGGAATATTTCTAGCGACATTTATTATAAACAATTTCAATCTTTATAGGGAGCAGAATAACATTGATGAAAAATCAGAAATTATAGATGATTTCGAATTAAAAAGTGCTTCAAATAATTGGGACCCCTATATTGAAAAACCAGTTGTAGGTCTACCTACTTGTGTTTTTATTGGAGATGCTAATAATGATGGGTATAATGATATTGTAACAGCAAATCATTATGGTGATGATATCTCAATATTACTCTGGAATGAGGATTCCAATGATTGGGAACCTCATTTTGAATTGGATGTTGGTGTATACCCTTATGTGGTTTTTGTAGGAGACGCTAATAACGATGGATATAATGATCTTGTATCTCCGAACTGGGGTGATGATAATGTTTCAATAATACTATGGAATCCCATTTTAAGTGATTGGGATAATCAAATTACCAAGCCAGTTGGAGAATGGCCTTATGGTGTGTCTATAGGAGATGTTAATCATGATGGATATAATGATATTGTTGTAGCAAATAAATATGATGATGATGTTTCAATACTTATTTGGAATTCAAGCTTAGATACTTGGGATGACCAAATTACGAGAAATGTAGGAAATATTCCTTGGAACGTCGTAATATCTGATGCTAACAATGACGGTTATAATGACATTGTAACTGGTTGTGAATCTGATTCTGTTTCTATTTTAGTTTGGAATAATGTTACTGAAACTTGGAATCATCAAACAAGATCAGTTGGAGATGTACCTTTAGGGGTTTCTGTAGGAGATGCGAATAATGATGGGTATAATGATATTATTACAGCAAATTATAGGGGCGATGATCTGTCAATTCTTTTATGGAATTACACTACTAGTAACTGGGATCCGGAATTCAAACGTATTGTTATTAGCCTCCCCAGATGTGTTTTTATAGGAGATGCGAACAACGATGGATATAACGATATTGTTGCGCCAAATTATGATGATCGTACATTTTCCATACTATTATGGAACACCACATCCGGTGATTGGGATCCGCAAATTATAGTGGATCTTCCTGAAAGACCTGAGACAATTTTCATTGGGGATGCAAACAATGATGGGTATAATGATATTGTTACTGATAATAGTTACGGAAATAGTGTTTCAATTATCTTATGGCATGTTAAAAAGCCTTCTAAAGCAATAATTCCGGGATATGATGGTTTTTTTCTAATAATTATAATTTCTATAATCTCAGCAGTTATTTATAAAAAATGGAGAAATAAATTATTTAATTAGATTAATAGGTGGAGTTTTTTGAAAAATAAAAATAAATGCTTTTTCCTTATAGTGATTATAATCCTACTTTGTCTCAGTGCTTTAATACCATCTTTCCTCATTACAAAGAGTCATCTTAGTACTAAAACTAAAGTACTAAATCTTCCAAGGCTTAGCGCTCAAAATAAGACTCTTATACACTCTTATGATTTTGAGAGTGATACAGTTGGTGGAAATCCTGCAGGAATAACCTTAACTGTTTCAGAACCAGCAGGAAGTGGAACAGTTGATATAGAAAACTTAGGGGACAGTCAGGAGAATCATGTTGCATTACATAAAGATGGTGGATCGGCGCGTATATCTATGACAGATAACATTTCATATTATAACTTAGATTATACTGCAGCAGAATTTCGTTGTATGGTTTACCATGATACAAGCCTATTTGGTATTCTATTTTTTGATTCAGAGGGGGTCTTGTTTCGATTAGATATGTGGAATGCCCGAGCAGGTAGATATTCATCTATTACTTATACTAGACATTCACTTAATGAATGGATGCCTTTAATAATTTATTTCGACATCACTAGAGGATGGATGTTTGACTTGGAGGGAGAAAGATATGGGGACGGGTATTCTCTAGGATTTGAACATGAAAATGCTAGTATAGTTGAAAGAATTTTCTATTGCTCAGCATTCAGTGGTGGCGGTAATGGTTTCTTCCGCGTAGATGATATCTACTTTTATACTGTAATATTTACACCCTCTGAAAAAGCGATAATTCCAGGATTTAATATATTTCTAATGATAAGTATAATATGCATAGCTTCAATATTTCTGATAAAAAATCAAAAAAAATTATATAAATAAAGATCTTTTTTTTATTTTTCTTATATTAAAAGCCTAATAAATTCTAGGTGGTTCTGGAGGATTCCCTAACAGTTCCATCATTATCTGTTGGAAATTATCAAAGTACCCTGGTAAAACTTTTTGCATAAAAAATGCCTCAGAAGCCTTTAGATTAACTTTCTTTCCTAAAGTTATGGCAATTGATTTTAAGAGTCTTTCCGCATATTTAGAAAGTTTCTTTAATTCTTCTGGAGAAACATTAGCAGGATCAATATCAGGGGCAAATAATTGAGCTAAAAGTTCTAGTGTAGCTTCAAATTTAAGAGCTGCTTTAATTTTTGTTTCAAGAGTCGATGATATATCAACAAAACAGTTTGGTACATGACCAAGTAATCCCATAAACCATACTTCAGAACAAGCATAAGGAGCAACATCATTTTTAATTTGCTCAGGATATAATAAGGGAAATGCAGCAAAAGCACTTGCTTCTGCTGCCATGCGTCTCACGATTACATGATCTGGATGAACTTCATAAGAGAACCACGGATCAAAGGTAATGACCCTATCTGCTTTTAGTTTCCTAACATAATATACCAAGCTTTCACGTAATTTAACACCATCTATAAATCCTGCGTCAGGATAACCAAGCATTATTGTATCTTTCACTCCAAGTATCTTATTTGCTGCTCTGAGTTCTTTTTCTCTCATTTCAGCAACATCTTTCTTAGTTAAATCTGTTCTTAGTGTGCCCACATTGCCACGTGTGACACAAAGAGCGTATATATTATGCCCCTCTTCTGCCCATTTAGCTATTGTTCCAGCACAGAATAATGTTAAATCATCAGGATGCGCAAAAATTGCAAGCACATTCAAGGATTCTGATTTCATTAAATTCACCTTGTTTTTAAAATATTAAAAGATAATTAACTTCAATAAAAATACTTTATACATAAGATAATAAATAAACTTTTATAAAAGGGAAAACGAGAAGGAGTTATGTTAGAAAAATTAAAAGAAACATTTTTGGCAAAATTATTATTGATAATAATACTTTCCTGGATTATTTTAGCAATTATCTTCGGATTTATAGATCTAGAAATATCTAAAGCAGTCGTAGATAGAGACTTCTTATTAGCTAAATTTTTATATTTTTTTGAAGCTCCAGGATGGGGTTTATCATTTGCTACTGGAGCATTGTGGATAGGAAGTTATATTGAAGATGTAAAAAAGCAAAAAATCCCTGCAATTGTATTAATTGTTATTGGATTAATCATCATCATTATTTCTTTAATTCTTTGGAATCCATGGTTGCTTAATATGAGTGCAGGAATGGCTTTCGGTAATTTAATCCTTTTAATTGCATTTTTGAAAAAGGACTGGAGAGAATATAAAAAAATTGCTATGATATTCGTAACAGTTTCCATCATCAATTCATTATTATTTGTACAAGTTACTAAACTATTAACTGGAAGAATTCGTTTCAATGATTTAGCATCCGGTTATACAGATTATACTCCTTGGTTTCGCTCTCCTGGACCAGGTTTTGGAAATTTTAGTTTTCCAAGTGGTCATACTGCTCAAGGTTGGCTATTCTTACCTTTCTTAATCTTAATAAAAGATCGAGAATGGAAAAATCCTCTTCGAATGATCATTACTATACTTACAATAACTTGGGGCTCATTAGTAGGAATTAGTACTATTATAATTGGAGCTCATTTTGCATCAGATGTTCTTTTTTCAACAGGAGTAACGACAGTTTTGATAATTCTATTATATAACAAATTATATCTAGAAAAAGAAAAATCTTCTACTCAAAAATAAAAATATATTAAGAACTTTTTTTATCTATATTTTGGAAAAAAGTATATAAATTTACTTTTTCAATTAGTTGAGGTATTTTAGGCGTTTTAATATCAAGTGTTCTAAATGTCTGAGGAAAGCTTAAGAGAAATTATAGGTTTAGTTGAAACATCAAAATGGAATCAAGTGAAGAAATTCATTAAGTTTGTGGTTCAAAAAACACTGAAAAAAAATACGGAATATCGATTAACTGCTCTTGATGTCTCAATTACTGGGAAAAAGCAGCCTAAATATAATTTAATAATTAAAAATAGAGAAAATATTAAAAATATTGACAAAATTGATGATTTCAATCATCTCTCTTTGTATCAATCCACCCACACTTCTAATAACCTTATTGACATTTCTCAAAATAATGGTACTATTGTTATTTTAGCTAAATATATGGGACCAAGCTTAAATGATCACCAAATTTTCGATTTTTCTGTTCATATGGATGTTTTAGAGGATCCTTTCTTTACAAATGGTACAGGAAAAAAACTAAGTTGTTCAGAGTTTTTAAGAACTATCAATCATAAAAAACAAACAGAAATTATATCTCAACAGAAGAAAAAAAAGAATGACCTAAAGCAATTGAAAGAAGAAAAAATATCTCAAGATGTAGAGGTGTTTGTATTTGAAAAACTTACTAATAGAAATGCTTTTTGGAATGAAACTGAAACTAAAGCTTTTAAAAATTGGAAAGCTAAAAGTGTAAATAAATATCGAATAGAAACTGGAAAAATTACTTATTATAAGGGAAAACCTACAAATCAATTTTCCCTATATTTAAAGAGTCTTTTAGAAAATAAAATTTATAAAAAGAAAAAAACACCTATTAAACCAAAATTTAAAAAGAGTATTCCTAAAAAAGATGATCAAGAATTTTCTGAAGCAATTGTATTTAAAACTTTAACTGGTAAGAATGCTGAATGGAATGGAAGTGAAACAAAAAATTTTCAAGAATGGAAAGTAAAAGTTGCCAATAAGTATCGTAAAGAAACTGGAAAAATTGCTTATTATAAAGGAAAACCTACAAATAATTTTGCTCAATACTTGAGAAATCTTCCTAAAACTAAAACCAATAAAAATAATAACCTTGTTAAAAAGAAGACTTCTAAAGCTAAACCTAAAAAAGAAGAAAGAGTCATTTCTGAATCTTTTGTGTTTGAAGCATTAACTGGTAAGAATGCTGTATGGAATGGGACTGAAACAAAAAATTTTCAAGAATGGAAACGAAAAATAGCTAAAAAATACCAAAAAGAAACGGGAAAGAATACTTATTATGGTGGTAACTTAACTCAAAATTTTAAAAACTTCTTAAAAAACCTTGTAAATGAAAAATCCAAATAGGTTTATACTTCTATTTCTTATAGAAAGGTTAAAGTTTTATTATCGTCCCACACTGGGGACAAATATTTACTTTCTCTGTTAATTTCATCCCACAAAATCTACAGGTATAAGAAAATTCTTTAGGTACCTCTTCTTTTTCCTCTCTTATATGGGAAACCTCTGATACTGGCTTCTTTTCCTCTTTTTTTGAAATTGGTGGAGTGCGTTGCATTTCTTCAGTTTTTATTTGAGGAACTTCTGTTATCACCTTCTCTACTTTTGAAATTGGCGTAGTCGGTTGTACTTCTTCAGCTTTTATCTGGGGAACTTCTGTTATTGGCTTCTCTTCCTCTTTTTCTGAAATTGGTGGAGTTGGTTGTATTTCTTCAAGTTTTACGCCACATTTGTTACAAAATTTTGAGTTTAAGGGTATTTGCTGTCCACAGTAAGGACAAGTTTTTATTGGTTTCTCTTCTATTTTCTCTGGGATTGATGGAATCGGTTCTAGGTCTTCTGCTTTTTTTTGATAAACATCAGCTACAAAATAATGAAGTTCTTCATGATGTAAAGTTGAATCTATTTTTCCACTGGTTATCAAATTATTTAAAATCATTCGAAGATTTTCTCTGATATATTTTCTTTCATTATATGTTTTTACAGAATTTTCTAATCTCACCCCCAAAGCAGAAACTGTGAGCGTAGATCCTTTATTTTCTTTTAAATAATTATATACTGCACTTTCGAGATTTCTCGTATCTATCGAGATTTTAGATGTTTGTTCTCTTCTTATAGGTGGTTTTGCACTTGCAGCAGCAATAAAGGTTACTATAGCACTCAAGCCCCAAAGTAATGTTTCTGGATTATAAAATCCCTCATAAAAATTTAAAAAAAAGAGAAGTGATAGAATAAGAATCACACCATTTATAATATATAACATCCGTGCATTCCAATGCCAATCTCTCCCAGTATCAAAAATGTTTTTGCTAGTATATGCATAATCTGTAGAATCCCAATAAATTGCTATAAATTGTATAATAATACAGACTATACTTAATATAATTACGGTGTTGTTAATTAAGATGTAAAAATAATGTAAAAAAAGTGATATAAATAGTAGAAGAATACCCCACAAAGCAAACTTAATTGATTCCTTAATTAAAAGTCAACTTCAATTATATTGAATATAATCTATTTATATAATTACATTTTATGTATCGAACACTTTAGTATTTAAATTTTTTTTTAGGAGTAGGAATTTTGTTATTTTGTCATAGTGAAAAATATGTAAAAAAAATAGATTTTAAATTTTTAATTTTTCAAATCAATAGATTTTCATTGATTAGTTTCATTTATTTGATTTTTCATTGAATTCTATTAGATTTTCTAATATCCTTTCTAAATAATTCTCGAAATCATCTATTTCTTCGTCGTTAAATTTATTGTAGAATAATTTTCCCATTTCACGAGAAACATCTATATATTTATCTTCTAATAATCTATTTTTTTCTGTTAAAGTAATTAGAATTTCTCGCCTATCTTCTTTCGATGGAACCCGTTTAATAAATCCTGCCTTTTCAAGATTATCTAACATAGAAGTTAAGGTAGATTTACTATATTGGGTCTTTTCTACGAGTTCATGAATAGGAATAGTATCCTTTTGCCAAAGTACAAACATAACCCTTCCCTGCGCAGGATTAAACTCCTCGAGTCTATGATCCTTTAGAATCCTAGCAAATATTCTCTGAGATAATTGATGAATTTTAGATATCAGAAAGCCGCCCTGTCTTTGTTGTTTCATTGTTTCCTTCATAATTCAAAATTAACTAGATTTAATTTAAAATAAAATCTGGCATATTTAGGATTTAATACGAGTAATGTGTAATCTGGATCTTTTGGTCCTTTTACATAATATCTGGTCCACCAATCAAGCCATATTATATTTTTAAAATCTTGATCTTCAACGATTTCCACTGATCCTCCAAACATAACTCCTTTAAAATCATCTGGATCACAATAATAAACACTAATTTTCGGATTATTTTTTATGTGGGCAACTTTGGAGGATGATGTATTAGTTCCAATATATATTGCGAATTTATTTTCTTGCTTTTGAAAAAATTCAAAAAATTCTGGGAATTGTTCCTTATTTCTAAGGTTAAACATTGCCCTCGTTATAGGAAAACCATCAGGATCAATTGTTGTAAGATATGCCGCTTTAGACGTTTCTATTAATTCTAAACTTTGCTTTTTTACTTCTTCTAATTCCATTTGTATCATCTCTCAATTAAATAGTTCTTATAGATTTTTCCTAATTTCCTCTAGATTTTGCTTAGCTGAAGGACTTCTTTCAAAGCATTTTGCTAAATTATCACAGATGTACTCCTCGCAATAAGCACAATTTTCATATTGTTTCTCCCGACAGCAATTTCTTATATCGCAATCCTTACACCAACTAAAAATTCTTCCTTCCATATTACAATCATCACAGTAGATATCCTCCGGTTTAAAAGACATCGTCTCACCAGACCATTCTTTAGCAATTCTTTTTATTTCTTCTTCATCTCCTTTTTGAGTAGCTATATAAGCAGGACATTTGGCACAATCAAGACCACAATATACGATTATTTTATCCATAGTTCTATCCTCTCTTTTATTTTTTTTTTCTATTTTTTATTCTTTTGTTTTATAACTATTTCCTATATCATAAGCTTTTGCGAGATATTCTCCAACTCTTAAATATGGACCATCAGGCATTAAAAATATGAATAAATTCATTTTATTAAAATCTGGTTTATTTTCTGTTAGGTATTTTTCTTCTGTGTATACTTCAATAATTTCACCTACAAATAATTCTGTTCTTTCAAATTCTATTACTCTAACCAATTTACACTCTATATTTAAAGGGCAATCTTTTATCATCGGTGCATTTTCAAGATCTCCATAAAAAATCTCAAATACTTCTGATTTATCAACTTTAGAACCCGAATGTAAACCAACATAGTCAGTTACCGTAACCATTTCAGCAGAAGGTATATTAATGCTAAAAACCTTATTTTCCTTAATACCCTTATTAGTGTAATGCCTTTTGGACATTGCAACTCCTATCTGAGAAGGTGGAGAATTCAATAGGTTAAACCAAACTATAGTGTTAAAATTTGGTTTACCATCAACATGAGCCCCTATTATACATACCGGCAATGGTAAAATGGGCAATTCCATTCCTGTTTTTATCTTATCGATTTTTCACACCTTAATCTATTATTAATATTGAATCTTGTTTTTTAAACAGTTCAGAAACCCTTTTTCTCTTTATTTCATCATCATCATCTTTCTGAGTTCTTCCATCATTGAGAAACTCAAAATAAACATTTTCGCAAGAATATTTGGTCTTATCCATTTTTTTTTGATCTATTTTAATATTGTTCCATATCGAACTGTTCTATATAGAACTATATGATATTTTCATATTTAAATATATTGATCTAAAAGGGAAAAACTCTTCCAATCTACTTTACTTTTTATTTGGTAAAATTTTCCCCATCCTTCAAAAGATTAGTTTTTTCAAAATTTTCCGCGAACCATCGGGGATTATCAGTATGTACCGGAATTATAACATCAGGATCAATTGTCTCAATTGCCCATCTAATATCTTTTTGTGACGCGTGTCCAGAAGCATGAAACCCTTTACTGAATACAGGTTTTAATCGTTCCCCTTCCTCAACGATTTTGAATCCATAGATTTTAAAACCAAAATATTCAAGCCATTTACTTAATCTTATAAAATCAAATTCAGATTCTTCCTCAAACGCTTCACTTGAAGAATAGATATAAGTACCATTTGTTGGTTTTATGTCTAATAAATTTTTTAAATCAAAAAGAGAGAAACATAATATATATCTATTAGGTTCTTTCGCAATATCTATTGGGTTTAAATAATTAACGTCCTCTTTATTTTTAAGGTAATTTTCTTCCCAATTCGGAGACTTTACTTTTAAACTATTATATATTACAACATTTTTTAACCTATTTATCCCATCAACCATCTCAAGAGCTTTTAACAAATAAGCATTCTTAGGGGTTATTAATAACGTCCTTTCAACTTTATTTGCAATCTCTCGAAAAGTTTCTAATCTTTCAAAATTCCTAGCTGAAAAATCTGCTACTATAAGATCTTTTGAATTTTTAACTACATCTAAGCAATTATTAAAAACTATATCCTCTGATTCATTAATATCTTCTCTCGTTGCTCTTGTTCCTTCAATAATTAAAATTGAAGCATCTTTTGCGCTTTTAATAAAACTTTTGCTTTTATCACCCAATTTACCATGAAGGCGAAAATCACCTGTGTAAGCAACAGTATTATCCCCACTGACAATAAACCCTATTGCCCCATAAATAGAATGATCCACCTCAAAAGCTTTAATTTCGAATGATGTTGAGAATTCATCCAAACTATATAACTTTTCTCTTTCAAATTCTTTATATCTTTTAACACACGTAGATAAGAACTTTTCCATTGAATCCAAATAACTGAAGGCACTATAAAATGTTCTACATTTTCCCACTTTGCTTCCAGATCTTAATACTCTATTATCATCAGCAGGGTTTTTTTCAAAAAAATAAGCTACTTCATTGCTAAGACTAGCTTTTGAGCTATCCAATATACCTTTAAGTAATACTATCGTTTTAGGTGATGCAATAATGGGGATATTAGGATCAAGCAAAGAAATATTACCAAAATGATCCATATGTGCATGGCTAAGTAAAATCGCGTCAACTTTTAGTGAAGGATATAATGATATATTAAGATCAGAAGGAATAAGATCTTGTCGGTAAATATTTAGCTTAGGAATTAGATTCAGGTGAATAAGATCATGAATGCCACGTGTAGGACGTTCTTTAAGAAATTCTTGAAAATATTGGCCGTATTTCTTAAAATTCATACCAAAATCAAGAAATAGACCATTATCTCTTTCCTGTAAATAAATCTTTGTACCTCCAATTGTTTCTGCCCCATCAAATACAGTTATCGATGTCATTTTTGTAAAAACTTATTATCCTTAATTAAAAAATAAGACTAAAGACATAAAAATTAAACCCTAAAATATTAATAATTTACAAATCTTATGGATGAGTAATTTTACTCTAAACCTTTAATTTCTTTTGGAGCACGTGGTGGAGAACGAACAAATTTAACAGCAGGATACCCTATAATGAACGCCCCGATTCCTTTTCCATCAATATTAGCTAACTTTTTAATTTCAGGGTTAGAATTCATTGCAATTTGAGACCAACCATTCCAACATGTACCTAAGCCAAGTGCTTGAGCAGCTAATCTTCCATAGGTAATAATAATTCCTATATTATTTGCCTCTACTTCATGATGTTCGGGGGAATCTATGAAAATTACATGCGGAGCATCAAAAAATATAGGACTACGGAAAATTTTTCCAAGAATTCGAAAAACTCGTGTGTATCTTCCCTTTGTTAAAGGATGATTTATTAATTCCTCTTGAATAGCATCAGAAAGTTTTTTTATTTGCTCAGTATTTGATATAATCGAAAAGTTCTCTGTTCTTCTATTATCTCCAGTAGGCGCATTCTCCATTGCTTGAAAAACCTTCCTCAGTATTTCAGGTGGTACCTTTTTCTTTTTATAAAGTCGAACTGACCTATTCGCTCTAAGAAATTTGTAAATAGTATCGTATGAGGCAATTGTTTCAGGTTTAGCAATACCCTCATATTCAAATGCTTCCCCTATACCCTCATGCTGAATAGCATCCTCAGGACACCGAGCAATGCAATGAGCACACAAATTACATAAGTTATAAGGATCACTAAAGAGAACTTTTTCCTGCTCTTTATCCCATCTAAACATAAAACATGTAGTTAAGCAGATTCTACAATTGCTACATTTCTCATAATCTATTCCTAGTATAGACATAGTTATTGAATTTTAGTTTTAATGATCAAAAATTAACCTTTAAATTTATAATTTGAGGATAAGAAAGCCCTATTGGAACCTTATTAATTTTTACATTAAGTTTTAATAAGATTAATAAATTAACATTACTAATAAAACACAAAATAGAGGAAAGGTGTTTCCATGGAAAAAGAACAAGTATTTTTGAAAATATTTGGGAGAAACCTCATAAGCTTTAAAATGCTCGACGATGGCGAGATTATTGGTACAGGTATTTTAAATCCTCTCATTAAAAAACTACGTCTACTTGTAATGCTTATTTTACAAGCAGGATTTTACAAAAATTATAATCTTGGAAGATGGAAGGGGAAAATAGTTCCAAATACCTTTGCGCCTCCTATTGGAAGTCGTCCACAATTGCGTGCATTTAGAGGGTTAATAAAGTCTCATTTATTACCATGGCGCGTTCCCATTGCAATGACTTTCGCAGTAACTTATAGATGCCAGTGTAATTGCGTTCATTGTAGCGCAGGGAAGCATTTACGAAAGGATGTACCAGAACTCACTACAAAAGAGGCAAAAAAACTCATTGATGATAGTCAAAAACTTGGTGTGACAATTTTGGCCTTCACTGGAGGAGAACCTTTGCTAAGGGAGGACATTTTCGAACTTATTTCACATGTAGATAAGCGAAAGACTATGCCAATTATGTTTACAAATGGACAGTTTCTCACAGATGAAAATGTGGATAAATTGGTCAATGCCGGTCTTTATTCAATCTTTGTAAGTATTGATAGTCCAATTCCGGAAGAACATGACAGTGTGAGGGGCATGCCAGGGCTTTATGAGGCTGCTATAAAGGGACTCAAGAAATTGAAGGAAAAAGGAGTATTTGTTGGTCTCTCTTCTTATGCCATTCGTTCTAATACAGAACAGGGAATGTATAAGAAACTGCATAAACTTGGTCAGAAACTCGGTGTTCATAATATAATTCTCTTTGACGGTGTCCCTACAGGAAATATGTTGCATAATATAGACGAGTTGCTGACTTGGAAGCTGCGTGATGAAATTTATGAATTTTCCGCTAATATATTCAAAAATAAGATAGTCCCTCCTCTGTCTTCTCAGTCATGGCAAAACTCTATAGAAGCAAATCTTGCAGGTATTGGGTGTATAGCAGCAAATATCCAATATTACGTTTCTGCTTATGGGGAAGTTGCACCTTGTGATTTTACACCCATTTCTTTTGGAAACATCCGTAAAGAGCCCCTAAAAAAGATCTGGATAAGGATGGCGAGACATCCTGCCTATAATCATCGAAGCACGTTCTGTAGGATGCAGCATCATAAATTCCGTCATTTTTATATAGATCCAATCCCAGATGATGCAAGACTTCCTTATTCGATTGCGAAACTTCCGAGGGTAGATTATCGGACTGCGGAAATTTCTAAGTAAAACTTTTAAAACCTATAAGAATTTTCAAAATAATTTCTGTAATATTTCAACTTTACTGATGACCTTCTAATACCCATTTGACAGCTCTTTTTATTATTGTTTGCAATTTTTCTTCTTTTAATGATTTTGGTTTATGTCCTAACGCACAGAAGAAAATTCTTCCTTTTCCATAAGTTTTTGTCCATACTATAGGTTCAGGTTTAGGATGAGTCTCATCATGATAATCAGCTTCTGCTAAAATATGAACATCTTTACCCGTTGATAAATCATGCCGATATAACTCATCTTTAAATATAAAATCTTCTAAACCTTGAGTTATTGGATGATTTTTATCAACTATTTTAATATCAAAATCTCTAACTTTTTTATAACCAATAAATCGTCCCCCAAGCATTTCATAATATTTCGGAAGAGATTTAAAAGAAGCAGATGCTCCATGGATTCCTACGAATCCTTTTCCACTCGCAACAAAATCTAGCAAATTTTTCTCTTGTTCTTCAGTAAATTCATCAAACGGAGTAAAAAATATAGTTGTATCATACTCAAAAAAGTCTCTATCACTAAAAATTTTGGCATCTTCATATTTATCAACAATATAATCGCATAAGATATTTTTAAAAGAAGCATAAATCTTATCTCTAAATAAATATCTACTTCTTTGGAAAAGCAAAATTCTCTTTATGATTTTCATAGATCATCATAAGAAAAAATGAAAAGTTCTTTATTAAGGGTTCTCTCTTCTTAATGGAAAATTAGCAACTTTAAATTTGATAAATATGCCTGTTAAAAACGTTGATGATTCTCTTTATCATATCGATTTAAAACAACCAAGAGCAGGTTTTAGGAATTTCATAAGTACATGGGTTTATAAGGATAAGAATTTGTGCTTCATAGTAGATCCAGGTCCAATGTCAACAATATATTTTTTAAAGGAAAAGTTAGAATCCATTGGGGTCACTAAAGAGAATCTGAATTACATTCTTTTAACTCATATTCACATTGATCATGCAGGAGGAACAGGAAAACTCCTTTCCTTTTTCCCAAGAGCTCAGGTTATATGTCATCGACGAGGTATGAAACATCTTATTAACCCCGAGAATTTATGGAATGCTAGTAAGAAAGTGTTAGGTAAAGTAGCAGATATGTATGGTGAAATTGTGCCGGTGCCAGAAAATAAAATAACATTTCAGGAAGAAATTGGGAGACAAGAAATAAAAGCAATCGAAACAATAGGACATGCATCACATCATCTTTGTTACCTCTTTCAGGGATATCTATTTATTGGAGATGCTGCAGGCGTTCACTTTCCCATACAAAATAAATTCTACATTCGACCAGCAACTCCACCCATCTTTAATTATGATATTGCTATAGCCTCACTTGACAAACTACTTTCATTAAATTTAACAGATTTTAAGATTTGTTATGCCCATTATGGAATTAGAAATAATGCAAAGAAAATGCTTAAGATTGCGAAAGAACAATTAAAAATATGGAAACAAGTTATCGAGAGTACATTAAGTGATTCCAGACAATTGGATTTTGAAGATCATGTAATTAAAGAATTAATGAAAAAAGATATTTATTTTGCTAATGTAATCCTATTTGATGAAGAAATTAAGAAAAGAGAAAAAATGTTTATATCAAATAGCATAAAAGGAATAAAGGAATATATTCAAAAATCTCTTAAAGAAGAATAATTTTAACTTTTATGGCTTTTCACAAAAATATAAGATTTAAATATTAAAAAATTAAAAAGAAATAACTATTTTATAAATATTGAACTTCTGTTCTTAAGTTTACTAATTTATCAGGAATGTAGATTTTAAGATTTTAGGAATTCCTCACGAAGATTTCCCTCTTCATCAAAAAATTTATATTTTCGTTTTCCAGCAGTCATAAATTTATACGTAGCCTTACTAAATTTGAGAAATCTAATATGTTTATTGGTTCCTTTAATTTTTCTCATTCGAGGAACAAGGAACTTAACAACAGTTTCAGAGAGCTCAGCCAAAATATTAAATATTTTTACCGCTTCAGGTGGAACATCTTGAGCCAAAAGATCTGTTATAACCATACCGGGATTAATTGTATGAATACCAATCATAGTTCCCTCTGCTTCTTTACTTAAGGTTTTCGTTAATTGAGGAATTGCTGCTTTTGTAGATCCATAAGCCAAAGCCATAGGGGTAACTCGCCCCTGTGAACCATATCCCTCTATATTGAATATTTTACCATGATTTTGAGGGACCATTAGCTTAAGCGCTGCTTTACATCCATAAATAGTGCCCAATAAGTTAGTATTTACTACTTCCTTTAAAGCATCAGGGTCAAAATCTACCAGATTTGCATTGATATAAGCATTAGTTCCAGCATTATTGACCCAAATATCAATTGGTTTAAAAAATTCTTGAGAAAATTCTGCTAATTTTTCAACATCCTCATAAATGGTTACATCACAGGTAATACCATTGATCTTATTGTTAGGAAATAACTCCTTTAATTTTTGAATAGCATTTCTGACTCGTTCTTCATTGCGAGAAGAAACGATTACATTATCACCATGATTTAAAAATTCTTTTGCTAAAGCAAATCCTATACCTTTCGTACTCCCTGTTATTACAATATTCAACTTAATTCTCCTACTTCCATTTTATAGAACAAAATTATTAATAGTATAGAAAGTTTATTAAAACCTTAAAGTAATAATTTTCTCCAATAACAATTAGCCTTATAAATTCTAATATAATTTCTTCAAATATACATCTATATTTAAAAAAAAGTGAAATGATATTATGACTGCAAATAGAACACCAGGAAAAGTTAATGAAGATACAACATTAATTGACGCTGAGATGATGGGAATTCCAGGAATAATGTCTATATATCTTATAGAAGCAGGAAAGAAATGCTTAATAGATTCAGGAACTCATATTGAAGCACGTAAGACTTTTAAAAAGTTAAAAGAGCTGAATTTTTTCCCACCTGATATAATTATTATTACTCATTCCCATTGGGATCATGTTCAAGCGATTCCTTTTCTAAGCCAGAGAGCTAAGAAGTTAGGAAAAAAAATAGAAATATATGCATCTGAAGCAGCAATTCCCAACTTAAGGGATCAATCCTTTAACAACGTTTTTGAAACTGGTCCTTTCAATAATATCGAAGAAGATATTATAACTCTTAAAGAAGGTGATACTGTCGATTTAGATGGTTTAATATTGAAAATTTTTGAGACACCAGGTCATATGAATGATGATATTTCCATTCTTGATGAAAAAAATAAAAATTTGTTCGTAGGAGACATACTTGGGATGAAAGTTGCAGACAATGTATTCGTCCCTCCATTTATGCCCCCTAAATGCAATCCTGAGGCTTATTTTAAAACAATCGATAAACTTAAAAAAATTGATTATGAGACCATTAGTTTACATCATTTTGGATACATTTATGATGAGGAGGCTAGAAGTATTCTTGATGAATCTATAGCAAATAATGAGCTATATTGGAAAGCATATGAGGAGAATACAGATCATTTGGATGACATTCCTTATTTAATTGAAAATGTTATGGAAAAATTAATACCTAAATCCACTCTTGAAAATTATCCTGAAATGTTAGTTACAGGAGTTACATATTGGCTTTCCCAAGGTTTTAAAATCTACAAGGGTTTATAAAAAAATTTTTTTCTATATTATTATTTTTCAATTTACTTTTTTACTTCAGATATATTCACCAACAGCTAGGATCAAAATATTCCTTGTATTTTTTTAGCCAACTACATAAGGTATATTTAGAGTAATCCTCGGTAATTTCTTCTCCTGGTTGAATATCTTTTAAAGCTAGAGAACAAAATATGTTTTCATCTTTCGGGGGTCCAGAATTCGAATTAACCGAATGGTTTACAAATCTTGAATTATCTAAGCATAAAACCAGTGCATCAAGATCTCTCTCATAATAGGAATATGTGAGCAATATTTTCATAAATCTATCCATTAAAGGTGATTTAATAGAATTATCAAGAGTTAGAAATTGATTTTTTGCGATTATTAAAACATCCTCTGGACGAGCATACCACCATAATGTACCTTTCAGAATTAATTTCTTGGCAAATAATCCTATTCCATGAATTTTACTTGGTCTTACTTCAGTATATTCATCAATTGGATTAATTGTAGTAATATTATAAATCGAATGTGTATTTATCATTAATTACACTTACATTTAAAAAATGATCCTTATTTTGAATTAATAACTAATTTTTTCTATTTTAAATTTATTTTTTATTTTTAATAAGGTAATTAACTAGTAAAAAAATTAAATAAATTAATAAAATCAATAATTATCCTTATAAATTCTAATATCATCTTTTTAACTACTAATCTATATTTGAAAGAAAAATAGAAGGATAAAAATGGAAATAGATGACGAAAGATTCTCAGAAGAAGATAATTTATGGGAAGAATATAAAATTCCATTAACTTATGACCAGGAACATATGACAAAGTGGTTTAATGAAGAAAGAGGAGGCGTAAAAGGAAGAGCAGATGTCTTTTATCTCATGTTTGGAATTACATATAATTGCCAACTTAAATGTCCACATTGTTGTGTCGGTAATTATGAAAATGAGCCAAATAGAGAGTTATCAACCGATGAAATTAAGGATGTGTTGGATCAATCAGCTAAGGCATTTGTAGTTAACTTTTTTGGTGGTGAGCCAACCATGAGGTCAGATATAATGGAATTAATAAAATATGCTTCAGAGAGATCAGTATATGTGTTCTGTGATACAAATGGGTTAAAAATCACGAGAGCCTATGCGAATCAATTAAAAGAAAGCGGATTAGAAATGCTATATGTGAGTATAGATAGCCCTATCCCAGAAAAGCATGATGAATTACGAGGTGAGAAGGGAACTTTTGAGAAAGCTGTACAAGGTATAAAAAATGCACTTGATGCAAGATTAAAGTGTACTCTATCAACTTATATCACAAAAGAAAATCTGACTAATGGTGAGTTTAAAAGAGTTATCCAATTAGCAAAAGATCTAGGAGCTAATGGAGTAAGATATTTGCTACCTACACCCGCGGGAAGATGGTTATATAATCCTGAAGTAGCATTAAGTCACGAAGAAGAGCGAAAAGTTAGAAAAATTGTAGATTTCCCTTATGTTTGTCGTGATTTCTATTTTCAAACCCAAAGTTCAAGTCAATGCAGGGGCGTAGCAGATGGATTGTATTTTTATATTTCTCCTTATGGGGATGTGCAGCCTTGTTGCTTTATGCCCCTTACATTCGGAAATATCAGGGAAGAACCTCTGAAATCAATTTTAGATAGAATGTGGGACAATCCAATGTTTAGTGAAGAATGGGTGAGAAAAGAATGCCCTATGTTAAATAAGGATTTTAGAAAAAAATACATAGATACAATTCCTTCTAATGCAAAATTACCATTTAAAATGTAATTTCTTTTTTTATTATTTAAGGAATTATTTAATAAGATTATAAAACTTAAATTATAACTTATCCTATTTATCAATACTCAGAAATCTAATTTTTAAAAAATTAAATCAATATGAGGTGATTTTATGGTCATTATAGTAACAACTTCTAATGTTCCATATGGTAAAGAAAAAGAACTTGCTGAAAAATATCTTGAGGTTTTGAAAAAATACCCTCTCGATAGATCGTTAGAGAAGCCACTTCTCCGTTTGGGAGCAAAAGCTACTGAGAAAGGAATTGAAGTAATTTCCATAACAGAAGCTAAAGAAGGAAAATATGAAGAATTAATTAAACGTATTACTAATATGAATCTTGCATACTCAGACGTCCCAGGCTACTATTACAAAATAGAAACATATCTCTCAGGAGCAGAAGCGCTACCTATGATCGGGTTATCGATGCCTGAAGAATAACTAAATAAGATAATTTTTAAAATTTAAAAATAAAATTTTTTTTCAAATTAATCATTTTGTCTTGGCACAATCGCAGAATCTGAAGTAACTTCTTTTTGGAGCATTTTGAAAGCATTTTTAGAGGTGGAGAAAGTTTTTGCATTATAATTTTTAACCAAATCAATGAGTTCTTCGTCAAAAACACGCACAAATACTTCAATTTGAGGGTAGCGTAAGTTAAGTTTAGATGTTAAATAGAGTAATTCATCGAATTCAGACTCGCGTTTCCAACAAATAAATATTTGAGTCACTTCTTTTAAATTCATATGAGTACGTAAATCACTTAGAAAGCAAACAAACTCATTTATTATATGTAATTGTTCATTTACTTCAAACTCGATGCCATCATGCTCATCATCAAAAAGAAAAACTTCACGTCCTGGTTGTTGAGAAAGATGGTAAGCAATTCGATGAGTTAGGCTGTCACGTCCAATTACAATGACATTACCAGTTTTACCAGTTGTCCATTTTTGGATGCCTTTCATCGCCCACTTTGATGTGGAAAATGAGAATGCGTTAAAAGCTTGTTTAAGATACACCTGTACATGATCTTCAAATGCACGAACATAAATTTGACATTCTGGATTCATTTTACGAATTTTTTCCGTACAAATTATTGCTACTCTAAAATCCCCAACATTAATGAATACTTCTTTAGCTCTTTTTATATTTGCAAAAGTAAGGTTAGTTGGCTCGGTCGGATCTCCAATAACTATTGGATAACCTGCATTGATTAAATCTTCTACTAATTCTTCATTATCTTCGATAAGACAGAAAGGTTCGTTATTTTTGACACAATATTCAATAATTCTTTCCGAAAGATGATGATGTCCAATAATTACTGTATGATTGCGTTTATGACTAGCAAGAATTCTACTGGTAATTATTGGATTAAATTTTTCCAATAATTCTCCAATGATAAATCCAAAGACAATTACTTCCAATAAAATGGGCCATAATAGAGAATAGAGATTACCAAAATCTCCAGCAGGCTCGGGACTTCGTACAGTCCATGAAAATAAAAATATTTCCCATAAATTGTAATCGGGTTCTATAATAAGAAAAGTAAGAAAACCACCAAACCAAAATAAAAAGAGAAATAGAAATGCTAATTTGTATTGCTTAAGTTTAAGATAAATTTCAATAAAAAAATTCAGGATATTCATAACATACAATAAAACACTCCAATATAAAAAAAATTTGATCTAATGAGGATAATTCTCAAGTTCCTTTTGACAAAGTTTTTTATATATAGTTGTCAATTTTTAAATTATTCAAATAATTCAATTTAATTCGCAGAAATCTTTAATGGGAATTTTAACTATAGGGTGAATACATGGTAATTGTAATGATTTGGGACCCCTTAGAGCGCCTTCTTTGGGGAATTGGTGTAGCAATTGCACTGATGTGCGGAGTATATTTTATATATAAAGGGAGAAAGAGAGAAACATTTAATGAAAGGATGATTATGTTTGGACTAGCAATTCTTCCCCTCAGTTTCGCATTCAGTTTACTATTTACTTTTTTTCAAGTTTTTAACGTTCAGGGAACGTTTGTTAACAATATTTTTAGGGGAGATTATAATAATACTATTCCACCTTATGAACTTCTAGGCAGATTAAGTTACATTTCAATAGGAATTGGAGGTGTATTATTCATATTAGCTTTTGATATAATTATAAAGCGTACTAAATATCTTCTAACAACTACTTTCATAATTTTAACAGGAATAGAAATCTGGTCTCCCACCATAGCAATGGCGAAAGTTGTATTTAATTTACCCATATTACTTGGATTATTAATTTTGGTCCCACTTGTATTATATCTTTATACAAGATGGTCTCATCTTGAGTTTAAGGCTGTTTCTTCCTTCTTATTATTCGGTTTTTTATTATTCATAATGTCATTAAATCTAGCTAAAAGTGTTCACAAGGAGCTCAATGCATACCCTTTAATCTTGGGCCCACTTTTTTTGATCTTAGGTTGTTGTATCACCATACTTCCAACAATTATTAATCCTAAGGTACTTTCTCGAGCTTTAATTTATTGGGTAGGATATGCAATTATTAGTATTCCCTTATTTATAGTTATTTTATATATTGATATTATCAAAGATTTAGAAACACCATATATTATTGAATTTGTTGTAGCATTTGTATATGTATACACATTATTCTTTCTTGTTATAAGGGATATACGATCTGAAATTATTTCAATAGATCAAGAAACAAAAAAAGAATTACAATCCGATATTTTAGGAATATTCACCAGACCACTGAAAGTTACCGAAGAAGATGTAATGTTTCATAGGGAACAGAAAATTTGCTTAGTGTGTAAGGGAAAAATACTAAGAACGATATATCTTTGTCCAGAATGTGATGCGCTCTATTGTAATAAATGTTCAACTACTCTTAGTACATTAGAAAATGCATGTTGGGCATGTAATACGCCATTTGACCCATCAAAACCCGTGAAACCATATAAAGAAGTGGAAGAAAGATTAAAAACTAAAAAATTGAAAAAAATCTCGAAAAAGCCTAAGATTCGTGATATTCTACCTAAGAAATAATTCGAATTTATCGAAATTTCTAATAATATTTATATTTTAGTACAAACTAAGTACAATAGGAACATGCGACAATATTGTCGAATGTGAGGAAAGAATATATAACAATATGGATGATCTCGAATCTGATTATGAAACTATAATTAATAAATTGTCAAATCAAATCACAAAATTATGGAATCAAGTTCAATATTATCAAGTACTTGTCACTCAACAGGAAAATCAAATAGCCAAATTACTAAATGAGAACAGCCAATTAAAAGCTCAAATTCAAAACGTATCACTCCAGCCAACTCCACCAACTTACCCAAGCCAGCAATCTTACACCCCTTCAGTGCCTACACAACAAGCACCCTCTACGATTACTTCTGATGTAGTTACTAGCACGCTAAAAAGAAAGTGCCCTAACTGTGGTGCGATGGGTTTTGCTATTAGAGAAGAGGATGATAAAACTAAGATTATTAGCTATATTCCAAGACGTATCTATGCAAAAAAGAGAGTTTGTACTAAATGTAGGTTTGAATTTTAATTCAGATTCATTACGGTTTCGTTTACCTATTTGAAAAAGACAAGTTAATTATCCTTTAAGAAATTCAAGTACAATCTCTATAAATTTTTCTGGTTCCTCCATGAATAACATATGGGCACTATTCTCAAAATAAATGAGTTTTGCCCCTGATATTTTTTCTGCAAAGATTTCAGCATTTCCAGGGGGTAAAATAATATCTTTTTTTCCATGTAGTATTAATGTAGGCACTGTTATGTTTTTTAGTCTCCTATAAGAATTAAATCTCATATTTAGTTGTCGTTTAACAACATTTGGTCCCGTTGGAATTATAAGGATATCGTCAATTTTCTTGTCTATATACTCAGGATTATTCTTTATAAAATCATCCGCGAACATATGGGGCACCTCCTCTTCTATCAATTTTCTTGTATGCTCTCGCCGAGACAATTTCATTAAATAACGCAGTGTTTTAGGATTTATTAGAGGTGCTTTTGAACCACCGCAACTTGAAGAACAAAGAATAAGCCTTTCAACTCGCTCTGGATAATTAAGAACTAACTCTTGAGAGATAAAACCACCCATAGAATGACCTAAAATATGTGCTTTATTGATATCTAAAGCATCCATTAATCCAACTGTATCATCAGCCATCATTTTACATGTGAATTCACCCTCCGTTTTATCACTCCGCCCAACGTCTCTATTATCAAATATAATTATTTTAAAACTCTTTGAAAGTTCTTCTATAAGAGGAGCATCCCACCAGTAAACATTTTCAGATAAACCTTGAATCATTAAAAGTGGAAAACCTTCACCATGGATCTCGTAATATAAATTAAAATCATTAACTTTGGCTTTTGGCATGTCTTATCAACCTTCAAACTTACTTCTATTATAATTAAATTACTTTGAGATATATATAATTCTTAATCATAGAATTTTTTTACTATGGATTTAAAATTTCTCTTGTGGCATAAACATCAAGGAATTGATTAAATCAGTTATACATTGAGCAGTAGAATGTAATTTATTTATATCAATTTTATCTAATGTATCTTCGGCTGTAAGTAAGTAATATGGAGATCGAATCCAATGAATCACTTTTAAATTTCCTTGAGTTGCAAAATGTCCTGCCTCTCCTATTGGAGGTGTTGCGAAAAAGTTATCTGGAATTAATATCATTCTTTCAATCTCGTATTCTTTAAATACCTTAATAGTTTGTGCCACTAAGTTTTCATTTTGTGATAAAAAAACAGCCCCCAAGGCTAAATTATCTGTTAGTTTGAAATTATGAGTCTCTTGGTCTTCTATAACTTCTTTCGAGCATAAATGCTCTAAATTTACATCAACCAACACGTTTTTGAATATTGTGTTTTTATATTTACGTGCAAAAGTTTCAGCTCCTATCCCTGCATATAGATGTCCTGCTGATAAACAAAACAATAAAGATCTCGGTCTTTCTTTCTTAGGGATTTTTGACCAAGCTCTTAATTGAGCTAATACCATAGCTACCCCAGTTCCATCTTCTGATGCTCCTTTAAAAGCTGAATCATGATGACTGGAAATCATTATCATTTCTTCTGATTTTCCAGGCAAAATGCCCCAAATATTATGAGCTACGCTTGGTTCTTTAAATCCTTCAAGGATTATCGTACCTTGAGAATTTTCTTCCTGTGCTAATTCTCGAATTTTTATTCCGTCATATTTACCTACGTATAATGCGGGAAGAGGTTTCATAACTCCATCATAAGGACCCCAATGACTATTAATATTTGAAGAATAATCCCTTAGAATTAAGATTAATCCCAATGCTCCTCTATCGAATGCTCTCCAATAAACCGAATCTTCTCTTCTTTTTCCACCCAAAGCTTGAGGAGGAAAATTTATTAAAGCAAAAGTTAAAGTCATTTCAGTAGTTTTATCAATTGAATTTGAGGGATCAGAAACATAATATGGTTTTGCGATGTTTATTAATTTCCCAAAAGGTAAAGTTGGACATTCAATATCTGCAACTACAATCTTATCTTGGACAACTTTTTTTTTAAAGTCTTTATCTTGTCCAGTTCCAACATAGACCAATGGAGCCGTTATAGCATTATCTTTAGTAAATCCGGTATTAAGTACATAAAAGCATGGGACTTCAATTTTTTCATCTTTCGCTGATACCATTAATTTCCAGTTAGTAGCACTCCAATTTATAACATCAACTGGTTCCTTCTTAACAGATTCCAATCCTAATTCTTGAAGTTTACTCACTAAAAAATCTTCAATTTCATGAGCTTCCTTGGTTCCTATCCTCCGGTGTGGAACCTTACAAATATTTTCTAAATCCTTCTGAATAGTATCTTTAGCAGGTGCTTTTACTTCTAACTTTGGGGTTTTAATTTCAGATAAAATCTTTTCAGCTCTCTTTCTAATTTTTCTCATTTTCGGGAGTAACTTTATCAAATTAAGAAGGAATTTCTTCTTGGTCAGACGAAATTCTGTAACAGACTGGAAATTTTCTTGAATTTCATTCATAATCTAATTAATATTTTTTTCATAGTTATTTAAAATTAATTACAACTTTTATAATCAAGAAAATAAAAATTAATCTATTTAAATACTAAAATTTGTATGTTGATAAACAAATTTATTACAATTATTTTATATCTAGTGAATATTAATGTTTGATGATGATGAATATAATAGATGGATGAAAGAAGCTGATAATACTTACAAATCCGCTTTAATTGACAAAGAAAATAAATTTTATAACTGGTGTTGCTTTAAATGCCAGCAAGCAGCAGAGTTTGCTCTAAAAGGATTTCTATATGGATTGGGACTTACTCCTTTTGGTGATTCCTTAACTAAACTAATTAAAGACCTTAAAGACCAGAAATATAATATTTCTGAAATATTAACTCCTAGTAAAAAATTGGATTTACATTACATCCCTTCACGATATCCAAACGCTCACTCATCTGGTTCCCCATATGAATACCATGATGAAATTATTGCAAAAGAAGCGTTAGAAAATACTGAAATAATAATAAATTTCATTAAAGGACTAAAGAAATGAAAGAAACTAAGAAATCCTTCAGAAAAGGAATAAAAAAATTCTGCAACAACGTGATTAGTACACTGAATCCGAAGTGCATTATTTTATATGGATCTCTCGCAAGAGGAAATTTTAATCAAAGAAGCGACATTGATATAATTATTATTAGTTCAAACCTTCCAAAAGATTATTATCAAAGAGCTACTTTATTATTTGAACTAATAGAAACATTTGACCCATTGAACCTCTAGGATATACCCCATCTGAATTCATTTCAATGATTAAAAGTAGACATTGCACTAGTTTATTTGCCATGAAGGAAGGAATTCCATTATATGGTGAAGACTTTTTTATTTATTTAAAAAAGATTCATGAAGAAGTAATAAATAAGTATAAGATTGTTAAGGGGCATTCTACGTGGACCCCACAATCAATTGAGTAAAATTATGGTCATTTAAAGCTAAAAAGCATAAGTATACTCTTTTCCATTACATTTATATTTGACTTGATCAGTATTACCATTATTATTATTTTAAAAAGCAGAAAAGTGGAAATTAATTTAATTTACCAGATATATGGAACCAATTTATAACGTGTTTGCTTTGCATATTCTTCATAACCTGGTAATTCCATTTTAAGTGTTCTATCCTCTAATGCGGTTCGTACAATAAATATAAGAACTATTATACCAATAGGTACAAATCCCCAAACTGAGCCAAGTATGAACGGAGTTGAGATTAGGTTTAGTATTTCACCAGCATATCCGGGATGCCTAATTAGTTTATAAGGTCCAGAAGTGATTACTTTATGATCTCTTTCCTTTTGGATACGAACAGTCAATTCAAAATAAGGATTATATAACATTGCCCAAAGACCAAGAATTAACCCTGGAATTGTTATAATTATGCCTATAATGAGTGTCCAAGAGGGCATTGACGACCATTGATATCTAACTGCATCCCATGCCATAATCACCATACTTATAAGTACTAAAGGCATCCATAGGACATAAAACACTCTATCAAATGGTTTTGTTCCTTTTTTTACCAATTTTCCTCTTTCGTTAAGCATTTCTGGATTCTTTATGCCTAAGACGATGAAAATAAATGTTGTATACACCATAGACAAAGAAAAATATACCCAAGCATTCAACCAATCAAGCTTTCCCGAAAAAATTAACAAAGCTATGAAAGATACAAGTACCATTAAATACCAAATTACAATTCCTTTTACTCCATAACAATTGAGTTTTGGCTTTATTACATTTTTTTCTCTAATTGTCATTAGTTTGCAAACATTTAGAAATGTTAACAAATTACAATAAAAAATCTCTTTAAGGATTATAATTAGGGGTTCTAACTCCAAGTTCCTCTAATAATGGAAATAAAAAATCATTATAAAACTCTTTTAAAGGCAGCAAATTCCCTAAATATAAGTGTAAAAACTCTTGAATTTCATATTTAATTTTATCAATATCAATAAAGGAATATTCCGATTCAATCTTAATCTTATCCAAATTTAGTGGTTTTAATTGCTTGATTACTAAATGATACATAAATTGAGTAAAAGTCCTTTCCACTAAATTTTCTTCCTCTTCATTTAGTTCATAAACTTCATGAGCTATTTTATTTCTTAATTCTTCTACTTTTTTAATTAATAATTCCAGACTTTTTGGTAAATTTAATTCCTCTATTTTCTGACCCAATGTTTTATTATTATAATCATTAACTTGGGAGTCTAAATAGTCTACTAAAGTTGAATAAAAGTGTATTAAGAATTTGAATGAGTCAATAGATTTATCACCTTTCCATGTACTATAGGAACTTCCCCATTGGGCAAAATTCACTTCATCTAAAGCATTTTTAATATTTTTTTTAATAGCATCAACTTTTTCTATAAAATAATCTGAATAATCCATAAAGGGTTTCTCACGTGGGTCAAACTTATATTTATATGATTTCCCAAATTCCTTAAATGACCCCCATTTTTTTATACGAGAGGGTTCTTCTACTATTTCTTTTCTACCAATTTCTGCTGCAAATTTTATCAGATATCCACATTGAGGACAATATGTTACAAATGAACCTCGGATTGAGGTGAATGGCTTAACTTCAAGCTGATGAGAGCCTTTTGGAAATTCTACAAGCTCTCCTTTGGATTCTATCTGATCAAAATTAGTTTTTTCAAAATGAAAAGACTCTGGAATAAATTTAGAACTACATACCGGACATTTAACTTTTTCTCTCTTCTGTTTCATATTATTTCGCTATGTTTTTTTTTAACAGAAAACCAAGTTACCAAATAGTAAAGCTTTATATTTTAGGTTTATTGAAAAGTGTTCCACTTTTTTTAAAAATTAATCGAAAAAGTATTTTTTAATCAGGTGTAATATAGTCTTGATACTTATTAATATTGTTTTAAGAAATTTAAAATCTCATCTTTAAAGAGGCTAAAATCAGGAAGCCCCTTTCTAATATCTTTAAAAGCAATTACGTCATCTATTTTTCCATAACGATGTACTAAAAAATTCCGAAATCCCTTCAATTCCTTAATTTTATCGCCCATTTGTCTTGATAAAATATTATTATCCATTAATGCAATGATGATATCATCTCTATTTGAAGGAATACCTAATTTTAAATCAGAATTAATTATTGAGCATATACTAATAATTTCTTGAATTGATACTTCAATCTTCTTATAAATCCCATCCTTAACTAAACCTAAAGCTTTAAATTTCTCTATATTTTCAGGAAGATTTTTTTTTACTAAATCAATATATTCTTCAATACTTTTAAGTTTGGATTTAATGATATCTTTTCTCAATGAAATCACCGATTAATATAATCTAAATAAAATGGATAAAATTCTTCATATTCATCAATAGTTTCATTAGCAATTTTATATAACGTTGAGTCTTCTCTCACATAAAGAACTTCGCCTTTTAATACCTCAATTTGAACATATAACGGAAGTAATTGAAATATTTGGATGTCGAATTTGTCATTGAATTCTTTTAATAATTCTAAACGTATTTCTGGGAGTTTTATCTTCTCTTCATTAATATATAAACAGATATCGATATCACTATCTTCTAAATGATATTCACTCAGAGAAGAACCATATAAAATAGCAAACTCGATTTTGGAAAAATACTTAATATTTTTTAATTCTTTTAAAAATTTTTTAATTAACTGTTTATCCTCTCTTTTCATATTAACATTATATCTTAATTAAAATATATAATCATCGATATTGATTAAATAAAGCTGATTTCTAGATAAACTAAAAAATTAATCTTCCACCTAATAGTATTACATCTAAGAACTTAACATTATGTATGTTATTCGACAAAATCAAGATAATTTTTTTATTTGAATAAGTCTTATTCATTAAGGAAAATCAAAATTTTAATATTATTTTAAGACATACAATATATTTATTTTAGGAAATTATTAGAACAAAGCTTCTTTTTAAATTTAAAATTAAGAAGAAAATAAAGATGTCAATAGTAGGAATTGATTATACTAAATGTACAAATTGCGGATTATGTGTAAGGGTATGTCCGAGAAGATATAGTGAAGATAAAGAACAAGAGAAAATTATCTTTAAAGATGCTTTTGGATCTTGTTCGTTATGTGGTCATTGTATTGCAATATGCCCACAAGAAGCAATCCTATATGAAAATTTAGGAGATGACCCTTATACATTTGATGGAATAGCAAATTTACCAAATTATATACCATATGAAAAAATGTATAACTTTCTACGCGCAAATCGTTCAATTAGAAATTATAAACAAAAAAAGGTACCTGAAGATATATTACAAAAAGTTATTAGAGCAATGGAATGTGCTCCTACTGCTGCAAATCTAAGAGGGGAGAAATTTGTAATTTTGTCTGACCCAGAACAATTAAAAGCTTTATCTGATGCCATTATAGAAGAGCTTCTCAAAAATCCATCAACCAGGTCACATTTTGCTGAATCATTTGAAATTAGAAAAAAGATTTATAACTATCCTCTTTATTATGATGCACCACATATAATTATCGTATATTCCAAAGGTAAAACTACTTTTGAACATTTTAATATTGGGAATATAATTACCTATGGACAATTAGCTGCTCAAGTACTTGGTCTAGGCACGTGTTGGAATGGTTGGACGCAAATTGCTTTTGAGTTTAATCCTAAATTAACAAAACTAGCAGGTATCAGAGGTAGAAGCTGGGGTGTCATGACAATCGGTTATCCTGATATCAAATATCTACGTTGCCCTCCCCGCTCTCGTAAAAAAGTAAAAGGATTAATTTAGCAAGTTACTACAATATAGGCATATAGAATTTATGGGATATAAACTATAACAATAAGGTATATTTTCTTTAAACTATTAAATAAAATTCATAACTACAAAATAAATATCTTAATCAGATGCCAAGCAGTATATTATCTCACCAAGCCCCGGGATTGATATTAAAGGTAAAATATCCAAATAAATTTGATGGAACAGCTTTATGCATCAGTACATTAGTTCCTGATGTCAATATAATTTTTGACCCGTTTTTATCGTTCACATTTAGAAATATTACTCATAGTCTATTGGGGTTAGTATTAATTACCTTACCCTTAACACTTATTTTAACAATGATATTTTGTACATATATTGGTCCATTTTACGCTAACCTTGCAAAGAGAAATGGAATTTTTGCTAAACCTTTAAAATATTTTGGTATAGATCAATGGGTTAACTTAAAGAAAAAAAAATATAATGGAAGATTTTTTATTGTTGCATCTTATTCTGCATTGATAGGAGGATTAACACATCTTTTACTCGATCTCCCCGCGCATGAAACTATAGAGATCTTTTTTCCGATAATTATGCAATCTCCAGATTTTTTACTTTATTCTATAAAAGATTATGGTACTATTAATATGGGGCACACCCAAATAGACGCTGATTTGACGGTATATCAACTTATATGGTTTATTGAAACCTTAATTACGGCTGTTATAGCCATTTATCTTCTTAGATATATTAAAAAGCATAATTTAATTAATAAATGGTATAAAGAAACCTGACTTTTGTTTCTTTCCAATTTAATCAATAAAAAATATTATATGTCTATTCATAATCTTTTTACATAAAAATCTATATATGTTTGATGAAAAAAATTTAGAAAAAAAATTATTAGTGATGTGGAATGAAAAAGAAGAATGTAGGATTTATTTTGTTTGGAGTAGCAGGCGGGGAACTTCTGTCAATTCTTTATTTGCTCACCGTAATTCCTTATTTTCAAAAACGGGCGGATATACCAACAAAGATAACGAAAATTTCGATAATTTCAGGATTAATTACTAGTATAGTAGTCAGTATTGTTCTTGTTTGTGTGGGATTGATATTACTAATAAAATATCGCAAAGAATAATCGTGATAATGATATAAATATTAAAAATTGAAATAGGAGGAATAAAATATTGAAAGATTTAACTATTATTTTAAAAAATCAACCGGGAATGTTAGCTGATCTGGGGGAGACCCTAGGCAAAAACGGCATCAATATGGAAGGACTTTGTGGATTTCCCTTAAAAAATGAAGGTATTATTCATCTTTTAGTAGAAGATGAAACCACGACTCGCTGGGTACTCGAAGATGCTGGTTTTGATGTACGTGCTGTGCGCGAAGTATTAGTTCTGGATATTGGTAATATTACAGGAAAACCGGGCACAGGAGGGAAAATGGCACGTAAAATAGGTAATGTTGGTGTTAATATTGACCTAATCTACCTTGCCGAGAATAACAGAATAGTTCTCGGAGTTGATGATATGGACAAAGCACGTTCTGCTTTGGGGTTAGAATGAGAGAGATGAGAGCAGTCCTCGATTAAATTAGTTCTATTATAGTTATAATAACTAAGAAACCTTTTTCTTTATCTTTTTTGTCTAGGTTTTATACAAACGTATTACTAAAATTTTTAATTCTTTTTTATTTAAAGTATTTAGTGATAAAACAATGAGTTGGAGAGATATTAGACCAGTTGCTATATGCTTGTTCTACTATAATGAAAAAATTCTTGTTTTCAAAGGATATGATAAAGGAAAGGATAAATTCTTTTATAGACCTTTAGGAGGATCAATAGAATTTGGTGAATATGGGGAACAAGCGGTAAGAAGAGAAATTCGAGAGGAAATCCAAGCTGAAATTAAAGATGTAAAGTTTTTATCAATGTTTGAGAACGTTTTTACGTATGAGGGAAAGATAGCTCATGAGATTGTACTGGTTTTTGATGGAACCTTGGTTGATAGTTCTTTATATGAAAAAACTCTTATAGTCCAAGAGGATGATGAGAATCAAACTAAATATAACGCTTATTGGAAGAGTTTAAAGGAAATAAAAAAAGAAAATCGACCTTTATATCCTGAAGGATTATATGATTTTATTGAAAAATATTATTAAAATCATTTTAACAAAATTGTAAATATTTAAATTTTAATTTATCCTATTTTTCATTACAATCCAATTTAATACAAAACAAAAATAAGGTGTAAAAAATGGCTTTAATTGTTGCTACAGTAATATTTCCTCATGGAAAATCTAGTGAGGTGGCAAAAAAAAATATTGAAATGATTCAAAAATACCCTCCTGATCCCTCTATCGGAAAAAACCTTGCAATAGGAGTCAAAGCAACTATAGATGGAATGAAAGTCTTAGCCGTTGGGGAAGCTAAAAAAGGCAAAGTTGAAGAGTTTATTGCACGACTTGCTACACAATATCAAGAATATACCTACTTGGAAGGTTTTAAATATCAAATAGACACTTATTTAGAAGTGGCAGAAGCGTATAAGGCTTTATCAATGGAGCCACCTCCAGAATAATAAAATAATAAATCTTTTTTTTTAGTTTTTTTCTTTCATTAGAAATAGAATTTATACTTGAATAAAGATACTTAGAAATCTTTTACCTATTTTTAATAATCCAGTCTTTATGAATTCTTTTTTTGAAATTTCTCCGTCTTTGCATCTTTGCCACGCATTCTTTAAAATTACCCAATCAGAACCTAAATTTTCTTTCATATAAACTTCAATATTGTCGATTTGTTCCATAATAAGTTCGATCATAGATGCAACTTCAGAAACCTTCAGTTTAATCTCTTTCGTATCCGCCCCTATTTCAGATAGTTGAGAGTCCATCTTTTCCAATTTTGTATAGAGCTTTTTATAACGCTTATACTTAGGATCACTCTTCTTTATATTCTTCATCATCCTTTTCCATGAAGCTTTTATTTTTTTCAAATTATTTTGAAAATTTTTATCAACTTTTACGAAGAATTCTCCCGATTTTTCAGAAAATCCTTTAAAGCTCTTTTTCAAGTCAAGAAAAAATTGGCTGAATGAGTTTTTTTTCTTTTTCTTTCGGACTAAAAGGGTATCATTTTGAGTTGATTCATCATTTTTAGAATTTTCCATATTTGATTTCACTCTTAGGAATTCTATCCTAACTATCACATAAATTAAATAAGAATTTAAAATTATTCATAAATAATTTCTATCTTTATTTATCGTGGTATATTATTATGGAAAATAATAAAAACTCAATATTTAAAGCCAGATCCTTATTGTCAATTTTAATCTTTATAATATTTGTATCTTTATTAGCATGGATTACCTATGGCACATATGAAGGTATTATTGGAAGCTTAGCCTATTTAATCGTTGGAATTTTAAACTTTTTTCCATGGATTATTCCGTTTGCGGGAATTCCATTGGGTATATTGGATGTATTAGGCATCTATGGTTTTAAAATGTATAATTTAACATTAGATATCGCCCGTCTGAATTCCAGTTGGTTACCTGCTACTTGGTTTTGGATTATTTCAATCATTGGAAGTTTAATTGATATTTTTTTAATGTTTCTCATAATAACGTGGTTATTAGGGTTAAAATATAAGAAAAAGGAACCAAAAACCAATATAGCTCTAATAAATTGTAGTATTCTTGATGGAAATAAAGATAGTAAAATAATTTCCAATGGCAGCATCTTAATTCAGAATATCACTGAAAAAGATGAGACTCCAGGGTTGATTACAGGAGTTGGAGCTAAAAGTGATATTGAAATACCAAAGGATTTCAAAAAGATTGACTTAAAAGGAGCTTATGTACTACCGGGATTAATTAACGCCCATTGTCACTTAACAGGTAGTGGCAAACCTACTAGATTGATGAAATTAAGCGATAAAAATATGGTAAGGTTATTCAAATTCCTCGGTACACCAATAGGAAAAATAATTTTATTCAAATTGATGAAAAAAAATGCTTTAAATGCATTAAACAGTGGTGTCACAACCATGCGTTCTATGGCAGATCCTTTATATGTGGATTTAAAATTAAGAGATAAAATTAATGATGGTAAAATTATTGGTCCTAGAATATTGTGTGCAGGTAAAGGAATTTGCATTACAGGAGGGCATGGATGGGTAACCGGCTTTATAGCTGATTCTATCCCTGAGATTAGAAAAGCAATACGACAGAATTTACGGATGAGAGTTGACCATATAAAAATACTTTCTACCGGAGGAGTTATGGATGCCAGGAAAGTTGGAGAAGCTGGACGTCCCCAAATGACTATAGAAGAAATAGAAACAGCTTGTTTTGAAGCTCATAGAGGTGGTTTATTAGTTGCAACACATTGTGAATCCACAGAAGGGATTAGAGAAGCTTTAGAGGGAGGTGTTGATAGTATAGAACATGCTGCTCAAATTCCTGATGATTTAGTACCTTTAGCTAGAAATAACCCAAGAGCTTTGAGAGGATACACCGTGATTGTTCCCACTCTTTCTGCTGGTATGGGAATGGCTGTGTTATCCAAGGAACAAACGAAAATTACAGCAGAAAGTTTTGAAAACGCACAGATTATAATGAAAGGTATGATCCTGGCTTTACAAAAAGCATATAAAGAAGGGCTGAGGATCTCATGTGGTACTGATGCATCTGTTCCATATTCTACTCAATATGAAGTCTGGAAAGAATTAAAATATTACCTAAAGTATACCGATATGACTCCACAAGAAGTAATATACATTGCTACAAAAGGGAACGCTGAAAACATTGGTATAGATGATACTACTGGGAGTATTGAAGTGGGAAAGTCTGCAGATTTAATAGTAGTTCCGGGGAATCCTCTCGAAAATATTGATTACTTAGGAGAAGTTTCTAAGGTTATAATCAGAAGTCATATAATAAAACACCCTAAAGTCAAAAAAATTAAAAAATTAAAGGAAATAACCCCATTAGAAGTTTAAATTTAATAATTGCCTATTTAGAGGGTTTTAAAAGAGGAAAATGTGGATTTTACGTGTAAGGTTTGTAACTGTATCCTTCAAGAGGTAATTTATAAGTAAAAAAAAATAATTTTATAATCTAATGTCATAGAATAAATATTTAATCAATTAGTAATATATAATAATTATGGAATTTTCTTTCGATAAAGTCGCAAATGCTCTCTACATTCGTTTTTCAGGTGAAAAAATCTTAAATTCGGATGAAATTGCAGATGGAATTATAATCGATTATGGTAAGGAAGATAATATTATAGGTGTAGAAATTCTAAACTTTACAAGCAGAAAATTGGATCTTAATGATCTTGTTAAAATGAATATAGAAGAATTAATACCAAAATTAGCACAATGCCAATAATATTCACTAAACATGCCCTAGAGCGAATGAAAGTCCGAAATATTCCTAAAGAAGAAATAATTAATACAATTAATAATCCTGATAACTTGTTAAATGATTCTTTTGGAAATAAAATCGCTCATAAAGTAAAAAAGAAATATCTATTACGAGTTTTTTATTATATTGAAGAAAATTCAAAAGTAGTCATTACAGCTTATAAAACTTCTAAATTCAATAAATATTTTTAAAATCTCTTTAATCTAAAAGCTTAAGAATGGTTTTTTGATGATTTATGATTTAATAATTATCGGGGGTGGCCCAGGTGGCGCTACAGCAGCTAAAATTGGAGCAGAAGGAGGCGCAAATGTGTGTTTACTTGAAGCTGCCGATGAAAGACGGTATAAATGTTGTGCAGGGGGTATTCCAGTAACTAACGAGGATTTTACACCAATTCCCCGTAATGTGGGGGAACGTGAAATTACAGGGGGCGTCTTAGTCACTCCTGACAGTGGACCTATGATATTCGATACTACTGGAGAAAAAGATAAAGGTTATTGCATGTTTCGTACAGATTTTGATAATTTCCTTTTAAACTTAGCCCATGATGCCGGTGCTTATGTTATGTATGGGTTTCGAGCAAAGGGAATTGAAATCGCCAAATTTGGAGATGTTATCGTAAAAGGAACCCAAGAGTTTCGAAGTAAATGTGTAATTCTAGCAAATGGCATGGGAGGAACTCAACTCCAGCGGAGCATTGGAATGGAAGTACCACCCATTGTAAATGGGATCCAAGCGGAGTTTGACATCCCTGAATCAGTCGTAGATGAACAATTTGGTAATCAAGTTTGGGAGTTCTTCAACCCCGCCTTAATTAATCATGGCATCGCTTGGGCATTCCCTAAACGTGAAGCAGTGAGTATCGGAGTATTAGGTAAGAATGTAAAATTTACACATTTTGAATCATTTCTACAGAACCCTATAATAAAGGATAAAATAGCAGGGAGAAAAATGAAAATTTTCAATGGTCGTAAGGTTTGGGCAGCACCTATTCCCGATAGAATGATTGCAAAACCCTTTCGTGATCGGGTTATGATTGTAGGGGACGCTTGTGGTACAGCAGATCCTATTTTATATGAGGGTATCTACCAAGCTCGATTATCAGGCAAGTTGGCAGCTGAAGTATTCCTTCAAGCGCTTGAAGAAGGGGACTTCGGAGAAGCTAGCCTTTCACAGTATTACGATCTATTATTAACATATCTTTATGAGGAAGGCTTACGATACAGCTACAAGTTCCATGAACTATTGTATCATAGTGGACTCATAGATAAAATTATCGAAGCTGCATATTTAATAGCACAAGAAGATCCTGAGGTAATGAAATCAATGATTTGTCTGTTTACAGGAACTCAAACCAGAAAACAAATTTGGAAGGTTTTAATGTCCCGTAAGTGGAAGCTTTTAAAACATTTGGGTATTCGGAATGGATTTCACTTACTACCAGCATTATTACGTAGTTTACGCATCTGAATAAGCAGAATATGAACTATATTAAGTAATATTTTAAATAAAAGAAAAAGTGAAGATTAATAATTTATTTGTAGGAACTTCGTAGTATTTTTTTAACTTTTCTCTCTTTCAAAGATTAAGTAAAATGAGGCAATTAATTTTAATTCCCATCCCTCGATTGCTTGGTCATTTATGATTTTTTCGAATTCTTTAGCATGTTTAGGGTTGGAATAGATATTACCTACCGTTTCTACCTTATATTCTTTCAATTTTATTATCACCATTAATTTTTGAAATTATATAATCTAAATTTGGTTTTCTTAAAAAAATTATATATTAAATGCCAACTTATAATTTAAATTAATTCTCTTAAATTTAGAATAAAAGTATCGAATGGTAATAGATATGAAGATTATAGATCTTGAGGATAAATATCTACAAGAGTATTTTATGTGTCTTGAAGAATGGTCAGATGAGATAAAAGAAGCAGGAAATCATAAACAGGTATGGTTTAATAAGATGAAGGATAAAGGGCTTGGAGTTAAACTTGCCGTTGATGATAAAGGAGTGGCTGGTGGAATGATTCAGTATATCCCAATAGAATATTCTAATGCTGAAGGAGTTGATCTCTATTTCATAAATTGTATCTGGGTTCATGGATATAAGGAAGGGCGAGGGAATTTTCAAAAAATGGGTTATGGTAAGGCTTTACTTCAAGCTGCTGAAGATGATGTTAAAAAAAGAGGTGCTAAGGGAATGGTTGCGTGGGGCCTTTCTCTTCCATTTTGGATGAAAGCCTCGTGGTTTAAAAAGAATGGGTATTCAAGAATAGATAAAGATGGGATTGCAACATTGCTATGGAAACCATTTACCGATGATGCCATTCCCCCTAAGTGGATAAAAGAAAAAAAGCAGCCTCAACCAATACCAGGTAAAGTTTTAGTAACTTCTTTTCTAAACGGATGGTGTCCAGCGCAAAATTTAATAAGAGAGAGAGCTAAAAGGGCTGTAGGTGACTTAGGAGATAAAGTTATTTATCAAGAAATTGATACATTTGAACGAGAAGAGCTGTTAGAATGGGGGATTTTAGATGCTTTATATATTGATGACCAACAAGTAAGAACAGGCCCTCCACCCTCATATGAAAAAATTAAAAAAAAAATTATTAAAAAACTTAAGAAATTAGATAAATAAAACAATAATTATGACAATACTTCAGATTTTAGCAGTTTGTGGAATGCTTAGTCCCATCATATATACTGCGATGTGGATTATTTGTGGAAACTTAAATTCGGATTATAATCATATTCGAGATGATATAAGTTCACTGTTTGCTGTGGGAGCACCTAACAGACGCTTAGCACAATCATTCGTGATTACAGAAAGTGTTCTATTGTTTGTATTTTTCATTGGATTACATGAAGGTATCAATGATGGGGGAGGTTCCATTGTTGGACCAATTGTTCTTCTGATTAGTTCCATTTTGGGAATAATGGTTGCTCTATTCTTTCCTCTTGATGAAGGAGGTGAATTCACAACTCTTAGAGGTAAAATGCATATAATCCTTGTAGCCGTAATGGGATTATTAACTATTGCTGGGATGGTGTTACTTTGGATTCGATTACAGTCTGTACCCAAATGGAGTGGTTTTGCTATATATTCACTTATTTCAGCTATTGCTTCATTAATAGGCGTAATTATCTCAAGTATATTTGCCGCAGGTAAGTATAGGGGGTTAATCGAAAGAATAATGGTCACTCCCTTTCAACTATACTACTTCGTTCTTAGTCTGATGGTATTTCTGAATAATTAACTTTCTTATCTCTAATGATTTGAAAAACAATTTGTTATTTAATATTCTAATAAGTCTTCAATGTGGAGAGTTAATTATATATATTGAAATGATATGAAATATAATTCAATAATAAATAATTTTAAACATTTAAATTATATTTGGGAGCATTATGAACCGAGTTCCAGTTTCAAGATTTCTTTTTTCAATTATTTTGGGAAGTATGATTTTATCTTCAATTATTAGAAGTAATCTATCTTATATACAACCACAATCTAATCAGGATCAAAATTCTTTTATTCCTGAATCTTGTACTATTTTTACTGTAAATATTAGCGATACTGTATACTTTGGAAATAATGAGGATTACCGCTTGCATGGGACATATATGTGGTTGATCCCGTCTCAAGAAATAACTCCTTTTTCAGGAAGTATTACTATATATGGTTGTGTAGCTTTTGGATTTAGATATAATAATGACCCAGCGGATGGCTATGCCCAGGGAGGTATGAATGATCAAGGTTTATGTGTAGATGGTAATGGACTTCCAGCTGTATCTATGAATCCTCACCCCGAGCGAGAAGCTCCTTATACTAATGTACTAGAACAAACTCTTTTTGAATGTGCAAATGTTAGTGAAGTAATCCATTGGTACCAAACTCATTATCTGGGTAATGTTTTGAGTTGTCAGATCCACTATGCGGATGCTTCAGGAGATGCCGTTGTCGTGAGCGTGG
>JAEOTZ010000004.1 GCA_016839585.1 Promethearchaeota archaeon
GAGCAAGTGAAGATGAGCTTTTAGATTTAATAGAATTAAATTTAGAATATAGTTATCGAATTTCTAAGGAGGATTTAGCAGTTATTGTAAGGAAAAAAACCAATTTTTATTTAATAATTCAGGGGTTCTTCTCGATCATACCCGGAACAGTTCTGGTATATTTCACCACTTCAATGTTAACACTTCAATATTTTAATAATATACCATCACAAATACGGCTTCAAACTGCTACAATATTTGCCGGTATGATTGGTATTGGATACCTTGTTGGTAACGCTGTTTTTGCTCGTTTAGGAGATGTATTATTTCGGCGAAATAAAAAAAATAGGGCTAGATTAGCAACTATTTGCCTGATACTTTCAATTCCTTTTGCAATTATCTTACTTATGTCATTACGACCTATCGATATAAATAAATTCGATTTTGATTATCCAGCTACAATTCCCACAGAAAAAATTTGGTATTATATTTTTCATACTATTGGTGAAATTTTTGTAGCATATCCAACCTATATTATTTTTTTTATTTTTGCCTTAATCGCTTCAATGTTAGGGGCAGGACCTGTTGCAAATCGGAATGCTGTTATGATTGATGTTAATATGCCGGAACATAAAGGTACTGCGGCTTCTTTCTTTAAGCTTTCTGAACAAATAAGTAAAGGTGTGACACTTTTAATATCATTTACCCTTATCTCATTACTAGGAAGTATTTTCAATATGATCTTTCTTACTATATTTTTCTGGTTTCCAGCAGCAATATTATGGTTTTTTGCTAGTAGAAACGTAGAAAAAGACATGAATCAAAAAGCAATGATTCTTTCTGAAAGAAAGCAAATAAGTTTAATTGATTATATCTTTGAATTAGAAATCCAAATAGATAGAGCAATTCAGAAAGTACAAGATTCAAAATATTATATATATACGGATAATGAAAAATTTAATCAACTACTAAGAGATGCAATTATTATATTTAAGTTCTGTGAGAGAGAAGGAGAATCCCGAAGTATTACCAATATTGAAGAAAAAGCTCATATTATGAAATTAAGAACCTTATTATTTTTACAAGAGACAAATAAAATATACAGACAATTAAATGAAGAAGATTTATCTTCTTCTGAAAAAGAACAATTGCAAGAAGGTTTAAAACAGATATCTCTAAGAATTAGTGAGGGCGAAAAAAGTACTTATGGAAGGATTCAAACTTATTATGAAGATGCCTACCTTAAAATTCTTGAGGCAAGACTTAATCGCAAGAACCATATAATAAGAGGATTAGGTAAGATTTTAGAAGCAATAAGTATCTATGAAAGAGTTAAATACTTACTAAACGAAAGGATTGAAACAGTAAAAGAAAAAAATGATTTATCAGAAGAGGATTCCTTAGTTTTACAAAAAGAACAGGAATTATTAGATAAATGTTTAAAATCACTAAGAGCAACTATCAAATTAAAGGAAGAAATTGAAAATGCATTTAACCAGCTTAGAGTTAAAGGCATTGATAAGATAGATTTATTAAAGATTTCTGAACTGACTCAGGAATTTAATGTAGATCTCTATGATGTGATTGTTGATACGTTTAGAAGTGATAATAAAACTAAAAATGTCTTAATTGAAGTTCTAAACAATATAGATAACATATTTATTGAATACGATAAGTGGAGAGAAGTTGATCTTAAAGTCTTCTAATATTATTAACTTCTTCTATTATTAGTTATTAAACTCACTTTTTAATAAGTTACACATAGTATTTTTTTCTTCCCTTGAAAGCTGATGGACTATTTTACCTTTTTTATTAAAATTATCTGGACAACCAAGATCAAAGCATAAGTTAATCAATAATAAGAGACAATCTCTAATTTTTAAAATATTTGACGAATTTTCCTTGAGATCCCTCATTAACTTAATTAAAATAAAATATTTTGTATCCTCGCTATTATCATAGATTTCCAAAATCTTTTTGATACAGTCTGCCATTTTTAACTATACTTAACCCCTTGAATAAAATAACATATAGAGAGATCTTAATGACTTACATGATGAAATACATTTATATAAGTATCTATTTTCTCTTTTTTCCCATGAGAAAAGGAGTTTTTCTCTTTTTTCCTATGAAAATGAGAATTAAAATTTGAATTATATAACTAATAATTAGTTGATCATCAATTTAACTAAAAATGTGTTTTCTTTACCTCTTATAAAAGTAAGAATTAGACTTCTATGCTTTGGACAAATTGTTCTATTTCTTGTTCCAAATCCACAAGATCTTTAATTGAAATAATATCAGAACTAGCAAGTTTATTTAAAAATTCTTTTAAAAGCTTCTCCTTAGTCTTATCTGTCGGAAATAATAAACTGGACTTATAATGCTCCCAATCGAGGATATTGGTAAACACCAAGAATAATATCTCGATGTGGCTATACTCTACTAAGCTTTTCAACTTTTCTTTAGTTATTAAAATTTTAGTATGATCCTTATAAAAATCAGATAAATCGTCATAATAATTTGTAAGTCGGGCAATATTATCGAGCTGAGCACGTAATGCTGCTTGATTTATGGGACTTTCTTCGTCCCTATACATTATTTCAAAGTACTTCATAATGAAATCTTTTAATCTTTGTAGTTTAGTTTGGAAGACACGGGTTTTAACGATTCGCTCGAACATCGGACTCTCTTTATCTTTATAGAAATTCAATTCAAACTTCAATATTGATAATATATCAAAGAATAACTCACGGATATCAATCCCTTCAGCCAATTATGAAGCACCCTATTTTTCTATTATACCTTGTTAAATTAAAATATGAATTACAAATATAAAAATCTACTATTTATAGAATTCTATATTAATTAAAATATTTTTATTTTTTTTTATTATCACTATCAAAATTTTTTCATGAAGTCTTATCAAGTATTTTTTTAGAAATTTAACGAAAAAGTACGTTCATCTATTATAGGTTTAAAATGCTTAGGAGCAGTTCGTATTTGTTCTTTTCTTCTTACTGTCTTTTTGAATAAAATTGCTTTAGTATGAATTTTCACAATTCTAATAGGGCATTTGATCATAAAGTTTAGGGCCTTATGAGGAGATCTCCTCAATAGAAGAAATTCAGAAAAAAATCTTTTTGCTCTTTTTTGGTGCCTTGGTTTTTCGAAAGAGATAAAACGTTCAGTAATTTTATCTAGACTTTTTGAATCTCTAAAACAATAAAAGTTTGAAGCTCTTAATGACCATTTAATTGCTTCTAATTGATATTTTGTAGGATCAAGATTTCTAAAGAGTGATATCCCCATAGAAAAAATAGATATCATTAAATTCATAATTGTACTTCTAATCATTTCTAAAAAAGTAATATGGATTTTTGGTTTAATCTTATTTCGTAAATCTTCTCCATATAAAATAGTACTATTTAAAAGTACATTACCTAAAACAATGCTGCGAGGAGCAAAAATGCTTGAAAATACTTTATTAACTCGAAAGATTTTATGAAAAACTACCTGCTCCCAATATCTTCTTTTAGTTAAAAAGTGACTCATGAACATTCCTGTTGTTTGCTGAATTACTCCTAAAATTTTATTTATGAGCTTTGAATCATATTCTCTAAAATTATGTTTAATTTCTAAGAACATAAAGTATCTTTCAATTTCTTTAATATGTCTATTAGAAACTCTATCTTTAAAAATAAGGAGTAAATCGCAATCTGAAATTTTTGTATTATCTTTCTCTTTTGATCTTTGGCTTCCAAATAATACAATTGACAAAATCTTATTAATTCCAATTTCCTTGTTAACTAGAGTTATGATATCCTTAATATAATTACGGGATTGTAAGTTTACTTCCTTTAAATTATCAGAAATTTTGTCTTTTATCTTATTATTAATTTCTATTATGTTATGGTCCTCAGAGAAAACGTCATTCGCCATTTTGAAAGGTTATAATAAATAGATTTGTATTATTTTGGTTTAATTTTATAATAAATTTATTTTATTAAAAACTTGTTTAAAAAAAATTAGCATCTAATTTTTCAAAACTGATAGCAGTATTTATAGAATATCTAACGAAAATAAGAATCTGGGCCTCTATCTTCTCGCATTCCCTTCATAAAATGATCTGCTTGTTTTTTGAATGAATCTAAGATACTCTCCATTTCTTTTATCTTTTCATTAAGTTTACTAAAATCCATATCTATTGAGAAGTAATCCTTTAATAAAGTTACTAAAGCTTTAGAAGAACGAGGGTCTAGAGTCATCATTGGTAATGGTAATGTTTCAGCTAATAAGCAAACTCCTGGAGCAAAACCTTTATTACCTGCATATGCAGGTAAGATTCCATTAGCACCAGCAATTATTCCACCTTCCATCAATTTAGTATTTTCAAACTTTAAGAATGATTGTACAAGATCTTGATCAGTACCACATATATGTATTTTTGGTTTATCCTTAACGATATCAGAGATCATTGCTCCTGTACTCACGAACATCTTGATTTTCCCATTAGTAATTCCATGCATTTCTTCACAAAATCTTTTGGAAAATTCATAAACTCCTTGTGGATCCTGAGGTTGATAATTTGCTGTTAAAATGAAAATATCATTACCTTTATCTTTTTCAGTTGATTTATAATATAACTTAGCAGTAGGAATTTCTAAGTATCCTTTTTCAACATTAGCTTTGGCAGGAAAGTTGAAACATTCAATACTCAAAAATTCTTTAGCTTTGATAGAATCAACTATAGATGTAATTGCCAGTTTTCCGACAAGAGCAATACCAGGGAATCCTATCAATACTACTGGGCTATTTAAATCTTCTACTTTTAAATCAAATTTTTTTTCAATATTTATAATAAACATATAAATTTCTTCAAGTTATAATTATAATACGAAGAAAAAAGAGAAATTCTTAAAACATCTCACTTTATTACTTCAATATTAGGATTCTTATTAATTATCGTTCAATAAATCACAAATCATTGTTCATTAATAAATGAAATGTCTTCTCCACACTTTGGACAAAATTTTTTGGGTCGTTCTATATGATGCCCACAAAATGGACAATAAAACCCCTCTTTTAATGGTATTCCATATGAGGGCACTTCTTCATAAGATTCAAGTGAATCAACTTTAAGTGGTGTGTAAGGTTCTTGATAACCTATACTTACTGGATAAGCTTCCCTCCTATATTCATATCCCAAGTCTTTCTGTGCTTTTAACGTAGCGAATAATGAGGTTAATAAACAAATAAATAATGGAGCAAATATAATATCAACAAAACTATAGAGAATTTGATAAAGAAATATCATCCCAAAATTTCTCGTAGCAGGATCGTACCAAGAATCATAATTCGCTGAAAATGTTGCTGAATCAACATTAATGATAAAATCGATAATTGAAGTATATATGACATTTACAATTGCTAAAATAATGAAATTAATTACAAAAACTCCAATTAATTTCCAAAATGCTCCTTTAGCAATAAAGCGTGCCTTTGAAATTGGATTATTATTATCTTTCATATTATAAGTATATATTAAAAAAATATAGAAAACATATATGATAACGGCAGGGATAAAAAATAAAGAAGTTCCAATAGGTATAAATATTCCTATTATAAGAATAACTAATAGTATCTTTTTATTAAATGAACTCTTAAAAGAAGATGCAAAATCTGCTTCTCCTTGTACATATTTTTTATAAAGAAAAGTACTAACAGAACACATAGCGATTGTTGTAATTATTCCTCCAACACCCATTCCTGCAATTAAGTTATTTAGAAATATCAAAGCAAGGTACATTACTAGATATTTTACTAAAAGATTCCATTCAGCTGGTTCCAGATCAGAATCGCCTAAATTCTTCATTATTTGACTAACAGATTGGTCTAATGTGTTAACATTCCACTCAAGATCAGTTAATAAAAGGACTTTCAAGAGAATGGAAATAATCGAAAACATCATAAGAGGTAAAATTATATATCCATAACTTCTAGTGAATAATCTAAAGCCCTCTCTAAGAACATCACCAAACCTTTTATTTGCTAAAATTGCTAATCTTTGCTGATCTACTTCCATACTTAACTAAATAACTCTTGGATTAAAAAATTATTTATAATTTATTAAAAAAAGTTATAATTGATTGATTCAATTATTAAAATTGAGGTATTGATGCCTATTCAAATATCTTCTTAAAATTAATATTCGATTTAAATTTCAATGTATAGATTAAAACAACCTTCTCGACAAATTCCTGGAATTATTTCTTATATGGATTTTTTCTCTTCTAAAAGATTAGCTTATTCTATATTCTTTGGTATGCCAATTCTTTTAGGTCTAATTTCAATGATATTAAACAATATATTTATTGAAGAAATAGAACTTTTATATTTTATTATTTTTGTAAGTCTTTTTTTATTGATTTCCGGAACTGGGGTTTTTTTTGATATTATATTTTATTCTAGAAAGGCTCCCATATTGCGAGCACCACCTAATGGTTGGTCAGTTCAAATGAACACATTCTTTAATGCAATTATCGGACTTACTTATCTTCTTGGCCAACTATTAGCTATTATTTTAGATAATGGCACTTTTCGCTATGTCTTTTTCATGTTGGGTACCATCATTTCTTATATAATCGCTTTTGTTATATATTTTTCATTTACAACTGTTGGACGTCCTGGTAATATAATATTAGCACTTTTACAACCTATTTCAGCAATCCTTTTTTATAGTGTTTACACTTTTCAATTATCCTTTGACTTTTTCATCAGGTCAATAATCTTTTTTGTATCATGTGCGCTTCTATTTGCTATTCCTTATAGAAGAGGTTTATTTCAAGTAAGCAACGTTTATAAAGAAGCAACAGGAATGAGTGGTTACCCATTCATCAGAGCTTTCATATTATCTATGATGACAGATGGGAATGATGAATTGCTTGAGAAATATTTCGATAAAGTAGGAGTAGAATCAAATGTAAAATTACAATATCTACTCATTAGAAGTGTAAAAACAGAAAGAATTAAAGGATTATTTATTATTCCACATGTCCATTTTGGTCCATTTAAAACATGTGGGTCTTCCGATTTACCTGAACATATCTATAGGGAATTTAATGATATCCCTGGGATAACAGTTTATCACACTGCAAATGATCATGCTCAAAACCTTACAACACAAAACTATGTGGATAAAATAATAAATAGAATTAGGTTAGATATTAATGAAATAAGAACAGATTCAGAATTAGAATGGTTAAAAGAAATTAGTGATTTTTCAAGGAAAATTTCAAATAGTGCGAAACTTCTTGGAATAAAAATAGGCAATATCCCATTAATTTTTATTACAAGGCACCCACTACCTTCCGACGATATAGAAGTTGATGTTGGGGAGCAAATTAGAAATATAGCGAAAGAATTTGATTTTCGTGATGTTATAATTATTGATGCTCATAATGCTATTATTGGTGATGAAATTTTAATTAAAAAGAAATCAATTGAAGCAATTGATCTAATTAATGTCTCAAAAAAATTCTTAAAGAGTAAATTAGTAAAAAATATGCCAGTATCACAGATGTTTTATGGTGTTGCTAAAGATCCTTTGAATGAATATTCGGAAAAGGAAGGAATTGGGTATGGAGGGATTGTGGTTCATTTATTTAAGAATTCAAACACAAATCAAAAAACTGTATTAATCCATTTCGATGGAAACAATGCTTATATAGATATTCGTTCCTATATCTTGAATTTACTTCAAAATAAAGGAATAGAGAGAGGAGAAATAACTACTTCTGACAGCCACACCGTTGCAAGACAACTAACAAGCAGAGGATATTCCCCTATAGGTGATAAAATAAAAATTAATTTCATTCTAGATAAAATAGATTTTTTACTCCAAGAAGCAGAAAGTGATTTAGAACCAGTTGAATTTTATTATGATGATTCAATAGAAGATAATATTAAGATTTGGGGAGATTCTAATTATTTTAATGCTATTATGGATACCCTAAAGGAATGTATTAAGGTATCTCAAAATCTTTTAACATTTAGCCTCATTGTTCCCACATTTTTTTCACTTGTATTGCTATTGTTTTTTAATATAATATTATAATAATTTAATAACAAGTCAATCGATTTAGTTTCAACATTTATATAATTTATCTACATATTCTTTATTTATATATAATTATTCTTAACAAGAATTAGTAATGGCGTTAGAAGCTCTAGATATTGTCAATGGAATTTTTAGTCTTATTTTTGTAGCAATCTCATTATTAGTTGGTCTTATTATCCTTTCGAAATATTTTCAATATAAAGAAAGAATATATTTTTTAGTTGGGTGTACATGGGTCCTCATATCTGAACCTTGGTGGCCAAGTTCTCTATCTTTTTTAATAGCAATAGTAAATGATGTAGGGCTTTCATCTCAAATGTATTTTTTAATCGGTAACCTATTTGTCCCTGTTGCTATAATGGTTTGGTTGATTGCTTTTACAGAATTTTTATATAAAGAAAAGCGTAAACTTATTCTAATGATATTTGCAATTTATGGAATACTATTCGAAATTATTTTCTTCATCCTTCTATTTTTAAATCCTGAATTAATTGGAGAATTAAATCCTCCTGTAGATGTAAATTATAAATTCTTCATTATGGTATCTTTAATCTCCTTTTTATTAATTGTTGTGATTAGCGGCTTCTTATTTGCTAATCTGTCTCTAAAATCAGATGACCCTGAGGTTAAATTAAAGGGAAAATTACTTGTTATGGCTTATATATCGTTTTCTATCGGAGCCTTGTTAGATTCAGCAATTCCTTTGAACGAAATTACAATAATTATAACAAGAATAATTTTAATATCAAGTGCTATTGAATGGTACGGAGGATTCATCTTACCAGGATTTTTAAGAAAATTCTTATTGAAGAAAAAATAGAATTCTATATACTTTTCTTTTTTATTTTTTGAGTTTGGTCTAATATAATATGAGCATAATATATCGATATTATCGAGATTCATATTCTATGTTTCTTCATTTTTTCTTAATAAATTAATCTTTAAAAGAAATATAAATGTTAAGTTCTGAAATAGATAGGCTTCTAAAGATAACCTTAATCGGAAGCCCGGCCGTTGGGAAGACCACAATGCTAAGACTTTTAGCGAGAGAGACTATTGATAAATTATACCTCCCCACTCATGGGCTAGACCTCAAAACTGTTAAATTTGATGATTATCTTCTAAGGCTATGGGATTTAGCTGGTCAAGAAAGTTATTTTAAGACATATTCAAAGGATTATCTCCTTGGCTCCGACATTATTTTTATAGTAACTGATTCAAGTCCTCGAAATGTATTAAACTCGAGAGATTTAATTAATTATGCATGTCATTTTATAGGTAAAGAATGTCCTATTATAGCAATTGCGAATAAACAAGATTTAGTAAAAACTGATGGTCGAATGAATGCTAAAAGGGTTGAAGATATACTTCATGTAAAAACATATGGACTTACAGCTATAAATCCTTCAGAACGCATAAGATTAATGAATATTATTAAAAAAGAATTAGATCAAATTGTAATAAGAAGGGGGTTAAAAGAATGAACTTTAGCGAAAATGAACTTTTTGGGGTAGCATTAATTGGATTTGATATGATTGATGGACCGTTCCTCAAATGGAAAAAAGAATATAATAGTCAAAATAACCTTGTAAAATTAGACGATTTTGCAATGAATTTTTATTTAGCATTTCGAGGTGGAAATCGAGGTAAGGATAAAAAAACTCCAAGGGCAATATTATATGACAATTTCTATATAGTTGCCTTCCCTAAAGATTTAGAACTATGCTGCCTATTCATGAAACCCAAAGGAATTGATAATAATATAAAGGAGTTAAATAAGATTGCAGTTAGGATTATCACTGAAATGGAATTAGATGAAGAAGAAGATTCTCAACCTGAACTTTCAGATGAAAATACCGTTGAAGAAATTAAAAGATTAATTCCAAATTTACTAAATGGAACAGAAATGTCAACTCCAGAATTGAGAAGATATTTCAAGCTAAGTAATTCTCAGATTTGGAAAGTAATGTCGGATTTAGAGAACTCTAAAAAAATCAAGCGAACACGAAAAAAAGGAAGAACCATCTTATGGACTGCTATTTAGTATTCCCTTTTTTTTGCTTTTTTATTTATATTATCTTGTCCTGTGTTGCCAATTTTTTAATTTGGTATAGTGTCTAGAGAACATTATGTAGCAGATATCGGGTAAATCTTTATCTAGGTTATTAACAGTTATGTATCTAAGGATATGATTAATAGCGAAAATCCCTAAAAATTCAATATGATAACTATTGATTTTCTCTAAATTATCACCTGAATAAGAGATATCCAATCCTTTTTGATCAATATACTTAATTTCAGTTAAAATTTTTGGAAACATTTCTCTTTTAATTCTCCAACCTTCAGAAGTTTTCCAGACTTTTGCACCTAGAAAAGATTCCAGTTTGTTTTTATCTTTTTCCTTCAATAATTTGAAAGGTTCGCTTCTTTGAATCAGGACTTTTTCCATCATTTCAGTTTTTTTACTATATGTTTTTTCAAAAGGCATTTTACCCTTAATTTGTCTTTCTATAAAATCCATGACAATGTCAATAAAAGTAGCACTATCTTCCCCTGGAACCCAAGTAGCATGTTCCCCTGAAAAATAAAACTTAAATTCTGCTTCAATCTCATCACCAAATTCATCACCAAAATAGGAGTAAGCCATATGTATATTCACTTCAGGAAACATTTCAATTGTTATGGCCCAATCTTCACTCAAACCGATATTTTCAATTTGCCCTCCCAAATCTTCATAGATAATTCTTTCTAATTTATCTTTATCTATTCCTACAAATAAATGATGTTTTGCTTTACTAACATCTGCCAATTCTTTTTCATGTGGTCCTCTTACACCTGTAGCATCAATTTGGCCTACTGTCCAAAATTTTCTTTTATCTGCCGCCATGTTAATTACCCTTTTAATTGATTATATATTTCTTTTTTTTTGAATTTTCCTATGAAAAATCCTTGAGTATGGTGAACTGCTGGAAATAATCTACCAGTTCCCGCTATTTCAGAACCATCGATTTTATAACTAGGTGAGAACCATTTTGGCAACTCTAAAGGTTCTAAATATTTTAAGAATTTTAATATCTGTAATTCTCCTTCTTCTGGATAAAGACTACAAGTGGAGTAAACAAGAGTACCTTGGGGTTTTAATAAATTTAATGCATTTTTGAGGAGTTTTTCTTGAATAACAACATTTTGATGTAAGAAGTTTTCATTCTGACGCCATTTAAGTTCTGGGTTTGATAGAAATGTCCCACTACCAGTACAAGGAGCATCTAATAGAACTTTGTCAAAATAATTTTCAAATCTAATAGGAAATTGAATACTGTCAGTATTCAGGAGGAATGTTCCCTTGACCCCTAATTTATATAATATTTTTTTCATTTCATTTATTCGGCTAAGTAAAAAATCACTAGCAAAAATTTTTGCTTCATTTCTTGTATATTGGGCAATAAGACTAGTTTTCATTCCTGGTGCAGCACACATATCACAAATAAGTTCATTAGGATGTGGAGATAAAACATTAACAACCGCCACAGAACCTTTATGTTGAATAATTAAATTTCCTTTTCTGATAGATTTGGATATAATCTCTCTCTTATCAATAGGAATGTGTATAATTTCAGGGATTTCTTGATCAATATGAAAATTAACATTATCTCTTTTTAAGCTTTTTTGAATTTCTTCAATTGTGCTATTTAAAGTGTTAATTCTGACAGAGAATTCTGTGTAATTTTTTATATTATTCATATATTCTATGTTTTTTCCTATATCTTTAAAAGACATTACTGATCCTAGATGGTTAATAAAGAATGTGGGTATTGCTTCGTTTAAGCTTAAATTTTCGATTTTAGATTTTCCTTTAATCGCCTGTTCCCATTTAAAGGTACGGAGCTTCTTTAGAAATTGGTAAATATTTAGGTCTTCTTTTGAAACATTAAGTTCATTATATAATGAATTATTAGAAGCATTTTCCCAGAGAATGCGATATGTCATATAAAGATATAGAGCTTTACTTAATTGATCATATTCACTTTGTATATTTATCGATCTAAGAGTTTTCTTAATGATGAAATTTAATTTACTCCAGTATCTTACAATCTCATTATAATAATGAAGAATTTTAGGATATCTATGGTGTTTTTCAGAAATAATCCCCGTTTCTCTAGAGATAAATTTATCTAAAAGACTTAAAATGATATCTAAATGACCTTCTTTGATTTTATACATCCTCTTCTTATTTATGCTTAAATTTAATTAAAATTAGCTACTCTGCAAATTGTTTAATAACAAGTTCTAATTCCTTTTCCTTAATAAATTTCTTTTTAGTGATGGTAGAATGGACCTCTTTCATAATTTGAGGTAGAAACTTCTCGCAATTTTTAATTCCCATCTGTCGGCATTTCATTTTAACAGCATCTCCATGTAGGGTTGTTGGACCAAAAATGATATTCTCTTCTTGACCAACGATTTCTGGCCTATAAGGTGTAAAACACATCCAATACTTATCTTTCTCTAAAGCACTCATTACATGTAATTCACTTTCATGTAAGAAAGTATTTCTCCCTACTATTGGCTTATTATATGGCAATGGTACACCTGATACCTTTTCTATAAACTTACAGAAATCATAAAGCTTAGATAGTTCTATTCCCGTATCAACTCCATAGAGCATTTCTAAAGCTACAATAACTTCTTCAAAAGAAGTATTTCCTGCACGATCTCCAAGTTTATTTGCTATTAAATCTATATAAATTGCTCCTTGCTCTACTGCTGCAATTGTGGAAGCCGTACCTAACCCAAAATCATCATGGACATGTATTCCGATAGGGATATCTTTTACTAAAGGCTTAATTTCCTTAATCAAATAAGAAATAGCTGGAATATTACAAGCACCAACTGTATCATACAACATTACCATATTTGCACCAAACTTTACACCTTTTTCGATTGCTTTCTTTAAAATATTAATATCTGAACGTGTAGCATCCACACAATCTAATATTGCCTTACCTCCTAATCGCTTTATTCTCTTTAAAACAGATGGAATTAGACTAACCATAACATCGGGAGAGATATTTTCATCACCTGTAAACAATTGAAGTTGCCACTTAGTTAAAACAATTCCAAATCCAATATAATCTAATTTGGCTTCTAATGATTTCTTAATTTCATCAGTCCAACGCGAGGGGTTTGAGCTTAAATGAGAATATGTTTTTAATTTTAACCCTAATTCTTTAATATGATTGGCAAGATCCCATTGATCCTGAACTTGACCAATATAGCCACAATCAATATGCTCTACACCTAGTTCTTCTAATTGTTCCACAATTTTAATTTTCTGATCTAATGTATAATATACACCTGGTGTTTCCTCTCCTTCTCTAATAATAGAATCTCTTACATAAACCCTTTTTGGGAGATTGAAAGAATCTCTTAAATCATCAGAGTAATTCAATGGTGAGACCCACCATTTATTATTAAACCATTTTGTTTTTTCTTCCATAATTTTCCCATCTATTAAAATTATTTTTTTCTTATTTTATAGAATTTTATCTACCTTACAATCTTTTTAGCTAAATCTTCAAGTTCTTTTTCAGAAATGAAATTCTTAGTTTGAAGTCTTTCCTTAATTTTATCACGAATGATATTTAAATGACTATTAGTAGGATTTAGGTTCATTTTTTTCAATTTTGCTTTTATTGCCCTATCTTGAAGGGTAGTTGCTCCAAATATCAGCTTTCGTGTCTGACCAACCACATAAGGTTGAAATAATTCCCAAGTAACCCAATTACCGAGTAAAATCTGCTCAACGTGTAAATCAGATTCATGTATAAAACAATTTTTTCCTACAATAGCTTTATGAGATTGCAAAGGGGTTTTGCTATACTTTTCGATAAGTTGAGAAACCTCCATAATTTTTCCTAATTTTAAATTTAGATTAAACCCATACAAAATCTCAAGAGCCATTATAACTTCTTCAGTTGCCGCATTTCCTGCTCTATCTCCTAAACCATTAAATACCACATCAACAACTTCAGCTCCTCCTTCTACTCCTGCAAGGGTAGTTGCCACGGCTAATCCAAGATCATTATGCGTATGGACTTCTATAGGTATATCTTTAACTATATTTTTAGTAAAAACGACTGTTTCTTTAAATGCTAATGGCAACGCACATCCGTTTCCATCATAAACCACCACCCGATCTACTCCAGCATCTACAGCAAGTTGCAAAAATTTTTGCCAAAATCGTGGAATAACACGACCAGAACCAAAAGCTACATATGCTCCCTGAGATTTTGCATATTCTATACCTTCGGCTATTCTATCAAACACTTCTTTCTTAGTTTTTAAAGTGGGGCTGGGGACGAGTAAGAAATTAATATAATCTGCTTCTGAAGCTAAGATATCATCAACTTCTTTTTTTACATCTTCCACATACATTCTCGCGTGTGATGATAATTTCATTTTTATGCCTTCTTTTTTAAGAGCTTTAAAAGTGTCACTATGTTCTTTAATTCCTGCAGCATATCCTACTTCAATTTCTTTTATTCCCATTTCTTCCAATAATTTAGCAATTTCAACCTTTTGGTCAATAGTAAAATAGGTTCCTGGTGTCTCTTCACCCTCTCTTAATGTGTCATCTTTAACAATTATTTTCTCTGGCAATTTCATTTGATTTCTTACTGATTCTGCAAAATTCCATTCATAACTCCACCAACGTTGTTCTTTATCCATTCGCATCGAAGCCCACGCATTTAACCACAAAAATTTTCACCTTAAAGATTTTATTATCGTATACTTTTGATTAATATATTAGAAATTATTCAATAAACTAATATTTAAGAAATAAATTTTATGCTTTTTTAATATTCAACAAATCATACTGATCATTATAAAATTCAAAGATTTGGAATTAAAATGTGGCTTATATTAATAATATGGATTGTTGTTATTTTCATTGCTACGATATTCATTAGTCAATATATTAAAATGCAAAAACGAGAGGATGTTGCAATTGCATTTTTTATCCTATTTATTACAATGTCCCAGATTCTAGCAGCAAAAATTGGAGATTTTAGCATTGGTGATTTTGAAATAACAGCTCCAGTTGCAGTACTTATATTTCCTTTTACATTTCAAATAACTGATATGGTAAATGAGAATTTTGGGCAAAGAAAAACCCATAGAATGATTTTTATCGCTTTTACTACACAAATTCTTATGACTAGTTTTATTTGGTTCAGTATTGAAATCCCTGGTGGACCTTATTGGAGTAGTGAAGCTCAAGGATATTGGTTAGAATTTTTAGGCTCTACGGTGAGAATAATCGTGGCTTCATGGATTGCTTTCCTTATAACCGAGAATCTTGATGCTGTTTTATTTGCGAAACTTAAGAAATTTACTAAAAATAAAAATTTATGGATAAGAAATGTATTTAGTGATGTACCTACACTTGCTTTAGATAGTTTGATTTTCGTTACTATAGCATTTATTGGTGAATTTCCAATATGGCCTGTTATTTGGGGGCAAATTTTAACGAAATGGTTCTTTGGAGTTCTTGATACACCATTTATGTATTTATCTCGAGGAATTATAAACGAAAAAATTAATCTTCTAGGAGGATTATTTACAAGAAAGGAAGATCAATAAAATACAAATTATTATTGAAATAAAAAAAAATTAGGATTTAAAATTTTTAATTTAATTTTCTATTTTTTCTTCATTATAACGTAAATAACACAAAGTATTGTGCCGATTGAAGTGCCTGTTAAAACCAGAAGTTCGAATCCCGGGATTTCTTCGGCTGAAGGAGTAACTAATACCGTCTCATAAGCTGTAGTTCCATTATTATGTACTAATTTATATCCTAAAAATGTCCCATATGATTTGGAATACCTCCAAGTTTCAGTACAATTTACAAAATAGTTACCAAACCAACCAAAATAAATTGGTTTTGCAATAGTAATAGTAATAGTATGAGTGACTGTTGTACCGTCAATTAGATAATCATTATCCCAAAGAAGATCAGCTAAATAGTCCTCTGCTGGAACAAGAAGTCCATTTAAGTAGCCTAATGCGTTTCTCTGAGAAACATTTCCTGCAAAAAGAGATATAAAAACGCCTAACAATTGACAATATGTGGTAAGATTTTCTGGATGCGAAAAAATTACTGTAGGAACATTAGAAGCATCAGGACTACTTTCATTAAAAGGGTCTGTTGTCCAATACCATACATCTGAAAGGATTAAACATGCATCAACAGGAGCCATCGGGATAAAAGGATAGACAGTTGAAGTGTCATGTATATAGCTAGTATTTACATATGTTATTTTTGATTTCATTTTTGCTCCAGCAACACTCGAACCTGGTAAAAATGACATTTCAATGGTGGTTTGCCAAGTAGGACCAAAAATAGCCTCCAATGTACCATTATTAACAGTTTTAACTTTCCAAGTAGCTTCTGCGCCAACAACTCCCGTACAATTATATGGAGTGCCTTGAACTGATACAATTGGACTACCCAACATTATGAAAATTAAAAGAAATCCAATTAGGGCATAAGATGTCTTTTTCATTTTAAATCACATTTCTCGTTTTAAAATTTTTAATTTAAAATTGCTATTGTTATAATTATTTACTATTTTGGTATATAAACATTTCTTACTAATAACTGATTTTTTAAATTCTGGTAAATTTAAAAGACTAGTTGGGATTATAGATTATATTGAAAAAATTAAATTATTAATAGGTGATTAAATTATAGAATATTTTTCACCTGAAAAGGGATTTGAGATTGCTTATGAAATTACTGGTGTAAGTAATGGGCCAAAAATGGTTTTGATTCATGCCTTATTTTTAAATAGTGATTGTTGGAGAGAACAATTGCTAGTATTTGAATCTAAATTTAATATATTAAGATATGATTTACGAGGACATGGAAGGACAACCAAACCTAGAAAACGCTTCACAATTAGAAATTATGTAGACGATCTTTATGCTTTACTTACTCATCTTAATTGGACTCAAGATCTTTATTTAGTAGGACACTCTTTAGGAGGTATAATTGCTTTAGCATATGGAGTATTATATCCAGCTCCTATTAAAAAAATGGTGGTAGCAGATAGTTTTTGTTTTATAAGCCAAGAAGCAATAACAGATGTTTTAGGTCGTATTAATAGTAACAAGCTTGAGAATTTTGCAAAGGGTATCAGTATAAGAGGATTAAGTCCATTTAATGAAGAAACTGCTAAATTTGTAGCGAATTTAGTAACAAACCATATGACAAAGAAAGATTTACTTCGAGCAACAGCAGCTTCAGCTGGATTTAATATATGTGAAAATCTTAAATCATTAAAAATCCCCGTTTTAGTCCTAGTAGGCAAAAAAGACATAACTACTCCTGTGTGGGCTAGCGAAATGATACATGAATGGTTACCTCAATCAGAGCTAGTTATAATGCCTGATTCTGGGCATCTGACAATTTTTGATCATCCAAAAGAATTTAATGATCTTGTTTTATCATTTTGGGAAAAATAAAAAAAACACATTTAAAATTAAATTTAGATCTTTTAACCCCATTTAATTACTCCAGCATTCCATGCCCAGCCAATTCCTGCGGCAGTAAGTACTACAATATCTCCATCCTTAATTTTGCCATTTTTAATACCATATTCTAAAGAAATTATCCCATCATTCTGTCCATTATGACCGATATTTTCTAGATATGTTGCCTGTTTATAAGGATCTACACCAACAGCTTTTGCAACATACTCAAATGCACTTCTTTTCATATGTAATAATGCTAAGTAATCAATATCTTCTTGCCTATACCCTGATTGCTCCAAAGCATCATCGATAACTTTAACAAAAGAATCCATTGAATATTTATCCAATCTTTCCTTTAAACCTTCAGGATCTGGAACATCCAAATAGGTTAAATCTTGTTCGATAGCTTCAGCTGATATAGGTTCAATTGTCCCTCCAGCGGGAACATATACATCATCAGCAAATCTTCCATCTGATATTGCAGAAATTCCTAAAATTTCATTAGTTTTATAATCAGCTCTAATAATAGCAGCTACCCCACTTGCAGCAAGACTAATCATAAATCGAGATCTTTGATTCTTATAATTAATTAAATCAGAATTTCTATAACCACTTGCTACTAATACTCTTTTGATATTTGGGTTAGTTTGTATTAGACTTTTTGCCAATAACATGCCAACTAAAAATGTACCACATCTTTGATTTATATCGAAAGCCCATGATCGCCTAGGATTCCCTAAAAGTTGCTGCAATTTTATTCCGTATGTCATCATTGGTCGTTCAGCATAAACCTCACCTGCCCATATAATTAAATCAAGATCATTTGCTGTTATATTAGCTCTCTCAAGTGCCTGAAAACTTGCCTTTGCTCCCATAGCAACGGTATGATCTTCAACTCCGGGGATCGTTTTGCTTTTTAAGCCAAATTTTTTCTCAATTATATCTTTAGGAATTCCAGTTTGTATAGAAATATATTCACTAGTATGACGTTCTTTAGGGAGATAAATCCCCCAAGATTCTAATCCAACAGGACGAAAAACCATATAATCTCCACCTATTCCAACTCTCTTTTTAGAATTTTACCAGTAGCACTCGTTGGAAGAGTATCTCGTATTTCAAAATATTTTGGGACTTTATATCTTGCTAACCTTTCAACTAAATAATTTCGGATTTCATTAGTTGTTGCCTTTTCTCCCTTTTTTAGAGTTATGATTGCTTTACCTACTTCACCCCATTTCTCATCTAGCACGCCTATCACAGCAGCTAAGTCAATCGCTGGATGTTTAAAAAGTAGCTCTTCAATTTCAACAGGATAGACGTTTTCTCCTCCACTAATATACATTTCTTTTCTACGTCCCACAATATAATAAAATCCTTCTTCATCTTGCATCGCTAAATCTCCAGTATGTACCCAACCATCTGGTTCAATCGTTTTATTTGTTTCTTCTGGTTCATCCCAATATCCTGAAAATATATGAGGGCCTCTAAGCAAAAGTTCTCCAACATCTCCTTGTTTTACGAATTCATCTGTTTTGGTATCAATTATTTTCATATCGCAATGAAATACGGGTAAACCAACTGAAGTAGGTTTTTGCTTGATTTTATCTTCAGGAAGGTAAAAATTATTCGGTCCAACTTCAGTTAATCCATACCCCATTTTAAATAGTTTATTTTTTGACCAATAGTTTTCCATAATTGCAACTGGACATGGTGCTCCCCCTGAAATGAAAATTCTAACTGAATCAAATTTTACATCTTGAAATTCGGGAGCGTTTGCCATCATATGAAACATTGTAGGAACCCCAATCACAATCGTGCATTTTTCTTTCTCGATAATTCTGATAGTATCTTCTGGATTGAAATCGCCCATTAATATAGTTTTAGCTCCAAGATGATAAAAAGGAACCAAGAGTACATTCCATCCACCTGTATGAAATAATGGAAAAAGTAGTGGTTGAATATCATCTGCTCTTAAACTCCATGAAAGTATGGTATTTACCGAATTCCAAAAAATTAACCTATGAGGGAGAGTTGCTCCTTTAGGAAGACCTGTTGTACCACCTGTAAATAAGATTAGGTGTGGATCTTCGAAATTTATAACTGGTCTCTCAATGGGAGTACTTGAGAACCTATGTATTAAATCTAGAGATGAAGGATCACTTAAAATTGCTTTTTTTCCCATAACAACGTATTTTGACACCAATTTTTTTTCTTTTATTTCAATTACTTGAGATTCTAATTTTGGTTCATAGAACAAAATAGATGGTTTAGTTTTCTTAATTAGATAGTCTAATTCTTGAATAGAGAGTCTTACATTGAATGGAACTAAAATAGCTCCAATTTTTCCTGTCGCTAAAAAGAGATCAACACATTCAATCCTGTTTGTAGAAAACATAGCTACTCGGTCTCCTTTTGAAATCCCTTTATCCCTCAAGGCACGAGCGAGTTGATTCGCTCTGAAATTAAGCTCCTTATACGTGTATACTTTCTTTTCTATATTATCAAAAATAGCTTCACGATTAGGTGTTAACATTGCCCGACGTCCAGACCAATCTCCAATCCAAGAGAAATCTTCGGATATTAAATTTTCTCCCGCTTTAACCATCTAAATCAATCACCTATACAGCTCTATATATCGGCCATTTTCTCCAAACATAAGCAAATAAAATTTCAATCCAAAGAAACAATAGAACAAATGGAGTTGGATTTATTTCCCAAAAATTATGTGGTTCTCCAAAAAGAAGTGGAGCTAACAAATAGAATCCAAAAAATCCTGCTGTGCCAAGCATGATAACTAATATAAAACGAATAATCAAATTTTTCCACTGAGAATATTTTTTAGGCCAATTATCAAAGAACAACGATACTACTACAACTGCACATATCAAAAAAATTGCATACGAAATTGCCATATAATAAACACCAATAACCCTTTCAATTTCTCCAAGTGGATTTCCCCCCAGAATTTGAAAAATACCATCGAAAATATATCCAATTTCTTCTAAGTATACCATAAATAGAAATCCTAATAATACACAACAAACGAAAGCAATTATACCCATAAACGGTTGTTTCCTACCTAATTTATTCCAAGGCCAATACTCAAAAACCATCATTGTTAACAAGGAAAAGAAAATTATCCATTGTGTCCATCCAAGCGAATAGGGATACGAATTTGGAAAGGAAAATTGTATTCCCTTTATCGCAGTAAGTTCAGTTGTACCCCCTGCATAACCAGTATTGAAAAATATGAGAAACCATACTAAAATAGTAATGGCATTTCCAATTACCCATATAATTATCCCTCGTTTTGGCTGTTTATGTTTAAAAAAGGGCCAATACATGGTGCCAGCGACCCAAAGAACAGCAAATGAAAACAAAGAACCACTTAATGCTCCAAATATAGAAGCACTACGATACCAGATAATATAATCTGAGGCTGATGGATCTACACCAAGATAATTGCTATAGAATATATTAAACAATGGTAACAGAACAAGGGTAAAAATAATGATAATTACAGCATTAATAGCTGTGCCAACTAAACCTACCTTCCAAGGTGTTCGAAACCAATTATAATAAGGCCAATTCTCAAACCAGATTGCCCACACTACTCCAATTAACCCAAAACCTCCAATAACAGATGCCCAAGCTGTTACTTCATTATTATATGATGGCAAGGGGTCATGCCAACGTGGATCAAAAAAAATCCACCAGGATACTATACTTATAATAAAAACAATTAATAACGAAATAAGTCCGGCAATTGGTTGTTTAAATCTTGCCATTACTACCATTGGAGCCTCATCGGCAGAAGGAATTCCTACTTTTTCTCCAGCAAGAGCCATAATTTTCACTTTTTATTATTTTTTTTATATTGTTTTTTTTTTAAACTTTTTGAATAATTAAGTTTTAATAAATAAAATCAGTTTTTAACACTTTTAAAGTTTTAAAAAATAATCTTGTTGAACTAATTAAATAACAAATGTAAAGCAATTAAAAAGAGTATTTATAAAAAAGTATCGATTGTTTTTTGAGTTTTCATGAAATTAATTAATTTACTGCTTTTTTTCCAATATTTTAGATTAACCATAAAGCCGTCTACCATTTTTTTAATAGAGTCATCAAAGTTATCTAGTATTGTAGAAGCACCTAAAGCCATTGCATTTTTTACAGTTTCTCTGATGACCCAAACCCCTAAAGGAACAAGATAACCTCCACGAACCTCACGAAAAATTAACACTCTTGCTTGTCTTCCAATATTATACAGATATTCACAAACTTCTTTTCTCGCAGAGTAATAAGCACCTGTAATATTGCTTGCATAATTTCTTCTTCCTTGATAAAATTCATAATCTGTCATTATCTGAGGTTTCAGATTTCGATTCCGACCATCGAGAGAAATATTCCATAAAGTATTTGGTGCCCATACTTCATTCATTTCATAAGTAAACTTACCTGGAAAAAGAAGAATCTTAAAGTGATTATCAAGATAACTGCTTTCAAAAATTTGGTAATCATTAATTTCAGGAAATCTTTTAATCTCTTTAATTAATGCTTTTGAAATAATATCATCCACCGCCGTAATAGTCCAACGAGTGGGTACTAATCTACGATTTTTCTTTTGCCCCAATAATCCAGCAGAAAATACTCTCTTAATGGTAGATTGAGGTACATGTCCTTTAAAATATAAGTGCTCTGATATCGCATCAACAGCCTTTAGATCTGTATCTGACACACAATAATCGACTTTAGGATGAACCTTTACATTTTCAATAATTCTAATTTTCTCAGTCATTCCAGTTGGACCAATTGGGGGAGCATGATTATCCATTAGCATTCTAAGATTCATTTTCTCTAATCTAGTTTCTGTATCAACAGGACGAGCAGCCATGGCTAACTCTTGAGATGCGTCTAATAATTTCTGTACTTTTATAGGGGGTGTATTTTTCCTACTCGTTTGACCTATGTAGACATTAGTTTTAAAATTATTTCTAACTAAGCTACTTCTATAGCTTACAATTTCAGCCATTTGTTTACCAAACCAGAGCTCTGGAGCATCAAGGATGTAATTATCAGGAACATCTAAATTCAACTCAAACTCTTGGAAAGGAACAAGAGGTCCTAAATATACGTTAGGATAACTAAAATGTCCTACAAAAAAACCAGGAGGACTTGCACCAAAAATATCTATATCCCTCATGGTTTTATCTAATTTATAGGGGACTAGAGATTTCAATACGGATTTTTTTAATAAGATTGGACAAGACTTTTTACCACAAAGAAGTCTCGCTCCTTTGCAGCGGAGACATATATTTTTTTCTGTCGGGGGTCTGACCACTATTTTCTCTCTAAGAATTTATTCTTATTTAATATTAAAAAACGTTCCTTATTATTAAAAAGGTAAAGGAGTTTAAATTTTTAATATTTATATTAAAGAATAAATAATTCAAATTTGCCAATTTGAAATAGGAAAAATAAGATTAATCAAAGAATTTTGTCATAATCTAATTCATGAGAATCCATTATTTTTTTGGTCATTTCTTTAAAAATATGGAGGATATTTGTATTTTCCTTTGAAGAAGTCTTCAAAAAATCCTTTTCATCATGTTTATCAAGGAAATTCTCAATAGTTAATTCATCTACTTTATGCTTTTTATTTTTTTGAAACAAATCAAGTTTAGTTCCAATTAAAATTTTTGGGCGATCATGAAGGGTATACTCTATTAAATGATCATACCACCAATCTAATTTAATAAGGGTTTCCATTTTTAATAAATCAAAAACCAAAAATATGCCATTCGCCCCATTAATATAATATTTAAATAACTTCTTAAATTGTTCTTGCCCCCCAAAATCCCATATTGAAAGCCTTGCTTTATTCTTTTTGCCTCTTACTATAATAGGGATGTCATAGGTATAAAAATCTATTCCAATGGTCAATTTCGTGTCTGCGTCAAATGTATTAAAACATAATCTCCGTGCAATACAGGTTTTTCCTACGCCACCGTCACCAATAAGGCAAATCTTGAAAATATAAAGAGGACCCTCTCTTTCAAACATTGATTACTCACTTTTCTAATAGAGGAACTTATAATTAAAAATTTATTATAATTTCGTACTTTTATCTATATCAATATTATCTTTATTTCCAAACCAATAAAAATAAATTCATTATACTTTAAAAATGAATGAGAATCATAATTTTCTACACAATAGTTCTCCTTTCCCTATTGGTACAATTAGTGCGTCTACTCGCTTATCAGCTAAAACCTTTTCCAACATAGGTTTTAAAGTTTCATAATGAGTAATTGCATTATCTGCAACAAAAATACCTCCCCTAATCATGTTTGGAATTACTAAATCATAGCATTCTTCATAAATCCTTTTTGAAGCATCCAAAAAACAAAATGATATTTTCTTAAAGTTCTTTATAAATTTACGGGCATCGCCTTCAATTAATTCAATATAACGTTCCATGTCTGTTATTTTGAATGTGTCTTTCGCTAATTCTATTTTTTCCTTTAAAATTTCGAAGGTTATAACTTTATTCTCTGTCAATTTACAAGCAATAGCAATCCATAGAGTGGAATATCCAGCACTAGTTCCTATTTCTAAAAATTCTCCTTTAGGCGCACTTGCAGCTAAAATCGAAAGGAATCTACCCGTATCAGGTGTTATTTGCCGCAATCTTCTTAATCTTGGAGTTCCATCATTTCGATCTCTTGAATCAAAATCTTCTAAATATTCCATCCTTTTTTTTATATTTTCAGGTATATTATGAAACATTTTCCATCATTGAATGTTATTCTAATTAAAAATATTTAATCCAAATTGTAGCATCATCATCAGGATAAAATGCAGGGATAATTGAGACTTCCCGGAAACCCAAATTCTTATAGAAAAGTCTGCCAATTCTGTGTTCCCTTTCCATAAAGAGATAAATAACACGTAGTTTATATCCATCCGCGGAAAAGAATTTTTTTGCTTCATTAATTAACGAGATTATCAATAGTTTTGCTATACCTTGACGCCTAAAACTAGAATTAACTCCTAATCCAACTAATTCCACAACTCCATCATTTAAACCACCCCGGCTATCCCATGATACAGTTCCAATTACATTTTCATCAGTTATACATAAAAGTGTTTTTAATTTAAATACTAAATCCTTAGCAAACTCCTTTGCACGCTGGTAATGATTTTCAACTTCCGTAAGATACATATTTATAAGGAGTTCAATATTTTTCTCTGAAGCATATCTAATTACTTTTTCCAATAACTTTATCTCCTTTAAAATAAATTTCTCTTTGTAATCTATAACATAATTTTAATGAAAAAATTTTACTTTTAGTGACCCCCCTTATTATTTTTAAATAACTTCTGATTTTAAATTACAATTCAAATAAGTAATTATATAAAAAATTGAAAAACAAAAGAAATTAAACTAATGGTGGTTAATTCTGGGTTATATTAAAGAAACTGCTGAAGTAATTAAAGACTCATTAAAAGGAATTTCAAACAAAAAGAAGTTTAAGAAACTTATTAATAATATGATTTTTGCTATAGAGACAAAAACAGTTAGTGAATATTTTTTTTATAAATATAAAGTCTTAGAAGAATTAGCTCCACTTATTAATTTGAAGAAAGAAAAAGATAAGGACTATTTAGAGAAGTATAAAAAAGTAAAACATTCATATAATAAACTTTATAAAAGAAGTTAAAAACTAAAAGCTTTAATGAATTTTCTTCCAATTATTTCCATTCCACGTTTTATAAATTCCCCTTTTCCAATATGTCCTTCATTATATTCTTTATACGTATCCTTGAATTTCTCCCACTTAAGTCCAAGGTGAATCATTAAATGTTCTTTAAGATTATCTATTTTATCAATATTTCTTTCTATTCGATTAAAAATTATTGCTTTTCTTTTCACTTTTGTTTTACTATAAGTTACTTTGATGATTATACCAGCAATTGCGCTAACAACACCACCAACAATTGCTTGGAGCCAAAAAGGAATATCACTTAACCAATTAAAAGGATTAGCTTTAGGTTCAGCACATGATCTTTGATCTGGATTTTTAATTAAAACTATATCATAATTGCCTTCACCATAACTCTTCGTTACACCAATAATAAACATATTATCTTCTCCATCAAAATCTATTCCGTATCCTTGTTCATCATAATTCCTGCCCCAAACACTACAATATTCTCTATTACCTAAACTATCATATTTTAACCAACAGATTTCACCATCATCATCACCATTACCAAAAAATTTACTACCCACTACATAAATATATCCGGTAGAATCAAAAGCTAATCCATCAGCAAAATCAGTATATGAACCTCCATAAGTTCTCACCCATAATAATGCTCCACCACTACTATATTTCAATAAACAAATATCTCCATTTTCCCCATTTCCATCTGCATCGGTTATGCCTCCAACATAAACATAACCATCAGATCCTACTTCAATACAAGTTCCCATATCATTTCCAGAGCTTTCCCAAAGTTCATCAAATTGAAGATTACCATCGCTATTATATTTGAGTAAAAAGAGTTCACTCATTCCATACTGAATTGAACAACAACGATATCCCGTTACATAAATCATATCAAATAAATCAATAGCAATTCCAATACCATATGCAATATCAAAATATCCGACTCCAGCTTTCCAAGTTCTTTCCCATTCAAATCCGCCTGTGCTATTAAATTTAAAAAGATCCATTTCATAATCATAGGTCATAGATCCTGGATCCAAGTCGTTATTACTACAAATATATACATTCCCTAATGAATCTACACCTAATCCTACACCAAATGGAGCATAAGGAAGACAATTACCAAATGTTTGATTCCATAGTTGTTCTCCATCGCTGTCATATTTTATTAATACCATCTTAAGTTGATTACTACCATAAAATATTTGCCCTCCTACATATACACTTCCATTAGGACCTAGAGCAATAGCTGTTCCATAATTATCATCAATTCCCTCATACCATTCTCTTTGCCACATTTTCTTGCCTGAATTGTTAAATCTACTCATTATAATTTTACTTTGTCCTAAGTTAATATCTGTTTCATATCCCACAATGTAAATATCACCTGTAATCTTGTCTACTTCTATATCATATCCCCAGTCTTCGGATGTATTACCTAGCGTTAGGTACCACTCTTCTGCTGCAATTAATGGAAATTTCATATTATCCTTACAATTTTTATTATAAACATAAATAGGCATTAGTGACAAATTAATAAAAGTGCATAGAAATCCGCTGAAAAAAAGTAAATAAAGCAATTTGAATCCTATTAACTTAAATCTTGTATTTAATTTAGACATCTTTCAACTAACTTTACAACTTGATAATTTTGTTTGAATTGAATTGGATAAGAATTTAAAAGAGATTAAATCTAAATCTTAATTTATATTTTTCAGTTGAGATTTAAAAGCTTTTACTATTCATTAAAAACAAAAGTTAGACTTTTATAAAATTATAATAGTTTAAGATTGGGACAATAATTCTATTAAGGCTCTTGGAATTTCTTTATAATTGTTCACAGCATAAAATTTTCCCCTTCCTGCTTGAGCTATTTCCCTGCAAGTGTCAATTCCTCTGTCTGCATCATTTTCTGCTGGCATTCCAATAACATGTAATTTTGGATACTCTTTTGCTAAAATAATAGGATCATCACCACGATTATAATTTCCATCGGAAATTAATATGCCGAAACGGTTTCTCCTATTTTCTTTCACTTTATTTAACTCTTTTAATCCTTTTTCTAAACCTATATAAATATTAGTAAAGCCAACAGCCTCAGAATCTAAAATATCATCAATAATATCAATAACTTGCTTCTTTTGATTAACTTTTTTCAAAATCATGGCTGTAGAATTAAAAAGTATAATAGCGAAATCTTCCTTTTCCATATTGTAAGCTAAAACTGAGGTTGTAAGTGCTGCATTTAGTAATAAACTCCCATACATACTTCCACTAGTATCTAGAATCAATACAACTTTTCTTTTTTGTCTTTTTCTTTCAATTCCATAAATATCTCGATAACTTAAACTTTTTTTATAAATTTTTAATGGATTATGCTGAATTGTTTCATCCATATTGAATTCAGGCATTCCAATTTGGTAATATGGAACAGTCTTTTTGTACTGTCCCTTTATTCCTTTGCTTGTTATTTTTAATGATAATTTTATAATACTTTGGCGTGCCAATCGTCTAAAAATCTTTTTATATTTTTCAGAAACTGGACGCCTGATAAAGAAATAAATTTCTGGCATAAATTCTCCTGACTCTTTAGCCTTTTCCGAAAAGAATCTAACACCTTCATCAGTATCTATGGCATCTGTTGCGGCATACACATTTGATTTTAAAAGTCCGATTATAGCTTCAAGGTTTTTGTATTGAATTGCTACATATGTTAATTCTTTTATCTGCTTATAATCAAGAGAACTAGCTAAATGTTTATAATAATCTGGCTTTTTCTTTTTCTTTCTAATTATTTCATACTTTAAAATTTCTTTGTCAGGTGGTCTTTCAGTAAGTCTAACATGCAGTCTCTTCTCAATCTCTTCGGAATTTTCCTCTGAGAAATCATCGATTATTAAAAATCCGATTTATTTAAAACAGCAAGAACAATGTTAGTAATTATTTCTTTTTTTGATTGTGTCAAACCATCTTCTAATTCGATTTTATTATATAGGGACATTACAGCTGATTCAATCCAGTTCTTCGAACTATTATCATTACCATATTGACTTATTAAAGCAGCCATGTCAATTGCTCCTCTAATAGAGCTCCCTCTTCGTATTGATGTACTTTCTCTTGTTTTTTGAATTATATTTTGAGATATTTTAGCGATTTTATCAACATTGCCATTACTTAAATTCGCTTCTTGCTTAATAATTAAAATTTCTTCTTCAGGATTTTGATAATTTAATTTTATCCAAACAAAACGATCAATTAATGCTTCTCCTAAAACAGTTACCCCTACATGAGCAGATGGATTTTGTGTTGCTATAACAAAAAAATCTTCATGAGCATGAATTGTTTTTAATTTTGGAATTTCTAAAATCCCCTCATCCAATACAGTTAATAATTCATTTTGAGTACTTTCAGGCATTCTATTGATTTCATTTATAAATAAACATCCTCCCTCTAGCATAGCACGAACAAGAGGGCCTTGTACATATGTATCTTCAACGTATCCCTTTGCAATTACTAAAGGAGGATCAAAATAACCTACAAGATTATGTGTGAGAGTTTCTTCTGAGCAATCAATACGATAAAAATCTGAATCAAAATAAGCGGCTACAGCTTTCGCGAGAGTCGTTTTTCCAACTCCAACTTCACCTTCTATTAAGATATTCTTACCTACTGAGTGAGCTAAAACAATTTGTTTTAACTCTTCCGTTCTACCAATTATTTTATATTTCTCTTGTATTTCTTTTACTATTTCGGTTGTATCAACCATAAATGTAACAAATTATTTATCTCTAAAAAATTTTTTTAATTGAAGCTTTTCCTATCTCACACATCCCACTTGAATGAAATTCAATTTTTGGGGAAATTAATACGAATTTTTTTTGAGCTCCCTGAAGAAAGATACTAATTTTGTTAAATGAATTTTTAATAAACTTAAAAGAAAGTTATATTCAAATTTAAACTTCAAATAGAGTAAAGAAAAGTTTATATTAACTTTTGTAAATTCTTCTTATAAATTTTAATTTATTTATATTTTAGTGTTGATAAATTATCATGGAATTAGCAATTGAAGCTATTGGAATTACAAAAAAATTTGGTGGGCATGGAAAAGGACCTTTTAAAAAACCTATTGTGGAAGCACTAAAGAATGTTGATTTCAAAGTAAAATCTGGGGAAAATTATTGTCTCTTAGGACCAAATGGTTCCGGAAAAACTACATTAATACGTTGTGTTTTAGGATTATTAGAGGGTGAAGGTTCTATTAAACTTTTAGGATATGACATACCAAAACAACGGAATAAAATAATACAAAAAATAGGTTATATGCCTCAGGAGACCAGTCTTTATTCTGACTTATCAGTAAAAGAAACCCTTCAATTTTTTGCACGAATTTTTGGTTTAAAGAATCGTGAACATCGAAATAAAGCTATAGAAACAATATTAGATGTTTTAAAATTAAAAGAATGGCAAAATATGATTGTAGAAAATCTTTCAGGAGGTATGAAACGTCGACTTTCTTTAGCAAGTTCTTTAGTACATGAACCCGAGCTTATCTTACTCGATGAACCAACAGTGGGGGTGGATCCAAAGCTTAGACTTACTTTCTGGGACTATTTTAATGAATTGAACAAAAAGGGAGCTACAATTCTTACAACAACTCACGTGATGGATGAAGCCGAAAAAAGTCATATAATTGGTTTTATGAGAGATGGGCGTCTTATTGCCGAAGGCTCTATAGATGAGTTAAAGAAAAGAATCCCTAAATATAGGAAACTAACTGTTAAAACAACAATTGAAAATACAGAATCAATTGGAAGTTTAATTTCGAAAGAATGTGATCTAGAAGTAGTTCCATCTCAATTTAAAATAGAAGTATTTTATGATGATAATTCAATGTTAGAACCAATATTAGAATTGATTAAAAATGAAACCAAAATACAAGAAATCATTACAACTGAACCTAATCTAGAAGATATTTTTATACATTTTTCAAATAAAAAGGAGGGTTCTATAGATAAATGAAGTTATTTAATATTTGGACTATTACTAAGAAAAATTTGAATCAAATGAAACGTGATGTCCGAATGATTGGATTATCAATTTTTGCTCCAATTTTGGTTACAGCTCTATTTGGTTCTGTTTTTGGTGGGGATATAACTAATATTAAAGTAATAGTAATAAATAATGATAATAATTTTGAAGATAATATTTCAACCCAAATTTCAGATGTAGTAGCTTTAGATCCTAAAATTCAATACAACATTACATTTGATCCGAATATTGCTCGTGTTGCTGTAAATAATAATTATTCCCAAGCAGCAATTATTTTTCCAAGCTTATTTACAGAAAATTTATTACTTGGGAAAGAAACACAAATTGAGTTATATGTAAGTTATGAAAATCCAGACCTTGCAGAATATATCATTTCTCTCTTTCAAATAAGTTATACTCAAGTATTAGAAACTTATACTGGAGGATCTAATTTTTCAGTTTTAATATTTCCTGTTCATGAAGGAATTCCTGGCCCACTTCCAGAATTTATTAATGTTTCTCTTTGTAACAATGATATCGGTTGGACTAAAGGGAAGTTATCAGATGAAATTCTTAAGATTTTAGATGAGAATGGAAAATTAAAGCTAATATTTTCGAATGACCTAAACCATTCAGAAACTTTAGTGGAAAAAGGGGAAATCCGTGCTATTTTAATATTTTCTGAGAATTTTACATACGAGATGCTAACAAAAAAGGAAATTAATCTTCAAGTTAAATTAGATGGTGCTGAACCACAATCGTGCTTAGTAATTATGAGTTTATTAACTTCTTCTCTTGTTGAAGCTTTTTCAGATGAATTTGATAAATCTATGTTTAATATAAATGAATATTATTTCAATAATCCTGACAGCACCGAAAAACCCATAAAATCAATAACCTATTTTACTCCAGCTATTTTATGCTTTATTGTATTCTTTTTCTCGTTTCTATTAACAATGTTAGCTTTTTTAAGGGAACGAAATCAAGGAACCATGGAACGTATACTTACTTCACCATTAACAAGAGGGGAAATTATTCTGGGATATATTTTATCTCATAGTATTCTTTCAATTGTTCAAGCAACTTCTGTTATTCTCACAACATTTTTGATTTTTGGAGCGCAAATCGAATATACAGTTCTTTCTCTTATTCAAGCTTATTTAATCATTTATTTAGTAGTTATAGGGGCACTAGGAATAGGGATATTTCTTTCAACTTTAGCTAAAACGGAGTTTCAAATATTACAATTTATTCCTCTGGTTATCATCCCTTTTATGTTACTCTCAGGAGTATGGGCACCAATTGAAACCTTGCCCGATTGGCTACAGCCAATCTCTCAGTTTATTCCTTTAACATATGCTAATCAAGCAATGAGAGATATTCTCTTAAGAAAAGAAAGTTTTTTAGATGTGCCAATTGCACTAATCATTTTATTAACATTCGCAGTGATGATGATTGCATTAGGAATAATAAAACTCGATAAAAAACTCAAATAAATTAAAGAATTTTTTTTATTTTTTATTTATTATTAGTCAACCAAATATTTAGATTAAGAAAATAATAACCTCATAGAACTAAGTAATTTAAATAATAGAAAAATTAAAAGGATGTTCTTAATTTATTTGGGAAATAATTTCACCAAGACTTTTGCTCCTTCCTTTAAACCTTCTTGATAAGGAGGGATTTCTACTATTCCATCTGATTTAGTCAAAGAACTTAAAACTCCTGATCCCTTCAGCTTTATAGGAAAAGCAATATATTCATTGTTAATTTTTTCTATCTTCACTCTGAGATGATGAATATATCCCATACTTGAAACTGGGACATCATTTTTAAGAGTTGCAAAAATTTCTGTTCTAGGATCAAGTTTCAAACACCCTAACATTTTTCTAATAGTAATTCCTACAAATTTTAAGAAACCTATATAAGCGGCAACCGGAGTACCAGGTAAACAAAAAATTACTGTTTTATCTTTATATCCTATTAAAATTGGAGAACCTGGTCGCATTGCAACTCCATGTATTAGTATTGTGGCGCTTTCTTGCATAATTTCAGGTAATAAATCTTTACTTCCAACAGAAGTACCCCCAGTAAAAACAACTATGTCTGAATCCTTGACAGAATTAAGTAAAAATTCTTTAATTTTTTCTTTATCATCTTTTAAAGTTGATTCTCTAATTACAGTGCCACCATACATCTTAACCAAATTTGAAATCATAGGAGTGTTAGAATTATAAATTTTATTAGGTTCCAATGGATTTCCAAGTTCTATCAATTCATCTCCCGTAGCATAAACACTCACTTTAGGACGCGCTCTTACTTTTATTTTAGTAAATCCTAATGAGCTTAATAAGGCAATATGTTCTGCTTTTAATTGAATTCCTTTATTAAGAATTTTTTTACCTTTTGGAATATCTTCTCCTTTTTTTGAAATATTTTTACCTGGAACAAGTGATGTGTATAGAGTTATAATATCATCTTTTATGTCAGTATCTTCAATTTTAATTACTGTGTCTGCACCTTTAGGAATCGCAGCTCCAGTAGAAATTCGTATTGCTTCTCCCTCATCTATTTCTAGGTCAGAAAAACCTCCAACTTCAACTTTTCCTACTAATTTAACTGTTTTGGGATTTTTAAGTGAAGCTTCAAAAGTATCTGTTGCTTTTAATGCATATCCATCCATAGCAGCCCTTTCAAATGGGGGAATATCAATATTACTAACAATATCCTCAGCTAATATTCTATTTAAAGCAATTGCGGTTTGAATTTCTTCAATAGAAGTAAAATTAATGTGAGAATCTAATTTCTTAATAGCATCCTCTAACGAGGTTAATTTTGAAAAACCAATCTTTCTCAATCTCTCCAATCGAATCACTCTTCTTTCTTGATAAGATAAGTTATATGCCCTAACTCTGGAAGAATCAATTTATTTAAAGCTAATTTCACAGCATTTGGAGAACCAGGTAGAAGAAAAATAATTTTACCCAATAAAGTACCGGCAATAGCTCTTGATAACATTGCAGAAGATCCTATTTCCTTAAATGATAAGTACCTAAATAGCTCTCCAAAACCATCAATTTCTTTTTCTAATAAAGGTGTAACCGTCTCATTGGTAATATCTTTAGATGTTAAGCCAGTACCTCCGCTAAATATTACAGAATCAATTGAAGGATCTTTAACTAATTTATTTAATATAAAATTGATATGATCCTTAGAATCTGGTATTATTTCAGAAAAATTTAATGAAATTGCCATATTTTCATTTAGGATTTGTTTTACTAAAGGAATTGTTTTATCAGAACTGGTTTTATTCTTTTGAATTTCATTATATCGACTTGTACTTACCACAATTAGTGCTATATTAATTTTTTTAGGAGCTTCTTTTTTATACTCTTCATGAACTTTCATAGTCTTGTACTCATTATTTTTAATTAAAAGAAATATATGCTTCTTTTATCTCCTTTTTCTATAATTGATTCTAATTCTTCAATTTCAATATACCCATCAGCATTAAATATTGTACTTATTGCCTCTGAACCTGTTTTAATCGGAAAAATCTTTTTAATTCCATTAATCTCTCTTATTTTAACAGTCTTAAATTCATGCCTTCCAACTGTACTATATATCCTCTCTCCAACTTCGAATTCTTTTGATTCTTTTTCTTTTAATGGATATCCTGACATCCTTCTAAGAAAGTTTTCGATTAAAACATAAAAACAACTTAAAGCTGATGTTGGATAACCAGGTAATATAATTAAGATTTTCTGACCCAATTTTGCAAATATTAAAGGCTTTCCAGGCTTAATCCTAACTCCATGTACAAGAATATCAACATTTTGGTAAGTTTCAAGGACTTGTGGACCTAGGTCGCCTTCTCCCTTAGAAGTCCCTCCTGAAAGAATTACTATATCACTCTCTTTTAGTGATTTATCAATAATACTTTTGAGATCTTCAAAATTATCTTTAATAATTCCTAAGAATTTTACTTTAGCTCCTGTATTTTCGATTGCCTTCTTTAATACAATTGAATTTACGTCATATATCTTTCCAATTTCAAGTTTTTGTGTCTTATGAGTTAAGAGTTCATTTCCGGTACTGATTAGACTTATGATAGGTTTTCTATACACTGATATTTGACTTATTCCACATGAGGATATCAATCCCAATGTAGGTAGATCGATTAAACTACCTTTTTCGCAAATGGTATCTCCTTTTTTTACATCATGTCCAATATTAATTACATGAGTCCCTGGAGTAATTGCTTTTGAGATAGTAACCTTATCTCCCTCTCTTTCTGTAAATTCAACCATGACTACCCCATTGGCATTATCAGGAATAGCGGCGCCTGTTGCTACATAAGAACATTGCCCTTTTTCAATTTTTTTTAGAGGGCTATCCCCAGCACTAATTATCTCAATAAGATTGAGAGTTATTAAATTATCTTCTTCGGCACCAAAAGTATCTTCAGAAATTACAGCATATCCATCCATTCTTGACTTTCTAAAATGAGGAACATTAATAGCACTTTTTATGTCTCTATAAACAACTCTATTGAAGCCTTCTTCAAGAGGTATAATTTCTTCTTCAGAAACTATTTTTGGAATTGAATTAAGTAATTTCTTAAATTCCTCCACTTGAATTGCCTTTAAGAATTTCATAATTAGTCCTAAATTTTATTATTTATCTTAAAAATGTTAATGGATCCATTTAGAGGTTCCATCAATAAAATCTTCTCGTTTCCACACTGCTATTTTTTTTTTATACAAATCAACTGCGTTTTTTATAGCATCAAAACCTTCTTCTCTATGAGCTGATCCCACAACAACGTAAACCAAGTCATCAGAAAGGCTGAAATCACCTTTAAAATGAACAATTTTTACGTCTATAATTCCATTTTTTTTCTTTAGACTTTCACAAATATCGTCTATAGTTATATTTGCCATATCATCAAAAGAATCAATTTTCATGCTTTTAACTTGTTTACCTTCCTTAGAGCTCTCTCTCACAATTCCAGTAAAAACATGAATAGACCCTACATTTTTTATTTTAGGATTATTTTTTACAGATTTAATAATTTCGTCTAAAGTAATTTCTCCTTTATTATAAATACCAGATCGTAATTCTTTAGTCTCATTCATGATATATCACCCCCCTGATACTGGTAATAAAAGAGCAATTTTATCTCCCTCATTTAAAAATATGGATAAAACATCTTGACCATGGATAGGCTTATTATTTACAATTACTGATATGTTATTACTTAAAGATTCATTCTTCTTATCCAATAATAACTCTAGCATAGGATCATATTTTTTAATGAGTAAATCAATTAATTCCTTCAAATTTTTGCTTGATAAATCGAACTTTTCAGTATCTTTTTTTGTAATATCCTTAAATTCTGCAAAATATAGTACTTCTACTAACAAATTATACACTTTATTTTAAATCAATAAAAATCTTTTTTAATAATAAGGTTCTCTTGAATCAACTACCTCTTTTACAATTGATTCATATTTTGATAATGAATAGTGATTTCGTAACACTTCTTTAATATTTTTCCCGAGATCTGAACGATATAAACAACCAAAAAGGTTTCCATCACATCCAACTCGTAGTTTAGTACATCCCATACAAAAATCGTGGCTAGGAGAAATAGTCTCAACAACAGCAGAATTAGGCATAATGAATACTTTTCTGTTTTGCATATTTCCTCTAATGATTGTTTTTACTGCTTTAGATTCAAATTCTTCTATAAGAGGTTTAACATCATAATGATACTTTTCATAAAACTCACCGTTCCCTCCTAATGCATCAGAAACTTTATGCAATTCAATTAATTGTAAAACAAATCCATTTATTGCACAGAATTCAATCATATTTTCCAGTTCATTATCATTAATCCCTTTTAAAATAACAAAATTTAATTTTATGGGATTAAATCCAATTTGTTTAGTTTTCTTTAAACCTTTAAGAACCTTCCCTAAAGAATCCAATCCATATATTCTCTTATATACTTCAGGCTTAAGTGAACTTAATGAAACATTAATTCTATTTAAACCAGCATTGAATAATTCCTCAGCCATTTCATACAAATAATACCCATTTGTAGTCAAAGAAATATCTTTATAGAGGTTCAAATCCGCTACATTCCTTATAATTTGTACTATCTCTTCTCGACATAAGGGTTCTCCCCCAGTGAATTTGATTCTTGTTACCTTTAAGATTTCGGCTAATATTTTACATAATTTAGTAATTTCTTCTACAGCTAATTCTGATGTTTTTGGAGTAAAACCTTCTTGATCACAATAAATACATTTAAAGTTACATTTAGAAGTTATTGAAAATCTGATGTGCTTAATTTCTCTATTATTCTTATCTTTCATTTTAAATGGATTTACATCTGTTTAATCTTTTTTTCAACTTTTATATCAGAAATTAGGGTGGATGGATATTGTCCGTTCTCATCTTTTTCATACATTTTAACAACATCCCAGATATTCAATAAAGCAGCGCTTACTCCTGTTAAAGCTTCCATCTCAACACCAGTCTTGGCTATACTCTTTACTACACATGTAACTTTAATAAATATATTTTCTTCAAAGTCAAAATCTATGCTAACATTGTTTATTGGGATTGGATGGCAAAACGGAATCAAATCCGGTACTTTTTTAACAGCATTGATAGCAGAGACTTTTGCTATTGTAAGAATGTCTCCTTTTTCGATTTTTTTAGTTTTAATTCTATCTATCGTTTCTTTTTTAAGCTTTATTTTTCCAGACGCCCTAGCAATCCTAGGAATTGTATCTTTTTTAGATATATCGATCATTTTAGTTAAAACTCTTAAAATTTTCGTTTTAGCTTCCTATACATATCGACAATTTATTTAAATTGAAATTTCTTAAAAACTTAATCATAATATTTTAACATCTGTTGCTTTAAAATTAATAAATATCTCAGAATTTATTGCTAATTCTAAATTATTTAATGATAGTTTTGTTATTGTCGCTAAAAATCTTTCAGATTGACAATTAATTATGAGATGACAAGTATTTCCAAGATCTCGGATGTCTTCAATATTTCCTTTGAAATTATTGCGATAGCTAACATTACTAGGAGGATTTTTAGAGATTCCTATACTTTCTGGGCGAATACATACTTTTACTTCTCCTTCTACTTGCTCGGAAGCGACAATAGTTAAATTATTTATTTTAATAATCGTTAATCCTGATTTTAGGTCCATTTCTGCAGTTCCAGATAATATATTTTCATATCCTACAAAAAGGGCAGTAAATTCATCTTTCGGTGCTGTAAAAATCTCATTAGGAGTTCCTAATTGAGTTATTTGTCCATTATTAAGTACAGCTATCCGATCTCCGAATTTAATAGCTTCAAGAGGATCATGAGTGCTCATAATAATAGTTTTTTCCTTATCTTGCTTTATTTTGGTAATAAAATCATCTAATAATTTAACATTCATAGGATCTAAGTTGGCTGAAACCTCATCTAATAGATAAAGATCAGGAGAAAAAACAAAGTTCATAGCTATCGCTACACGTTGCATTTCTCCTCCTGATAATGATCTGGCATTTTTTTTCTCCAATCCTTTTAAATCAACAAGTTTAATAATATCATTAACATCATTGATATATTCCTCCCATTTCATACCACGAACTCTTAATCCATAAGCTATATTATTAAAAACAGAAGTATTTCGCACTATAGGCTTTTGTCTCACAAATGAGAATTTTCTTCTATATTGGACCTTTTTATATCTTGAAATATTGCATAAATCTTCATTATAATATAATATTTGACCTTTTGTTGGAGGTTCAAGTAAGCCTAGAATTCTTAATAGAGTTGTTTTACCACTTCCATTTGGACCGATTATAACGAAACATTCCCCTTTATTAATCGAAAAATTGATCCCAGATAACACATTAATACTTGATTTGTCTTCCTTATAGTATTCCTTATAGAGGTTACTTACTTTAAGTAAATTCATGTTAACCACCTCTAGCTTGTAATCGTGTTAATCCGTAATTTACTATAAAAGCTATTGAAATGAGGAGCACACCTAAAGCAATAGCCATTCCGAATTCTCCCATTCGTGTATTAAGTACTATTGATGTTGTAAAAGTTCGGGTTTCCCAACGAATATTTCCTCCAACGATCATTACAGCCCCTACTTCTGAAATAGCTTGACCAAATGCAACAAGAAAGCCCGCTATTATAGATTTTTTAGAATCTTTGATTAATTCCCACCATAATTGACGTTCACTAGCTCCTAAAGAAAGGATAGTCTCCTTTAACGTTGGATCTACACTTTCTATCGCTGCCTTTGCAGTACCAGTTATTATAGGAACTGCAAGAAAAAATTGGGCAAATATCATTGCTGATGTCGAATAAAGTAAGCCTAATGAACCTAAGGGACCACTTCGAGATAATAATAAATATATAATTAATCCCATTACCACAGGAGGAAATCCCATAAAAGTGTTAATCAAATTCGACAGGGTTTTTTTTCCACGAAACTCACGTAGACCTATAAAAGAACCAATTGGTAAAGCTACTAGAGCAGCAAGAAAAGTTGATGTTAATGAAACTCTAAAAGATACCTCTATAATCCCCCATAATTCGCGATCAAAAGTAAATAACAAACGAATCGCTTCTAATATTCCATCTATGATATCATTCGACATATTAAAACTGAATAGTGTTCAATTTATTTAGTTTGATATAATTAAAAAAAATTATAAATTTGATAATTTATTCGACTAAAAGTATTATTAAACAATATCTATATAGAAAGCCCTGCAAATTCACTATGATAAGGCCTCCAAATTACTATTTCATCATCCGTAGTTGAGCAATCATGGGTTTCATTACATGTTCCAAAGCAAGCGTGGAATAAAACAGCATTATTTTTTCTATATGCATCTATTAATGCTTGACCATAAGGTGATGTGATAAAACCAACAAAGCGACAGGCAGATACAAACTTGATATGAGGATGTAAAACAGGATTAACAGGTATCACGCCATAAGGATTTAATAATATATCCTCTCCCTTAACAGATTTAGCCAAAATATTCAATATAGTATACGTATCATTAAAAGTAAGCCAAGTTCCTCTATCTACTAGCGTATATCCTCTGTTATTGGCATCATTATATGTAATTAGTAATGTATCTCCCATACCTGCCCCTACATCTTTATAATAATCCGTACCAGCAGTAGTAGGATCCCATGCAATTAGTGACCATAAACTTAATTCCTTGGAATGGGTTCCTGAATTATCTCCCCTTGAGTAAAAAGTTGTGTTATGACCCTCTGTCATCCCTAATTTCAATTTTGTCATTACTGTAGTTATGTTATCACCAAGTTGTAAATTTGCTGGATTTGAAGAATGACCTACTATTAGAAAGTCATTATACATTACGCAAGCACGATGAATTCCATAAGGTATTTGACCTCCACTATCATTTACAAAAGCATCTTCTCTTGATCTTGAATGCACAAGAATAACATCAGCATCACCACGTTGCCCATAAGCTATTGCTTGACCAGTTCCTACTGATAATACTCTAATTTTTATACCTGTTTGTTCAGTGAATTTTGGAAGTAAATAATCCAATAAACCTGAATCATAGGTGGAAGTTGTTGTTGCTAAAGTAATTCTCTTCGGATCTTGAGCTCTTAATATGTCAATTACAAAATATGATCCAACTGAACCACCAGCTATGATTATAAGTGCTAATATAATAGCTGTTTTATGCTCCCTTAAGACTTCTTTAAATGGTTTTCTAGATGACATCTTTTTTTTTCAGGTTTTTTGTTAGATTATCGATATGTATAACAATACATATCGGATATAAATTTCTAAATTTTCAATCCTTAATAAAGTCTTACTTACAAAAATGAGGATTTAAAAAAACACTTAAAATAAAAAAAAATTAGTTTTAAAATTAATTTAATTATTCCTTCTCTTTCCTACGTTTCTTAATGAAATACACTAGAATACAGCAATTTATTGCGATTATAAGAACTGTGTTATATCCAGGTATTGCTTGTTCACCATTCCCATCAGCTTCCTTCAAATTATATTTGACCACAAGTGTGTCATTAGTACCGAATTCATCACTACTCCCTGCGAGATAAATATTTTCTTCGGAAGAATCTAATGCTATTGAATGGCACCCCTCTTGATGAGCTACTCTCCTTGTATAATTCCATAGGTATTGACCTGAATTATCATATTTTACAAGAGTAATATCCCCAAACATTGCGAATTGGAACGGGCCTCCAATCATGTCTAAAGTCCCCCCTATATAAATATTATCTGAAGAATCTATTTCTAGTCCCATTGCAAAATCATTATCACTTCCGCCCCATGTTTGATTCCATTGATGTTGACCATCCGAGTTGAATTTTATTAAAACTGCATCGAGATTTCCCCAATTTCCTACGTTCCCCGTCAGGAATATGTTTTCTGAGGAATCTAAGGCAACATTCCAACTTATGTCAAAATTACCTACATCTCGGGTACGGTGCCATTCCTTAGTGCCGAAACTATCGTACTTTACTAAACAAATATCTGAATTTCCTTCATAATAGTCTGTAGTACCAGCAAGATATATGTTATTTGATGAATCTAACGCAATTCTATAAGCTACATCCATACCTGCGCCACCCCAAGTGCGACTCCATTCGATAAACCCCGAACTATTACATTTTACTAGTAGTATATCTTCATTCCCACCAATCGCATCATAGCCCGTTAAATAAATATTATCCGAAGAATCTATTGCTATTCCAGCACCGAAACTGTATTCTCCAATTACATGTTGCCGATACCAATCCAATACACCTTCACTATTATATTTTAAAAGAATTATTGGCATAGGTCCCATTAGCGGGAACGACGTTCCCACTACGTAGATATTATTCAGGGAATCAAAAGCTATTCCATAACCAATAGAATCACCTGTAACTGTCCATGTACGATTCCATTGTAAATCTCCTAAACTATTATATTTGAGTAAAAAAAGAGACTGCCCCGTTCCTACAGTTTTAAAATTAGAAACACCTGTAACATAAATATTGTTTGATGAATCTACTTTTATATCAAGTACCGCATCTTGCTGATACCCATCCCATGTACGATTCCACTCACATCCGGCATTATTGCTAATAGATAAATTAGAATTGGCGCTTTTCTTTCCATTCTCTCTTGAAATGTAGTTTACAGTATTAATTTGGCTTAGTAGTAGACCAATGAATAGTATAAAAATTACCAATGTTAGAGATACTTTTTTTATTTTCATTACTTTCGCCTTTTTATTTTAATTATTTTTTAAATTAAATCATTAACAAATATGTCGCCCAATATATAAATCTATTAGATCTTAATTTCAACAAAAATTAAAGACAAAACAGAAAACCCTTAATAAAGAAATGAAAGATTTCTCTGAGTTTTTCACATAAATATCTATTAAAAGATATTGTAAAATTATATTTAACTAATTTAACTAATTCCAATCCATGATCTAAAAACATGAGTCTTAAATAGTGATTCTGTTCTTTATTAGTATTTTTTTTCTTTTCTTAAAGAATCCTTACATAATACTTTTGGAAATTTCAAAGTCTTACTTACAAAAATGAAGATTTAAAAGTAAAAAAATAAGATAAATAAAAATTCTCTATTGCTTAAAGATATGAGATTTAAGACATGGTTACTATTCCTGAATTTTCATCTAGATTAATTATTCCTTTTACAGCTAGCTGTTTAATAGTTCTCGTAGCCATTATTGGAGGTACATCTAAGATTTTTTTGAGATCATCAAGTTTACACGAGCCTTGTTGCATGATTGTTGCGATAATATCGACTTCAGGAATTTCTTCATCAGAATTTTCAATTAAGAACGAGGTAAAAAAACTATTTCTTTTGATTTCTTTTAATTTTTTATCTAATTCGTTCATTTTTTCTTCAGAAAAGGTAGCTTTTAATTCAGATTCTCGATTTTCATTATCAATCTTTTTTTGGTCTAATCTCATCTTTTCATTTTCTTTCATTGAAACTTTTTCATTTACAGAGTTTAACTTTGCTTTAAGGTTATCCAATTCAAACTGTGGTGCCTTTTTGTCATTAACAGCTTTCTCAAGTGTTGTTTTTAATTCTGTTATCTTAGATATTAAATCTTCTTTTTTAACTCGTGGAATTTCAATTTTTTTATCTAATTCATCAGCTTTAGTTCTTAATTCCATTAATTCTAAATTTTGTTGACGAATAATTTCCTCTAGTTTTTCAATATCGATTTGTTCTGCTTTTACATTTTTCCAAATTTCACTTAGACCCTGAAGAATATCCTTACTATTACTTTCAAAAGCTTGATAGAAGGTATCAAAAGCAGTTTCGAATTGTTCAACTAATCCCAGAATTTCTTTAATATTTGAACTCATTAAAAATCAACCTCCTCCAATAGTTTTACTGTACCCGCTCCCTCATTGTATTCAATTGGTCCATTCTCCTCTACCATCTTTCTTAGTATATTTTTAGCTTGATCTTCTCTCATATCAATAGCAACGATAATATTTCTCAGATCTAATGTACTACCTTGCTGTAAGGCTCTAATAAATTGATATTGTGCAGAACCAATATACCCTTTGCTTATTAATCTTTTCATAGCATTAACTTTATTTTCATAAGATTGCACAAATTTTTGCTTTTTAAAGAACGTATTTTCCAGCTCAGTTTCAATTATATTTAATCTCTCATCGAACTTGTTGAGTTCTTTTGTTAAAATATCAATATTATTTTCTAATTCCTTTAGTCGTTGATTACGATTTTCTAATTCTTCATTTTTTACCCTAATCTCTTCTTTTGTTGCATTTAATTCATTTTGAGCAGTTTGAATTCGGTCTAATAACTCTTGACGTTCTTTTGTTAGTTCATCTACATTTTCTTCCAATCTTAAAGTATCATGTTGTGTCTGGGAAATCTTAGCTTTCAATGTGTTACTTTCATCGTTATTTGACTCAATCTTCTGTTGGTTTTCGGTTTTAACTTGTTCTAATTTTTCAATTTGCTCTAGTAACTTATTTAGTTGGTCTTTCAATTTAGGGGTAGATTCTGTATTTATTCTGCTTAAGTTATCAATAACATTAACAATTTTTTTAATATGATTTTTCGAATCAAATAAATAACTCATGTGGTAACACTCCTCTTAAATTATTAAAAGGGTAAAACAGATTATATAAATATTATAGGCTACTTATTTTTAAACTTGTATATTTGTAATTTATAATTGTACTATAACTCTTTTTTAATTTCTTCAATGAAAGTAGCCTTTTTAATCGGGCTTAATCTAATTGACCTTCTTTTCATAACAATATTCAAATTATCAATTAAGCTCTCTGTGAAGTAATTAAAATCAAAATTGAAAGAGGTGATGGAATAGTATTTTTTTAGAAATATGATGATTAACTCAATCTTATGTTTGGGGTCTGTCATTTCAAAAATTCCAGGATTGGTGTCTAATAACGCTGTACAAATCCAGGCTAAATCATCAATAGGATTTCCTTCATAAGAATCTTCAAAATCAAATCCGTATAACGTATCTGTGGTAATATCAACAATGAAATCCTTTAATCTCGTGTCAGCTTTATTTAAAACAATAATCTTAGAAGGATCTTTTTCATCAATAATATTGTTTTTGTGTAATTGAGCAATCCAACTTGCGAGCTTTTCAACACTATTTATAATTCTTTCTTTAACTTCTGAGTCTAGATCATCTAAATTAACTGTATTAAGTAGGTTATCATTTATTAAATGACACAGATTAGTTCCATTTAATTTTTCAAGTATTAGGTAAGATTTTTTGAATAGTAAGAGCTTTGGAACATTTATATCTTGGTTTTCTAATTTTTTATAAGTTATAATCTCATTTTCTGCATTTTTTGTTTGGAATTTTTTTAGGATTAATTCTTTTGGAAAATTTCTTGGTTTTCTAATAAATGTTAATTCATATACCAAATTTCTTTTACTTGGCAATTTTATTAATGAAAACGAATTTAAGTCTCCAGAAAAACCTGAAATCTCATCCTTAAAATTTTTAGCAAACTTTTTTTTGATTTTTTCAATATCCATTTTCAAAAAGTATACTTTTTTATTTTATCCTCAAAGATCTAAATATTTCTAGATTATTTATATTAATTTTTAAAGATAAACTCTTTTAAAATTCTAATTATAAAGAAAAAACAGGATCTAAATAATTAAGCTCATTAAACACTTCTACTCTTTTACGACAACTACTACACATTCCACATGGTTGATCACCATCATAATAACAGCTCCATGTCCATTCAAATGGTACATTTAATTTTTTAGCTAATTTTATAACATCATTTTTGTTCATTTTTACCAAAGGATGTAAGAATTTTATAATAGATTTATCTTTTTGATGTTTTCCTTTATTTATAAGTGTCTTGAGTGAATTAAAAAAGTCTATACTGGCATCTGGAAATTTATTTGCATCTTCAATTAAATGACCCCCTATGATGTAGTTACAACCATATACTTCCGCATAATAAGCTGCGTTAGAATAAAAAATTAAATTTCGAGCAGGAATAAAACCTTCTGGAGCATCAACTACGCTGGGTACAGGAAATCCATCTATACGTAATTCAATAGCTTCTTTCAAATATTTGATTGGAATCTCAATTATTTCAATTCCCAATTCTTGAGCTTGCTTTAGCGCTGCTTTTCTCTCTTTTTCAGGTCGATAACTATAATTGAAAGTAATAGCAATTAGGTTATACCCTTTATGGTGAGCCCAGTAAAGAGCTGTAGCAGAATCAATTCCTCCAGATAATAGGATTATTGCTTTTTTATTCTTTTTATCCTCTTTAAGAACCATTTTTTCGACGATAGATGCTCTGATGGCTTCATTTAGATTTGATAACTTAAATCCTAGTGCTTTGGCAGTAAGATTTCCATCAGACGTAATATCACTTTGCATAACATCGATCATTTCTTGGCATAATTTCAGTTCTTCAGCAGCTTTATCGTATGGTATATTTTTAACTCTTGGAAAAGGAACTTTAAAACCAAGTTCGATCATATTTTCATGGACCATTTCCACTAATCGAAGCATATTAATCACTTCGGGACCAACTAACTCATAAATCTGATTGTTCTCTCCACCACCATTTGCCGCAGCTAAAAATGCTTTGCTTGCATCTTGCACAAAAATCGGTTGAATAGGGAATTTACCATCACCAGCAATTAATACCATCCCGTCAACAATCTGTTCTATTATTTCAGGAATTAATTCATCATTAGGTCCTAAAATATAAGATGGACGAAAAAAAACATATGGTGTTTTTCCACCTCTAATTATTTGCTCGGCAACCATTTTAGAACGGAAATACTCATTATTCGCCCATGCTATCTTCCCATATTTATCAACACCTAAACCTGAAGGGTATATTATTCTAGAAACATTAGCTTTTTCAGCTGCCTCAACAATAGCACGAGCGCCATCAATATTTACTTTTTCAAAAAGTTCTTTAGAACCACATACTATGTTAGCAAAATGTATAACCGCCTTACAACCTTTAAATGCATTTGCTAAAGCAATACTATCGAAATTCTTTATAATGAATGGTTTTGCTCCTAATATTTCGATTTCTTTTACCACTTCTTCTCTTCGGACAATGCCAACGACCTCCCACCCTTCCTGTACAGCAGCTCTTATTGTACGTTGTCCTAAAAAACCATTAGCTCCTGTAATTGCTAATTTCTTAGATTCAGTCATATATTTATTCAAAAATTTATTGTAAATTGAAAAGCTCATTTCTATTTCTATTTAACTTTTATAAATTATTGAAATAATTTCATCATATGAAAGTCCCATGCTATAGTATTTTTTTATTATTTTTAAACATAAACTATAAAAACTCAAAATAGCTAATCTTATACAAAAAATTAGAACTATTTATGAACTAAAGGTAGGTAGCTTAAAAATGGGATTTAAAGTAATTTCAAATACATCAAGAGCAAAATTCAGTGCTTGTCACTTTCTTAAGGAACCATTAAAATGTTCAAGAATTCATGGACATAATTATTATGTGACTGTTGAGGTCTTAGGTGATTTAGATGAAAATTATTTTGTTGTAGACTTTATAGAACTTCATAAAACATTAGTTTCTATCGTTGAGCCTTTGGATCATTATGTATTAATTCCAACAGAATCAGATTATTTAAAGATCATTGAAGAAGAACACTCTATTGAGATTATAAAATCAAGCAAGAGATATGTTTTTCCACGCTCAGATGTAAAATTTCTTCCCTTAAAAGCAACTACTAGTGAACTTTTAGCAAAATATATACATAATCAACTAAAAGAAATTTATAACGATAAAAAGATAGTTGTAAAACTAGAAGAAAGTAGAGGATCCATAGCTGTTTATGAAGAATAAGATTTAAATTTATTAATTTAGAACATGTTCAGCTTAATGAATAAATATTTTATTGATTATTAAAATAATAAGTAAAAGTCTCAATTATTCAAATGTCTAATGAGTCAAAAAAAATATAAATTAGGTATATTTTACGGTATAGGTCCAGAAACTGAGAATTTAACAAAAAAATTTGTTGGGCATCTTATAAATAACGAAGAGTTTTGTAAAGCTTGTGAAATATTAGAACAAAATGTAAAATGTGACAAATGTAGAGAACATATAAAGAGTTTTGCAAATGTAATCTACTTTTATGAAAAAGTTGGAGAAAATATACCTGATTTTATTGAAGAACCAGAAAAATTTTTACCACATAATTTACCTCAAGTTGACTTTTTATTGGTTATTGGTATTCATCAAGATCTGCTTTCTGGCCTTCCCGAATACTTAAAAAATAAAGACATAAAGGCGGTAATTATTCCTATCGAGGCTCCTAAATGGGTTCCTCCTGGACTTCAAGTACAAGTTTTAGAAGAATTTGAAAAATATGGAATACAAGTTGCCTTTCCCAAACCCTTTTGTTCATTGAATAAAGAATTAGATGAATATAATACAGGTGGTTTTAATATCACTACAAACCATAATTTTATTGAAGAATTTATTGATTACTTTAAAGTTGGAAAACCAATTGTGTCATTTTTGTTAAGTAAAGATGGAGAATATATTGAAGATACTTGTGTACTTCAATCAGCTCCATGCGGTTCAACGTTTTTTATTATCCAACAACTCAAATCTAAATATTTTAAGAATGGTAAAAGCGGAGAATTATCATTAAATGAAAGAATAAGTAAAGCACATCATTCCTATCCATGTAATGCTTCAATGGACCAGGATTCTATATTAAAGGATTCTATACTTCATGTTGGAGGCTATTTAGTCAGAAATGCTATCAGACGGGAGTTAAACCTTAAAGAGGAAGAAGGACAAAAACTTGTGTATGTTATAAAATGACATTTTATTTGATCTATTAAAAAAAATTTTTCAACTTTTTCCTTAATTTCAATAGCTTAAGTTGCTGGATATAAAAAAATCGTATTTATTGAAGAGATAACACATTTATTTATCAAAAATAAAAATATTTTAGAAAAATTGTTAAATATGTTCATATATAGATTCATTCTTTTATAGTCCATAAATGTTAAGTTCTAATTGAAGTTTAAACAATCATTACATAGGTGAGAAATTATTACTACTATAGCATGTTCATCATCTTATTGTGAAATTGAAGAGGAAGAAGAAGAATCTTTTTTTGAAGATCATTTCTGGTTATTCTTAATACCTGCTGCTATTTTACTTGGAATTTCTATCTTTTTAGAGTTTGCATTTGAAATTGTGCTCACCGCTCAAATTCTTGCGATTGCTTCAATTTTTCTTTCTAGTTCAGGAGTCGTAAAGGAAGCAATAGAAGACATCAGAAAAAAAAAAATCACAGCAAGTATACTGATGTTGATTGCTGCTGTTGCATCTTTTTTCATATTACATGGACAAGAAGGAGCAACAGCTCTATTATTATATGCAATAGCGGAAAGATTAGAAGAAATTACAACTGATAAATCAAGGAATGCAATTAAAGAACTACTTGAGCTAGCACCTGATGAGGCATTATTAAAAACTGAAAATGGATATAAAAATGTTCCCTCAAAAGAGGTTAAAATTGGAGAGACCATTGGTATAAAACCTGGAATGAAAGTACCTCTTGATGGAAATATTGTAAAGGGGAGTTCATATTTTGATGAAAGTGCTATAACAGGTGAATCTGTTCCTGTATTTAAAAAAGAGGGAGATGAAATTCTTGCAGCAAGTCTGAATTCAGACTCTTTTGTTGATATTGAGGTTATCAGAGAAAGTTCTAATACCATTGTAGCACAAATAGCAGAAAGCATAAAAGTAGCACAACAAAATAAAAGTAAACATGAGAAGTTTATTGAAAGGTTTGCTAAATATTATACTCCAATCATTATATTATCATCAATTCTCGTTATGAGTATCCCTCCTCTATTTGGGTTAAGGTTTTACGATTGGTTCTATCGTGGATTAGTCCTTTTAGTAGTTTCTTGTCCATGTGCTTTAACATTATCAACTCCATTAGCAAACATTGCTTCTTTAACTAAGATGGCAAGAGAGGGAATTCTTGTTAAAGGTAACAGATTCATTGAAAAGATTCAAGATATCGAAGTATTTGCCTTTGATAAAACTGGTACACTTACTGAAGGTAATTTAAAAATTTTTGACGTTTATGCTTATAATGGTGCCAACAGATCACATATAATTAGTATTGCAGCCAGTTTAGAATCACTTTCCGAACATCCTATTGGTAAAACTATAGTTAAGCAAGCAAAAGAAATGAAGTTAACTTTTCAAGCAGTAGATAATTTCGAAGTGATAAAAGGGAAGGGTATAAAAGGGAAGATTAATGGAGAATTATTCTATGTAGGAAGCCATAAATTTATTGAAGAATTGGATTATGAACTACCTATTGACGATATTAAAGAAATTGAAAATTCAGGTACAATCCCAATTTTATTAGGAAATAAGAATAATATTGTAGGAATTATAACAATTAGAGATGTATTGAGAGTCTCTGCCCCACTTCTCATAGATGGTCTAAAAAGAAGGGGATATGAGACTATCTTAATATCTGGGGATAACAAAAACGTCTGTAATTCAATTGGAGAGTGTTTAGATATAGATTATACATATGGAGAGCAATTACCAGATCAGAAACTACAAGAAATCCAAAATTTAAAAAAGAAATATAAAGGAGTAGCCATGGTTGGAGATGGAATAAATGACGCTCCTGCATTAGCTCTTTCAGATTTAGGGATTGCTATTGGAGCCTCTGCAACTGATATTACATTGGAAACAGCAGATATAATTATTATTAATGATGATCTAAAGAAAATACTTATATACATAGACTTATCCAAGAAAACTAACAAAAAAATCAAACAAAACATCTGGACTTCAATAATAGTAAAAGTGTCTTTCGCAGTATTAACTGTTATTGGATTAATGACCCTATGGCTAGCGGTGGGAATCTCAGACATGGGAGTCTCTTTATTAGTCCTTCTTAACAGCATGACAATTCTTAGGTACAGATTTTTATATAAAGAAGTTTCGACTGAAGAGCTGGAGAGTGAAGCGAAATTGATTATTTGTGAGAATTGTAATACTAAAGACATCATCCCGCAACATCATGGTAGAGATATGGTTAAGAGAGGAGATAAGCTAATTTGCTGGAAAAATATATTAAGTAGTAAAGAACTGGAAACATGTGATGAGCAATTGCCACTTCATTGTCCTTACTGTCAAAATAAATTAGCATTAAAATAATATAATAGAATTATAGAGTTTTGTTTTTCATTTTATGTTTGATTAGAAATTAAGATTATAAATTATTCACCAATTAATTCTTTAAATTCTTTTGAGTCTTTAATATTATCAAATCTATCATCTGACAATACCCTCTCAATATAGTTTTTATCAAGCTCTACTACTTTCATCAATAGTTCCAAAGCTTTTCCTTGATTATTTCTTAGTGATTCAAGACAAGCGATATTATACAGTATATCAAGATTTGTAGGATCTTTCTTAAATGCTTTATTAAGATATTGTTCAGCTTTTTCGAGATTTTTTAAAATCATAAAAATATTACCAAGATTGTTCTGAACATCAGCGACGTTGTATAAATAGGTTTTAGGATCTTCTTTTGCAAAGATTTTAAAGATTTTTAATGCATCAAGGTACATTGTCTGCGCTTCCTCAAATTTCTGTAACTTAACGTAGACATTTCCAAGGCAATTGTTTATAATCGCAACATTATAAAAATAAACTTCCGGATTTTGTGCTGCTAATTGTTGAGAGATTTTTAACGCGTCAGAGTACATTGGCTCTGCATCTTCAAACTTATCTAAACTAGCATACAAATCTCCAAGGTCAATTAGAGTAAGGGCTAGACTGGGTAAAACTTGACTGGGATTTATTTTTGCTAATTTTCTTTTAATTTTTAAAGCTTCAAGGTGCATTTGTTCCGCCTTTTTAAAGTTCGATAATTCGCTATATATAATTCCAAGATTACTCTGAGTTGTAGCAACGTCATTTAAATACATATCATAACTCATTTTAGCTAAAGCTTTATAAGTATCTAAGGAATCAATGACTCCATCTTTAATATCCTCAAATAAACTTAAATCAACTAATATATTTCCAAAGTAATTTGAAATAGCGGTTTCATTAGGAAAATAGGTATCATAATATTGATTTACTAACTTGTTATAAGTTTTTAGGACGTCTAGGTATGACTTATCAGGATCTTTTGTTTCATCTTCATCAGTATACATATCTACAAGATCACTTTGAGTTAAGTCAAGATCGGGATTATAAACATCATAATATTGTTTCTCTAACTCTTTATAAACCTTTAAAGCATCAAGATATATTTTTTCTGCTTTTTCAAACCGTTTTAAATCTGTATACAAGGTTCCAAGGTTTTTCTGTGTTGCTGCAATATATGGTAAATATATTCTATAATATTGTTTCGCCAATTTTTTATAAATGTTTAAAGCCTCAAGGTACATTTTCTCTGCATTCTCAGCCAATCCTACAGCAGAAAACATGTCTCCAAGTACTATTAGAATTGGTGCTTTATATTTATCTCCAAGTATAATTAATTCTTCTGCAACACTAATTAATCTTCTATATTTATAATCAAATTGGTCTATTAAATTCACGATTGCGAAAAATTCATTAACCAAATCCTCAGTGGGATTTACTTTTACCTTATGAAAGAGAAGTTCAATATCGTCATTAAGATTTTCTCCATATTTTTTTCTCTTACTCTCATAATAACTTATAGCTTTTTCATGACAATTTTTATCTGTTAGGATTTCTAAAGCTTCTGGAATTTGTTGATAAGAGAAATCATAAGTCTCTTCTTTACCTTTTTTCTTTTTTATTATTCCTGTATCCAATAATACATTAAAGGCTTTCTTGATGTTTGGCAATTTATAGCTGGTTTCAATGTCTTTTCTATCAATATTGGTATCTACTTCTGTATTTATTACACTCAAATTTTTGAGCAATTCTAATGCTTCTGGATTTGATAAAAGAATCTGTTCAATAACTTGCAAATAAAAATTCTCTACATTTTTCTTATCAAAAGTTTTCAATTCGTCAAGGTTAATTCTCTGATAATTATTTTTAATTAACTTTTTCAAGCCAGAATGCTCCTTAGGGAGCTTCTTAATTAATTCCCTTACCTTATTTGGCAAACTCAACTTAAATCACATCTTCTTCTAATTATTAATGTTGAATTTCACACATTAATATTTATATTTACTTGATCAAGTAAAATTATTGATCAAGAAAAATATATTTTCATTGTTCATATTATAAAGATACACATGAGTACTAAATAGTAAATTAATTTATAGTTTTGAAATTTATTGTATTATATCACAGTATTTTAGGCACTAAAATATTTTGCGGGAATTGCTAAGTTTGGTCAAAGGCGCTGGACTCAGAATCCAGTCTCGAAGGAGTTCGGGAGTTCGAATCTCCCTTCCCGCATCACTTGTTATTTTTAACCAAAAATCTACTTAAAAATTGCGTAATAATAAAGAAATTTATTTTAATAATCTAAATAATATTAAGTTATTATAACTAAATAGTAATGTAATATATTAATCAATCATCTAATACTATTATGTCGGATAAACAACCACCATCAGAAGAAAATGAAGAAGAAAAAGAAAAAAAGGAACCAAAAGATGAATTCCCAGAGGAAATAAGAAAGCTAATGGTAATTTTTCAATTTAATGACCAATTAGGGGAATTTGAAGAACTCGAAGTTGAGCAAGATATTGAATTAGTTGAATTGTTAGATCCTGATTTTGTATTGCTATTTGTTGATCCAAAGCATTTCCGTGTATGGATTTGGCATGGGAGTAATACTACAACGAGAATGAAGTTTATTGCGGCTAAAATAGCTCCTAAAATTAGAGATAGATATGGTATTGGATTTAAGATAACTGCTGTAGATGAGGGTAATGAAACTCTAGGCTTCAAAGTAATAATGGGATTAGAAAAAGAAATTGATTATGCAGAAGCGCAAACAGGACCTGCCTACGAAGGAACTGAGGAAGATCTTGAACTACTTGAATCTTTATCACGAGAAAAAATTTTGTTATTGTTAGAAAAAGCAGGTGTACCTGAAGGATATGAAAGAAAAATGGTAATAGTTAAAAATAAAGTATTTGGATACAGGGAATATGATAGGAATTATCTAGGATCTGTTATTAAAGAAAAGCAGCTTTTTCCATTAAGAGAAGAAATCGCTGATGGTCCATATTTGGCAGATATTTATATCCCAAGAATGCTATTCTCTTACAATAACGTTGTTTTAACAGAACTTTTACAAAAAGTAGATGATGACCAGAATAGCTAAATCATTAATCTTTTCAACCATAACTTTTTCTTAAAATAAGATTATAACAGAAATTATAAAATTCTAAGGCTTTTATCTAAATTAGTGCAAATAATTAATACTACATATCTAAATATATACTCTATATAGAAATAATTATGAGGATTACATAAAAAACTGGAAATTATTGTCCACTTTTTTATTCTCTTGAGTATTTCTCGATTATATAGTTCTGCAAGGACCAAGCATATTTTTCAAGGTTGAGAATTAAAATTTTTTGCTGGACTTCACGCAAGTAAGAAACGTCTAATTTTTTAAATTGGGATTTTAATTCATCTATAGTCTCAAAGATTTTTACAATAATCTGCCAATCATTACGCCATTCTATATCTTGATATCCTAATTGTTCCATCTTTATACACTTATAAATTTAATTTAACATAATATAATGTGTTTTCTGAGGTATTTCATAGAAACTTATATTTATAAACTTTTAGATACAAACGAATTAATGATTAGTAAAAAAAGAGGATTTGAAATTTTAAAATTATTATAAATTTGTAATTGATATTACTTTGTCGATATTACAACAGTTTCAGATGCATTTTGCATAATCCTTAATCTTTTTTCAGGTTCACCTGAATTCTTAATGATTCCAATAATGAAATCTATTATTAGAAAACCACCACCTTTTAAAAGATTATTAATAGCATAATTTCCTGGTGTTGTTGGTTCAAGTGTTTTCTCATCCACCGTTCTTAGGCTTAATGCTACTTTTCCTAAGGTCTGACCATCGTTGTAAGTCTCTAGGAGCCAGAAGTACAAAAACCCAATTAACCAGTTGAAAGGAAATGTAAACCACCATCTTCTAAATACAAAAGGATTATAAAAAAAGAATGGTAGGAAAATTAAAAATGATATCACCCAGCTTATTATACTAATGGCTATCCAATCAATAATAATAGCTCCAAATCGAGGCCAAAAATCTCCGTATATTACACCTGAAGGTGCAATTTTTTCAACGGTTTGAATAGATTGTTTTTGAGGAACTTCAGTTTTAACAGCAGGAGTAACTTCTGAAACTTCTATTCTAGAAGTTAAATCCGCTCCACAGGTATCACAAAATTGAGAATCCGGTTCTAATTTGTTACCGCATTTTGGACAAAATTTTAGCGACACTTTTTATTCACCATTTTTTATCAAAAAAATTACTATATAATACTTGTTAATTTTTAATATGCAGTTTATATAAGTCTTTTGGAGTCTATTTTTAATATATTTCTCTTATAAAAAAAAAGTTTTATTATATTAAATTTGAGAGAGAATGAAAGAAAATCAAAATTAGAGAGAACAATTTAAATTTTAAAAATAAATCTGGTAATATTTTTCAATAAGATTAATAGTTTCGTTAAAGTCTGATATATTGATTAATTTGTTTAAATCTTGGATTTCAGTTAATTCTTCTTGATATTTAATTCTAAAATCTTTTGTAAATTCATTTATTATGTTTTCTAATATTTCATTTTTGCGATTTGTAGCAACAACAACAGCAAATCCTAAATCATCATAATTAACCATTAAATCTGTAGTTATAGTTTGGAGTACATCGATCTGGTTAGATTTTTCTGTAAATTCGGAGAGTATATGATTTAATCCAATAAGAATATTTCCCCATATTTTTGAATCAGTTTCACCCTCTGAATTCATAAAATTATAAGAGTATAATAAAACACCTGATTTATGATATATGTTAACAAAATATATCTTATTTGTAACAACCATAAATGTTCTGGGGGCTTTTATTATAATAAGACAACCAAAATTGAAACTAATCCACGCGAAAATTATGAAAAAGCTTCTAAAAATAGTTAATTCAAAAAAGATATAAAGGATTGACATTGAGATAGGAAAATATAGTAAAATTGCTGAAATATTTAGAAAAAGGCTTATCCTTTTGTTTCTTCCTCTATTAAAAATTACAATATTAATATAACCATAATAAATAATCATAATGATTTGAAATACTATGAAATGTAATCCAAATAGAAAACCAAATGAATATTGAACTGTATTGATATTATTTTCTATAGTGATTGAATCTGGTGAAAAGATATTTCCGATAAGTAACCCAAAAATAATAATGAAAATCAAATATGGCGAAATTGGGATCTGCTTGTAATCTTTTATAAAACTATAAAATAAGGAAATTTGCATTAGTACAGCTAAGTAAGACACTATAGAAATTTTCCAAAATAATAGGTTAATCAGGTCTGAGATATAAATAATTATGGATAATATAAATGAAGTTGAATATATTACTCCAAAATTTATAATTGTCAATATAATTAATATATCCAATAGTTTTGTTCCATATTTGTTAATATGTTGGATTAGAGCATAAATAGTAAAAATACTCACAAATAACGAGAAAATATATCCAATTACTAAAAAAAATAAAAATAAATTCATAATTGTGGAAAATCGCCTGTTATTATACTTAATTTATTATTCAATGTGAGATTTCAGTTAAGAAATGAATACAATCCAAATTTCTCTTTAAATGAAGAAACAATCCTCATATATAAGATTTTTTCTTTAAGATTACAATTAGTTCTTAATTATATAAGGGGCGAATATCTCATTTATAATAAGTTTTGTATCCCTAAACTCAGAAATATCTATTAATTGCCTTAAATCTTTTATTTTTATTAATGCCTCCTTAAAGATTTCATTGAATTTTAACATAAATTGCTGTACTGATTTTTCAATTACGTAATTTTTATGTTTTGCCACCAATAGAAGCGCATAACCAAATTCATTGTCATATTCGAGAATAATGTCTTTCTCCTTCATTTTAACCACACTTAGCTTATCTTTCTTATCAATAATGTTATTTAAAATATGACTAATCCCAATTAAAATACTTCCTTTTAGAACAGAGTCTTCTGTCTCTTGATCTGCTTCAAAATCAAAAGAATATAAGAGAATTCCTGATTTATGAAAAATAATAAAATCAAAAATCTTATTAGTAATTACTACAAACACATCTGGTTTTTTAATAATCATAACAAGTAAATAAGAAGAAAAAATAAGATAAACTGATAGAAATAAGATCCTAAGTAAGATATGCTGAATAATTAAATACATAGCATACAGAATGTTATTAATACAAAATAATATAGAGAGACGATTAAAAAATTGTGCTAGTTTATTATCGCTTATATTAGGAAAACCCCTTATTTCAATATAGACAGTTAATACACTTACTAAAATAATGAATGTAATAAAAAACACAAAAAAAGGAAGATTATGAAATATATAATTGGAATAAAATTTAGATTCTTTAATTTCAAAGACTTCTTCCAAATATAATAAACTAATAATTATTCCTCCTAAAAACGAATAGAGAAAACCCATAAAAATTCTGGTTCTTTTTTTCAATAAAATATAACTGTGAATCGTACTCATCATACTCAATTTAAATATCATTAATATTATAGAGAGATTCCATAAAAAAAGAGCAATATTCTCACTGAAAACAAGTTCAGTCGATAAATTGAATGAAATAATATAACTTATATCAATCAAAAAGTATGCAAAAGTCATTATAGAAAAAATGAAATGGTTAAAATATATCCCTCTGTGCAAAATAACATAAAGAATTACAGGAATTGAAATCGAAATTGAAATTATAATATATAATATACTTACAATCATGGATTATTTATGATCAACTTTTAATGAACTTCCTACCTAATGAAGATTCATATTATTTAATAATATTTAAATATTGGTTTGCTTATAAATTCAAATTTTATAAATTTTTATTAAAGATTAATTCGCTTTTAGCTTTTTTTTCTTCTAATGTAGTCCTTTAGCCACCCTATTTTTTTTGTTTTTATTGAATCAAATTGAGGAACATAAGGCTTTATATCTAACACGGGTGTATTATCTAAAATGTCAATATGCTTCACTTGAATAATACTTTCTTCTATTCTTAATATTTCCAATATTGATAAGCCAATTGGATTAGGTCGAAAAGGTGTTCGAATAGAAAAGACTCCCTTTATCTCATCTTTTAAAAATGGTTTTGATTGAAGAGGGACAGGTAATTTCACCATATCAAAAAAATATAAGCAATAAATATGAGAAAATCCTTCTAAATCTTTTAAGGCAGGTTTAAATTTTGGAAATATTTCGATGTCTCCTTTAACATCTGACATCAAGGATTGGATTGGAATACCTTTAAGAGTTTTAAAAGGAGAATGAATTATTCCTATTGGCTTAAAACAAATTTTTTCTGGAAATTTACGTTCTTTAAAATTATAAATTTCTCTTTTTGTTATTTCCATGTATTTATTAAGGCTCTTTTGTAAAAATTTTTATTTATTAAAAAGCAAATAAAAACAGTGAAATTAATCTTCAACGATTTTCAAATAATTGATGCATAACTTTTTAGACTACCTAAAGAAGGATAATATAATAGAGACACTTATTTCACAAGGGATTAATAAACAATTCCATAAAGATTTCCTTAAAAAAATAATAGATAATATAGAAAAGTCTCAAAATTTAATTCAAAGTTCTTCGGAATCAATTAATTATAAATCTAATTTTCTTAATCTTGATTTATTTGGAAATATTTATGAAAGGATATTAAATCATAAAGAAAGGAAGGCTTTGGGTGAATTTTATACTTCTTTCTCAATTGTGGATTGTATTTTAAATAAAATAGGTTATGATTATAAGGATGACATTGAGCGTAAGAAACTAATTGATATAAGCTGCGGTTCAGGAAGTTTTCTAATTCAGGCTATTCGAAGATTAATAGATCGTTATAAAATAATTTACAATAAAAAAGAAATTGCTGAACTTTCTCTGAAAGAATCTAAATCAATAATTCAAGGAGTGAAAGATAATATTTACGGAATAGATATCAATCCTATTGCATGTGTTTTATGCCAACTCAATATTCAATCCGTTTTATTTGATATTTTTAAAATTATAAGAAAGTATGAAGATAATTTTCAATTTCCTAAATTTAATATAAACAATACAAATACTTTAAGTTGCAATGAAAGAGAATCATTCAACTTTGTTGTAGGAAATCCCCCTTATTTATTTATTAGAGACATTCCAATAGAACAGAGAAGATTAATTGAGTCGAGTGATTTTGATACAAAAGATGGTCAATATGATTATTATCAAATTTTTATAGAGCTTGGCATTAAATTTTTGAAAGATCAGGGATTCCTTGGGTATATTGTTCCAGATTCACTTCTGGCTTTATCAAATCGATCTTCAATTAGGAAATTTATTTATAATTATACTAAAATTAAAGAGGTTTACCATACTGGTCCAAAATTTGATGATCTTATTGTCTCAAATATTATTTTAATTCTGCAAAAAGAAAGATTAAAAGAAAAAAGAGAAAGAAATATAATCCAAATTCATTATGGATTTCTAAAAAAACATCAAATTACTCAAAAATTAATTGAAAAATGGGATTATAAATTTTTGATAAATTTAAATTCTATGGATAGTGTCATTCTAGACCATTTAAATAATAAATTTCCAAAGTTGAGCGATTTAATAAACAGTGAAAATTTTACTATTCTTTTAAGTAGAGGTACTGAATTAGGAAAAGAAGGTAAGGTAATTTTTTGTACTAAATGTCAAAAATATTTACCATTACCAAAAAAAGAATTGAAATGCAAAGTCTGTAATAGTTATTTAAATGAGGAATTAATAGAAACTATAATTTATGAAAATTTTACAAGAGGAAAAGAGAGAAACTTAAAACCTTTCATTTATTCAATAAATCGATACAAAATTAAAGATTTGAAATATATTGACATTGAGAAACAGGGGATAAACTACAAGAACTTAAAAATTTACGAAAACCGAATTATTATTAGGCAATTAAGTGAACATAATCTTATTTCTGCTACTTATGATAAAGATTTTTCACTTACTTCCCAATCTTTTTACAATTTGAAAATATTAAATTCAAATACTGCTGAAATTAATCATTTATATGTTTTAGGGATTATTAACTCCACACTTCTCTCATATTATTTTATAAAATCTTTTGGTTCCTACAAAAAACTGTTTCCCAGAATATTAATCGAAAAAATTAAAGATTTCCCAATCAAAATTCCTAAGACAAATGAAGAAAGACAATTAGCAAGAAAAATAGGAGAAAAAGTCTCTCTTTTGCTTAATGTAACTGAAATGAATAGTAATTTTAATCTTAATATTCAAAAAAAAATTGATCTCCTAGTATTTGAGTTATATCAAATTCCAACAGTAAATCAAGAGTATATTTTCGATTTTATGAATAATTTAAATTAAATTTATTTTTCTTGTTTTTTAACATAATAATTTGTTAAAATTTTATCCCATTTGTCTGCTAATTCGTTTAATTTCGTTTTTTTAAATAATTTAACTGCTCGGTCTAAGATCTTCGCTATGTTCTCTTCATATTCTAAGATATCTTGGTTTTCATCTTTTAAATACACAAATCCTTTCATGTATAAATAATGGAAAAAAATCAAATAAAAAATATTATAGTATGGAGATGTAGTCAAGATGTAGTCTAAAAGATGATTTTAGTAATATCTAAATATAGATATTTTTATATTATCTAACAATATTATATTCTTAATTGTATAATCAACAAGTATGAAAACTGATGAAAAAATGGAAAAGCTACCCGATGAAACTCTTCTAAAACCAATATTAATAAATTACATGAATGAGATTGATGGGGTACTAGCGGTAGCGATATGTGATAGAAATGGATTTATTATTTCTTCGGAATTTAAACAACAAGCGGCTGATGAATCAGTAATTGGTGTTATTTCGGCAATTCTTGACAGCTATATTGACAGAATTAAAAGCGAATTTGGATCTTTTGGAAATTTTTTTAATATTACAATTACTGGTGATAAAAAATTCGCATTCGCTAGTATGGGTCCACATTCAATTCTAACCACAGTTGCAGACCCGTCAACTTCCGATGTTGAATTAAAAGTCTATTCTGAACATGTAGCAAGTAAAATTGAACTAGTTTTGAAAGGTAATGAAGATGTGTCTCCTCAAATTCCTGAGATAATAAAGGCATTGTCTAAAACTCGAGGTGGACAACTTTCAAAATTGGAGGGAGAGTTTTCAAATAAATTAATATTAACTGGAGATTATGCAGTTGGTAAAACATCTCTTATTAGACGATTTGTTGAGAATAAATTTGAAAAGGATTATATCTCTACTATTGGGGTACAGATTTCAAAAAAGATCGTTAATATAAGTGAGCAAACAAAAATGAATTTCATCATTTGGGACATCGGTGGACAGGTTAAACAAATGGCACCGTATCGAAAAAAATTTTATACTGGTACTAATGCTGCATTTATTGTTGTAGATCGAACTCGCCCAGATAATTTAAAAAGTGTTGATTTTTGGTTTAATGATATCAAAAAACAAATTCCTAAAGATATCTCAATTGTAATAGTTGGCAATAAATCCGATTTAGTTGATGAAATAGTTATTAGTGAAGATGACATAAGAACTATTGCAAAAGAATTTGGTTTCCATTACATTCTTACCTCTGCCAAAACTGGAGTTGGTGTTAATGATGCTTTCTTATATGTTGCGTACAGAGTTATAGAAATTCTATAAATTGTAAGAAACAAACTTTTTATTTGCTCGACTTCTTTTAAATAATAGATAATTTTAATATTGAAATCATTTAATGGAGGTTAGATAAGATAGTATTAAAAGTTGCATTCAATCAAATATTAGCAACCTGAAACGCAGCTGGCTATATAATGGGTTTTTCAATTAAAGAAATTACATACAAACAAAGATATCTAATATACTTAACAGAACAAGAATACTCAGGACCTTGGTTTAGTTTTAAATTAAAAGGAAAAACAATAGGGACAATTCCTGTAATTTTAAAAAACGTAGAACCGACCCCTGTTTATAATATGGTTAATACCCGTATGGGTTCTGTTATTCATAGAGTTACTCTTGATTTCAATATCACAGAATACCTGAAAAAACTTATGAAAGAAGGTAAATTAAAACATCATCCATTTAAGAAAAAAGAATTCGTTCGCTTGTATATAGATATTTTTAACCGTCCAAAAGTACCTTTTATTAATACATATTTTACATTAAAAAATATTTCAGACTACAATTTAAACGATTTTTCAATGTATTTTGTATTTGACTTTGATATTAATGGACTTGAAGGATTTGATAACGATTTTTCAGGATATGATGAAGAAAGTGATATTATTTATCAATATGACAAAACAGGGTTACATGGGGGCTTTTCTCCCCTCTCTAAATCAACAAATTTCGAATCCTGTTTAACAAAGGATTTTAAAATAAATAATGAAAATTTAAATCTTTCAAATACATTATATAAGGGTCCTGGAGAGATTCTATCAGCATTACAGATTGAATTCATGACTTTAGAACCTAATCATTCATTTCAAACCGCTTTAGTAATTTCTGGTGGAGAAAGCAAAACTGAGTTAATAGAAAATATACAAGCAGGAAAAAGTAATGCTATAAAATATTTAGGACAGGTAAATAGATCAGTTAAATCAGAGCAACGGAATTTACAAGAGGAGGCATTTATTAAATTGAATATACAAGAAGGGAAGGAATGTGAATAAATAAAATCCAATTTGATGATTCAAATAAAAAACCTTTATTCGGAAGTTATTTGATGAATACTCTGCGCGAGTGAGGATTTTAACATATTAATTATTCAATTAATAGTTAAAATCATATTTTTGATAATTCAGAATAAATTTGTTATTAACATTATTAGAACTCTTTATTTTATATAATAGAATATCTCGTTCTTGTTTTGTAATAACAGGAAATTTATAGTGGACAGAATTATATCTTATTTCTTTATTTTTCTTCTGATATTTTTTTATGAAATTGACATGCTGATTTAGTCTATCATTTAATAATTCAAGATTCAGTTGTTTAATATTCTCTATATTTTTTTTAAATATATTCATGAATTCTGAGTTAATTTCATACCCAATTGAGTTTCTTGCAGAGATCATTGCTGCCAATGATGTTGTTCCTGTTCCCCAGAAAGGATCTAAAATTATATCTTCATATAAAGAATACATATTTATTAAACGACATGGTAATTCTAAAGGATAAGCTGCAGATCGCTCTCTTAATTTTTTTTGATTATTATCGTTTGTTTTTAAAATTTGAGGTGTTCCTCTGATATCTACCCAAATATCTGAAAACCATTTATTCCTTTCTTCCCAGAAAAACGCGCTGTTATATCTATTTTCCGATTTTGGGGTTATATTGCGTATATTTTGTCCTTTCCTAAATATTAAAATATACTCGTGTTCAAGAGTGACATACGCATTAGGAGGTAACATTCCAGAACCAAGGAATTTATTTGGACTATTTGTTGGTTTTCGCCACAATATACAAGGGAGTTCAATAAAACCTTTATGTTGGAAAAAGTTGGAAACTTTAACATGATTGGGATATAATTGAAAGGACTTACCAATTTTTCTTGTAGAATCTCCTATATTGATGCATACTATTCCCCCTAATTTTACTACTCGAACAACTTCATTCCATACTTTATCTAACTCTTCATGCATCAAATTAAATGCTATTCTACCTTTTTCTTCTTCGAGTGCTTTTTTAATCTTATGATTTAAAGAAGAAAATAATGAATCCCACATTTCAATCATAGGATAAGGAGGTGAAGTTACCATTAATTCTATGGAGTTTGGTTCAACTTCGCGCATTTCAGATGAATTTTTAAAATATATCTTATGAGTTGTTTCCATTATCTTTTTTGGTGCTATCTATTAATCTGTATCAAATAAAAATAATTAAAAATTCAAATTCTTATACTTCAATATTTCATTTAAATTTATATAAATAATTATCAAATATTAGATATATTATGCGTAAAAGTGCTAAAGTAAATCAAGTAATCTTAATAATTCTAGATGATGTTAGAGCAGAACATTTATTTAATTTGATGAGGGAAGGAAAGCTTCCAAATATAACTCAAATTGCTGAACATGGCATAATATGTGAAAGTTGTGTTACTTCCTTTCCAAGTGTCACCCTACCTTGTTATGCAGATATCATAACCGGTTCCAATTCCGGCTATTATCCTAAAGAAGGAAGTGGAGTTCCTAATTATCATTGGCTCAATCGGACAGATCCTCCTTCAGAAAAAAAGAAACCACCTTTTATTCGTAATTATAGTAAACGACGTGGTATATTTAAAATTAACAAAGACATTGGTTCAAATGTTAAGACTATTTTTGAGCAAGCGGGTGATGGAAATTTTTTAAGCGCTACTAGTTTTCTATACAGAGGTTCTACATTCACTACTTCAAAAGAGTTTAAGGCAGAATTAATACTAAAAAGAATTGAAGATATTTATAATAATCCTGGAGAGATTTTTGCCGATAAGGAAATCCCAAAAATAAGTGTAGGATATATACCACATACTGACCATTTAATGCATGAAAGGGGATTTGATCATCCTGACTATATAAATCTTGTCCTTGATTGTGATAAATATATTGGGTCGTTGATTAAAACACTTAAAGATACTGAAACTTATAAGGATACAGCTATATGCATTACTTCCGATCATGGTAATTACAAGGCTCAAAAAGTTTATGATCTTGAACCTTTTTTTCAAGAAAAAGGTTTAAGACCTTACGATCCTAAAATAGGGGCAGGAGATTTTGATGCTAACTTAGGCGGTGTTGGATTCCTTAACTTTAAGGGAGATACATGGCAACACCATCCTACAATTAATCAAATGAAAAATTTTAAGCCAAGTGGAACTGGAAGCTCTTCATTGGATTTATTTAAAACATTATCGGAAATTCCTGGTGTGAAACTAATGTATTATGGGGATGACAATAATACACCTGAAAAAGGGATCATCTATCTTGAGCGTAGAGATGATAAATCTGGCAAATTATTAAAAGGTAGAATTGAATATTATGGAATAGGTAAAAACCAAAAAACAAGGTATTCATTTGAAAGTGAAGATCTATTTAGTTATGTAAAATATGAAGAAGCAAATGCTCTTCTCGATAATAAATTCCATACTATTGATGAGTGGGTTGGTGCAACTTCTCAAATTGATTTTATAAATATTATAGACCAGCTGCCACGTCATTTTAAAAATCCTCGATCATGTGATATAATAATATCTACGGTTGGAGAATATTGCTTTAATTATGAACATGGAAAAACTAAAGGTTCTTCTCTGTATTCTCATGATATTGCTCTTAAAAAATCGATGACGGTACCTCTAATTATTGGAGGGTCCCCAAAGATTCCTATATTAGAACTAAATTATTGTAAAACTACTGATATAGTTCCCACACTTCTAGAATTATTAGGATTTAAACCAGATCAAAGTGTTGTTGGCAAATCCGTATTAGATTATGATTAAAATTATTAAAAAAAATGCTCTATGCATATAATTTCTTTCTTTTTTATATAAAAATTAGCTTATACACGAAATTTTTTAAAAAAAATTTTTCCCAAAATTAAAAAAATAACTCTTTTTTATTTAAAATTAGAATTGTTGTTATACAAGATTTTTTTGGGGTAATTAAGTCAGTTTAAGAAACTTATTCTTGAATATTATATGAAACAAGCCAAAAATATTTTAAAAGTTCCATCTTAAAATTTTTAATTTTATTTCCAAGAGTTTCGAGAATTTCTTGCTTAGTAGGAAAATCTTTCAATACTTTATATTCTCGACCGTCTTCTAATTTCCTTATCTGATAAGTATTTCCATCATTGTCAATTCGAATTATTGGGGTAGAGCTTCTCTTCACACGTCGATTATCAATAAAAACAACAAGAGCATCTGATTGAAGTTTTGATTGAAATAAGGCAAGAAATCCTTTTAGTTTGGATTTTAATACATGAGACCACCAAAAACCAACAAAACCTGCAGAAAAATTATTCTGAATTTTATTTAATGAATAAACATCATCTTGAACAAAAATTACCTTATCTGAAGGAATCTCGCGGTTTTTCGCAATTTGAAGAACTTTATTATTTATATCAACAGCAGTGATAAATTTTGAAACAGATGCAATTGTCTTAGTCCAATAACCAGTTCCACATGC
>JAEOTZ010000027.1 GCA_016839585.1 Promethearchaeota archaeon
CCTGCTTAAAAAAAGAGAGCCAATCATCTATATTTTTCATACTGGTATATCTTGTTATGTCAAACATAAAAATACCTCCATCTGCTCCCTTAGCAAAGCTAGGTAAAAGAACTCTAAAGCGATCTTCTCCAGCAAAATCCCATATACGAAGAACAACTGTCTTTCCTTCAATTTCTAATTCCTTAACACTAAAGTCTGCTCCGATTGTCATCTTTAAATCTTCATTGAATACACGAGTAAGAAATCTATGTGTTAACGTGGTCTTTCCGACCCCGCCATCACCAAAAATACACAGTTTAAACTTAATTTTTCCCATTTTCACACCGTATTAATCTAGTAAACTTATAAAATAAATTAATTATCATTAATCTTATTTAAACTAAATATATAATAAATTTTTAAAAAGTCATATTCAACTTTAATCTAATTATTTAATGATATCCGTTATAAAACAAGTTTCTATTATCTTAATTCCTTGGATTTGTGAAATTTTTTCTTCAATAAGTGGATTAAACTCTTCAATTGATGGAATGTCAACTTTCAATAAGAGTCCACAATCTCCTGATAACCGCCAAATATTAGTAATTTCATCAACTTCGGATAATTCTCTCAAGATTCGTTTAACCTCCTTAAAATCGGGAATAATTTTTACGGTAGCACTAACTTTTTGTTTTGTATCTATGTTATACTCAACTGTAAAGCGTTTTATAATACCCTCATCAAGGAGTTTCTTAACACGCCTTCGTACAGTAGCCTCTGTTTTATCTATCTTTTTACTGATATCATTGAATGAAATTCTACTATTACTTTTTAATTCCTCTAAAATTTTGAGATCGATTAAATCTATTTTTTTCGACAATTTTTAAACATTTTTTGTTGAATTCTTACAACTTAGTTATAAATTGTGATAAATAATTTAATAAATTATGTCTTTTTCAGAAAAAAAATTAAGTCTGTAATTTTTAACTTACTTTAATTGTAAAACCAGAGAATTGATATAGTGAAAAGAAAGAAATAACCTATTTTTATAAGGTTTCTTAGAAGGGATCTTAATGGTTAAGAAAGATTTTTAATTTTGATAAAAACTTTATGTTTGATAAAAACTTTATTAATTTTTAATTATAATAATTAGTTTTACTAAAATTATTATTTTTGTTAGATTTGTCACTTTTTTTGTTATATTTTGATAATAATAGGTGATTCAGATCATAAATTTGTCTTAAGAAATGGTAAATGTTATTATCGATCAATTATCATGTTGAATCCGTGAATTCTTGCCTTTCTTGATAACTTTTTTGTTTGGTATTGTAAAAAATGATCATATTTAAATATAAAATTATCTAATTATAATAATAGAGAAAAAATTATGATTTTAATATCATAATTAAAAAATTATATAAAAAGTGAGGAATGATAAAATGTGTAATAATTGTAATTGCGACGCTTTTGACCAATGTTCAATAGTGGGATATATGCCCGTTGGGTTTTGCTGTTCGAAGTGTGTGTTATATGATGAACAACATACCTGTTTAACTTCTAAATCAAGACCTAAAATGGGTGTAGAAGAATCAGAAGTAATCAAACCGGTATCTACAACAATAGAAGATGGGTTACTAAAAGTGGTTCTTAAAAAGAAAAAAAAGGAGATTCCAATTTATATAGACCTTCAAAAGCAATTTGAAAAATAAAAACTATATTATATTTTTTTTTTGATTTGGTACTTAATTCATTTACTTTTTTAGCAATTTCCAGATTTTTAAAGGAGATTGTGATAATATATACCAAATTTGTAAACATTTCTTTTCTTAATTTAATAAAAAATTTAATAAAAGTAAAATATTAAAGAAAATAGAAGAATTAATAGTGTACATTGACATGAGTGTCATAAATTTTGATTTTAGAAATCAGGTTATTAAGCATAATGCTTCTTTGAGTTATTGTTATCAATGTTCAACTTGCTCAGGGGGGTGTCCGGTTGCTTTATTGACAAATGGAGAGTATAATCCAAGAAAGATAATAGAAGAAGCGATTTTAGGACTTCAAGATAAATTAATTGAAGTTCAAGATCCAAATCCATGGTTATGTTCAACATGTCAGAAATGTGTTGAGTTATGTCCTCAAAAAGTGGAGTTAACAGAAATTTTTACTTTGATAAAAAACAAATGCTTCGAGGAGGGAAAGTATCCTGAAGCATTTCATGCACAAGGTCAAGCAGTGCTAGAAAATGGTATTGCTATTCCTTATTCAAAAGCAGTACTTTCAAGAAGAGAAAAGTTAGGACTTCCAATAATAACAACAGCCCCAATTGAGGAGATAAAAACTCTTTTAAGACAAACAAATTTTGAACAAAATATTATAAAAAGGGAGGCTGAATAGAAATGTCTTATGATTTATTTTTAGGGTGTGTAATTCCGGCAAGATTACCTTTTTTAGAAGCCTCTTCCAGAAAGGTTTTTGAAAAACTTGGAATTAAACTGAATGATGTAGAGGGGTTTAGTTGCTGCCCTGATCCAACAGGAATCGAACAAATAGATCATACGACCTGGTTAGCTTTGGGAGCAAGAAATCTGAGTTTATGCAGAAATAATGGGGGAGTAATTTCATTTTGTTCAGGGTGCGTAGAGACCTTAAAAGGCGTAAACTACTTTATTAATAAAGATCTTACTACTAAAAAAGAAATCAATAGATATCTGCAAAAAGTTGGCAAAGTTTATGAAGGCAAGACGGAAGTGAAACATTTTGCAGAGATACTTTATGAAAATCTTGAGAATATAAAAAAAAATGTTGAAAAACCTTTAGAAGGTTTTAAAGTTGCTGTTCATTATGGTTGTCACTATTTAAGGCCTTCAGAAATTATAGAATGGGATGATCCATTTGAACCAATTACAATTGATGAAATTGTAAAGGCACTTGGAGCAGAATCAGTAGAATATGATTTGAAAATGGAGTGTTGTGGAAATCCAGTTGAAAAATCTGATAGAGATTTGTCTCTCTTAATGATTGATAATAAATTAAAAGCTATAGAAAATGCCGGAGCTAACTGTGTTGCTGTGGTTTGTCCTGCGTGTTATCAGCAGTATGAATTCAATCAAAGGGAACTTAATAAGAGAAACAATACTGAGTATAATTTACCAATTTTTTATCTTTCTGAGCTTGTTGGTTTAGCTTTTGGATTTTTTCCTGAAGAAATGGGTTTAAATTTTCATAGAATTAAACCAAATGAGTTATTCGAGAGTATTCACTTTTAATTAGAAATTTTTTAAAGTTTAAAATTCAAAAATATAAAAATTTAAGGAGTTTGTTATGGAAAAGGTTTCTAAAAGCGCATTAGTTATAGGAGGAGGAATAGCTGGAATTCAAGCAGCTTTAGATCTAGCAGATATGGGCATTCATGTAGATATGGTTGAAAAAAAACCTTGCATAGGAGGAAGGATGGCCCAATTAGATAAAACTTTTCCTACTAATGATTGTTCGATTTGTATATTAGCACCAAAATTATCAGAATGCTATAGACATCCAAATATTACTCTTTATTCTTATTCTGAAGTTCAAAAGGTTGAAGGGTCAGCAGGTAATTTTTCAGCAGAAATTCTTAAACGTGCCCGTTATATTAAAGAAGAGGAATGTATAAATTGTGGTCTCTGTGTTGAAAAATGCCCTATGCGAGTAGAGGATGAATTTGATAGAGAACTTAGGAAAAGAAGGGCTATTTATATTTATTATCTTCAAGGTGTCCCTGCGATTATGACAATAGATAAGGAGAAATGCTTATGGTTTACTAAGAATGCTTGTAGAATTTGCGAAAAAACATGTGAAAGAGAAGCAATTGATTTTGAACAAGAGGATCAAATTATTAAATTAGAAAATATCGGTTCTATCATTGTCGCAACAGGATATAGTTTAATTGAGGATATTGATAAAGATGTATTAAAGAATTATGGTTATGGGAAATTTAGAAATGTAGTTAGTGCGTTAGAATTTGAACGATTAGAGTGCGCTTCAGGACCTCAAGGAGGTCATATTAAACGATTTTCTGATGGTAAAACACCTAAAAAAATCGCTTTCCTGCAATGTATAGGTTCCCGTTCAGATAGAGTAGAGAAATATTGTTCGTCTATTTGTTGTATGTATACAACGAAAGAGGCAATGATTGCTTATGAACATGACAATGAATTAGAATCTTATGTTTTTTATATTGATATGAGAGCGGGAGGTAAAGGTTTTCAATCGTTTCTACGCAGAGGAGCAGCAGAATATAATATTAAATATATTAAAAGTAAAATAGCTCAAATTACTGTAGATGAGAAGGAAAATCCTATTATAATATATGAAGATTTAGATAATGATAAAATAACACAATTAAAAGTTGATTTGGTAGTATTAGCTACGTGTATAGTACCACCTCAAGGAATTGACAATTTAGCAGAAATATTAGGAATTGAATTAAACGACTACAATTTTATTAAAACTACACCTTTTATACCGGTTGAAACAAGTAAGAATGGCGTTTTCACTTGTGGTTGTGTACATGAACCAATGGATATTCCACGTTCTGTTGCAGAGGCAAGTGGTGCTGCCGCTAAAGCTGCTGAAATAATTAGAGGAGGCTAATTAATAATGTCAGAAGAAAGGAATGAGGAAGAAATAAGAGTAGGCGTGTTCGTTTGCCATTGTGGAAGCAACATCGGCGGAGTTATTGATTGTAAGAAATTAGCGGAAGAGGTTAGAAATTTTCCAGATGTTGCTTATACTGAAGATAATTTATATACATGTTCAGAAAATGGTTTAGCTGCCATTAAAAAAGCTGTAGAAGAACATAAATTAAATAGAGTTGTAGTTGCATCATGTACTCCTAGAACACATGAACCGCTATTCCGTGAATGTATCTCAGAGGCGGGTTTGAATCCCTATCTATTTAATTTTGTAAATATTCGAGATCAGTGTACCTGGGTTCATATGAAGCATCCTGAAGAGGCTTATGATAAAGCAAAGGATTTAATAAAGATGGGGGCAGCAAAAGCAGTGAAACTTGAACCGTTAGATATGATAATGGTCAATATCAATCCTGCTGCTTTAGTAATTGGGGGCGGTGTTGCTGGGATGAGTGCTGCGTTAAGCCTAAGTAGACAGGGATTTAAGACGTATATAGTTGAGAAGGAAGATAAGTTAGGAGGAAGGTTAAATTCACTTCATAAATTGTTCCCTTATGATATAGAAGCAACTGAATTCGTTGGAAAAATTATTAATAATGTTAAGAATGCTCAGAATTTAGAAGTTATAACATCATCAAGGGTGATAAATATCGAGGGTTTTATAGGAAACTATGAAGTTGAAATTGATCAAAATGGTAATATTCGAAAATTAGAGGTTGGAGCTATCATAGTTGCTGTAGGTTCTTCACTTCTTAATCCTCAAGGGTTATTTGGATATGATGGGATTAAAAGAATTACTCAGTATGAATTAGAACCAAAATTAAAAAATAAAGATTTAAAGGCAAAAGAAGTGGTAATGATTCAATGTGCAGGTTCTCGTAATGATGAGAGACCTTATTGCTCAAGTGTTTGTTGCATGACTGCTTTAAAAAACGCACTGACAATAAAAGAGTTAAATCCTGATATTCATGTAACGATCCTATTTAGAGATTTATACACCCCTGGCACAAGTTATGAAGAATATTACAGAAAGGCAAGGGAACAAGGAGTTCTATTTGTCAAATATGATGAAGATAGAATGCCTAATGTGGAGGAAAATCAAGTTAAAGTCTTTAATGAATATATTGGGGATGAAATGATTATCGCTTATGATCTTCTAGTATTATCAACTCCCTTAGTAGCGAATAGTGATAATAAGGATCTTGCTCAATTATTAAAAGTTCCATTAGAAGCTAATGGTTTCTTTTTAGAAGCACATGTGAAATTGCGACCCAATGATTTTGCAACAGATGGAGTTTATATTGGTGGTTCCGCCAAATGGCCTGTTGATATAACAGAAACAATATCTCAAGGTTATGCGGCAGCATCTAGAGCCAGCACAATCTTATCTCATGAGACAATTGAAGTAGAGGGTGCCACATCAATTTTGCCTGAATATAATAAGAGTTTATGTACGGGTTGTGAAGTATGCATTAAAGTATGCCCGTACAATGCGATAAAAAAGAATGAAAATGATGAGATCGAGATTATTCAAGCATTATGTAAAGGTTGTGGATTATGTGCCGCAACTTGTACTAATAAAGCTCTAGTTATTAGACATTTTACAGATGATCAGATCTTGTCAGAAATATATGCGTATGGAGGAGAATAGAGTGAGTTTTGAACCAAAATTATTAGGATTTTTATGTAATTGGTGCTCCTATGCTGGGGCTGATTTAGCAGGAGTAAGTAGAATCCAATACCCTCCAAATATGAGAGTTATTAGAGTTATGTGTAGTGGTCGTGTTGACCCCGAATTTGTTATTCAAGCCCTTGAATTAGGAATTGATGGCGTTTATGTAATGGGGTGCCATATTGGGGATTGCCATTATCTGGATGGTAATTATGAGGCTATAAGAAAATTTGATATGACAAAGAAATTTTTAAGTTTTGTTGGTCTAGATAATAGAATAAGATTAGATTGGGTTTCTGCCTCAGAAGGAGTTAGATTTGGTGAAGTGGTTTCTAAATTTGTTGAAGATATTAAAGCTCTTGGTCCATCCCCCTTAAGTGGAGATACTCCTGATCAAGAATTACTAGAGAAAGTGAAAGCAATTAGGGAGGCAGTGAGTAGTAATAGAATGAGAGCTTTGGTAGGAAGGCAGAGAAAAATAACTGAAGAAGAGAATGTATATGGAGAGAAAGTTCCTGAAGAGGAATTTGATGTTTTGATGGATCAAGCAATAAAGGAAGAATATGATCGCCATAGAATATTATTGGCATTAGAAAAGGATTCTAAATCAGTAAAAGATTTAGGTATTGAATTAAACCTTGATCCAAGTATAGTTTTAGAGCATACGTTAACCTTAAAAAGTCGAAGTCAAGTAGATTTTCAAAAAATTATAGGAAATACTCCTATTTTTATGAGAATATAGAGGAGAAAAAGAATGGAAAAAGTGGGAGCCGTTATGGTTATAGGTGCTGGAATTGGTGGGTCTCAAGCTTCTTTAGATTTAGCGGATTCCGGTTATAAAGTCTATTTAATAGAATCATCTACTAGTATTGGAGGAGTAATGGCACAGTTAGATAAAACATTCCCTACAAACGACTGTGCTATGTGTATAGTAAGTCCAAAGCTAGTTGAGACAGGACGTCACCAGAATATAGATTTAAGTATTAATTGTAAAATTTTAGATGTGTCAGGAGAAGCAGGTAATTTTAATATAAAAGTCTTAAAGAAAACATTGTATATAAATCCTGAAAAATGTACTGGATGTGGAGTTTGTGGACAGGAATGTCCTGTGGAAGCAATTGATATATTCAATGAAGGATTAGCAAAATATGCTGCAACATCAGTTAAATATCCGCAAGCAGTACCTCTTGTTTACGCTATTAATAAAGACTATTGTATCGGCTGTGGAATATGTCAAGGAGTTTGTAAAGCTAAAGCAGTAGAATATGATCGGGAAGATGAAGAAGTTGATATTAATGTTGGAGCAATAATTTTAGCTCCTGGTTTTGATGAATATATTCCACCAGAAGCTAATTTATATGGATATGGAAAGTATAAGAATGTAGTAACTAGTATAGAGTTTGAACGTATTTTAAGTGCTAGTGGTCCATATGCAGGTAGGGTTTTACGTCCTTCAGATGGGGATATTCCTGAAAAATTAGCTTTTCTCCAATGTATTGGTTCTCGTGATTATACAGGAAATGGACAACCATATTGTTCTTCAGTTTGTTGTATGTATACAGCTAAAGAGGCAGTAATTGCCCATGAGCATATGCATCAAATAAAACCGACGATCTTTAGTATGGACGTAAGAGCTTATGGAAAAGATTTTGATAAATATATTATTAGAGCCCAAGAGGAATATGGGGTTCAATATATAAGAAGTCGTATCTCATCTATAAAAGAAGTACCAGAAACTAAAGATTTAAGGATAAAATATGAAACTGAAGATGGAAAAGTAATGGAAGAAGATTTTAACATGGTAGTCCTTGCTGTTGGGTTAAATCCTCCTAATGATAATGTTTTTCTCGCAGAAAAGTTTGGTATTGAATTAAATGAATTTGGGTTTGCTAAAACTGACAAATTTAACCCAGTTCAAACATCAAGATCAGGAATTTATGCATGTGGAGCTTTCTCATCGCCTAAAGATATTCCTGATACTGTAACACAGGCTAGCGCGGCTGCCGGTTGTGTTAATCAACTTTTATATGAAAAAAGAGGGACATTAATTACAGAAAAAACTCTACCTCCTGAAATTTATGTAAATGGACAACCACCTAGAATTGGTGTATTTATCTGTCATTGTGGAATTAATATTGGTGGCTATGTGGATGTTCCAGACGTGACAAAATATGCCACTACTCTCCCTAATGTAGTTATGGCAGATCGTAATCTATATACTTGTTCAGCAGATACTCAGACGATAATAAAAGATAAGGTAAAGGAATTTCATCTTAATCGTGTTATTGTTGCATCATGTACTCCTAGAACACATGAGCCTTTATTTCAAGAGACCATTAGAGAAGCAGGATTAAATAGGTATTTATTTCAAATGGCAAATATTAGAGATCAATGTTCTTGGGTACATATGAACGAGCCAGAAAAGGCTACAGAAAAGGCTAAGGATTTAGTAAGAATGGCAGTAAATAAAGCGAGAGAAATAGAGCCTATTGAAAGGATAAAATTACCAGTTACTCCTAAAGCACTGGTTGTTGGAGGAGGAATAAGTGGTATGGTTGCTGCTTTAAATTTTGCTAGCCAAGAATTTGAGACTTTTTTAGTTGAAAAGCAAGAAGAATTAGGAGGCTTTGCTAGACACATATATCATACCCTTGAAGGTGGCGATGTTCAAGAATTTCTAACCGATTTAATAAAAAAAGTGCAATCAAATAAATTTATTCACGCATATACAGATGCAGAAATTGAAAATATTGATGGATATATCGGTAATTTTAAGAGTTCAGTCATCCATGGAAAGAAGAAAGAAAGAACAGAATTCGAACATGGAGTAGTTATTGTAGCAACAGGTGCAAAAGAATATCACCCTAAAGAATACTTATATGGGAATAATGGTAATGTAATTCTTCAGTCTGAGTTCGAAGAGATGCTAAATAATGATAAGGCAACAAATAAAAAATCAGTTGTGATGATTCAATGTGTAGGATCCAGAAACGATGAACATCCTTACTGTAGTAAAATGTGCTGTGCTGAAGCAATTAAAAATGCGCTATTAGCTAAAGAAAAAAATCCAGATCTAGAAATAACAGTATTATTCCGAGACATCCGAACTTATGGATTTAAAGAAAAATATTATCGTGAAGCACGTGAAAAGGGAGTTATATTCCTACAATATGATGAAGATAATCCTCCAGAAGTAATCCCAGAAGATTCACGATTAAGAATTGAAGTTTCCACACCAAGAAAAGAAAAAATATATATTAATTCTGATTTATTAGTTTTAAGTGCTGGAATATATGCAAACCGAGAGGAAAATGAAGATCTTGCCAAGATGTTGAAGGTTCCTCTTAATGATGATAATTTCTTTTTGGAAGCCCATGTTAAGTTACGTCCTGTAGATTTTGCCACCGAAGGCGTATTTGTAGCAGGCTTAGCACATTGTCCGAAGACAATTGAAGATTCTATTGCTCAGGCAAATGCTGCAGTTTCAAGAGCTTGCACTATATTATCTAAAGATGAAATAGAAGCTGAAGGTAAGACTGCAATGGTTATTCCTGAAAGATGCACAGGGTGTGGTATGTGTGTCGAGAATTGTGCATATAGCGCAATAGAGTTAATCGATGACCGAAGGTTTGGAAGGGTTGCCCAAATTAACCAAGCGTTATGTAAAGGTTGTGGGGCTTGCTCAGGAAATTGTAGATGCGCTGCAATAGATGTACTAGGCTTCTCGGGAGAACAAATATTTGCGATGATAACTGGGAGGTGCTAAAAAGATGACATTACAAACAAAACAAGAAGAGAAAATAAATGAAGAATGGGAACCGAAAATTATTGCATTTTTATGTAATTGGTGCTCCTATGCCGGAGCAGATTTGGCGGGAGTTAGTAGAATTCAATATCCTCCTACTATTAGAGTTGTGAGGGTTCCATGTTCCGGTAGAGTGAACCCCTACTTTATTATTAAGAGTCTGATGGATGGGTGGGATGGAGTTGTTGTTTCTGGTTGCCATCCTGGTGATTGTCATTATCTTACGGGAAATTTAGTAGCAAGAAGGCGATTTGCTATATTGAAAGAATTATTAGAATTTTTTGGTATAGAGCCAGGAAGAGTTAATTTTATGTGGGCTTCTGCTGCTGAGGGTGAACGTTTTGCCACTTTAATTAAAAAAGCTACAAAAATAGTTAAAAATTTGGGACCAAATAAAAAATTTGAAAAGAAATGGTGATGATTATGGGAATTGAGGCTGAAAATAAGGAAATCGAAAATTCAATGAGGGAAACAGCAAGAAAACTACTTAAAGAGAAAGAAGTAGATGTAATAATTGGGTATACGAAGGGGACTGTTCCCTTAAGTTCAGCACCAATAATGATAACTAAAGAGGAAGATGTTGATAAATTAATCTGGAATAATCTATGTTATGTAAATTTAGCTAAATATCTAGTACCTAAAATACCTCAACTCATTGATCCTGAAAAAGGAGATTTAAAAGTAGGAATAGTGTCAAAAGGTTGTGTTGGACGAGCATTAATTCATTTATCAGTGGAAAAGCAAATTGATCTAGAAAATATTAAGATGATTGGAATTCCATGTAATGGTATAATAAATCGAAAAAGAATCGAGAAGGAGATTGGTGAAAAAGAGATTTTAGAATTTTTTACGTCTGAAAATGATATAATTGTAAAAGGAAAGGGTTTTGAACAGAAATTTTCTTATGATGAGTATATCAATGAATTATGTAAGGTTTGTAAAGTTAAAGCTCCTCCAACATTAGCAGAATTAGCAGAAACATGTGTTGGTGAATGTAAAGAAATAAGTTCAGTAGATGATGATTTTGAGGATTTAATAGAATTTGAATCAAAATCATCTGAAGAGAAATGGGAATATATTAAAGATTCATTAGAGACATGCACGAAATGCTATGCTTGTAGAGAGGCATGTCCAATGTGTTATTGTAATTTATGTTTTGTTGATCAAAATAAACCAATTTGGTTTGGGAAAACAACAGATTTATCTGATATAATTGTATTTCATTTAGTTAGGTCTATGCATCTGGCAGGTCGATGTGTAGCATGTGGCGCGTGTAGTAGCGTTTGTCCTGTGGGAATTGATTTAAATTTAATTACAAGAAAATTAGAAAAAATAGTTAAAGAAAGATTTAATTTCACATCTGGTATAGATCCCAAGAAAACTCCACCCATGATGGATTTTAGGATGGATGATGCAGAAGAGTTTATGTTAGAAGAAGATTAAAAAGGTGATAAATAATAGATCAAAAATTATTAATGAAAAATGAAATAGGGAAGCTTTATATTGAATTGGGCGAAGAATATAATTTCTTTGCTCCAATAAAGGAAAAGGGTAATTTAGTATTTAAAAAAATCTTAAATCCTGATGACATTATATTAGATTACTTTAATTCAAAAGTTCCACCAAAAGAAATCTTGTTTCCAAAAACGGAGGTATTATTTGAATATAAAACTGATGGAAAAGAGGTAACGGAGATTATTGAAAGAAAAGATTTGGAGGAGAAGAACATTATTTTTGGAATTAGGCCATGTGATGCTCATGCATTTGTACTTATGGAAAACTTTTTTGCATTTGGGGATTATCAAGATGAAATCTTTTTGAAGAAAAGAGAAAATTCCATTATCATTGGAGTTGGCTGTAATAATCCAAAAAGCACCTGTTTTTGCACATCAGTAGAAGGTCATCCCTTTCAAAAAGATGATATGGATATCTTTTTGGTAGATTTAGGAGAAAAATATTTAGTTGAGGCGATAAGTGAAAAAGGTAAAAATTTAATGAATAAAATGCCATGGCTGAAGAATGCAACTAAAAAGGATGTGCAAAAAGCCGCAGAATTATCTAAACAAGCAGAAGAATCCATTGTTACCAAATTAGATTTAAAAGATATTGAAAAAGTTCTTGATCCTAATTTTGATCATCCAATATGGAGAGAAGTCAGTGAAATTTGTATAGGATGTGGTACTTGTTCTTTCTTATGTCCAACATGTACCTGTTTTGATGTTATTGATGATAATGATCAATACAATAATCGAGGTAGAAGAATTAGAATTTGGGATACTTGTCAATTCTGTCTATATTCACTTCATACAAGTGGTCATAATCCTCGAGATAGCTGTATTGAACGCTGTAGAAATAGAATTTTACATAAATTCTGCTATTATCCTGAGAATTATAACACATTAGGTTGTGTTGGATGTGGTCGATGTATTCAACTGTGCCCTGTTAACAATGATCTTAGATCAATAATCGAAAAAATTAAGAAAATTGACATAAAAAAGGAGGAGAAAATAAGTGCCTAATCCGTATATCCCTATACTTACTTCAGTTAAAAATATTGTTTCAGAAAATGAAGTAAATGATATAAAAACTCTCGAATTGGTGTTTAAGAAAGAAGAAGATTATAAAGGTTTCAACTATATTCCTGGCCAATTCGCTGAAATAAGCTTAATAGGAAAGGGGGAATGCCCTATTGGTATAGCCTCATCTCCAACTGAAGAAGGTTCTATTAAATTCACGATCAAGAAGATGGGAACTGTAACTACAGGATTTCATAATTGTGATTTGGGAGATATTGTAGGAGTAAGAGGCCCTTTAGGTAATGGCTGGCCAATTGAAGAAATGAAAGGCAAAAATATTGTAATAATTGGAGGCGGATTTGCATTTTCAACCTTAAGATCTCTAGTCATATATTTGTTGGATAAAAGATATAGAAAAAATTATAAAGATATTACTGTGATTTATGGCAACCGTGATTCTGGTGAAGTTTTATATCGAGATATCCTTGAAGAATGGGAAAAAAGAGATGATATTAAAGTAGTTCTAACCATTGATCGTGAAGAGGAAGGATGGACTCGCGAAGTAGGGTTTGTTGCAGCAATAGTTAAGAAAGTTGCTCCATCTCCTAATAACGCTATGGCAGTAGTTTGTGGACCACCCATAATGATTAGGACTGCTGTAGCTGAATTGGTAAATCTAGGTTGGAAGGACGAGCAAATTTTAAATTCATTAGAGATGAGAATGAAGTGCGGAATTGGTAAATGTGGAAGATGCAATATCGGTAATAAATTTGTGTGTATTGATGGACCAGTTTTTTCACTGGCAGAACTTAAGAAATTACCTAATGAATATTAAATTAATTGATTAAAAAGGAAAAAGAAAAGAGGTTAAAAAAAAATGGTTGAAGAAGTTCTACCTAAATCTTTTGAAGATTTAATAAAAGATGTCCATGAACCAGGTATTTGTGGAGAATGTGGGGGATGTGTTAGCTTTTGCTCGGCTCATGAGATAAAAGCAATTGAGATGTCCGAAACAGGACCTCCAAGATATTATAATAAAGATAATTGCCTAAAATGTGGGATTTGTTATTTAGTATGCCCTCAAACTCACATCTTAGATAATGAATTAAATGATAAGTATCATTATAAAGTATCTATTGGTAATTGGACAAAAATTGCATCAAGTCAAGCCGCTTCAGAGGAAATTAGGAGAAATGCAACAGATGGTGGTGTTGTAACTGCGATTTTAATGTATTTATTAGATAAAAACTTAATAAACGGAGCTATTGTCTCAAAAAAAGAAGGTCCATTTAATAGAGTTCCTTTCTTCGCTACAACGAAAGAGGAATTAATAGAAGCTGCAGGATCTCACTATGAAATCTCACAGGGAGTTGTAAGCTTAGAGAAATATAATTCATTTGTACCCTCGATCACAAAACTAAAAACAGTTGTGAGTTCTGATGCAATGAGCATTGCTGTTGTTGGTACACCATGTCAGATAAACTCTATTAGAAAGATGCAGGAATTAAGCATTTTACCTGCTCATATTGTAAAATATACATTTGGCTTATTTTGTAATTTGAATTTCTCATTTAATGCCGAAGCTCGTATAAAATTAGAAGAAAAATTTGATTTCTTATTTGAGGATGTGGAGAAGTTAAACATCAAAGAAAATCTAATTATACAGCTTAAGAATAATCGAGTAAAATACATAGATTTTAAAGACATTCATGAATTTGCAAGACCAGCGTGCTTTGCTTGTCGAGATTTCTCTAATGTCTATGCTGATATTTCTTTTGGAGGATTAGGTTCAAAAGATGGATATACTACATCAATTATTAGAACCAATATCGGTAAAAAAATATACAATAATGCTTTAAAAAAAGGTTATATAAAAGAATCCTCTGAACTTAATACATCAGTAAAGAAATCAGAAATGCTAGCTAAAATTATAAGCTTTGGGAAAAGAAAATTTGAGAGATACAATAAAGCATTAAAAAAAAGGAAATAGGTAAAATTATTTATTTTTTTATTTCTTCTTTTATTTCGTAAGATTCTGCTAGATTATTAGATAATAAACAACAACTAAATATAGCGGAATTAAAGAATTCAACAAATATTGAACTGGTGAATCTTGGCACGAATGTCGATTATATAGGACTATATTCAAGAATCTTTGCTGAAATCCTAAGATTGTATAATTATCCTATCCACTTTTAATCCGAATCGCCAAATCACTAATCTTTTCCACCCCAAATATTTAAATATAAAAAGAGATATATGATTTATATGAGAGATAAAAGAGCTATCATCATAAAAAACCCACGGCTGCAGAAAATAAGAAACAATTTGCGACGTCTTCTCCTTGCAGTTGTGAGTGTTAAATGGAACAAATTATTTGATGAAATGGATAGATTAAGATACACACCTGGAGGGACTCGAAGAACTGTCGATGATTTTACTTCAGATGAACTCCGAGAATATAGAGCTTATCAAGCACAGCAAAATGATCTTAGGAAGCTATCAGATAAATCCATCTGTAAGTGCGTAATGTGCGGGAAGGCGGATCGAGATATGGTGTACAATAAAGCCTACGACGCGTGGTATTGTACCTTCTGTTATGGTCTAGAACTTGCCTCCGCCAGACAACGATTGGATATAAAACCTTATCTTCAACTACCAGAGGATCACCCTTTCTTTACTGGTAAAGATCTTGAAATTTATAATACTCTTATGACAGAAATCGATTTATTTATAGATTACTTTATCCTCGAGAATCTCATGATGTACCACAGAAATATTGATGAGAATGATATTAGAAATGAATTTAAAAAGCTACCAAGTAAACTCCAAAAACTCTGGATTCTTGAAGCTTGGCTTTTTAATACTAACTTCTCGGAAAATCTTAGAAAATTCAACGAAAAAAGAAAAGAGGTTAAAAAAAAACCATCAAATTATAAATTTAACACTTATATTTTCCAAGTACAATCCTTACCTGAAGATATAAGCTCTAAACGAAGATCATCCAGGAAGTTTAGGTCGCACGAAGATGAAGCTGTCGAGAGTCACTCCAAGACCTTCCTGTAAAGATTATCTTTCTTTTTCTTTTTTTGGTTTATTCTATATATTTTGAAAATTGGCTTTTTTTACTATTTCTTTATTGTTTAATTTTATTAATAATAAGTTGATTTGAGAAAAAGCATTTGAATTTCGGCTTTTTTGACATGGTAAAAGCGATATTTATCATCAGTTTTTTGTTTATTTTTAAGAAAAAATAATCATTAAAAAAAGTTATAAAAAATAAATGAAAAAATAAAAAACTTGAAGATATTTAACTCCTTAGAAGCATCGGTGAATTACTTGCGGTCCCATCTCCTTATATTCACGCCTTGTTACCCACATGCGATGGAAAGTCTTAAGTGAGCTGAGGATTGAGCCGCCTATCCATACGGAATACATACGCTCAGGTGGTGCGATTATTTTAACATCTACCGATTCAGGAATTTGCTCCTTAATTTCCTTCGTGAGTCTTTCCTTTATGCCAGGGAACATGGTGCTGCCGCCCGAAAGAACGATGTTGCTATACAAGTCTCTTCTTAGGTCAACGTCGCACTCGGAAATGGAGCCTACGATCACGTCATCCAGTGGTTCAAGCTCTTTCCCGATTACACTCGGATTGAAAAGGCACTCTGGTCCGAGAAATCGTTCCACGCCAACCATAATGGTCTCTCCGTCAGGGAGCATGTAGCTTTTCTCCATTCCGGCGACCTTCTTCGAAAGCATCATTTCTTTTTCTGGATCTATGGCCACGTAACACAATTTCTCCTTGATATCTCTCACAATCTCCTTTTCGGCAGAGGTCGTAAAAGAGTACCCTTTCTGTCTAAGTAATCTTTGTAAATAATTGGTAATATCTCGCCCAGCTAGATCAATTCTTTGGATGGCATGGCTTAAAGCAAAGCCCTCGAAAATTGGTACAACGTGGGAAACTCCATCGCCAATATCTATAACGCATCCTGTTGTACGACCTGAAGCGTAGAGGGACAATACTGCTTGCATGGCTACATAAAGTGCTGGAGTATTGAAAGTTTCAAACATAATCTCTGCCATTTTTTCCCGATTTGGTCTTGGATTTAAGGGAGCTTCGGTCAAAAGTACAGGGTGTTCACTAGGATCAATTCTGAGGTCTGTATAAAAGGTGTAATGCCAAATTTTTTCCATAGCTGTCCAGTCTTCTATAATACCATGCTCAACTGGAAACATTAATTTGAGTACACCTTTTAGTTGCATTGCTTCTTCTCCGATGTAATATTCCCTTGTATAGTGCTCAACATCTGTCATTATAGATTCATACTTTGGATAACCTATAAGGGTCGGGAATACTGATCGAGGTTGATCTTCTCCAGCGAAGCCGTTTTTTGAAATGCCAGTACCATTATCAACCACAAGTGCCTTAGCGCTTAAAAAGCTTTCTTCTTCTGCCATATTTCTTTTTCAGCCTATATTTTTAATTTTAATTTTTATAGATATTATTTTTAGATGTATTTTTATATTGCTTAAGGTTATTTTAATTTTTATATTTTTATCAAATAATTGCTTTTTTTATAAACAATTAATGGGCAAAATAAAAAATTTAATAATCTAATAAATTTCATCTTTATAAATTTTTTTAATACAGAAATAAAACGTACTATTTACAATTAAGTTTTAAATAAAATATTTAAAAGTAACTAATATTTTGGATTTCTAAAAAAGCTTGTAATAGCTTGATTTTATATCTCTTCTATGTTTGGATTATAAAAAATTGGTGTAAAAATAAACGCACATGATGAAATTGTTGTAAAAAAATAATAACTATATATATCTGTTATCATATCAATAATATCGACAAAAACACAAATAAAAAGAATATAATAAAAAATTCATTAAATTATTTGTTAATCTCATCACTTAAAATTTTATAACTTTAAAAATGGAATTGAATCTTGATCATTTAGAAGAAAATATTGACCAAATAGGTATTAAAGAGGCATCGGCTTTATTAAAAGAATTGATTGTAAATTCAAAAGATCCTCTATCTCGGCAAAAAGCGTTAAAAATCTTTAGTTCAATTGATAATGGTAAAAACTTCAATTTTTATGAACAGTTATTTCTTTCTGATGAAAATTTTATTATTAGGCTAGAAACAGGATACATTTTAAGAGATAAATATCTTAATTATAAGAAATTTGTAACTCTTTTAGAATATACTTTAAATAAACTTGATAATGTACAACAGAAACTTCTTGCTGTAGAAATACTAAATCTAATAAATACAACAAATTCAAGAAAAATTATAATTGATTATCTAAAGAGATTGATAAAAACAGAGTTTAAAAGTAAATTTGAAAAATTTTTCAATAGAATATTAACAGATGAACTTGAAAATTCAATTCCAAGTACGATTATAGATACTTGTATTAATTTAATTCTATACGATTATTACTCTAATAAATGTAGATACCATATTACAACGAGAGAAGGAAAAATTGTATCATTAAACTGTGAAGGATCCAATTTGAAAAAGATCACAGAGATTCTAGAATTTAATAGATTAATAGATTTAGAACATCTTTTACTCCAAAGAAATAAAATTAAAAATATTGAGGGTTTTGCACATCTAAATAGATTAAAGACTCTAAATCTTAGTAATAATCAGTTAGGAAGAATAGAAAACTTAGAAGTTTTAAAAGAAACTTTAGAAGAATTAGATTTATCAAATAATAAGATTGAAAAGATAGAAAATCTAGAACCATTAAGAAATTTGAGGAAATTATCTTTAGAATCTAATTTGATTAAGGAAATTGAGGGATTAGAAAATTTAGTAAATTTAGAAGAGTTAATCTTAAGTAGTAATAACATTAGAGTTATTAAGACTCTAAACTATTTGTTAAAATTGAGAAAGCTAAATCTCTCTTTCAATAAATTAGAGAAGATCTCAGGCGTAAATAAATTAAGAAATTTATTATGGTTGTATTTAAATAATAATTTAATTAAATTTATTGAAAATCTTGATACTTTAAAAGATCTAAAGGGACTTTATCTCTCAAATAATTGTATTAAGACAATAAAAAATTTAAAAAATTTAACAAATCTAAGAAAATTAGAATTATCAAATAATAGTATCCAGAGAATTCAAGGATTGGAAAACCTCAGAAAACTTCAAGAAATATTTTTAGATAAAAATAACATAAGTAAATTGGAGGGTTTAGATAATTTAGAGAATTTAATAATTCTTTTTCTTGAAAATAATGAAATTTCAGAGTTTAGTAATGAGAGTATTGAGAATTTAAAGAACCTTAATTTTATATTCTTAAATGAAAATCCATTAACACCAAAAAGTTGGGAAATTTATAGGAAAAAGACTAAATATCCATAAGAAAAATCTCTATCTCTTTGTTTTTTAGGTAATCATCAATCCATATTTCCATTAATGTCTCATCATAATAATTTGAATCTATATAAAATTGATTTTTTCTTATCCCTATGATTCTAAAACCTAATTTTTTATAAAGATGTTTTGCTCTTTCATTATTTGAGAAACAGCTTAAGATAATTTTTTCTTTATGATTTAAATGTTTAGATGCTTTTATTGCTATATCAATTAAATTTCTGCCGATACCTAAGTCGCGATACTTTCTTTTAACTATAATACCTAATAAACCAACATGAGAAGCAGCATCCCATTCTGAGTTTGAAATCTCACAATGGCCAATAATATTATATGGAGGATTACGTTCTGGGAGTTCAGCAATAAAACATATCTCATTTTCTTTTTTAATATTATGATACCAAGATTCTTTCTCTAATTGAGTTCTTACTGGATAAAAAACAGGAATGTATATTCCTTCTTCTATGACTTCATTGAAATTGTCCCAAACGCCTTCTACATCAGATTTTTTTATATGTCTAAAGATAATTTTTTCTCTGTTTTTTAACTCTAAGACCTTTTTCATTATTTAAATATAAATTTTTATAATTAAATTCCTTATGGTAATATTATGGAAAAAGAAAATGATGAGCAAGTAAAAAAAGAGATCAAAGAAAAAGAAAAAACTAAAGCTTATATTGACAATATCTCTCGACATAAAAAGCAACCAATAGCAAAAGACTTAGTTAATTTGAAACATGTTGAGGTAAAGAAGCAAGAAGTTAGCCAAGAAACAATGGACCTTGCCCAAACTTTAAAAGAACAATACTTAGAACATGACCAGTTTGAAAGGCTTTCAAATGATGAAATCACCATACTTGAATCTATTATGGACAAAAGATTATTCTTAACTCGCATTGCGATAATTTCAAATCAAAGTAGAATCCCATTAGGGATAGAACCTTTTAAAAAAGCAGATTTAGAAAAACTTTTAGATGGTCTTATCTCTAAGGGATATATTAATATAGAAAAAGTAGAGGATAAAATAGTTTATTATCTTACAGAAAGAGGTAAATATCGAGTTCAATAGATTATATAAACTACTTAATTCTTCTTTAAAAATTCAATATTTTACATTTATGTTTATAACATATGACTAATTCTTAAATTAATAATTTCTTTAAGTTTATTTATCAAAACAATTAAGATGGTTAAGAGAAGATGCTTGAAGGTAAGAATGTGAATTTGAGGATTCGTGAGAAGGAGGATTTACCACTGATTGCAGAATGGTTTAATAATCCAGAGTTCTGGGGTGCATTTTTTTCACCTCTACAGAGGTCCAGATTAGAGATGAAAAAGGCACAGGATAATAATCCTTTTGAATTTGAGAGTTTCATTATTGAGAAGAAAGACGGAACCAAAATTGGTCTTATATCTTACTTTAACATGTTGCATCCCATGGGGAAATTGTTGGAAATTGGTTTTACTTTAGTTCCAAATGAAAGGAGAAAAGGCTACTGCACTGAAGCTGCCAAGATTATGGTTGACTATTTGTTTCTTTCAAAAGAAATAGTCTGTATCCAAGCCCTTACTGATATCGGAAATGTAGCTTCTCAGAAAGTTTTAGAAAATGTCGGTTTTAAAAAGGAAGGAGTGATTCGTAAACGTTTTTTCACAAGAGGAGAATGGAGAGAAATTTGGTTTCATAGTATTCTCAGAGAAGAATGGAAAGAACCAAAAATTTTAAAAAATTAATAAATAGAAAATTATTATTTATTAATCTTTTTTCAAAATCAGTTTGTTTATAGCTATATCTTGAAATTCACCGTTTGGATTCTCGCGCCTGATGGTTAATGGCAAGATACCTGCCTTTAACTCTAATTGAGCAATTTTGATTGGATCTATCATGTTTTTAGGTTTTTCCACTAACATAGGCGCCCCAAATGAGATTTGCAGACTTCTCGCCCCTACTATCCTAGCTTTCTCATATCTAGTTAAAAAAATTGTTCCTATCTTGACATACTTTCTGACTTCTTTATAAATTTTTCTTAATTCTCGAGATTCTAAGAAGCTAGACATGGTTTTGCAAACCAAAAAAA
>JAEOTZ010000028.1 GCA_016839585.1 Promethearchaeota archaeon
ATTTAGATACGATTGATAAAATACATATAGAAACAACAAAAGCCCATAGTGGGGGACATCGAGCAAATTTTGATGCTTTTGGATTTTCTTGGGAAGGATATCACTTAGGAGAGAATCTTCATGAGGGACTTTTAGTTAGTTTTCAGCCTGACGACCTTGATTGGATGTCATATTCCTTAGATAATCAATCTACTAATACAATTTTAGGAAATACTACCATACCAATGCCCCCTGATGGGAATCATACTATTCAAGTATTTGGAAAGAATTCATTAGGAGGAATATATGAATCAGACATCATACATTTTACTGTTGATTATCCAATAAAAATAGTTACTCCAGAAAGTAAAACTTATATTGAACCAATGAGTGGATATTATCCCGCTACCTTTGGATTTGAAAATGATGAAGGTGGTTCTGATCCAAAAGAATGGCTTATTTTGAAGGAAAATCCCAATGCTAAAGTTATTTCAGAATTAAATGGACATAATAAAGTGCTTAGATTGTGGGATAATGTTGGAGAAAGTGGAAAGTCAACGAGAGTATATAACAAATTTACTGATATGGATTATGGGACGGTTGAAGTTTGGATACTACAGGATGATTTAGGATCTGATTCTGATCAAGGACAGATTACAGGAATAGCAGATGGTTCTAATTTATTTGGCGTTAAAATGTGTGGGGGTCCCGCTAAATGGAAAGTCTTAGAAAATGGCAGCATTGTGAATATAATTGGAGCACCAAGACCATTAATAAACACATGGTATCATATCCGGATTGACTTTGAACACACAATAGGAGGATATCAAGGATTAGGGCAAAATGAATATTTTGTATACATAGATGGAGTTCGTTATGGCCCATATCTTTTTAATATTGATGGACAACTGGATGAGCTACATTTACATACTTATAGTTATGGATTTAATTATAATGTCTATTTTGACGCTGTCGGATACTCTTGGGATCCAAACTATAATATTGGTGATAACTTATACGAAGGATTGCTATTGAGTTTTACTCCAGATAACTTAGATTGGATGGGATATTCCTTAGATAAACAGCCTATTAAAACTATTTTAGGAAATATTACTATACCTATGCCAGCTGATGGAGCTCATACTATTCGAGTATTTGGAAAGAATTTATCAGGAACTTTGAATCAATCTGAAAATAGACATTTTTTTGTTGATACCATCTCTCCATTGATCACAATAAATGAACCAATTGGCAATTTTTTCGGAGCAACACCACCAGATTTTGATCTTACTATAACCGAATTGAATTTTGATATAAGCTGGTATAATTTAAATTATGGCGATAATATTTACTTCAGTGGTAATTCGGGGACAATAAACCAAACAAAATGGGAAATGGAAGGAGATGGTCCAGTTATTATTACTTTTTATGTGAAAGATACGGGAGGAAACTTAGGAAATGCTCAGGTTGTTGTTTACAAAGATACGACAGGACCAATTTCTTCTATTTATTTTATTCCACATAGTGGAATTAATATAGTTAATGAATCTACTACTTTTACTATAACTGCTTATGATGGAATAGGTTCAGGAGTTTCTATTATAAGATACAAAATAAATGATTCTAGTTGGATTGATTACATAGGACCATTCGACTTATCTAATTATCCATATGGCGATTTATTAATTTCTTATCAAGCTATAGATCAAATTGGTAATTATGAATCTATACAAACGCTTTTAGTAGAACGTACAGATACAATTGCTCCTACTTCTTCACTCTATTTTGTACCCTATCAAGTGCCTAATATAGTAAATAAATCAACATCTTTTACATTAAATGCTGATGATGGGATTGGTTCTGGAGTTTCTATTATTAGATATAAAATCAATGATTCTAGTTGGTTTGATTATAGCGTTCCATTTGACTTATCGAGCTATGAACCTGGTTATTATCTCATCTGTTATTATTCTGTTGATAACATTGGTAATATCGAAATAGAAAATTCAATAGAAGTAATATTAATGGAAAAACCATCTAAACCAAAAGAGATCCATGGATTTGAAATTTTTCTTATGATAAGTATAATTTGTATAGTTTCAATAGTAACTTTTAAAAGGCGTTATAAATCTATAAATAAATAATTTTTTTTTTACTTTTTTTAGAAAAAATAGTCTAATATATTTCTATTAAAAATAATTTAGAAAGGCTAAAGAGATTATAGGCTTAAGTGTTATTTGGATCGAATCTAAGGTTCATATTATTCTTATCTAATTCAAAGTTAATTTCTATTCCATTAAAAAGATCACTTTCAATTTTAAAAGTATGCTTACCTTTAATTAATTTTGTTAAAGAACTCTCATCTAATTTTAAAATAATACTTACTTTATCACCAAGAGCTATCGTTCTTCCACTGAATTTACCTTCTAAAATATTATTTAATGTAAATAATTCTCCTCCATGATATATCATTATTCGTTCTTGAATTGTGTCTAAATTAACATTATCTTTAGAAAAATTTAACAGTTCATTATCTAAATAAATTTTTGCATAGTTTGATATATCAATGTCATTCATATCAAAGGTTTTAATATTAAAATCACCAATTTCAATATTCTCAGGAACAACAAAAGGAATAATTACATTAAGAGCTCTAATTTGGACGGAATCCGCTTTCCCATTTCCTGTTGTATCTAAAGTAAAGACACATTTTTTAGGAGGAAAAATTTTCTTTATTAAAACCTTAAAAGCAGATAAATCGTAAGACATAATTATCTCTAATAACAAATTTATGGTTTTGTAATTACTTTAACGCATTTACGTTCTTTCATTAACTTAAAGCCTGTAGAAATTAATTCTTCTAATGGAATCTCATGGGTAATAATTTTATCAACATCTATAATATTATTTGCAATTAATTCAATAGCATCTAAAAAATCTTCAGCATAACCTATATAGGAGCCCATGATTTTTCTCTGATACCGAACGATATCATTGGGTTTTATCATTGCCTTAGCTCGAAAATCTTGACCAAACAAGATTAATCTTGCACCAGGTGCCCAAATCTTTAATGCATTCTCAAAGGTTTCTGAAATACCCACAGCATCAATTATAACATCAGCACCTTCTCCATCAGTCAGTTTCATTATTTCCTTCTTAATATTTTGATTTTCTGGATTAATTACCTGATCAGCTCCTAGTTCATATGCCTTTTTAATTCTCCAATCATTTATTTCAACGGATATTAATCTCTTTATTGGATGCTTTCTAATAACAGATTCAATTATTAAACCCATCGGTCCTGCTCCCATAATAACTACATTATCAGATTCTTTAACATCAGCAATATTATGACAATGAACTGCGCAAGAAAGTGGTTCTACTAAAGCAGCTGAAGTTACATCAATATCATGTGGCAGTTTAAAGATTACACTTCGTGGGATCACACAATATTTTGCGAAGCCTCCATTTTGAAATATCCCAAAAGTTGTACCAGTCGCCATAAAATCACAAAGGTTTGATAATCCTCTCCGACAATTAATGCAATAGCCGCATTTTTCATTTGGATCAACAACTATTTTATCCCCTTTTTTTAAATCTCGTATATCATTACCTACTTCTTTAACAACACCAACAAACTCATGACCCAAAATAGTATTATCATTTGCTGGGTGTCCACCATCTATTATTTTTAAATCTGTCCCACAGATACCACATGCTTTTACTTCAATTAATATTTCATTATTTTTAGTGATTTGAGGTATTTCTAACTGTTCAAGCTTTATTTCACCGCCACCATTCTCTTTAGTTTTATGAAAAACGGCCGCAAGCATTTTATCCATATACATCGCCTTAATAGAATCTTTTATATATAGAAATTATCTCTCACAATTATAATTTATTTGTATTATTATTCATTTTAAATTAAACATTTAAATTAGTATAAATTGATCTTGAAATATTAATTAAAAAAATCAATTAATCAATAAAATTGTTGATTTTATGAGTAAAGAAAATGTAGAAGTTTATGGATTTCGCTGGGTAGTTCTATTGCTTTTTATGCTAGTAAACATATCAATGCAAATATTATGGATAAGTTTTGCTCCTGTCAGAAGTGTTGCTGCAAGTTTTTATGAAGTTGATGAACTTTTTATTGATTTGTTGGCAATGAGTTTCATGGTAGTATATATTCCAGTAACTTTCTTAGCGGCTTGGATGATTGATAAATTTGGATTCAAGATAGGAGCGGGATTAGGAGCTATAATTGCAGGTATATTCGGTCTACTTAGATTTTTTGCATTTGAGGATTATTTACTTGTGTTGTTATTTCAAATAGGAATTGGCTTAGGACAACCTTTTATTTTAAACGCAGTCACAAAATTATCAGCTAATTGGTTTCCTGATAATGAAAGAACAACAGCTACGGGAATCGCATTAATCTCTCAATTTCTGGGGATTGCACTTGGTATGTTTATGACTCCAATACTTGTTTCTGGAGATGATTTATTACCAATGCTACTTATTTATGGTATTATATCCCTGATAACAATGATACTTTTTATAGTATTTGTGAAAGATAAACCGCCAACTCCCCCTTCAAGAGAATTTATAGAAGAAAAAGTATTAATGTCTGAAGGTCTAAGGAAATTGTTTTCAAATAAACACTTCATTATGCTATTTATTCTTTTTTTCTTGGGTCTAGGGATTTTTAATACCATTACCACATATATTGAAGGTATAGTAGAACCGAGAGGGTATGACACTGATTTTGCAGGAATGTTAGGTGCTCTAATGCTATTAGGAGGAATCGTAGGATGTGTTATAATGTCTACATTATCAGACAAATACAAAAAGCGTAAAATCTTACTAATAATATCTCTTTTTATAGCAACAGTTTCTCTATTTATAATTACTAGCACACATGATGAGACAATGTTACTTGCGTTTGGATTTCTACTAGGATTCGGCTTACTTTCAGCGGGTCCAGTGGGTTTGGAATATGCTGTTGACATAACAAAACCTGTACCAGAAGCAAGTTCTACTGGAATGTTGATGATGGTCGGGCAAATAGGAGGAATTCTATTTATTCTTAGCTTTGAAGATGTCAAAATAAATAACGATTATTGGCCTGCTCTATTAATACAATCAATTTTGCTTTGTATAGCTTTAATAATAGTATTCTTCTTGAAAGAGAGAAGTAGGGAATAAGTAAATTAATTTATTTTTTTTTATCTTTTATTAAATATATACTAATTAGAAAAGTATAATATAATAAAATCATCAAAAATGAAAGCTGTTGAATTATCGGCTGTATGGGATCCCAAACCTGAATATAAACCCAGCTCTAAAGATATTAATGGAAAATTAACATATTTAGGTTCTCAAGTTTGGAGAAATCCAACAGTTAAAATTGTTGATAAAGATAGACCTCAAATTAAGTCCAATGAAGTGTTAATCAAAGTAAAAAGATGTGGAATATGTGGTTCCGATGTACATATGGCTCAAGCATATGATGATGGATACATTTATTATCCTGGTTTAACAGCTTTCCCTGTCACCCTTGGGCATGAATTTGCAGGTGAAATTGTTGATGTTGGGAGTCAAGCAATTAATAAAAGAACTGGTAAACTTTATGAAGTGGGAGAACCTGTGACTGTTGAAGAAATGGTATGGTGTGGTGAATGTAAGCCTTGTTGTGATGGTTATCCTAACCATTGTGAGCGATTACAAGAAATTGGTTTTTCCATTGATGGCGCATATGCTGAATACATTGCTGTGCCAGCAAAATTATGCTGGAGTTTGAAAAAATTAGAAAACCAATATAATGATATTTTTAAAATTGGTAGTTTGGTTGAGCCAACTTCAGTTGCATATAATGCTGTTATAGAGAGAGGTGGTGGAATTCGGCCAGGTGAGAATGTGGTTATTTTAGGAGCTGGTCCTATTGGTTTAGCAGCAGTAAAAATTTTAAAGAGCGCTGGAGCTGCTGTATGTATTGTCTCAGAACCAGAAGAAAGTCGAGCAACGTTAGCGAAAAAATTGGGTGCTGATTACGTAATCAATCCTTTAAAAGAAGATTTTGTAGAAGCAACAAAAAAGTATACTGATAATGAGGGCGCTGCCCTCTATCTTGAAGCTACGGGATTACCTGATATTGTTACAGATGATATACAAAATGCAATATGGGAATGTAAATCAGTTAATAGTACGGTGGTTATTGTAGCTAGAGCCGAACAAAAAATGCCAGTATGTGGTGAATATTTCCAAGTAAGGAGAGCTCGCATCGTAGGATCTCAAGGTCATTCGGGACATGGTAATTTTCCAAATGTAATAAATTGTATGGCAAATGGAATGGATTTAACTCCAATAATCACAAAAGAAATAAAAATTGACGAAGTACCTGAAAATCTCAAACTTCTGCAAACTGATAAAGAAAATTGTAAGATTTCTATTACGATAAGTTAAATTTGTTTATTACAACTGTCTTTTCTTATTAAGAAAGTATTAATACAATTTTACAATCAAAACTTTTTTATATCATTTTCATCTATTTTTGTTATTCAAAAATAATAAAATAAGAAGAGATCGATATTATGAATGAAAATCAAGATGAGGAAGAAGGTTTTGAATTAAAGGAAGAAGCTGAAAGTAGAGAGCAAATACTTGAAAACAAGAAAAAGGAGGAACAAATTGCTTTAAAAAGAACTGAAACCTGTGATTTTAAAACTGAACATCCAGAATCTCTAGAAATTATGCAAAATGAACCTTTTTATAGAATTCCGTTGACTAATATTATAGAAAGTGAGGATGTCTTTTATATTCTTATGGAATTACCAGGATTAGACAAAAAGAATGTTAAAATTTCTTTACAAGAAGGAATTTTAGAATTACTTGGAGAAAAATCAATAAAACACAAAGAAAAGAAAGAAGAAAAAAAGGAAAAAGAAAAAGATAAAAAAGAAAAGAAGGATGAAAAGAAAGATAAAGACAAGAAAAAAGAAAAATATAAGGAAATAAAAGGAGCCTATTTAAGGAGAGAAATTCGAACCTCTAACTTCTTTAGATGTTTTGACTTACCTGAAGATATATATCCTGAAGAAATTGATGCAAGCTTTAAAAATGGTATTCTACGGTTAATAATCCCTAAAAAATCAGCAAAAATTAGTGAAAAGAAAGTAATAGAAATTAAATAAATTCTATTATTCATAGTTCTCTTATTTTTTTATTGTTCTAATTATTTTTTTTAAATTTTTAATAAGAGCTATTATTGTAATTCTATAGAATTGATCTTAGATATTCAGAGGATTCTCTAGCGACTTCCTCAAATGAGGGTTTCATAATAGTTTCAATTGATGCGAATCCATTATATCCTGCATTTTTAAAAATATTTAAGAAGGTTCTAAAATCAAAATGTCCTGTACCAGGTGCTCTACGGGTGCAATCAGCTAAATGAATATGAGAAACATAATGAGCAATTTCTTCTAAATAATCCCAAATAAAACCAGGATCTTCTTCCAAATAAATGTGATAAGAATCAACTAATAATCTTAAGTTATTAGAACCTATCTCTTTTATTAATTCTACTGATTCTGAGATTGTATTATAAGAATCAATTTCAAATCGATTTATAGGTTCAAATAATAATTCAACATTATTGTTTTCTGCTAACCTACAACATTCTTTTAATGATGATTTAATATTTATTTTCTCTTTTTTTTGACTACTTTCAAAAGTATAACGTCCCCTAATTAATCCAATAATGACTTTTGACTGTACTTCACGGGCAAATTCAACATATTTCTCAACTCTTTCAATTGCTTTTCTCCTTATTGATTCATCAATATGACCAAGCGAATAACCAAAACGAATAAAAGTATTCCCTGTTCCCAGCGCTGGTATTTCTAATTCATAAGAATCTTTAATTTCATTTATCTGTTTAACATCTATTTTTTCTGGTTCTAATAAACTTAATTCAACTCCATCATAATCTAATGGTTTTAAAAAATAACATACAGCAGAGAATTTTTTAATTATTTCTTCTTGATTGTATTTGGATTCGTTAAGAGTAGATACAATACTCAATTGCATATAATATATAATTATATATGATGATTAAAAAGTTTAACATATATGTACCCCTTTGATAATTATTACAATTCATTTTAATTGAGATGATTTTTAAAAATGAGCAAATGGAATTTACCGCCTGAATATAGGAAGGGCAGAGGACATATGGATTTGCCTGATGGAATATATCTCCAGACAATGTCAATCTTAGAAATCAATGAACGCTTAAAAAAAAATGATGTTATAATTATTCCAGTTGGTTCGACTGAAAATCATGGCCCCGCTGCTTGTATTGGAGAAGATACTTTTTTGGTCACAAGGATGGCCGAATTAATAGCTCAAAAGACAGGTTGTACTGTCGCTGAACCTGTTTGGTATGGAAGCCATCCTTATCATCATATAGGAATGCCAGGTTCAATTATTGTACCAGAGGAAATTTTTAAAGGTTTGTTGCGAGCTGTGATGGCAGGTTGTTGGAATATGGGTTTTAGGAAAATGATTTTGTTAAATGGACATGGCCAAGAGTATGTTATTCCCTCTGCCATCCATGAGTTTGCGAAGAATTATCAGTTGCCAATGTTAATCTGTAATGTGAATTGGTATCATGCTATACCAAAGGAATGCATGGATAAAGATCATGGAGGACCATTTGAAACTCCTTTCATACATGCTGATGAAGCAGAGACGTCATTTTCATTGACATTATTTCCTGAAATGATTAAATTAGATAATGCATGTGATAATGAACCAATCAGTTGGATGCCAGAAGGTCATGTCGATAAAGCTGGAAATATTTATCAAAGACCAATAAAATGGTACGGACAGGTAGGATTTGGCCCAATAGAGGTAACTGCATATCCTGAGGGGAATGTAGGGTGCCCAAGCAAAGCAACGCTAGAAAAAGGGCTACCAGGGATCGAATCACTTTTGGATTATCTAGAAAAATTAGTGAATGACATTTTGAAAATATTTCCTCCTGGGAAATTACCACCAGTGGAGGGTATTACTCAGAGAGACCCTAAAGAAGTTGAAAAATATATCAAAGGACCTTTAAATGGGGGAAAAAGCATATATGAATTAAGATATCCACCTTAATAAAAAAAAACTTTAAGACTATATAAATTGCTTTTCAAAATTAAGAAAAATAAAAAGAAAATTTATGTTTTAGCACCACAATAAGCACAAAATTGAGCTGATTCTTTACTTATAGGTGTTCCACAATTATAACAATATTTACCCCTTTCTTCTGAGCTAACAGGTTCTTTTTGAATTGATACATGTTTTATTTGCCCTGTTTTTGTTGAAAATTTACCAATTAATTGCCCTGATGCTTTCAGATCTAAAACAATCGATTGAACATCTTTTCTTGAAATACCAGTACTTCTGCTAACATCTTCTATTGATGCATCAGGATTTGTCTGGAATTCTTGCAAAACTACCCTCCGTAATTTACTCCTATTGTTTATTGCTACAATTTGGCTAGATAAAATAGCCGCTCCAATACCAATCGCAATAAAGCCCCACCATGACCACTTATCCCATGGGATAAAGCTAGTAATACCCCACCACAAAAAAGCACCAGCGATTATGAATGTGCATATTGAGACACTATCATTATACTGATTTTTTTCATATTTCATGTTATCATACCTAAATTTGTATTTTATATGATCTTAGTTAATAGAATATAAATATTTTAAAGAGTCCAATTTTTATCAGTTTGTTTTTATACATGCATTAATTACATTAAAGACATTGCTAAAATCAATCTGATCTTCCATTAATATTACAACAATTTTTTCTAAGATTTTAATTGATAAGATATAAAAATTATCTGAATGAATTATATTAAAGTCTGGAACATGAATTCCTATTTCTGAGGTAATTTCTTCAGCTAACTCATATAATTGAGACATATTTAATCCTATTGAGGATTTATTAAATTCATCACTAATGTAAGATTTTATTATTACGCCATTTTCAGATGTAATTAATAAAAAATAGACTCCTGAACCTAATTCCTTTAGGATATTATCCAAAACTAGGTCGACGTCTAAACAAACAGTCATTGTTATATATATTAATTTTTTTATTTATAATTCTAGTTGAACATTAATTATTCGAGTTAAAATAATAGACTAAAACTAACTTTCATATAAGGTTAATTTAGGAAAAACTGTTAGTAGTTTTAACTTTTTATGGATGGAAAAGATATTTTTAGATTATAAAATATTGCTCAATGACATTTTCAAATTCATGAAATGGCGTAAGATCTCCATTAAAATCTTTTACATGAATCTCATAATACTTATCTACAAATTCTTCAGATATTAATTCAATATATTTTTGCATCTTATCTGTTTTTTTTTCCTTTTCGACTAAATAAGCAAAAATTACATCATTTTTAATATACATATAAAAGTTTGCTTTCCCGACGTTGATTGCTTCAAGCTTAAATCCAGATTCCTTGCCACCAATATAATCTTGCGAAAAACATAAAATCGCAGATATGAAACCAGCAATTTGTACTTTGTTTTGTGACATACACTTCTCATCTTTGCAAACTTTTGAAAAATATAAGAATCCTGCTTCATCAACAATAAATAGCGCCAACATTCCTTCAACTTTAGGAATCTTAATTATTGTCCCGCAAATCTTTTCTATTTCTAAATTTGAAATATTTGAGCAGATTCGGTGAAATAAGCTTTTTGAAAAATGATAAAGTTTTGTATAATCCATCCGATTTTCTTTATCATCTATATAAATTATTACTAGTATATCTCCCTGTTTCTTGTCAAAAAAGTGGATATAGATTGTAAAGTTATCAATTAAATCCTTAATATAACCTTGTTTTTTTTCGATAATTCTCTCTTTATATAAATCAATGAGCTTTTGAATACATTCAATTGCCATGCCTTTATGGAAAATTATTTCATGTTTTCCTTCTGGATTTATCTCAGAGACACTGAAACTTTCCATCTGAAAGATCAGAGAAGATTTATCCAAATTTTGAAAATTATCTTCCAAACTTATCAATTTTTAAACCCCTTTTTTTGACTAAATTATTTTGTACAAAAATTTCTTTTTTGTACATAAAATGTAATAATGTTATTATATTAAAAACTTATTTATTAAAGAGTATGTTTGTCTCAGAGTATCAAATTTTTATATATCTTCTAATAATATTATATACTAACTATTTTATACAAATAAAAAGACAAATATAAAATTTTGTATCAAAAAATGATTTTTTTTATCAAAAGATCTATTTGTACAAAAAAAAATTTAAGAGTAGAATTAATAAACGAAATATAATTTGGATTGAGAAAGGATCTTACCGATTAATTTGTTTAATTTATCGGGCCTGGCAGGATTTGAACCTGCGACATCCCAGTCCGAAGCCGGGCACCCTTTCTGGACGAATATTGTTATCCAGACTAGATTACAGGCCCATATTTTATATTTTTGTTGTGTATAAACTATGGAATTTTCAATAAAAAAATCAATAGGTTACAATATCCTCATTCATTATTTCTAAAAAATCTTATTGTAAATAAAATAATGAATAAACTTAAAAAAAAATTAAGCCTGATAGAAGAAAATTAGGAAATCTCCACAGAATTACTCATTTTTAAAATTGTTATTGATATATTTCAAGAGTAGTCTGAAGACTTTTATATATCGCAAACCTTGAGTAAGATCTCCGTCTACTTTGATTATTCCTTTCATATAAGCTTCAGATCCATACATTTCACGTTTGAGGATTTTAATTATAATATCTTTAGTATAGCTTACTCTAAAAGTAGCATTTGGATTTATACCTCTCTTATACATAATCGATCCTCTTGAAATTTTCAACCAAAACTTAAAATTAATATCAGATAGTAGAATTTGATAAATGTAATCATAATCCATTATCTCTTCTTTCAACTCTTCTGTATTCTGTAAGAAATTTACTCCCAATTTTATAATTTTATCTAAAATAGCGATAAATTCTTCTTCCTTATTTACCAATTCATGAATTACAGAATTGAACTTCTTTGAGTCGAGCATGAAATCTTTATCTATTAAAGATTAAATTATACTATATCTTATACCAAAGATATTCTTATTATCTACATCGCCATCTATCAATTTAAATTTTTCTATATAGACTGAAAGACAAGCTAATATGAAAAAAATTTTTATATTTTCAATTCTTTCTCTTCTTACATTAGATTTTTTCTTTCTAATAAAATGCCCACATAGTGTAGCCTGGTCTAGCATTCGGGACTGTCACTCCTGTTCATTAATAGATAGATATTAATTGAGGAGAACGACGTGGGTTCAAATCCCGCTGTGGGCGCCATTACCATAATGATTTATTCAACTTTGATTCACTTTAATTTGATTTGATGAGCAAACCTCAATAAAAACTTTTGCTAAACTAGTTTAATCATAAAAAAGAGAAATAAAACCTTTTTAAATTTTCCATTGTTATTATAATCACTATTTAATGTATATAATTTTCAAAATAGGTATAAAAATAAAAAAATAGGTTGAAAATTAAAATGGTTGATGAATCTTTATTAAATGATATTAAAGCTATTATGGACAAAGGAGCTAGCGGTGCAGAACCTGCTGACACTCTGAAATATTACGAATTTATCAAGCAGGTTTCTCAAGAAAATGAGGATCTTAAAGAAGAACTCGAAGATATGGATATAGCAATTCAAATGGTTATTACAGATAAAGAAGCTAAATATTGGCTTACAGTAAAGGAGGGAACTCTCGATTATGGCGAGGGAGATGTCGATAATCCTTCATTTACTATGTCCTCAACTCTTGAAACTGGTGCTGGTATCTTAATGGGTGAAGTTGACGCAACTAGTGCTTATATGGCTGGCGATATCACAGTAGAAGGTAATTTACAAGACGCTATGGCCTTTCAAGAGATTGTAGAACTTGCTGGAGAGGCCCTCGAAGATCTTCTTGAAGATTAATAAAATATTTTTGAGAAGATATTTCCGTTAAAAGACTAATCTTATTATTTTTTTTATCTTTCTTTTATAATCAATACTTTGTATATATTTCAAAATCCTTATTTTTTCAATCATACAATAGTAATATAAAAAAAATCTTTGAATACAAGTTTTTATATTTATATTCCATGTATGTAATGGCTTGTTTAATTTAAGAATTCTTATTAATCTAAAATATCAGACTAATTTAATTTCAAAATGTACAGAACGAAATAAAACCTTTTTATATATTAAAAGGTTATAATAAATTGTTATTTTTTTCAATTATAAGTAAATAATTCTAAAAAGTTGTTATAAAACTATTAAGAAGGTTGATAATTAAAATGGTTGACGAATCATTATTAAAAGAATTAAAAGCAGCCCAAGATGCCGGGGCAACTGCAGCAAAGCCAGAAGATTTGATGCGAGTCTTCAAATTTATAAAGGAAATCTCTACAGAGAATGAGGATCTTAAAGAAGAACTCGAAGACATGGATATTGCTATCCAAATGGTAATTACTGATGCGGATTATAAATTCTGGTTAACTGTGAAGGAAGGTGACCTTGATTTCGGAGAGGGTGATGTAGACAATCCTTCATTTACTATGTCCTCCAATCTTGAGGTTGGTGCTGGTATCATGATGGGCGAAGTTGACGCAACTAGTGCCTATATGGCTGGTGATATCACCGTAGAAGGTAATCTACAAGACGCTATGGCTTTCCAAGAGATCATCGAATTGGCACTCGAAGCTTATGAAGATCTTGCAGAAGATTTATAGAAATAAATCCCATTTTAGCCAATTCTATATAATCTTTTCTTTTTTTTTCTTTAAAGTAATTTTTAAATTAGTTTTAATTTTTTTTTAATTTCTTGGTTCTAGCTTAAAGAGTTTATCATTTTTTTTTACTGGCTTATCTACTAATATTCCAATAGTAATTGATTTTCCTTTTGAAGCAATTGGAGTTTCAGTTAAATTTTTTTTTTGTTTAATTTGAATTGATTTTATTATTTGTCGTAAGTAAGTTTCTGTATGAGTTCCGATAATAAATATTTCCTCGCCTAATTTAAATTTACTCCTAGTTAAAAGAATTTTAGCCGCTTGCTTTTCAGGATAATAAGAAAGCACTTTTCCAATCTCTATCTTTTTAAAACTTGAGACACTTCCTTCTTGTTTTGCTTCAATTTCGCTTCCTTTAGGCAATTCAAAATAAAATCCCGTTGAGAATCCTCTATTATATACTGTTTTTAAGCGTTTAAGCCATGCTTGAACTTTCTGGGTTGTAAAAGTATTATCATAATAAGCATCAATTGCTTCTCGATAACAATTAGTGACTTCTTCAACATAAATCGGATCTCTCATTCTACCTTCAATTTTAAAAGCATCAATCTTCGCTTCAATTAGTTTAGGAATATGTTCGATCATACATAGGTCTTTAGTGTTGATAAAGAATGTACCATCATAAATTAATTCATTATTTTCATCATCATAGACTCTCCATCTTCTGCGACAAGGTTGAGTGCATTTACCTCTATTTGCAGAATAATCTTGAGAATTACATATTTCTGCTGAGAAATAACATCGTCCTGAGATAGAAGTACATTGTGCTCCATGAACAAATACTTCAATTTGACTTTTCTTAATTTTGTTTTTTATTTCAGAGATTTGGTTAAGTGATAATTCTCTCGCAAGTATCAATCTTTCTGCTCCAAGAGATTCATAAAATTTAGCTGAAAGAGAATTAGAAACATTAGCTTGAGTAGAAATATGGAAATTTAAACCTTTTTCTTTTGCTAACTCAATAGCACCGATATCATGAACGATAACTGCATCCATTTCTGCTTCTAAAGCTTTTGTTAAGATTTTATCTATTAGTTCAATCTCGTTCTCATATATTATTACATTTGTAGTCAGGTAAGCCTTTATACTATTTTCATGGCAAATATTAACAATTTTATTTAGATCTTTAAGTCTAAAATTATCACTAAACATTCTCATATTTAGTGATTCAATACCAAAATAAACAGCATCAGCACTTTTTAAAACAGCATTTAAGGATTTATAATTTTTTAAGGGTGCCATTAGTTCGACTTTTCTATCTTTATCATTCATGATTTTCAATTTTTATGATAATTTATTTCTGATTTTATTAGAATTAGTAAATAAGAATCTAAAAAAAAAAATACAATAAAGAAAATAAAAAAGAATTTAAAATTAAATAATTGCTTGAAACCAAAGATAGAGAAATAATACTCCAAGCAGGAATTCAAAAAATACCCAGATATATCGCATATGTTTTGCATAATTTCGATGTCTAGCGCCAGATTCAGATTCTATCGTGTCTACTTGAATATATGGGGATGGTCCTCGCCTATACCACCCTTTGATCCTAACTCTTTGCCCTACCAATCGCTTCACCTTAGAAAGAGAAAAAATGAGATCTACAATCCCTATACCAAATCTATAATCTATATACATTAAGCCAGTGTGATCCTGGAAGTACATATCCTCACTAAAGTAATATCCTGGAATTCCTCTTCCAACGATTTGTCCCTCAACAACTGCAGGAACAGTTCGTATAGGTGACACTTTAACATTTGTTACAAGATCTAATACTGTTTTCGGTTCAAATCCACTTTTATACATAAATTTGGTTTTAAGAATGGAACCAAAGCCAATGACATAGAAACCAATAGCCCAAAGTAAAAGTATATTCTGTGCGGTTAAGAATCCAATCGTATAGAATCCTGCAAGTGCAAAAACCCAAACTATTGTAATTGCAAGGAGTGCAATGAATATTAAAGTTGGAAGAGATTTTATAAATATATCACCTAAAAATTCGTCTGCCATCGATTTCCCCGCTTGTTTTTCTTTTAATTCCTTAGCGAGTGAAAAATCAATTTCTGGGGTTAAACCATATGTAGCACATTGTTCATTTAGTCGCATAATTCTTTTTGCTGGTAAAGGATGCGTTGAAAATGCTTGATAATATTTTGCCCATGGATTGAATAAATCCCATGCTGCTGCTGCTTGAATTGCGTCCTGTGAAAATTTTCCTTGAGCTCCAACACTCATGATCCCCAATCCTTTTGCGGCACTAGGATCAAAAATACCTAAACCTCGAAGCGCACGAACTTTTGACTTCTTTCTTTCATCAACTTGTCCATCAACTAGTAACCCATAAGCAATCTTTACTAGGCCTGTTGATAATGCATTTGGATCTTCTAAAACTTCTGCAGAATGCTCATCAGCATAATATTCACGAATCCTACTAACTATTAGTGATATTAAATATCCCACATAATAACTTATATAACTTAAGGCAGCGATTACTATTAGAGCAGCCGTTATTGCAGATGCCTCATCACTATCCCTTCGACTAGAACGTGAAAAAAAGCTAGCATAATATGCCCAGCGAGCAATTGTTAATAAAACAAGAGGAATTGCAAACACAATAGTCATCAAGATAAAATCTGAGTGCACAACATGACCTAATTCATGAGCAAATACTGCATTTTGCTCCTTTTCATTTAAATATTTAAGTATTCCATCAGTAATTACAACTCGGGCATTATTTTTAGTATGACCGAATGTAAATGCGTTTGGGTTGCCGTCATGAATAATGCCGAGTCTTGGTACTTTAATTCCATTTAATGAAACAACCTTATCAAGGGAATTCGCTAGATGGGGATAACTCATTGCAAATTGTTCATAAGGAATCCAATCAATTTTATAGAGCCAGCCTATTATGTAAGGCGATATTAAGTATTGGAATAATACCATGCCAACCGTAATTCCAATCATTATTATCAAACCCCAAATTGAGGAGGGTAGGAACCAGACACCAATAACAAACACAACTGCGTAAATGAGTGCGAATAATGAAGTAATTGCAAATCCAGTTGCTAATTTAAGTCCGATAATTTATCACCTTTAATTTTAACATATTTTTAAAATTTAGTTTTTAAAATTTTTTAGTTAGATTTATGTATCTTCTTATTTGCAAAATATTAAAACTTAGTATTTTTATTATTTGGTTAGAAAATATAAGTTACACAAAATTCAAACATTAGGTGTTTAAATATAAAACTTGTTTTAAAAAAATTATATCGTACAACTGATAGTTTGATTAACCAACAGTTTTATAAAGAAGGTCGTGATTTGATCATTGGTAGAACACCTGAAGTCGCTGTAAAAATTAGTAATTCTGGACAAATTGTTAGAAAATTTAAAGATTTATTTAATCAGAATTTAGACTTATTCTTAGAGGGTAAGTATCTGAAATTTTTAAGCCATTTTAAGAGAATTAAGGGCGTAGATGAAATACTTTTAAAGGAAGTCTATCAAGATCTTCAATTAAAATTTGAACATTTAAAAGATGCGGATCAAGATCATGTAAATATAGTAATTTTATATACAATATTTCTTAATTCTATTATTTCAAGTATAAGGGATATTAACTTTAACGTTGCTCTTGAAGAGATAAGAAAAAGAGTAAGAAAAAAGTTTCAAACCAATAATAAAGTAATTCAAAAGGAATTAGATAATCTTTTCATGAGAAACAATAAGAACATCTCAATTTTATACAATATATCTTATCTTGACACTTTAGCGGAATCATTTAATTTTAATAAGGTTGCTCATGTTTGTAAGATTCAAAAAAGTAAATTTATTAATCGTATAGTCGATTCTATAATTACTGCAATAATTTAAACCTTTTTCGAATTATTTCAAATTCGAGATTAGAATTTTTTTTTTATTTTAAAAGATAGAGAAATAGATTATAAATCAAAAAATCCGCTTAGATTTCTAAGATCCTTGATTATATGAAAAATGTTATAGTTCATGATAGATTTGAAGATTTTCCAGTAAAGCCTAAAGAAAAAGGTTGAAATTTCAGAAATGATAAATTTTGTAAAAATAATATGAATTTATATGTCATATATTTATATGAAATCTTTAGAAAAAAAGGCAGAGAAATACGATAAAGGTATAAAAATTTTAACTTTAGGCAGGTTACCAAAAATAAAACAGTATGTTGTTGATAATTATTTAAAAAAAGATGAAACCTTATTGGATATTGGAATGGGGACTGGAACCTTCGCTATTTTATGTGCAAAAAAAGGTTTAAATGTTGTAGGTATTGACTTTTCAGAAAAGATGTTAGATATTGCAATAAAAAAAATAGAAATAGAGGATTTAAAAGATGTTATTGAAATTATTAAAATGCCAGTTATTGAATTGGATGAAAAATTTACTGATAATTCATTTGATAAGGTAACAGCAATTTTAATATTTAGTGAGCTTTATTTTAAAGAACAAGAGTTTTGTTTAACCCAAATTTATCGTATCTTAAAAGAAAATGGAGAATTTATATTGATTGATGAGTTTAAACCTAAAAGATTTTGGAAAAAGGTTTTATATGTTATAATAAGAATACCACTAACTTTAATGACATTTATAAAAGCACATATAACTACTAAATCATTAAAAAATATCGAAAAACGGTTGGAAAATCATAGTTTCATAATTAAGGAAGAAAAATTATATTTACTAGACTCTTTAAAAATAATACGTTCAAAAAAAATTATTACAAAATAATTTAGAGTATGTATGAGCTTAAAATCTAAATTGAAATTATTTGGAGCTTATTTTTTCAGGTGGTTTGGCTTTTCAATTGAACCAGATCTTAGAATAATTGGAAATCCTAATCGTGATAGCCCAGTATTACTAACTTGTAATTTTAATCTAACTGTAAATAGAGTATTAAAGGAGATAAAGGATTTAGATTGTTATTTATTAATTGCTCCTTCAAATGGAATAAATGTGTGGTGTGGAGCATGCGGTGAGGATTTTAAAACAGATTCAGTAATATCTATTATTAAAACAAGTGGTATTAACGAGCTTGTATCCCACAGAACTTTAATATTACCTCAATTAGGCGCTCCAGGATTAGAGCCTATTGAAATTAAGAAGAAAACAGGATGGAGTGCTAAATTTGGTCCTGTATACGCTAAAGATATTCCTGCATATGTGCAGAATAATTTTGAGAAAATTGATATATCTCAAAATGAAGTAAGATTTCCAATTTCTAAGAGGCTAGAAATGGCAAATTTATATTTGTTTAGTCTATTTATTTTATTTACCACTATTTATTGGATTACTTCTATCTTTTTACCATTTCTGGATTTTTTTCTCTATTTAGATAGTATTTTAATTCTTATATTAGTCATTAATGGCTCATTATTGATTCTTCCGAGTTTTAAAACAAAGACAGGAAAAGTAAAAGTATGGATTTACGAAGTAGTTGTTTTAATATTGATAATATCTTTTAATCTTTTTTTATTCTATAATATTGTCTTCTTAATTTGGAATATTATTTTATCGATTCTTATCACCTTAGTTATGTCAGAAGATTTTCATGGGCTTACTCCAATATATAAAAGTGAATTAGGAGAAAAAACTTGGAAAAAAGGAAAAAATAAAATGAAATTTCTTTTCGGTGAATATAAATTACAGCCTTATGGAACAATTAATATAGAAAGAGAAAAATGCATTGGTTGTAAGATGTGTATTGAAGTATGTCCTAGAAATGTATACTGTTTTAAAGCGAGAGAAAATAAAGCAGATTTAAAATATTCCGAGAAATGTATTAATTGTAATGCATGTGTAAAGCAATGTTTAGCTCATTGTTTGACGATTATCTAAATAAATATATTCAAATGGAATTTAGACTTTATTGATTATAAAATCCTCTTCTTTTTATGTTTGTTGATTATATTTAAAATCATTTAAGACTTTATGATAAATGTAAATGATAATAATACCATAAGTGATATCAATGTCGAATGACTTTAGTGAAGAAATTTCATCATTACTGAACAAATACAGCAAGAAGAAAGTTTCAACAGATGTAGCAATTAAAAAATATATTTATCCAGGAAATCGTATTTTTATTGATTCTGGTTGTGCAGAACCCATTGATTTAACTGCTAAGTTAATAGAACTTGGTCCTGAACTCCCAGATGTAGAAATTCTGCATTTTCTTAGCCTTAGTGATCTTGATTATTATGAAACCGCTGGAGGTATAGAAGATTTATTTAGACACAATGCATTTTTCATAGGAAAATCCCTACGTAAATATATTAAAGTTGGTCAAGCAGATTATACTCCAATGCTCCTTTCAGAAATACCTTGGTTGTTCAAACTTGGTCGAATGCATCTAGATACAGCTCTTATTCAGGTTAGTCCCCCAGATAAATACGGCTTCTGTAGTTATGGGATTAATGTTGATATTGTTAAACCTATTTGTGAAGCTGCCGAATTTGTTATTGCAGAAATTAATCCTAATATGCCTCGCACATTAGGTAATTCCTTTATTCATATAGATGATATAGATGCATTTGTTCTTTCAGATCATGAAATAATTGAATTCAATTATGATCCCCCTGGGGAAATCGAGAAGAAAATTGCTATATTTGTAGCATCAGTTATTGAGGATGAGTCAACAATTCAAATGGGAATTGGGACTATTCCTAATGCAGTTACTTCAGAATTAGGAGTCAAAAAGGATTTAGGTATACATAGTGAGGTATTTTCTGATGGGATTGTAGATCTTGTAGAGCAAGGAGTAGTTACGTGTAAAAAGAAAACGATTCATAAAGATAAGATAATTTGTTCTTTTGTTATGGGTTCACGAAGATTGTATGATTTTGTAGATGATAATCCTATGGTTGAATTCCATCCTTGTGACTACTGCAACGATCCTTATATCATCAGTCAAAATAAGAAACAAGTAGCAATAAATGCTGCTTTAACAGTAGATCTAACAGGTCAAGTAAATGCAGATTCTCTTGGTCATCAATTTTACAGTGGAATTGGTGGTCAAGTTGATTTTGTAAGAGGTGCTGGACGTGCAACAGAAGGAAAACCTATTATGGTTGTTCCTAGCACTGCAACATTGGACGATGGTACTGTTGTTTCTCGAATTGTTCCTTATTTACAATCAGGATCTGGAGTTGTTATTACTCGCGGTGATGTTCATTATATTGTATCTGAATGGGGCATCGCTTATCTTTATGGAAAAAGCATTAGAGAAAGAGTTCTTGAGATGATTAATATAGCACATCCCGATTTTCGAGAAGGATTATTAGAACATGCGAAGAAATGGAAATATGTGTATTCAGACCAGAAATTACCCATATCCATAGATGGAAGAATTGCTGTATATCCTGAAAAATATGAAACAATACTTAAATTAAAGAATGAAAAAAAAATAAAGATTCGCCCTGTTAAACCGACTGATGAGAGGATGATTCAAGAACTCCATTATTCGCTTGATGAGAAGGATAGATATTTAAGATTTTTTACTCCTGTTCATGATTTTCGTCATAAGAAAATGCAACCGTTTGTAACAATCGATTACACTACAGATATGATTTTAGTGGGTGAATATAGTGAAGGGGGAGAAGAAAAAATTGTGGCTTTAGGAGCATTTTTTAAAACCGTTCAACCGTCACTAGCAGAAATAGCTTTTGTAGTTCATAAGAACTGGAGAGGATTGGGAATAACTAGATTTTTACTAAATTATTTAGTAAAAATTGGTCGTGAGCTCAATTATAAGACTTTTGGAGGGTCGATTTTACTTGAAAATAAATCTATGCTTCATATAATTGATACATCGGGATATAAATTAACATTTAAAAACATTGAAAGTGGAGTTGCTGAATTTGCATTTAATATCTCAAGATGATTATAATTTGGTTTATTTCTATGAAACTTTTTATAAAATATAGTAGTTAAGTTAATTTTACTTCTTTAATATGCCTACTTATGATAAATTAGGGTGATATTAAATTCTAATTACAGAATTTCATAAGAAATATAAAGAAAAAGGTTTAATCGAAGAAGTAATTAATTCATTTCAAAAAATAATATACTCATATTATAAACAAAGTGGTCGAGATTTTCCTTTTAGAAAAAATCTTACACCTTATTATGTTTTAGTATCAGAAATAATGCTCCAACAAACACAAACTAGTAGGGTATCTGAAAAATTTTTAGATTTTATTAAAATGTTCCCAGATTTTCAAACCTTAGCAAATGCACCTCTAGATTCTGTATTAGGAGCCTGGCAAGGTTTAGGATATAATCGAAGAGCCATTGCATTAAAAAAAATTGCACAAATTATAATTACCGATTATCAAGGAGAATTACCCGATTCAAAAGAAATTTTAGAGTCTTTTCCACAAATTGGAAAAGCAACAGCATCTTCAATAATTTCTTTTGCTTTCAATAAACCAACAATCTTTATTGAAACAAATATTAGAAGAGTTTATATCTACTTCTTTTTCTTTAATGAGAACAATGTTGATGATAAAGAGATCCTTCAAATTATGGAAAAAACTATTGATAGGGATAATCCTCGCAAATGGTACTATGCTCTTATGGATTATGGAGTCATGCTTAAAAAGAAACACCCAGATCTTCATAAGAAGAGTGCTCATTATCAGAAACAAGCACCTTTTAAGGGTTCTAATAGAGAAATTAGAGGTAAAATCTTAGATTTACTAATTAAAAAAAAATATTTTACCCAATCAGAAATTGAGAGAAATTTAGAAAATATAAATAGTCAAAAGATAATGGAAATTATCCATCAATTAGAAAAAGAGGGTTTCATTAATATTAATGAGGATTACATCGAAATTGCAAAATAACATTTTTAATGTATCTCTCTATTCTTTAGGTATCTAGCAATTTTAAGTGCGATTCTTTCTTGTCGCTTCCAATCACCAAAAGCATATCCACTTGAAATTAGATTTTTAATCTCTTTTTTGTATACTTCACTAAGACTTTTAACTGATTTTTTCTCAAATGGTGTTTGAGGTAGGGGAATAAAAGAATGAGCATGGATTTTTGCACCCTTTTTTGATAAATCTTTCATCATTTTAATTGTAAGGTCAATATCTTCATTAGATTCTTCGGGTAATCCAAAAATGAAGTCTACATTAATTTTAAGATTTGATTTAATAGTTAAATTTACAGCGTTATATATATCATCGACAGAATGTTCTCGATGACATAAATCCAAAATCTTTTGACTTCCTGATTGTGCTCCAATTGTTATATTATCATTATTGGCATATTTTAAGACTAATTCTAAAGTTTCATTTATTACATGCTCAGGTCTTACTTCTGATGGAAAAGATCCGAAAAAAATTCGCCCTTTATTGCCAATTATTTCTCTTATATTTAAAAGTAAGTCTTTAAGTTTGCCTAAATTCAAAGTCTTACCATCTGTTGAACCATATGAAAATGCATTTGGAGTTATGAATCTTATATCAGAAAGATCTCCATAATGATTTTTTAATTCTTGTACATATTTACGGATTACCTCAATACTTCTGTGTCTTGGATACACACCAGAGATATATGGTGTTTGACAAAAATAACAAACATAGGGACAACCTCTCGTTATTTCTATTGCCCCTGCCTTAGCATTTTTTACAGGGAATGGAGGATAATCATCTATCTTAACGGGATTTCGCTTACCAGTAAAAAAATAATCATTTGATTCATTTAAATAAGCAATCCCTTTAATATGTGTAAAATTTTTTCCCATATCTATTTTTTTCAAGAGCTCTATTATAGTTTCTTCACCTTCACCTACGACAACTATATCAAATCCTAATTTAAGTGTTCCTAAAGGATCACCTGTTGGATGAGGCCCTCCCGCTAAATAAATAACCTTTCTTGAGTATCTTTTCTTTAGAGTTGTAATTAGATCATAAATTTCCCATAATTGTGTAGTAAAAAAAGATATACCAATAACTACAAGTTTGTGTTTATTAATTATATCTTTCAAACTATGAATGAGCTCATCTCTTTTTGGGATAAAGTATATCGCAAATTGGTCAAAATATGGATCTGTTTCTAAAGCTCCGATTAAAGCGTTAAAACTGTATATATTATTTTTATAATAATAAACAACAAACGCAGTATCCTGAGACAAATTTTTCATCCTAATAGATATATCAAATAAACACTAATAATCTAGGATTATTATAATATTTTTAATGCAACATTCTGGTTCAGTAAGTATAATACTAAAACTTAAATTAGTTTTATGTGATTAATTAATAAAATTCAAATTGGGAAAATAATATGTTATTTAATGATTGGATAGCCACAATAATAGAAGAAGTTGGTATCTCGTGGTTTGATTTTTACTCGATTGGTCATATATGTCTCGGGGTTGGACTTTTTCTATTTTTTTCATTGTTTTACACTATACCGAAGAAAAAAGGGAAAACACCGATATTTTCTTTGCTATTTGTATTTATCCTTACTATGTTCTTTGTAATTTTGTGGGAAATTATTGAAAATACGGTTTTTATTTTTTTTGATTGGAAATTTGAAGGTCGGGCTGATAGTTGGCAAAATTTAACTACTGATATTTTAATGGGTGTGATTGGCAGTCTTGGATCATGGCTCTTCGCCTATTTAATCTTTGAGAAAGATAAGAATGCTTGGGGGTATTATATCTTTGGTTTTATTGGGTTTGCACTGTGGCTCAGTGTTTTCATAATATTACGATATTTAACTCTTGAAAATTCTCCAATTATTTAACTTTTTTTTTATTTTAAGAAATAAAATTACTAAGTTGTTTTAGTAATGAATTTAGAAAAATTTATAACATTTGAAAAAGGGACAATCCCGTTAATATTATCAGTTCCCCATGGTGGCACATTAGAATGTGAAAGTATTCCTAAACGGTTAAATGGAGTTCTCGGAATAGATAAAGGTACCATTGAATTGACTGAAAAGTTGATCTATTATATGAAAAAAATCTCAAAAAAAAAAAATTTCAAATCAATAATACCATCCTATATTATTTCAAATGTTCCGAGGAGTAAAGTAGATTTAAATAGAGAAGAAAGTAAAGCATATATTCAAAATTCATCTTTAGCTAAACAGATATATCAATTCTATCATAAAAAGATAAAAGAATTAATTTTAGAGAATATTAATGCTTACAACAATTCTTTATTAATTGATATTCATGGGTTTGAAATCAACAAACGTCCATCTGGTTTTAGGGATGTAGATTTAATTTTGGGGACTCATAATTTGGAGACTTTTTTTTCTAAGCCTGTTCCAAAGAAACTTTGGGGAAATACCATCAGAGGAAAAATAATAAAAAATTTTATAGAATTAGATATTGCAATTGCTCCTGGTCATCCAAGGAGGAGAGAGTATGTTTTAACTGGAGGTTATATAACTCAAGCATATGGTTCTTCAAAGATTTCAAAGAGTAAAACAATGCAAATTGAATTTTCTGACAGAATAAGGATTCTTGACAAGAAATTAAGAAAAATTGTAATTCAAACTCTTGCAGGAATAATATTTGATGATTACAAAAAATTTCATTAAGAAGTTAATGGAAAGGTTCCATATACTCTCCATATTGCTATATCTTCAAATCCTAAAATTTCTGCTTGAGTTAATTGCCCATTACATGTGTCCTTTACTTTTTGCCATAGTATTTCCGAGATTTCATCAATTGACTTATCTTCAGTTATAATTTTTGAAGCATCTACATCAATATTACATTTCATCCATTCACAGGTTTTTGGATTTCCACAGATTTTAATAACTGGAGTTACAGGATTTCCTGTAGGGGTACCTTGTCCTGTTGTCATTATAATTACTTGAGCTCCTGCCGCCGCAAGACCTGTCATCGATTCTACATCAATACCGGGTTCATTCATCAACCATAATCCTTTTCCTTTAGGTACTTCTGAGTAGTTGATAATACCTTGAATAGGGGCTTTTCCTGCTTTAGCTATCGTTCCTAAGGATTTTTCTTCAATTGTTGTTAAACCTCCTTTTATATTGCCGGGAGTCGGTTGAATACCTCTGAAATCAATTCCTAATCTCATTGTTCTTTCTAAAAATTCATCTAAAAGATTTTTAATTTTTTCAGCAGTTTTTTCGTCTTTTGCTCGCCTTATTAATAGATGCTCAGTTCCTATCCATTCAGTAAATTCTGGAAGAATGGCTGTGCCACCTAACTCAACTATTTTATCAGAGATGAATCCTAATGCGGGATTAGCAGTAATTCCAGATATTGAATCCGATCCTCCACATTCTAAACCTAAAACCAAATGTGAGAAATCAAAAGGTTCTCGCTTTAATTCTTTCGCCTCTTGAGTCATTTTTTTAGCTAATTTTATACCTTTTTCAATTGCAACAATTGAACCACCTTTAACATCTTGAACATTAAAAAATTCTACTGGTTTTTTAGATCTTTTTATTTGACTTGCTAATTGTTTGCTAGTAAGATTTTCACAACCTAATCCAACGACTAAGGCTCCATAAACATTAGGATTTTTGGCTAACCCTGCCAAAGTGCGGAGTGTGTATGAGAAATCGCGCCCGAACTGAGCACAACCAAGAGGATGGCAAATTTCAACAGAATTTTCTACTTTTTTCGCTATTTGCTTGGCGATATTATTTACACATACAACACTCGGCAAAATTACAACTTTATTTCTAATACCTACTTGCTTATTTGGACGTTGATATCCCAAAAATTCTTCAGTCATGTCTTTTTCCCCTCTCAAGATAAGCACTTTTAACATTATGAATATGAATCCAATCTCCTTTCATGATATCTTCTGTTGCGATACCAATAATTTCTCCATATTTAAAGATTAAATCTCCCTTTTTGATGTCGCTTAAAGCAACTTTATGACCATAAGGTATAGCTTGATTTATTTTAATCGTTTGATTCTTGCTAATTTCAATTATCTCATTTGGGGGAATTTCTTCTAAAAACGTGGCGCAATTATCTTTAGGATTCATTCTCATGAATTTTTTTCTCATAAATACTCCTACCATTTAATAAAATTCTTAATTTATTTATTTAAAAGAAATGTTTTAAATTTTTAATAAATACTAGTATATACCTAATAATATCCTATGATTTAATATTAATAATTGAAACTTATCTAAATTTATATAATATGCCTGAAGATCAAATCGATATAGATGATTTAGAATCGTTCATTGATGGTTTAAAAACATCTTTAGACACATTAGAAGGTCTTAATCCAAAGGAGACGCGGGGATTTCAGGCTCAATTAGCGAAAGCTATTTCAGATTTAAGGATAAAGAAATCTGCTAAATTTGAACCACTTCCAAAATATATTGGTCATGTTACGAAAGAAGATCTTAAAAATTATTTGATGAAAGAATTGGAGGATCTTAGGAATCTTTTAGATACTGATGAATATTCTCCTTATCCAAGAAGGAAATTTAATCTAATAATGAAAATTACTAAGCTTAGAGAAAAAATAAGCAGAATGTAATTTTAACTTTAACTTTTTCTTAATTTAAAAAGTATAATTTATAAAAGTTTATAGTAAATATGTAATTTAACAGCATTTATATAAAAAGAGGAGTAATTCATTATTAACGCTATTCATATTTAATTAAATTTTAAGAGATAATAAATTCATGTTAGACCCTTTTTTTTGTGAAAAATTAGCAAAATTGGTGATTAATTATTCTATTAAAATAAAAGCAGGAAATAGAATTGTTATAATAGGACCAGCATTAGCAAAAGATCTATTTTTAGCCTTGCAGGTTGAAATTTTAAAAGCTGGAGGTCATTCTTTTTCAATTCCTCAATTAGAAGGCGAAGATGAATTATTCTTCAAATATGCTTCTGATAATCAATTAGTTTATTTTGATGATATTTACGTCACTATGGCAAAAGAATTCGATGGTTTAGTTCAAATATTTGGTGATTATAATATCAAAAAATTATCATTAATAGATCCAAAGAAAATAGGAAAAACTCAATTAGCAGCAAAAAGAGTAGAAATGCTTAAAATATTTAGTGAAAGGGAAACAAAGGGAGAACTTAAATGGGTGATAATTCCTTATCCTTGCCAATCTTATGCTCAAGAGGCAAATATGGATTTTTATTCGTATTCAAATTTTGTGGAAAAAGCACTATTCTTAGATAAAGCGGATCCTGTGCATGAGTGGGAACAGCTTCATAAAAAGCAAGAAAAAGTTATAGACTTACTAAATACTGCAAAAAAAATACATGTATTGGGTGAAGACACTGATTTAACATTGTCAGTAGAAGGTAGAATTTGGGAGAATTGTAGCGGTCAAAATAACTTACCTGATGGTGAGGTTTTTACTAGTCCAATAGAAGATTCCGTAAATGGTCATATTAGATTTACATATCCCGGAATTTATCAAGGAAAGGAAGTTGAAAATATATATTTAGAATTTAAAGATGGAAAGTTAGTTAATGCTACAGCAGATAGAGGAGAGGATTTATTACAGGAAATCATAAAGATTAGAAATGCTAATAAATTAGGAGAATTTGCCATTGGAACTAACTATGGAATTACGAAATTCACTAAGAATATTTTATTTGATGAAAAACTGGGTGGAACTATACATTGTGCTTTAGGGAGGGGGTTCCCTAAAACAGGATCAAAAAATTTCAGTACTATTCACTGGGATATATTAAAAGATATGAAATTACCAGGTTCAAAAATTATAGCAGATGAAAAAGTTATTTATGAAGAAGGTAAATGGAAAATCTAAATTTATTCCTAACTTTTTTTATTTATTAAAAACAATAGATCCATAAAAAAATGCTAATTGATATCCATTGTCATGCCAATCTTTACTTAGCTATTGATGAAATAATCAGAGAAGCTAAGAAAGTAGGTGTTGAAAAAATAATTTCTGTAGGAATGAGTGCTTTAAGCTTAGAAAGAGTCTTAGAAATATCAAATCAATATGAGTCTATATATCCCTCTTTAGGAATTCACCCAGAAGAAGTTCAAATGAATGAACAAATTGAAAATCAATTGGAGGAGGTTGTAGATCTTATTAAAAAAAATAAGGAAAACATTTGCGCTATTGGGGAAATTGGTCTGGATCATCATTTTGTAAAAAACGAGGAATTATATCCTCTTCAAAAAAAAATATTTGAAAAGATGCTTTTACTTGCTCAGGAACTAGAATTACCTGTCAATTTACATACCAAAGGCGCAGAAAAATTAGTGTTTGATACATTACCCTCTTATAAAATTCCTAATGTTAATATTCATTGGTATTCTGGTTCTGAAAATTATTTAAAATTAGGGATCGATCGAGGATATTATTTTTCCATTACTCCTGCAATTTCTTATTCTCCGGCAGTGAAAAAAACAGTATTAATGGTTGATAAAGAACATTTATTGCTTGAAAGCGATGGACCTGTAAAATATGCTGGAAAAATTGGTACACCAGCAATGATTAGGGAAGTTTTTACTTCAATTTCTAAATTTAAAGAAATTTCTGCAAATGAATTAGAAGTTCAATTATGTGATAATACCAAAAAAATTTTTCCTAAAATTTTTGAAAAATAAAGTTAAAATGATTTTATAAGTTATCTAATCCTAGAGCGTTTAATTTTTCTTCATTGATTTTTCCAGTTTCCAAATCAAACCCTCTATACTCATAATAAAACTTTTTTAATTTCTGAAAGTCTGGAGATTTTCCTGCGGCTTCACTTTTTTCTAGAGGTTTAAGAAGGATTTTGGGTAATCGATCATCTGATGGTTTAAGTCCCATTCTTAAATTAAATAATCGTTTCATCATGTAACTTCTCTCACCTAAAGTCTTTAGTTTTTCTATGTCACAGTCTATACCCATACTTGTATCTATCAGTTCAGCGATAGTTGATGGCTTAGGATTGGCAAAAACACACATAGTCAAGGAACTATAGATTGCTCTTAAATCTTGTAATCTAGCACTCATAATAGCCATCTCTTCATCATCCTTAAATTTATCTATATATTCAATTCCAAATTCATCAAGGGGAATACCTAATAATATGGTACACATATCACATGAATTATGACAAGGTCCTCTTGGAGCTCCTAAAGCATAAGCAATAGTCATACCAAAATTACTTCTTAAATCATGATATGGAACTTCCATTCCATAAACAGTTGCGATTTCGTCTTGGTTAATTTTAAACCGTTTTCCAAATGCATCTGAACCTTCAGCAAGCAAATTCCCAATGCCTTCCCTAAATGATATTTTTCTAATAAACTCAAATACAGGTTTAATATCACCCCAATGTAATTTTAAACCATCAATATCCTCGGATTTAATTTTATTATTATTATAAAGATGATATAAGAAAGCAATTGTGCTACTAGTAGTTAATAGATCAATTCCATAATCATTACATAAAATATTTGCTTGTACAATGGATTCCAGGTTATCATTTAAAATCATCGAACCAAATCCAGCTAGAGCTTCATATTCCGGTGATTCTACTTCGCCATTTGTTTTATATTCTCCCTCTTTAATAATAGCTTTTTTAGCACAACCTATTGAGCATGAAAAACAGGGATATTTCTTCACAACTATTTTTTCGGCAGCAGTATTACCGGAAATTTTGTATGCTCCCTCCCACTCATCACCCATAGTCCAATATTTCTTAGGTAATTCTCCTGTTATATTCCATAAATCTACTCCCGCAGTTGTGCCGATATTACCATACATAGTAGTTGTAAAAGCAGAATTAATAGTATTTTGGGCTTTTTTTACAGCTTCCTTAAATCCCTCTGGATCAGCTGGTTCGTAAATTCTTTTTTTACCTCGAACTGTTATAGCTTTTAATCTTTTTGAACCCATAACTGCTCCCATACCTGTTCTACCTGCTGCTTTTTCTTCTGAAGCAATTATTGCATATTTTACCAAATTTTCTCCTCCTTGACCGATACATGCCACTCTTGTTAAATTAGATCCTGATTTCTCTTTAAGTATTTGGGACGTTTCCTGTATACCTTTTCCCCATAGATCGGTGGCATCTTTAAGTTCAGAGGAATTTTCACTAATTTCAAGATAAACTGGATGATCTGAAGTGCCTTTTATTATGATCCCATCATAACCAGCTTTTCTTAATTCAGGACCGAAAAAACCACCACAACTACATTCACCCCAAATTTCTGTATATGGAGATTTAGCACAAACAGCAAATTTAGCGCTAGAAGGAGCATTAGAACCACATAATAATCCTGTCATAAACATTAATATATTATTTGGAGATAAAGGATCTGTATTTTTATCTAAAAAATCATATAAATATCTACAACTATATCCAGCACCTCCCAAGAATGTCTTAGCAAATTCTTCATTAAGAGGTTCATCATTAATGTTGTTTTTACTTAAATCTACTTTTAAAAGTTTTCCTATAAATCCTTTCAAATCTTTAACACCAATTCTTTATTAAACGTTAAATTTTTCATTCTAAATTTAAGAAAAAAAGTAAATTATTAGATTAAAAATCAACCTCTTTCCCTTCGAAAGCATAATCAAAAAGCTTTCTAAAATATTCATCTGTCATTGATCTAGGAGACATTACAACTGTTGCATCTTCAAAACAACACGATATTAATGAGTCTAAATTTTTCTCTAAATCTTCCCTTGAGATTCCTAAATCTTTCAGTTTCGTAGGGAAATCAACCTTTTTCTGAAGTTCTTTAATTTTTTCAATAACTAAAAAAGCAGCCTTCTTTTCATCTTCATCCCACTTAGCCCAACCTAACTGTTTTGCCATTTTTGCATAAATTTCTACTGTATTATCCCCCTCATCAGGGTTATTTAATAAAAATTGAGTTACATAGGGAAGAACAATACCGACTGCTCTCCCATGAGCAGTATTAAAAATCGCACCCCAACTATGACCCATCCCATGACCTATATGTAACTGAGAATTACTAAAAGCTAAACCTGCCATGGTTGCAGCTTGATGTAAGAAATCTCGAGCTTCTTTATTTTCACCATCTTTATAGACAAGTGGTAAATATTTAAATACAAGCTCTATCGATTTTAATCCAATTGCATAAGAAAATTCATTTCTCCAATTTGAAACCATTGCTTCAATAGCATGGGAAAGCGCATCAAAACCAGTATCAGCCGTTAATTTCGGAGGCATACCGAGTGGAAATAATGGATCTACAATAGCATATGTAGGTGTCAACCCCTTATGAGTATAAATAAATTTTTTCCATATATCGTTTTCTAATCTTGAGATAATAGCAGCATTAGTAGTTTCAGAACCTGTTCCGGAGGTAGTTGGTATAGCTATAAATTTTGATCTTTTACCAATGTCGTATAATTTATTATTAAAGGAGTGAACATCATCTAGCGTTAAATCAGGAAATTCATATAATACCCAGACCGTTTTGGCTGTGTCTATAACGGAGCCTCCACCTAAAGCAATGATTAAATCCGGAGCATAAGAGATACATTGCTCCCGTGCTATTAACACGCCCTCTTCGCGTGGGTCGGGAATTACTTCCTTAAAAATTTCATAGATCTTTCCAAACTTTTCTAATTTATCTGTTAAAATCTTTAGATAGCCTAATTTTTCTATAATTTTATCAGTTACTATAAAACATTTTTCTCCAGTAATATTTTCTAAAAAATCTATGCTATCTTCCCCATATATTATACTAGGACTGTAGAAATACCACATTATTTTTTTATTCCTTCTTATTTTTTATTATTTAAAATTTAATTGATTTTAAATAATAAAAGGCTTAAATCTTTTTTTAAATGGCTTAAAAGAATTTAAATTTATGAAAATTAAAAAACTTGTTAAACTCACTTTTATTATAAATAATCTGTTTTAAACATCCCAAGACTTTCGATTATTTCCTGAGCGGCTTTTGTATGGCGCATTAGGTTTGCCATGTTCCCCTCAAGTCTTAGTTGACCAGCCATAATTGCCCTAATTGGGTCGATTTCCTTTTTCATTACTTTTACAAAGTTAACATAAGGTCCAGCCATTATATATTCTGTTTCTACTTCTTCTCCTTCTTTTACTAATCTTGCCTCTGTACATTCTCCATGGTAAAGTCCTAGAAAAACTCTTACTTCATGATCCAATTTTCCGCTTGGTTCAATAACGAGAAGCATATCTCCTTCCCAAGTTAAGGCTGATGGCTTATAATTTGGATTCTTATTAATAGCATCTCCAAACGCTTTAACCCATTCTTCAGTTAACATTTTCACCATTTTTATCAAATTTGAAAATTTTATTTTATTTTTATTTTCTTTAAATTAAACATTTTAATTAAAGAGTTGTTTATAAATAACTTTCAAAGACGATAAAGAAACTTTTTATAAACTATGAAATCACATTAGGATATAATAGATATTAGAATAGTTAATTAAATAATATAAAGATAAAAAAATGGCAAAATTAGCATGGTATGAAACTGAGATCGCAAGGAACATGATGAGCAGGATGGGTGGCAGAGCTATACGAGGAGTCTTATTAAATTATTTCTCGTCAAAGGGGATATATACGGGTAAACTCGGATTAATTCAAGTAACCAACTTTTTGCAAGCGGCTCTTAATTCTGAAGAAAGAAGGGCTTTAATAATAGTAGATGATTATACTCAAAGATTTGTTAAAAAAGTAACAGATTATTTAGAATCTATAAATATGGAATATCATGTTTGGTCAGGAGTTTTACCGGAAGTACCTATGAATACAATTGAAGAGGGAGCGAAAATTTGTGAAGAATTTAAGCCCAAAGTTATATTTGGGATTGGTGGTGGTAGTGTAATGGACACTGTTAAAACAGTATTAATAAAATATGAAAAACCTGAACAAGATCTTCTAACAATCTTACCCTACTTTAGTTCCTTAGGATTGCGGAATAAAGTTAAATATTGGATAGCTATACCTACAACATCGGGGACTGGTTCTGAAGTTGCTCAAGCAGCAGTAATTACTGATACCAGAAGGGATCCCCCTAAAAAAATAATTGTTGTTAATGATGAATTACTTGCGGATATCGTGATACTAGATACCGACTTTGTAAAAGATATGCCACCTTTTTTAACTATGGCAACAGGTTTAGATGCACTTGCACACGCAATCGGTGCTTTTGTATCAAATTGGAGTAGTCCCTATGTAGACGCTTTAAATAAAATGGCTATAAAAGAGATTGTAAAATTCCTTCCCCGAACATATAAGTATGGAGCAAATGACCTGGAAGCTCATAATCATATGCAAATGGCAGCATTGATGGCAGCTTTGGGAGCGCAGGGAAATATAACTTCTGGGATAGATCATGCTTTAGGACATAGCTTTGGAAAAATATTTGATGTACATCACGGACTGTCGGTTGGAACATTCCTGCCATATTCTATTGGATTTCAAAGAAATGTGACAGATAGATGGAAAAAACTATGTCCCATATTTGGAATAGAAAAGGAAAATAAAAATAGAGATGAATTATTTAAAGAATTTATCCTAGCACTAAAGAATTTTATACAATCAATTGATGGACCTACTTGTATAAAGGAAATAAAAAACCCTATAATAAAAAAAGGAGAGTATTTTGAAAAACTTGACTTACTGGTGGATTATGCTTTTAATGATGCAGTTACTCTCGCATCTACTCGTCAACTTAATATAGATTTGTATAAAAAAATATTTACATATGCTTGGGATGGTAAAAACATTGATTTTTAATAATAAATAAAAAGAGGTCAAAAATATGAGACAAAATTTAATAGGTTATAATGGAAAGATTGCTTTTGTAAACTTAAGCGTAGATAATGTTGAAATTAAGGATTTAAATCCTCAAATAGCTAAAGATTTTCTAGGTGGTACAGGGTTGAGCGCTAAATTAACATATGATCTATTAACAGACAAAGATTACACAGAATTAAAAATTAATCCTTTTTCAGAAATTAATCCATTAATTTTTGCGACTGGTCCTATTACTGGAACAATTAGGCCTTCTTCAGGAAGATATTCAGTTACAGGAATATCTCCTCTCACAAGAATTTGGGGAGAAGGTACAGCAGGAGGTACATTTTGCATATCACTACGGAGTAGTGGTTTTGATGCAATTATAATTACAGGAAAGGCTAAAGAGCCGATGTACTTATATATTCATGACGATATTATTGAATTCAAAGAAGCAAATGATTTATGGGGTAAAGACACTTATGAAACTCAGGAAAAAATAAAAAAAGAGTTAAATGATAATAGGATTAGAGTGGCATGTATCGGTCAAGCAGGAGAAAATTTGGTAAAATATGCTGGAATAATAAATGATGAAGGAAGGGCTATTGGAAGATGTGGTTTAGGAGCGCTAATGGGGTCAAAAAAATTAAAAGCTTTAGTAATTCTAGGTTCTAATAAAATTCAAATAGCTAATAGTAAGCTTAGTAAAGAATTATATACCCAAGCAGAACAAGAATTTAAAGGAGATTTTCTAAAAAAAACTATATTTTATGTATATAATTTATATGGCACCAACTCGTATTTAGATATTGGAATGGCATTAGGGGATACTCCAGGATATTATTTTACCGAAACGGAGTATCTAGCAGAAAAATTAACAGGGAAGACTTTAAAAGAACTTTACCCTGTCCTTGATTATGGTTGTGCTGGATGTACATTAAGATGTGGTAAAATAACGATTATTAAAGAAAATGGTAATGAAATTAAAGTTGATGGCCCTGAATATGAATCTGTTGCTTCTTTAGGACCTATGATAGGAGTCTTTGATCCTAAAACTGTAATATTAGCATCCCATAAATGCAATATTTATGGATTTGATACTATTTCTGGGGGCGTATGTATCTCATTTCTCATTTATCTAATTGAAAATAACATAGGAATAGAGAAAATAAAGCAATTCTTAAAAGATATTAAAATTGAAGACATTAAATGGGGAAATTCAGAATTATTATTAATACTAATTGATAAGATTTCAAAAAGAGATGGAATTGGAGACATATTAGCTGAAGGAGTTAGAATTATGGCAAATAGGTTTGATGTTGATCCAGAGTTAGCTGCTCATGTTAAGGGTTTGGAAATTCCTATGCATGAACCAAGAGCTTTTGCTGGGCAAGCTTTAAGTTATATGACCTGCTGTGTAGGGGCTAATCATGAGAAATGTGATTGGTATGGCACAGAACTTGATTTTTTTAACTATCAAAATTTGCGTGTTAAACAAGGTGATAGGTTTAAAATAAAAGGACGGGAAAAAGGAGTTGTTAGTCTTCAAGATCTTAGGGCTATCGATGATTCTGCTGTTAATTGTAATTTTAGAAATCCTTCATTTGAACATATAATTGGATATATAAATGCTGCTACTGGATTTAACTATAATAATAAATCTCTAATGCGTGTTGGAGAACGAATTA